>JBBRAX010000029.1:0-88125 GCA_038206395.1 Myxococcales bacterium | reverse complement strand
TCGGCCTGCTGCGCAACTTCCGTGACCACGTTCTCGTGCGCCTCGCCTCCTTCGCCGCCCATCAGCACCGCCTGCTCCGTCAGCTGGGATGGTCGGCCCATCGTTCAGTTCGCCCCGATTCCCACAGGTCTCACCTATGAGCTTGCGACCTCCGGCCGAACCCTCGTCCTCGGGTCCGCGCTCGAAGGACACAACCACGTGAGGCCCGCGGTTCGCGCGGCTCCAGGAGGCCCACTGCCCGGGGCGTCCGTTGGTTTCGAGGTGCGCGCATGCAGAACCGATGCTCCCACTTGTTGTTCGGGCCCGACGCAGCTGAGCGTGAACGTCGTCGAGGAATGCGCGGTGGCCGCGGCGCCCTCGGCGGCCAACGTGGTGGTGAGCGAATATGTGGTGAACGGCGAAGGCGCGTGTCCCTCGCCCGATTGCATCAATCAAGACACCTGCCAGGCGGGCGAGTCGATCGAACTGACCAACTTGTCCAACTGTCCGGTCAACTTGAACGGCTTCCACTTCGCGTACCGCAATGCGTCTGCGTCGACCGCCAGCTCGCGGTGGATGAACTTCGGGTCTGCCGATGTGATTCCTCCCCGGGGGGTGTACGTGGCAATTCGGAATCGGCAGTTCGCCCCGACCTGTACGGCGTCGCTCGGACCGCAGTCGCAGGGGCTGTACGGCCTGCGAATTTCGGCGCTGACCATGTCTGGCGCGAACCTGTGCAGTGGCTGGTTCAACAACAGCGGCGGTGGCTCGAGCGAGCTGCAGCTGGCGGCGGGTACCGTCGCCCCGGGTTCGATTCCGACGTTCGCCGGCCCTGTCGCGCGCGTTGCGCCGTATTTGTCGACCGGTTCTGCAGCGGCGTGCAGCAGCATCGGGTTCGACGCGGTCGATTCGTGCGGAACCATCGTCGGAGGGTCGTCCCCGACGGCCGTGCTTGCCCCGAATCAGCTCGGTCGATTGTGGCATCCGTGCGACGCGGTGTTGGGCGCAGCACCTGCGTGCATCCGCGATTGATCCTCGACTTCAAGGAGCGGGATGATTCGCGACCTGGACCGCGAGCGGCAGGGTGAGCGTGAAGCGCGCGCCGCCCCCGGGGCGGTCGGACGCGAGCAGATCGCCGCCCGCCCGCCGCAGGTACTCGCGCGAAGTGGCCAGCCCCAGGCCGGTGCCTTTGCCGACCTGCTTGGTGGTGAAGAAAGGCGTGAACAGCCCCGCGCGCGCGGCGGCAGGAATCCCCGGGCCGTTGTCATCCACGTCGACGCGCAGGTGAGCCCCGACACTGCTGGCCATCACCCAGATTCTTCCGTTGGGAATCGCCGCAGCGCCGAGCTCGTCGGCGGCATTGAGGATGAGGTTGAGGAACACCTGGCAAATGTGCCGGCCATTTCCCATCACCGGGGGAAGGTCGGTGGGCAGCTGATTGACGACCTCGCACCGGCCCTTGGTGCGCATCGACGCCATCCGCTGCGCCTCGTTCAGGATCGCGTGAAGGTCGACCGGCGTCGTCGCATCCGCGCCGCCTCTGGAGAACGCGGTGAGATCGCCGACGATCATCCCGATGCGCTTGAGGCCGGCCCGCGTCTCTTCGACCACCGACCGGAGCTCTGAGGACCCCGCCGGCAGCTCATCGGCGATGAAGGCGAGGTTCGCACCGATGAAGGCGAGCGGGTTGTTGATCTCGTGGGCGACCCCCGCGGCGAGCTGCCCGACCAGGGCCAGCCGTTCGGCCTGGGTGCGCGCCCGATCGCTGTCACTCAGCCGCTGCTGCTGCATCGCTTCCTCTCGCAGCTGGGCGCGCTGGTGAATAGAGGCGTAGATGGCGACGACCGAGGTGGCGAGCATGTACGAAAACCAGTTGCCCAGCTGCGCGGCGGACGCTCCCGAGAGGATCAGAATCGCGTTCGCGCCGAGCAGCGTGGTGAGCACCGCCAGCACCGCCGCCCCCACCTCGTCCTGCAGCACCACCACGATGCACAGCGGCATCGCGAGCTGGAAGGCGAAGTAGGCAACGTATTCGTCGCCGTGCACCATCGCCATCGACGACAAGCAGCCCGCGCTCACCACCGCTGCCAGGCGCAGCAACCAATGTCGAAGCCTGACCGAGGCGGGGACAAGGATTAGGCAAATAAGGAAGAGGCCCACCGCCCATGTGAAGCGGATGAACAAAAGGCGCCCGACGTTGTCGCCACCCGTGAGCACATCGTCGATGAAGAAGAGACCCGTCAGGCCCGCGCAAACGCCGATCGCCCGACGCCGGTTCCGCGCCAGCCGTTCTTCGATTTCAGGGGTTCTCCAGCCGGGCGCCATGGCAACTGCCGAACAAGGCAACTGGCGTGCCCTCAGCCAACTGGCGCCGATCGGCCTGAATGTTGACCCGCCAGGGAGTCAATACCTACCCCGCGGGTCAGGACAACGCTCGGATTGCGGACAAGCGCAAGCGCGCCTTCCTAACCGACGTCGGTGATCGTCAGCTCCTTTCGCCCCGACTTCACGCGCAGCTCGATGGTGTCGCCGGTGGTGCGGCCAAGCAGCGCTGCGCCCAGCGGAGAGGGCGGGGTGATGACCTGCACTTTCTCACCGTTCATCGTCAGCACCACGCCGCCGAAGTACGGCAGCAGCAGGTAGCGGGTCGGCGCGCCTTCTTCGTCTTCGAGGGTGATCAGGGCGGTCGAGACGATTGAGGCGTTGCTCTTCAGCTCAGGCACGTCGAGCTGCACGAGGACCTTCAGCGACTTTTCTATTCGGCGGTAGCGCTCGGCCTGGCCGGCGGCCAGGTACGACGCTTCGATCGCCCGCGTGTCCTTGTCGTTCTCGGGCTTCGCTTCGGCGTGGGTCGCGCCTTCGGCGGCGTCGAGCGCGGCCTTGCGCATCGTGTCCATCTCGCCTTCGACGTGCTTCACCAGCTGGGCTAACAGCTGCTGCTTCTTCTTCTCTCGAGCGGGCGCCACAGTGGCGCGCACACTAACTCGGGGAGCCCGGCCCAACTGCTCCCCGAATGGGTATCCGCATCTTCAGTGCTTCAAGCCTTCGGGTGCAACTGGCTGGGCGTCGTTGGCAGCAAGCGGCGACACCGGCGCCCCGACGATGCCTTCGGCGACCTTCACCGCCTGCTGCAGCTCGGCTTCCTGCGCGGCGAGCTCGGTGCCGGTGGCGACCTCGTGCGCCAGCTTCGCTTCGTCCGCCTGTGCCCCCGCGAGCGCGTTGAACTTCCGCGCCAGGGCCGACATCTCGGCAGCCTTGATCTGCGCGTGCCCGCTGCGCATGCCAATCAGCGACACCCGCGCCCTTTCCAAAAGCGCCACCTGCGACTTGAGCTTCGCGAGAATCCGTTCGCGCTTCAGGCGCAGCTCGCCCAGACGATCGACCTCTTCCTTCAGCGACGACGCCGCCATCTCGAGCTGGCGCCGGGCGATCGGATCCCTCGCTTCGGCGGCGCTCTTGTGAAGGTCGGCGATCTCTCGCGCGAGCTCCTTCTGGGTGTCGTCCTGCAGCTGCGTCTCGACGCCCGCCCACTCGGCCGCGAGCTCGACCGCGTCTTTCGTCAGCCGCTGCAGCGTCCTCGCCAGCTCTTCGCGCGCCGGCTCACGGGGCAGCGCCTGCATCGACTGGCCGCACGCGCGGTACAACGTCAGCGCCCGCTGCGCCTGGGTCTGGAACTCGCCCGTCAGCTGGGGAATCAGCTCTTCACAGCGCGCCTCGACGGGGTCGGCCTTCAGCGCGAGGTGCGCCGCCATGCCGCCAATGGAGGTGAAGAGCGCCACCACCAGCCCGGTGATGATCACCGCGAGCAACGGAGGCGTCTGGAAGTCGGCCAGCCGCGCACCCAGCACCCGCGCCACTTCCCAGCCACCGACCGCCAACGCGCCCGTCGCTGCAGCACCGACGCCGTAGTTCAGCATTCCCGGCCGGCTTGCTCCGACGTTGCCTTCTTCGCCGCGCTCACACAGCCGCGACTTCACCATCAGCCCGCCCGCCGCCGCGCCCGATAGCGCAATCGTCCACGCCATCGAGAGCCCGAACAGCCACGGCGCTGCGCACAGGCCCACCGACAGCCCGGCCAGGAGCAGCTTGTCGAACTTGTCACCGCGCACCGCCGCCAGCGACACGCCGCAGATCGCGAGGAACGCCAGCGGCACCGGAGCGCCGATTCGGTGGGTGACCAGGGCGAGGATGCCTGCCCCGGCTCCAGCGGCGAGACCGCGCACGACATTGGTCTCGAAGATTTCCCGCTGGTGCAGCTGGATGACGGCGTTGGTGGTCGACATGGTTCTCTCGAGAAGGAAGGGGTTTTCAGTACGTCGAGCCGGTGACGCCGAAGTCGATGCGCGCCTTCCGCTTCGCCGCCTTGCCCGCCGCCTGTCGGCCGTCTTCGTCCCGCGCGTTGCCGAAGTCCTCTCGCATCGTCTTCTGCTCGGCGACGTCACCGGACACTGCTGCCGGGCCCGCCACCTGCGCCGCCTCTTCGAAATAGAAGGCGTTGCGGTCGAGCAGTGCGTTGGCCTTGTCGGTTTCGCCCTGCTTCAAGAGCTCGGCCGCCGCCTGGGTGTTGACCGCGCTGCGTGCCCGGGCCGCGTACACCGAGGCCTCTTTGTCGCGGTTCTTCATCACGATCTCGTTCTTGTCGGTGACCATTGCCGAGAGCGACGCGTCGTTGGCGACGGCCTCGTTCTTGAGCAGGTCGGTGTAGTCGAGGTGCAGCCGCGCGACGTCCAGCGTGGTGCCGGTGCTGCCGGCCGAGACGACGACGCGGGCGACGACGCGCTCGAGCTGCGAGGCCGCGAAGTCCGGCATCGACACCTTCACGGTGCGGCCGACCTGCGACGACTTGTAGCCGAGCACTTCGCCCAACTCGACGCCCGGGGGCAGCTCGAAGGTGAGGGTGACGTTGCGCGCGACCTGGGTGCCGGCCTGGTTCAGGTCTTTGCTGAAGATGGTGCCCAGCTGCGAAGCGTCGGCCAGGTACGCGTAGGCGCCAGCGCCCGCCTCAGCGAAGCCCTGCATGAGGTCTTCGTTGAAGTCGGTGCCGACGCCGATGCTCGACACGCTGATTCCCTGCTGGCGCGTCTCGCGAACGATCGCGTTCAGGCCGTCGGGGTCGGTGAGCCCTTCGGTGGGCTGCCCGTCAGAGATGAGGATCATCCGGTTGACGCGGAAGTCCGACTTCGCCGCCATCAGCAGGTCGCGGCCCGTCGACAGGCCGGCGCCGATGTTCGTGCCGCCGTCGTCCCAGATGCCCTCGAGGTAGGCGAGCATCCGCTCTTTGTTCTCCGTGGTCGCGAAAGTGCCGGCCATGGACTTCACGTCACTGCCGTAGTGAACGATCGACAATCTGTCATTCGCGGTCAGCTGCGAGACCAGCTGCTTCGCGGCCTGCTTCGCCTGCGTCAGCTTGAAGCCCGACATCGAGCCCGACCGGTCGATGACCAGCGCCAGGTTCAGCGGCGCGCGTTGGGCACCCGGGACCTCGACGCCTCTGAGGTCGACGGTGAGGAACACGTCAGACTGCCCGAGGCCCACGTAAGGGTGCGAGAGCCTTCCCGTCATCGTCAGCGAGCCGCTGCCGGAAACACTCGGCGGGTTCGAGATCGGCGGGTCGATTGTGGTGCGCCCGACGCGTGGCAGGCCGGCCACGAGGGCAACCAGGGCCAGCACTCCAGCAGCTGCGAGGAAGATTCCGGTGCGGTTCATCGGTGCTCCTTGGGAAAAAGTCTGATGCCGAACAGACAGCAAGGTCCGTTCCCAGGGTTCACGAACGAGCGACCCGGAAGATCTACTCCGTGCGAATTATCGGTGATCGACCGGCGTAGGCACTTTGCCTACACGGCAGCTGCTTCAGGTTCCGGCGTCGGGAATCGCGCCGCGGGCACAGAAGTACGGAGAGGTGAGGTTGCCCTGCAGACACTTGCCCTGCTTGCAGAGCTGTTGCAGCGTGACGGTGTCGAGCAGCAGGGCGCGGCAGTTGAGGCGCCGCCTCGAGTCGTTGTCATCAGCAGGATCCGCTGCGCCGCAGACGCTGCCGACCTCGCAGCTGTTCGAGCAATAGCCCAGGGCGCCACCATCACGGTCGGGCAGCCCACCGTCGGCGAGCAGCATCCCGGCGTCGGCGACGAAGGCCGAGTCGCGCACGCAGACCAGGTTCTCGCAGTCGGTGGACCCGAAAGAGACGAAGTCCTTGTTGGCCGCGGTCTTGATCTCGTTTTCCTGAATGATGAGCGCGCGCCCGCCATCGGGGTTCTTCTTCACCAGACGGCACTGCTGCCCGAGATCCGTAGGCGGCTTGCAGCCAGCGGCGACAGCGACGACAGCGAGGACGATGAGCGAGCGAATGAACATGGGCACCGAATCTTTGGACAAGCGACCCCTTCTGGCGAAGCCGCGAGAACCTACCACCATGAGGCAGAGCATTGTTGAAGGGTTAAAAACCCGCCGCTAGAGTCCGCCCACTTTTCCAAAGGGGTCTGTCGGGTTGTTTTGCGGCGGGCTGAGACGTGGAGACACCATTTGATCCGTAAACTGCCGTTGGCGATCCTGCTCCTCTGGGGCTCGGTCGCGTTCGCTCAGAACGAATTCGAAGGCCTCGATCTGACAGACGAGAAAAAGCCAGAAGAGAAGCCGGCCGAAAAGAAGCCCGAGCCAGCGAAAGCTGCGCCCGTGCGTGCGCCGGTGAAGCCGAAGGACGACGGGCCGGCCGTCGAGCGCGACATCACCCAGGAAGATCGGGTGAAGAGCGTGCAGCGAAAGCTCTACCTGAAGCGGAAGCGGCTCGAGATCGCCCCCTACTTCATGGTGTCGATCAACGACCCCTATTACACCAAGCTCGGCGGAGCGATTCGCGCCGCCTTCTACCCGGCCGACAGCCTCGCGATCTCGGTGCGCGGCTCGTACATGATGGTGCTCCCGTCGGATGACGTGAAGGTCGCCAAGAGCGTCTTCCAGTCGCGCATCTTCTTCTCAGAGCCCACCTGGTCGGTGATGGGCAACTTCGAGTGGAGCCCGTTCTACGGCAAGGTCTCTTTCTTCAACTCGATTCTCCACCTCGACGCCTACGTGCTGGGCGGGATGGGCATCGTCTACACCCGCCAGACCAGCGTACCCACGACCGACAACCCCGACCGCACGGTCAAGCCCGCAGCCGACCTGGGCCTCGGCATCCGCTTCGTCGCCAAAGACTTCCTCGCGATCAACGTGGCGTTGATCAACACCACCTACCTCGACGTGCCGGTTCTCACCTCCAAGGGTGGCACCCAGAACATGATGGCCTTCTACGTCGGCTTTTCGCTGTTCCTCCCCTTCAAGTCGACGTACCGGGAGGATGAATGATGCGCGAGCTGCTGAAGGTCTCGCTGCTGCTCGCGCTGCTGCCGGTGGCAGCGCTGGCGCAGGCGAAGTCAGAAGAAGAAGCAGGCGACGTGTCGGAAGCCGACAAGGACGCGGCGGGCCCGCTGCGGGAGCGCGTTCGACCCGTGTCAGGTCACCAGTTCCTGATGGCCGGCCGGTTCGAAGTGAGCCCGGCGCTGGGCATCTCGATCAAGGACGCCTTCTATTCGAAGTACACGCCGACGCTGGCGCTCACCTACCACTTCAACGAGAACCTCGCGCTGGGCCTGCGCGGTGGCTACAGCATCTCGGTGGTGTCGGGCGCGGCGCAGATCTGCACCACTGGCACGATGGGCGAGCGCGGCTGCCGCCCGCCGACGCAGGGCGAGCTGACCAGCAACGCTGCCTTCGGCCAGATGGGTGTCAACGCCGGCCTCGAGCTGCAGTGGTCGCCGATCTACGGAAAAATCGGCCTCGTCGCCGAGAAGTTCCTCGAGTTCAACATGTACCTGGGGCTCGGCCCGTCGTTCTTCATGTACGGCCCGCAGAACACGCCCACCGCCGGCGGCAACATCGCGGTCGGTGGCCGGTTCTTCATCAACAAGTTCCTCTGCGTGCGGCTCGAGCTGCGTGACCTTCTCTATTACGAGAGCTTCCCCGCCACGGACGAGCTGCTGGCCAAGTCGAGCTTTCGCAATCAGCTGATGGGCGAGCTCGGCGTGAGCATCTTCTTCCCGTTCGGCTTCGATCCAGGGTGACCGTGATGAAATTCCAACGCGCTTTGGTGGTCGGAACCCTGCTGGCTTTCGCAAGCCCTCTGGTCGCGCATGCCCAGATGAACTTCGAAGGCCTCGATCTCGGTAGCAAGAAGAAGAAGAAGAAGGCCACCGGAAAGAAGGACGAGAAGAAGGAAGAAGACAAGGACGCGGTGCCGATGCCCGAAGGCGGCCTGGACCTGAGCCAGCCCGAGCCGAAGGCAGACGCGAAGCCAGAGAAGAAGGATCCGAAGGCAGCTCCGACGATGAGCTTCGAGGCGGTGGACGTCAGCGGCAAGTCGGGCGACCGGCAGAAGCTGGACGTGGCGGCGGCCCAGTTCAAGGAAGAAAAGTACGAGCTGGCGGCGATGACGTCGTCGGACTTGATGAACGACCCGAAGTTCGCGGCGCTCGCCGTCGAAGCGCAGTACCTGCTGGCGAAGAGCCTCTACCGCATGGGCATGTTCCACTCGAGCCTCGGCCAGTTCTCAGCGATCCTCGCGCGTGGGCCGCAGACCAAGTTCTTCAAGAGCTCGCTCGAGTGGCTGTTCTTCATCAGCCGCAAGACGGTGAACGAGCAGGTGGTGCTCAACGAGATCGCGAAGTACTCGAACTTCGAGTTCCCCGAACGCTTCCGCAACGAGTTCCGTTACCTGCTGGCGCGCTACCACTTCGTGCGCGGCAAGGCGCTGGACGAGGTCGAGCAGACGGGTGAAGCGAACAAGAGCTTCGACGAAGTGAAGCGCCTGATTCTGATGATCCCGAAGGGCGACGTCTTCTACCCAAAGGCGAAGTACCTCGAAGGCCTCGCCTACTTCCGCGAGAACAAGCCCGAGAGCGCGCTCGAGTCGATGAAGGAAGTGATTCGCGTCACGCGCGTGCCGCCGGGGCCGATCACCGCCGAGGTGCGGGCGCAGCAGGCGCTTCGCGAGCTGGCGTTCATGCAGCTGGGCCGCACGCACTACGGCGCGCGCCAGAACCGCTACGCGATCTTCTATTTCAACAAGGTCGAGCGCGGGAACACCCAATGGCTCGAGGCGCTCTTCGAAGGCAGCTGGGCGAACTACCGAATCGGCCAGTACGAACAGTCGCTGGGCAACCTGATCACGCTCGCGTCGCCGTTCTTCCGCGACGAGTACTTTCCCGAGGCGCTGATTCTCAAGGCCGTCATCTATTACGAGAACTGCCGATACCGCGAGTCGCTGTCGATCATCGAAGACTTCGAACGGATCTACGGCCCGGTGCAGGAAGAGCTGTCGGCCCTGGTCGACAAGGACATGGACGCCGCCGCCTACTTCGACGTGCTCGCGGGCATTCAGAAGAAGAACAAGGAAGGCGTGGTGAAGCAGGGCACCGATGAATTGCTCGAGCGCATCTTGAAGCTGGCGCTGACCGACAAGGACTTGAAGAAGACGTCTGACTCGATCACCGAGCTCGAAGGCGAGATCGATTCCTTCGGCGCGAAGCCCGACGCGTTCAAGTTCAGCAACCTCGCCAAGACGCTGATCGAAGGCCTCAAGAACCAGCGCGTCGAGCTGACCAAGACGGCCGGCGTGATGGCGAAGAGCAAGCTCGAGTTCGAGCTCGGCGCCCTCAAGACGCTTCGCGCCAACGGCCTGCGCATCAAGTTCGAGACCAACGCGAAGGAAAAGGACTTCCTCGAGACCCAGCTGGGGCCCGAAGGGAAGCGCACCGAGATCGTGAAGAAGGTCGCGTACAGCGTCGCGGTGAGCGACGACCACCTCTACTGGCCGTACGTGGGCGAGTACTGGCGCGACGAGCTCGGCACCTACCAGTACACGCTGACCAAGAGCTGCGTCGAGAAAGAGACGCCTGCCTCGCAGCGCGAGACGGCCGCGGCCCCGTGAAGAAAGAACGGGCTGCCCAGACACCAGCGGCACCTGACAAGCCGGTTCGGCCGGTGACCATCGCCTTCGACGTGATGGGGTCGGACCACGGGCCCGAAGAAATCATTCGGGGCGCGGCGCAGCTGACGCTGGACACCCCGCACATCCACGCCCTGTTCGTCGGCGATCGCAGCCTCATTGATCACGCGCTGCGCAGCATTCGCCACAACGCCGAGAGGGTGGTGGTGCACCACGCGGCGCAGTTCGTCGCGATGCACGAGAAGCCGGCCGCCGCGCTCGACGAGAAGCGCGATGCGTCGGTGCTGGTCGCCGCTCAGCTGGTGGCGGCCGGTGAAGCAGAAGCGCTGGTCTCGGCCGGTAACACCGGCGCGGGCGTGCTGGCGTGCGCGCGGACCTTCAAGCTGATTCCCGGCGTGAAGCGGGCGGCGCTGGCCACCGTCTACCCGACGCAGAGCCCGCACGGAGAGAAGGACGACCCGTTCTCGCTCATCCTCGACGTCGGAGCGACCGTCGACGCCAGCGCCGATGACCTGGTCGCCTTCGCCATCATGGGCGCCGCCTACTCGCGCATCATCTCGCGCAACCTGAACCCGTCGGTCGCCCTCTTGAGCAACGGCACCGAGGCGCAGAAGGGCCCGCCCCGCGTCGTCGAAGCGAACGCGCGGCTGCAGCACGTCACCGGCCTTCGCTTCATCGGCAACGTCGAAGGGGTCGACATCCCCAAGGGCACCGCCGACGTGGTGGTGTGCGACGGCTTCGTCGGCAACGTCTGCCTCAAGATGCTCGAGGGCGTGCACGAGACGGTGATGGCGCTGGCGAAGTACGCCTACAAAGAGAAGCTGCTGTGGCGCGCCGGGCTCGCGATGCTGTCGGGCGGCTTCGAGCGGATCAAGGAAGTCACCGACTGGGAACAGTACGGCGGCGCTCCGATTCTCGGGTTCGATCGCATCTTCATCAAGGCGCACGGCAAGTCGAAGTCGCGCGCGATCATGAACGCCGGGAAAGTCGCGGCGAAGGCCGTGGCCAACGACCTCGCGCGATCGATTCAGGAAGGTCTGAAGGCCTCGTGAGTCTCGTCGACCGCATCGACCCCGTACCTCCCAGCCGCATCTACCGGTGGGATCTCGACAAGACCTACCTGCAGACGGATTTTGATTCGTTGCGGCAGCTGGTGCGCACCGCGCTGCAGAAGGCGACCGAGAAGAAAGCAGTGCCCGGCGCGGCCGCGCTGATTCGTGAGCTGAAGGCGCGCGGCGACTCGCGGCTGTGCATCGTCTCGGGCAGCCCGACCCAGATGCGCGCGGTGCTGTCGGAAAAGCTGAAGCTCGACGGCGTCGAGTTCGACGAGCTGGTGCTCAAGGACAACGTGAGCAACCTGCTGCGCGGCCGGTTCAAGGCCTTGCGCGGGCAGGTCGGGTACAAGCTGCCGGTGCTGCTCGAGTCGCGGGCGCGTGCGCCGGCGGCAAGCACTGAGGTGTTGTTCGGCGATGACGCGGAAGCCGACGCCTTCATCTACTCGCTGTACGCCGACATGGTGGCGCGCCGGGTGAACGAGCCCGTGGTGCACCGCGTGCTCGAGGCGTCCGAGGTCTACCCAGACGACATCACGCGCATCATGCGGCAGTGGGAAAAGATTCCGCAGGCCGACGCGGTGCAGCGCATCTTCATCAACTTAGATCGCCTCACGCCGCCCGCCTTCTTCAGCAAGTACGGCCCGCGCGTCGTCCCCATCTTCAACTACTTCCAGGCGGCGCTGGTGCTCATGGCCGACAAGCACCTCACCGCCACTCAGGTGGCGAAGATCTCGGTCGAGATGATTCAGACCGCTGGGTACAACCTGCTGACCCTGTCGAACTCGTTTCAAGACTTGATGCGCCGCGGGCTGCCGATGGCCGAGGTCGCGCACGCGTTGACGGAAGCGCTGTCGGGGCCGCAGGCGCTCTTCAATTCCGTGCGGCCGGTGCCGGACATTCTGGCGGCCTTCACCAAGCGCATCGCCGCGCTCGGCGCGACGCCTGCGCCTCCCGAGGCCCGCGACGTCGACTACCTCTCGTTGATCGACGATGCGCGCCCGCGAGACAAGAAAGCGAAGAAGCGCTGACTGAGATAGGAACCCCCGCGATGCAAAACCAAGACGCAACACCCGACCACAGTCCCGAGGCGCAAAGCGCCCCCCAAATCGACCCGGCGCGTCTCGACGCCGACGCGGTGCGGGTCGTCCTTCGACTGCGGCAACACGGCTACGAGGCCTACCTGGTCGGTGGCTGCGTGCGCGACCTGCTGGTCGACCGTTCTCCGAAGGACTTCGACATCGCGACCAGCGCCACCCCGAACCAGGTGCGCGACCTCTTCCGCAACAGCCGGTTGATCGGCCGAAGGTTCCGCCTCGCCCACGTCTATTTCAAGGGCGGCAAGATTCTCGAGGTCTCGACCTTTCGCGCCTCGCCCATCACCACGCCCGAAGAGACGGCAGTCGCGATGGACGTCGAAGGGGTGGCCGAAGCGTCCGGAGAGCCCGTCGTCGCCGCGCCGCCCGAGCCCGAGCCCGACCCCGAAGCGGAAGTGCCGCTGGAAGACTTGCCGGCGCCGCTGGCTTTCGCCGCTCCTCCTCCCGAGAAGAAGCAGCTCGACCACTTCATCGACGAAGACAACGTGTTCGGCACCGCGATCGAAGACGCGCGCCGCCGCGACTTCACCATCAACGGGCTCTTCTACGACCCCGGCGCCGGCAAGGTGATCGACCACGTTCGCGGCCTTCGCGACCTGGGCCTGCGTGAGATCCGCACCATCGGTGACCCGGAAATTCGCATGCGCGAAGACCCCGTGCGCCTGCTGCGCGGCATCCGCTTCGCCTGCAAGCTCAACTTCGACATCGAGTCGCGCACGTATGCGGCAATGGAAGCGGCGGTGGAAGACCTGTCGCGCTGCTCGGCGCCCCGGTTGCTCGAAGAGACCTTTCGGCTGATTCGCGGTGGCGTCTCGGCCCCCAGCCTGAAGCTGCTGCGCGCGCTCGATGCGCTCAAAGTGCTGCTGCCGCCGCTGGACAACTGGCTGAAGGAACAAGACGCCGAAGGCCAGGACGCGTACTGGGGCTTCGCCGAGGCGTTGGACGCGCTGGTGAGTTCGGGCGCGCCCTTCGAAGACTCGATGTTGTTGGCCGCGCTGCTGCTGCCCGTCGCGCTCGACGAGCCCGAGTCGGACGCGGCGACCGATGCCCGGCCCAGCGTGGCGCAGGCGATTGAGCTGCTGCTGCAGGAGCTCGTTCGCACCGCGCGCCTCCCGCGCCGCATCGCTGAACGTTGCCGGATGATCCTGATCGCGCAGCGCACCCTGTCGGGTCAGCGCCGGCGCCGCGGCGGCTTGATGAGCTTCCGCAAGCACCCGCTGTTCAACGAGGCGTTGAAGGTCTTCGAGGTCTGGGTCGAAGCGACCGACGAGTTCCGCGACGAGCTGGTGCAGTGGAAGACGGGCGCTGCCCCTGCTCCCTCGACGGATGCGCCGGCCTTGGCGGGTGGGAAGAAGCGCCGCCGTCGCCGCCGCAAAGGTGGGCCGAAGGGCGCAGAGGGCCCGAACGCTCCGCCGACGCCGCAGCCGGTCTGATTCGAATCACTCCCGCCGCACGTCGCCGCGGCGGGCACCCATCTGGCGGCGGTACTCGTCGCCCTCGTCATCGGGCGCGCTGTCTTTCAAGTCGGCCGGCACGATGCTCGCGCCGCCGAACTTCGACGCAATCTTGTCGAGCGCGGCGTTGAGCTTGTCGGACCTCGATGGGCCCACGGCAGCGAAGAGCCCCAGCTGGCTTCCTTTGTGGTCGAAGAGGTGGGCGCTGACGCCCGTGAGCCGAATCTTCCGGCCGAGGTCGACCTTTGAGAGCAGCGCCGACGCCTCGCGGTACAGCGTCTGGCCGTCGTCCGTCGCCGCGGCCATCGTGTGGCGGCGGGTGATCGACGTGAAGTCCGAGTACTTCACCGAAAGCTGCACGACGCGCGCTTTCACTCCCGCGCGGCGCATGCGGCGGCCGACGCGCAGCGCCTGCGAGTGAAGGTGGGGCAGCAGCGCTTCTTCGCCGCGGACGTCTTCGTCGAAGGTGTCTTGCGCGCCGATGCTCTTCGCTTCGCGGTCAGAGATGACGGGGCGATCGTCGATGCCCTGCGAGAGCTCCCAGAAGTGCTGCGCGCTGCTGCCGAGCTTGAGCTCGAGCCACCGCCGATCTCGGGTGGCGAGATCGCCGATGGTCTTGAGACCCAAGACGCGCAGCTGCTCTTCGGTGCGCGGGCCGACGCCCCACAGCCGCGAGACGGGCAGGGGTGCCAGGAACTCGCGCGCGGTGCCCGGTGGCACCTCGAACTGCCCGTTGGGCTTCGCGAAGTCCGAGGCCACCTTGGCGACGTACTTCACCTCTGCGATGCCGGCCGAGGCGTTGAGCCCGACGTCGCGGGCGATGCGGGCGCGAAGGTCGGCGGCGATCTTCGACGGGGCGCCGAAGAGAGTGACCGACGCAGTGACGTCGAGAAATGCCTCGTCGAGCGACAGCGGCTCGATCTGCGGCGTCACCGTCTCGAAGATTTTGAACACCGCTTCGCTCGCGTCGGCGTACGCGCGCGGCCGGGGCGAGACGACGATCGCATGTGGAGCGAGCCGCACTGCCTGCGACATCGGAATCGCGCTCTTCACGCCAAAGGGCCGCGCCTCGTAGCTGGCGGCGAGCACCACGCCTCGGGTCGGGTGGCCGCCGACGATGACGGGCTTGCCGCGAAGCTTCGGGTCGTCGCGCTGCTCGACGGACGCATAGAAGGCGTCCATGTCCACGTGAACGATCGCGCGCATGGGCCCTACTTCTTCTTCTTGGGGTCCTTCGCGGGGTCTTTCGGGGCAGCGTCGCCGACCTTCGGCTTCACCTTTGGCGTGCCCTTCTTCATCACCACTTCGCGGTTCTGCACTTCCATCGTCAGCACGCCCTTCGACAGCTTGTAGGGCAGGTCTTTCTCGGCCCCGTCTTCCTTGAAGACGAGGTGAAGGACGTTCGGCTCGACCACCTTCCACGTCATCTCGAGCATGCCGAGTCGGCCCTGCCCGCTGCTGGTGAGGTCGAGGTACTGCGTGTCGCCCTGGTACCAGGCGCCGACGAGCGCTTTGCCCGGGCCCGTCACCTTCGGGGCGGCGAGCAGCACGAGGCTGAGGGCGAGCGCATTGAACATGCGTTCAGCCTAGAGCGAATACGTTCGCCGCGTCAGCACCCGGCCATTTCCATCGGTGTAGGTCAGCGTGGCTTCGAGCGTGGTGGGGTCGAGCTGCACAGTCGTGAAGTTGTTGATGCCCGAGGCCCAGTCGAACTGGGGGAGGTCCGGGTAGCTGGGCGAGACGTTGGGCGTCTGCCCGCCCGGGCCGACGAGCGCCTCGATCGCGCTGGTGCCGCGGCCCGACCTCGAGACGCGGCCCATGCAGGCGAGGTGGAAGTCACCGGCGAGCCAGAGGACGCCGCGCAGGTTGGTGTCTTCGATATGCCCGAGAATGTCTTCGCGCTGCGCGGGGTAGCCCTGCCAGCGATCGTTCTCGGTGAGGCCGAAGAAGGCGCCGGGGAAGTTCGAGATCGGCACCGAGTTCATGATGATTCTGAAAGAGGCGGTGCTCGCCGACAGCGCGTCTTTGAGCCACTCGAGCTGGTCGGGTGAGACGTACTGCTGGCGGCTGGGCCGGCGTTCGCCGCGGCAATCGAGCACGAAGACTTCGGCGGTGGCGCCCCACTTCAGCGATCGCCAGATGCGGCGGCCGGGGCCAGGGTGAAGCGGCTGGTGCTCGTAGAACGCCTGCAGGCCGGCCAGCGTGTCGGGCGGGCCCGCATTGTCCGCATTCCAGTTGTCGAACATCTCGTGGTCGTCCCAGGTGTCGATCGCGCTGGTCGCGGCGCGCAGGGCGTGGTGGTTCGGGTGGGCGATCGACTGGCTCCACTTGTCGCGGAAGCCGTCGAGGTCGTCGGCACCGTCGGAATAGACGGTGTCGCCGAGGAAGAGGAAGGCGTCGAGGTCGCGTCGCATCGCGGCTTGCTTCAGCGGCGTCAGCGGGAAGCCGAGCTTGGTGCAGCTGACTGCTCCGAAGGTGAGCGGTACCGATTGGCCGGCGGCGGGTGTGGTTCGGAAACGGCCGGGCGCGCTGCGTTCGTCGCCGTCGCCGAAGTCGAAGCCATACCAGGTGAAGGGCTCGAGGCCCGCAGCATCGAAGTGAACGAAGCCATCGAGCGCGGCGGCGGGCTGCTCGAGCACCGGCGTCGATTCGCCCTCGCGCCAGACGCGGGCTTTCAGGGCACCGTTGCCGCGGTACATCGTCCACAGCAGCGCGGTGGTGGCGGTGACGTCGCCGCTGGTGACGTCGAGCGGAAACGGCCCATTGAGCTCGAAGCGGGCGCCGCAGGCGGCGAGCGCGGCGGCCGAACCGGCGAGCACTTCGCGGCGGCTCAGCTTCACGGCTTCACCCGCGAGCGATGGGTCGCCTGCCGCACGGTGAGCAGCGCGGTGAGATCGAAGGCGAAGACGGAGAGCGCTGATCCAGCGGCGCCGATCGCCATCGCGAGCTGGCCGGCGCCGAACTGGTTCCTCTCGACGACGGCGCCCGCGACGATGACGCCGGCGAAGACCGCGGTGACGAGCGCGAGCCAGCGGGTGCGGCGCCAGGTCTCGCTGCGCACGTACTCGACGTTCGCGAGGCCGCCTTCGTCGTTGGTCACCCGCGCGAGGTCGGGGAGCAGGATCCACGTCAGCGCCATGTTCACGGCGAGCGCGATCGCGACGTTCGCCGAGATGACGCGCGGGTCCGGCCGGCCGTTGTTGCGGAAGTCGTCTTCGATCCACACCGAGCCCAGGGCGACCGAGACCGCAGCGCCGGCCGAGAGCGCGAGGATCTGCGAGCCCAGCAGCAGGGCGCCGCGGCCCTTTGAGACCGGGTCGCCAGGCAGCTCGGCTGCGCGCGCAGGCGCCGCGAGAAGAAGAACGAGCGACAGTGAAACGGCGCGCGTCATGCCGAAACTCCGCGGCGGCTCATCCCTCGACTGCTCTCGGGATGAACGGAGGAAGGGCTCTCGGGATGAACGGAGGAAGGGCTCATCCCTCGACTGCGCTCGGGGTGAACGGAAAGCCGTGCGCGCGAAGGACCTCGCTGAGCTTGTCGGGCAGGGGGCTCTCGACCTTCAGCGTCTCGCCGGTGACGGGGTGCTTCACCTGCAGCGATCGCGCGTGAAGAAAGAAGCGCCCGAGGCCGGGCTCTTCGCGGCCGCCGTAGAGGGAGTCACCGACGATGGGCGCCCCGACGGCGGCGAGGTGGGCGCGGACCTGGTGCATCACGCCGGTGAGAATCTGCACTTCGACCAGCGCGTACTCGCCGCTGCGCGCCTTCACCGTGAACAGGCTGTGCGCCTCTCGCGCGTCATCGCCGCCACCGGCGGCCGGCCGCACTCGCTCGCCGTGGTGCGCCAGCGGCAGCTCGATCTCTCCCTCGTCTGCCAGCGGCCCGGTGACCAGGGCGAGGTACCGCTTGTCGGCGCCGTTGCCCGAGAACGCTTCCCGCATTTTTTCCCACGCCGGCCGGGTCCGCGCGGCGAGCAGCACGCCCGACGTCTCGGTGTCGAGCCGGTGGCACAGGCCGCCTTCGCGTTCGTCGAGTCCCGCCGCCACGCACTCGGGGTAACGGGCGACCAGCGCGTTCGCGACAGTTCCGGTTTCCCCCGGCAGCAACGGGTGGCTCGGCATCCCGGCCTGCTTGTCGACGAACACCAGCGCGTCATCGACGTGCAGCACCACCAGCGGAGCGTCTGGTTCCGCTGTCGCCGCCCGCGGCGCTTCTGCCTGCTGCTTCACCGAGACCTTCTGGCCCGCAGCGACCTTGTCGCCCTTCTTGCCGCGCCGGCCGTCGATGCGAATCGCGTCGGCCTCGAGCAGCGCCTTCACCTGGTTGCGCGAGAGCTTCAGCTGCTCGCCGACGAAGAGATCCAGCCGCTGGCCGGCTGCCGCCTCGGGCACCTGGAAGTCGACAGTCACTCGTTGAGCGCTTCAAAGACTTCTTCGGCCGTCTGATACCGGTCGTGCGGCTCTTTGCGGATGAGCCGGTGGGCGACGCGAGACATCGCGCGGTCGGCGCGCGGGTTGATCGCTCCGATCGGGGTGGCTTCGGTCTCGAGCACTTTCTGCCAGATTTCATACGGCGTCTTGGCGTCGAAAGGGGCGCGGCCGCTGAGCAGCTCGTAAAGAATCACGCCCAGCGAATAGAGGTCAGCGCGCGCGTCGAGCTTCTCACCCAGAATCTGCTCGGGCGCCATATAGCGGAAGGTGCCGACGAGCCGGCCGTCAGCCGTCACGGCCGCGTCGTCGGCGATGAACTTTGCCAGCCCGAAGTCCATCAGCCGCACCAGGCGATCTTCGTCGACCATGATGTTCGACGGCTTCAGGTCGCGGTGAATCAGCCCGTGCGCGTGAATGTACGAGAGCGCTTCGCAGATCTGCAGCATCGAGTCTTTGAGCCGGCCGACGCGCTCGGGGCGGTTGAGCAGGTGAATGTCGACGTCCGACGCGCGCTGAAAAGAGCCCTGCTCGGCCGCGGTGGGGAGGTCGTAGGGCATCGAGTACTCGGCCGACATCGAGGCTTCTGTGTCGGGCTCGTCGGCGCGATCGGCGAGGGCGCGCACCGAATCGGGCCCGGTCTCGTAGTTCTCGTCGCTGCTCTCGTCGCCCATCGTGTGCTCTTCGCTGGGCGCCTCTTCTGAGAAGGTCGAGAGGCCGAAGGGTGAGGGCGGGTAGTCGCCGCTCATCTCGTCGTCGTCGACCGACATCGACTCGCTGTCGCCCACGTCTGGCGGCGCGTTCAAGTTCTTCCGGTGCTCGGCGATCGCGTTCGAGAGGCTTTGGTCGCTGGCGAGATCGTTGGGTGATAGCGAGAGGTAGTGGCGAAGCGTGAGCCCTTCGACGAGCTCCATCGCGAGGTACGGGTACCCCTGGTAGACGCCGGTGTCGTAGACCTTGACCACGTTCGGGTGCGACAGATCTTCGAGCGTCTCGAACTCGCGCGCGAGCCGGCGCGCCGCCCGCGGATCGAGCGCCGGCCCTGTCGACAGAAGCTTCAGCGCCGCCATCTCGCCGCTGCGGCGATCGATGGCCCGGTAGACGGTGCCCACGCCGCCGCTACCGAGCGTCTCGAGGACACGGTACGGGCCAATGACCTTCGGGGGCATAGAGTTGGCGGATGCTATTCGGCGGCTGCCCGCCGATGACAGCTGAAATTGGACGGATGGAGATCGGAGCGCGACCGCTCGACGTCTGTCGCGGCATCGAAGGCCGCCCTGTTTCGTTAGAGCGGAACTACCCCCTCGAAACCCGGAGGCCATCTGTTACGTTCCGACGCCCTTTTCCCCTCGATGACCGAATCCACCACCCAGCGCGAGCAACAGGTGAAGGCTGCCACGCTGCCGCGCCACGTCGGGGTGATCATGGACGGCAACGGCCGGTGGGCCGAAGCCAAGGGCTGGCCGCGGATCGAAGGCCACCGCGAGGGAAGCAAGAGCGTCCAGGACATCACCCGCTGCGCGCGCCGGTTGGGGGTGCAGGCGCTGACGCTCTACGCGTTCTCTTCGCAGAACTGGACGCGGCCCCCCACCGAAGTGGCAGGGCTGATGGACTTGCTGCGCGAGTACCTGGTGAAGGAACGCGCCGAGATTCTCGACAACGGCATTCGCCTCAACGCCGTCGGCGAGCTCGCGCGGCTGCCCTCGCAGGTGCGCGACCCGCTGGAAGAGCTGCGGGCCGTCAGCGCAAAGAATACCCAGATGGTGCTCACGCTCGCGCTCTCGTACGGCGGTCGCGAAGAGCTGGTGCAGGCGGCCAGGCGGCTCGCCCAGAAAGTCGAAGCGGGAAAGCTGAAGGCGAACGACATCGGCGAGAAAGAGCTGGCCGCCGAGCTGTGGACGGCTGACCTGCCTCCGGTGGACCTCGTCATTCGCACCAGCGGCGAGCACCGCATCTCGAACTTCCTGCTGTGGCAGTCGGCCTACGCCGAGTTCGTCTTCACCGAGGCGCTGTTTCCCGACTTCCGGTCGCCCCAGCTGCTCGACTGCCTCGAAGCCTTTCAAAGCAGAGACCGCCGCTTCGGGCAGGTCTCGTCCCGCAAGGCCAAGTGACCGACAAGAACAAGAACCTGCTGCTCCGCCTGGGCTCGGCGATCGTGCTGTTGCCGGCGATCCTCTACCTGCTCTACCGCGGAGGCTGGTTCACCGCGGTGCTGTTGCTGTGGGGCGCCTCGGCGGCGGCGGGCGAGTACATCAAGATCACGCTGAAGGAAGTCTCGCCCGTTGGCTGGTTCACCATCGTCGCCGCGGGCCTGATGCCGTTGACCGTCGTCTGGAAGCCGTACGAACCGGCGGCGCTCGTGGGCGGCCTGATCGGCGTCGTCATCTTTGCCGCGTGGCTCTGGCACCTGCTCAAGGGCCCGTTGCTCGAGGCGCCGACGCGGGTCGCGCACCTCGTCACCGCGCTGGTCTACTGCGGCGGCGGGATGACTGCCCTGATGACCGTGCGGATGCAGCCGGACGGGGGCTGGTGGGTGGTGTGCGCGCTGGTCGTGACCTGGATGAACGACACGATGGCGTACTTCTCGGGGCGCCTGTTCGGGAAGCACAAGCTCTACCCAGCAGTGAGCCCGAACAAGACGTGGGAAGGGTTTGCCGGCGGCATGGTCGGCAGCGTGCTCGGCCTCTTCATCGTCAAGATCTGGTTCTTCCAGGGCATGACCCTGCTGGACTGCGTGGTGATGGGCATTCTGGGCGGCATCCTCGGGCCGGCGGGTGACCTGTGCGAGTCGATGTTGAAGCGCGCGTACGAGGTCAAGGACTCGGGGAAAATGATCCCGGGCCACGGCGGAATGCTCGATCGCATTGACGCGTTGCTCTTCAACGCCCCGATGGTGTTGCTGTGGGTCCAGTTCGGGCGCGTGGCACTGCACCAGGGACCCGGTTAACCTCACGCGCACATGTCGGCGATCCAGAACACCCTCTTCTTCATCATCTTTCTGGGCGTCCTCGTGACCGTGCACGAGCTCGGTCACTTTCTGGTGGCCAAGGCGTGCAACGTGAAGGTGCTGAAGTTCAGCATCGGGTTCGGCCCGCGCATCTTTGGCTTCACCCGCGGAGACACCGAGTACCGCGTCGCCTGGCTGCCGCTGGGTGGCTACGTGAAGATGGCGGGGCAGGAGCCGGACGAAGACGTCGCTCCGGAAGACGTGGGCCGCAGCTTCCAGGCGCAGACGTGGTGGAAGCGCGCGTTGATTGTCGTCGCCGGCCCCGCGTTCAATCTCATCTTTCCGATCATCGCTTTCTTCTTCGTCTACGTCGGCACCACGCAGGTGATGGCCCCCCGCGTCGGTTGGCTCGAGCCTGAGCTTCCGGCAGCGCGCGCAGGCATCAAGCCGGGCGACTACATCAGGAAGATCGACGGCAAAGAGGTGCGCAGCTTCGGGGAGATTCGCGAGCTCATCTCGGGCGCCGCGAACCGCGACGTCACCATCGTCCTCGAGCGCGACAAGCAGGAAGTGGTCGTCACGCTGCAGCCGATGATGACGACCGACCAGGATCCGATCGAAAAGGTGCAGCGCGGCCTGCTCGGTATCTGGCCCCGGGGACGCGCGGCCATCGTCGGCGTCCCTGCTGGCTCTGCCGCTGAAGCCGCAGGCCTTCGCACCTTTGATCGCATCCTCACCATCAACGGCGCCGTGGTGAAGGACGAGCTCGAGTTCGAGACTGTGCTCGCCAAGGCGACCGGCACGCTGGAGCTCACCGTTGTCCGTTCACAGCTGCAGCCTGTCGCCGGCGCCACGCTGGTCATCCCCGAGCTGTCGACCGTGAAGCTCGAGAAGGGCGAAGGGCAGGGCTACGCGGCGCTGGGCGTCGAGTCGGGCGACCTCTACGTCTGGAGCGTGAGCCCCAACACCCCCGCCGCCGAAGCGGGGCTCAAGCGCGGCGATCGCCTGGTGCGGATCAACAAGCACACCTTGAGCTCGTGGATGTCGGTCGAGCTCGAGCTCACCGCGCTCGAGAAGACGCCGTTCGAGCTCGAGTGGAAGAGCGGCGGCGTCGCGGCCGTGAAGCAGCTGGCGCAGGCCACCATTACCTACGACGACGACTTCAAGAATCGCCTCACCCAGCTCGAGCTCGGTTTGCTCGAACGCCCGGCCTTTCGCGGTGGGCGCGACACGCTGGCCGGGGGTCCCGCCGAAGAGCTCGTTTCCCTGACCATGGGCCCCAAAGACGCCTTCGTCGCGTCGGTGAAGAACCTGCCGAAGATCATCCGGAAGATTGGGCTCATCTTCTACAAGCTGTTCACTGGCGACGTTCCGCTCGAGTCCGTGGGCGGCCCGATCATGCTGTTCCAGGTCGCGTCGAAGAGCGCGGAGCTCGGCATCGAGACCTTCATCGGCAACATGGCGCTGGTGAGCGTGAACCTGGGCCTCGTGAACCTGCTGCCGATTCCGGTGCTCGACGGCTTCGCCCTGCTGGCCGCCTTGTGGGAAGGCATTCGCCGCCGCCCGATTCCGATTCGCGCGCGCGAGTACGCGAACCTGGTCGGCCTGGCGATGCTCGCGGTGCTGATGGTGCTCGTGTTCAAGAACGACATCACGCGCATGCTGCGGTAAGCGCGAAAGCACTTTGCTGCTGGCGCTCGACACTTCCACCCTCACGTTGAGCCTTGCGCTGCTCGACCCCGCGTTGAACGTGGTCGAGGAAGTGTTCGTGCCTCCGCCGCGGCGCACCAGCGAGGTGCTGCCCGGGGAAATCGACGCGCTGTTGAAGCGGCACCAGCTGACCCCGCGCGCGCTCACCGGGCTCATCGCGGGTCTGGGTCCGGGCAGCTTCACTGGGCTTCGCATCGGGCTCGCGACGCTCAAAGGGCTCGCCTACGCGCTCAAGATTCCGCTCGCTGGCGTCTCATCGCTGGCGGCCGTCGCGCTGCAGGGCCCCGAAGGCGTCGAGCTCTCGTGCGCAGCAGTGGTGAAGAAGGGTGAGCTGTACCTGGGTCGCTACCGCCGCGAAGGGCAGGGCGTGGTTTCGCTGGGGGCAGAGAAGGCGCTGTCGGTGCCCGACTTCGCGCGCGAAGCGGCTGGGCTCGTGCTCGGCCCCGCGGTGGCGACGTACGCCGAGCAGCTGAAGGCGCTGGGCATCGCGGCTGAACGGCTGCAATCATTTCCCGAAGTGCCGAGCGCGGTGTGTCTGGCCAGGCTTGCGAAGCTGCCGGCCACCTTCGACGCCGCCGCGATGTTCGCGCTCGAGCCGCACTACCTGCGGTCATCGGGCGCGGAAGACAACCCGAAGTTCCCTCCGCTTCCCGGCCCCGAGCCGGGCGCGCGCCTGAAGGAAGACTGACATGGCCGTTTCGTCCGAGATTGCGCTGGTCGGTGCCACCGGCATCGTCGGCCAGCAGGTGCTGCGTGCGCTCGAAGAGAAAGATCACCCCGCGCAGGGGCTGACGCTGTTCGCCTCCGAACGCACCCAGGGCACCGAGGTCGAGTATTCGGGCGAGAGCCTCGAGATCGAGCAGCTGCACAGCGAAGCCTTTCTCGGGATGAAGGCGGTCGTGCTCGCGTGCCCGCCCGAGGTGGCCAAGCCGCTGGCGATCTCTGCGCAGCAGAAGGGCGCCTGGGTCATCGACCTGTCGGGTGCTTTTCGCGACGACCTCAAAGTGCCGCTGGTGCTGGGCGACAGCGACCCGCTGCTGCTGCGGCCTTTCGAGGGGCGCATCGTCGAGCTCGCGATGCCTTCAACCCAGGCGATTCTTGCCGCGCTCACCGGCGCGCAGACGACGGTCGGCCTCCAGTCCGCTCAAGTCACCGCCCTCTTCGGAGCGGCCAACCGTGGCCAGTCAGGCCTCACCGCCTTCGAGCGCCAGACCGCGGCCCTGCTGAACGCTGGCGACGCCGAGGCGACGGTCTTCCCGCATCGGCTCGGCTTCAACCTCGTCCCTCAGGTCGGCGCCTTCGACGGGGTCAACACCGCCGACGAGTCGGCCCTGAAGGTGGAGGTCGCGCGCCGGCTCGGCCCCGTGCCGCTTTCGTGCACGATGATCTTCGCGCCCTTCTTTCACGGCACGATGCTGGTCCTCACGGCGCAGCTCGAGAAGCCGATGGAAGCCGACGCCGTGCGCGAGCAGCTGAAGACCGTGGCGGGCGTAAAGGTGCTCGATGCCCCGGCCGAGGGCGTCTACCCGATGCCGATGCTGGTCACGGCCGACGCTGCGATCCACCTCGGGCGCATTCGCGTCGAGGGGCGCACCCTTCAATTGGTGGCGGCGATTGACAACGCTGGGCGGGCGGGAGACGTGGCCGCGTCGCTGGCGATCAAGTTGGCCGCCAAGGCGTGACAATTTGGCAGCCGCGGTGACACGAGAAGGCGTGCAAGTGCTTGATGTCTTTACGGAAGCGGGTGGACTTTCATGGCCGAAGGGTTGCTATATGGCCGCCGACAGATGATGCGATCTCTCTTCCTGCTCTCGCTGCTCACCGCGACGGTCTCGGCCGCGCAGGGCGTCAAGCTTTCCTATGAAACCGTCGACGTCACCACCAAGCGTTTCAATGCGAACGACTGCAACCTGAACGTCACCGTCAACTGGACGAACACCGCGCTTGGCCTTGGCCTGTGTGCGAACACCGACCTGAAGGTCTGGGCGTCCGAGCTCGAGTGCCAGGACTCGGCGGGCACCACCGACGTCGTCTTCAACACCATCTCTTCTTCCGAGCTCTCTGCCGGCGTGGGCACCTTCACCGTCGCGGTGGCTGAGCTGCCGGGCTTCAAATACAGCGACGCGGGGGTCCAGTGCGGCACCGACGGGGTCGAAAGGTCGCACCGCCTCTGTGGTGCATACAGAATCAATGGCACCGGGATTCCCGGCAGCGCCTGCACTGTCTCGCAGACGAACTCGCTGAGCTTGATCTACGACACGAAGGCGCCCGTCGCTCCGACCATCACGGTCGACGTGCAGGACAGCGCGCTGCTGGTGAAGTTCAAGGCCTCGCCTGACACCACCGTGATTCACGTCTACACGCGAGAGCAGGGCACAGCAGCCTTCATCGAGAAGGCCCAGCTGGCGACGGCCAGCGGCAGCTCGATCAAAGTCTCGGGCCTGACCAACGACACGACCTACGACGTGATGGCGCGGTCGGAAGACGCGGCGGGCAACTTCAGCGAGAACTCCGAGCTCTTCTCGGCCACGCCCCGACTCACGCTTGGCTTCTATGGGCGGTACCGATCTGCGGGTGGAACAGACACCGCCACGGGCTGTAGCGCCATCAACGGCCTGCCGTTTCTGCTGGCGTGCGGGCTGTGGTTGCTGCGCAGGAAAAGGAACCCATAAATGCGCTTCTTCGGTTTGATTGCCGCGCTGCTCGCTTCCCACGCCTTCGCTGGCGAAGTGTACGGAGCGACGGAACAGAGCTTCGCTTTCGAGTTCAAGCTCGGGCCGCACCGCCCGCTGATCGACCGCGAATTTCCGGGTGTCGGTGACGCGGGTCTCGACCCCTACTACCGGACGTTCGGGCCCAGCTTCATGCTGATGGGCGAGGTGGAGGTCGACTACCAGTTCTGGCGCCCGTTCAACGTGGGCTCCCTGGCGATTGGTTTGGCGGTGGGGTACGCGGAAAAATTCGGGGCTGCGCTCGACGCGCTCACGCTGAAGCCGGTGACCGAGAGCACGGGCCTGCGGATCTTCCCGATCAAGCTGCTCGCGGTCTACCGGTTCGACTTTCTGGCCCAGCGCTTCAACATTCCCTTCGTGCCGTACATCAAGGGCGGCCTCGTCGCCGAGCCCTGGTGGATCGTGAAGGGCAACCAAACCGAGATCTTCAACGGGCGCCTTGCGCTGAGCAGCCGATGGGGCGTCGCAGCGGTCGTTGGTCTCGCGATTCAGATCGACTTCCTCGACCCGCGGCTCGCGCGCGACTTCGACACCAGCGCCGGCGTGAACCACACCTACCTGTTCGCCGAATGGTCGATGACCGAGGTGAACAACTTCGGCCAGAAGGACGAGAACGGGAAACCGATCGGCCTGGACCTCTCGAGCCGCAACGTCTTCTTCGGAATCGCGGTGGAATTCTAAAGCGGCGGAGCATGTTACGAAGCGCGCGTGTCTCGCGTCGCTCCACTGTGTTTGCTCGCGCTGCTGGCCGGCTGTCACCGGATCGTTCGCGAAACCAAGATCCCCGGGCAGATCGACACCGGCGTCGCCGTCGAGTTCAACGCCGAAGGGCCGTTGAGCTGGGACTTTGGCGACGGCACCGTGCGCTCGCCGACCCCCAAGCACGCGTTCGCCAAAGCGGGAAAGTACGTGGTGCAGGGCTTCGACGGCGACTTCCTCGCCGAGCGAATCGAGGTGGTGGTGGTGCCGCGGCCATTGGTGCGCGCCGTGCCGGAAGACACCGAGGCGCTGGCCTGGGCGCCGTCGCTGAAAGAAGACCTGGGCCCGACGGTCGACTTCTTCGAGAAGGTCGCGGGGCCGGGCAACACGCAGAAGGTGCTTGAAGAGTCGTGGCTGCCGGCGCTCGCGGTCGAGCTCTCGCTGGGCGACGGCACCGTGGTGGATCCCCAGGAAGGCGTCGGGGTGATGCAGCTGCCCGGGTTCGGCGGGCAGGTGGCGTTGCTCGGAGTCGTCGACGCCGATCGCGCGATGCAGGCGCTGGCGCAGAAGTTGGTGGCGGCGGGCGCCGAGGAAGACCCGAAGACGGACGACGGCCTGCGGATCTTCGCCGGAACCTGGGGCACCGCAGTGGCGTTCGCTGATCGCGGCTACCTCTACCTGGTGCTGCCGGAGCCCGAAGCCTCGGCGAACGAAGTCCTCAAGGTCGTCCAGCGCATCCGCAGCATCGGGGCGCTGGGCCTTCAGGCGTACCCCCCCTTCGCCGAGTCGTACGCGACGCTCGCCAACGGCAACCTGTGCCTGTTCGCGCACGAGACGCGGGTGCCGCTGCCGGGAAGACGGGCGCCGCTGGTGCAGTCGGTGGTGGCGGGGCTTCGGGTCGGAGCGCGCAGTGCGACGATCGAAGGCACGCTGCGCACAGCCCGGCCGTTGGCGCGCGAGCTGGTGCCTCCGGCGATGTTCGCCCGGGGAGCCGAGTCTCCGGTCGCGGCGCTGAAGCTCTCGGTTCCTTCAGACGAGCTGGCCGACTTCCTGCTCTCGCCCGGCAGCAACGGGCAGAAGCCGGCGCTGCTGAAGCGGCTGACGCTGGTGGGCGTCGACACGAACGCTGCGCTCGAGTCGTTCACGGGCGAGCTCGGCGCGCTGGCGTGGTTCGACGCTGAAGGGTTCTTGCGGAACTTGATTTCGGGTACGGGCACTCCGAGCTGGCGGGGCGTCGTGCATGTGATTGCCGGCATTCGCGAACGGGAAGACGTGGCGCCGCTGTTGAGCGCGCTGCTCGGCAGTGCAGTTCGAGCGCCCTTTGCCGATGATCGCGACGCGTTGCTGTGGCAGCGAAAGGTGTCGGAGGCGACGGCGACGATCGCGCTGACGCCGAAGTCGTTGATGGTGCGCAGCGGCGACACGAGCGGGCCGCGCACGAACGTGGATCTGGGCAAGGACTTCGGCGAGAGGTTTCAGGGCGCTTTCGGCCCGGGGCACAGCTCGCTGATGATCGACGTGGGGCAGCTGAAGCGCGAGCTCGACCTGCCCCGCATCATCAAGGGGCTCGACCCGACGAAGGTGGTGACGGTGCAGGGGCTGAGCTCGGCGTTCCTGGATCAGGTGCCGATCGACACGCTGGTGCTCGACTTCGTGCCCGAAGGAAACGGCGGAAAAATCTGGGGCATGGTCACGCTGCGAGAGCGCTGACTATTTCGGCAGCAGCCGCAGCTTCTCGATCAGCGACACGGGCCCGGGGCACGCGGTGGCGTGACAGGCCAGACAGCCCCCCACCACGGCCTCGTAGGCGGCGCGCGGGTCAGCGGGTCGGGCGTCGAGCTGGCGGACGAGCTGGAGGTAGGTGACGGCGCTGGCCTCGAAGACGGCGTTGCGATCTTCGAGGCCGGTGGGCCAGGCGCAGCGGATCTTCCGATGGCGCGCGAACATCGGAGCCGTGGGGTCGCCCTTCTCGATCGCGTGGCGCGCGGTCTGAAGGTCCTCCTTCATCGCCCGCATCAGGGTGGCAAGCTCGCTGGCGCCGTTCTGGTTGATGTCGGAAGCGATGAGGTGGCCCGGGCTGCCCGGAACCCCGGGCACCAGCGGTGTGTTCAGCGTGCACTCGGGCTCGGCGGGGCCGGCGTCGGGCGCAGCGCTGCGCTGGCAGGCAGGGAGCAGGAAGAAGAAGACGAGAAGGGCGAGTTTCAAGGCGAGAGTGCGGTTTAAACCAAGGACACCTGCAGCGGGAGGCGCAATGGGCTGGATGGACAGTTTGAACGCGAAGGCGAAGGCGGCCGCGAAGAAGAAGCCCAGCTTCGATCAAGCGGAGGAGATCGCGAAAGACCTGGTGATGATGTCGTCGTTCGGTTCGGCGGTGGTGACGCTGATTCCGATTCCGCTGTCTGACTTCGTCGCAGTGACCGCGGTGCAGGCGTCGATGGTGACGGCGATCGGGCGGGTGTACGGGCGCGAGCTGAACGCCGAAGAAGCGAAGCACCTGGTGCTCGAGCTCGCCTCGGTGTGCGGCGCGGGCATGGTGGCGCAGAAGGGGTTCGCGACGCTGACGAAGATTTTCCTGCCGGGGCTGGGAGGCGTGCTCGCCGCTCCTTGGGCGTTCGCCGTCACGTGGGGCATGGGGCACGTCGCGATGACGTACTTCTCGAACCGCGAAGTGACCAAGGCGGTGCTCAAGACTGTCTTCCAGCAGGCCAAGTCCGAGGCCGGCAGCGTCTTCACCAAGGAGAAGTTCGACGAGTTCCGGCAGAAGCACGGCAAGGGCGTCGAGGACTTTGTGCGGGATGAGGAGGAGCCGCCTGCGGAGAAGCCGAAGCCAAAGAAGAAGAAGAAAGCGGTGAAGAAGAAGGTGGCCGCCGCCGAAGAGACGCCGCCCGATTCGTCGCAGGAATGAAGGGGACCTAGAACGGGCTCGGCAGCAGAAACGCGTGGTGCGACAGCAGCGCCGCGTAGACCCAAGTAACGCGAGCCGCACGGGCCACGTCACCCAGCTCGACGCCTCGACCCACCGCCAGCCAGACCAAAGCGCGCATCCGTCTTCTCAAGACACCTCAGCCGGAGAAAAGGCCAAGTTGGGTACGGATGGGCGCGGGCGACGATTTCCTGGGTCAGGCCTTCCCAGCGATGAACGGCGCCCGTCGCAGGTAGGCGTCGTCGCTGAGGCACTCGAGCAGGAACGCCGCGAGGTCTTCCCGCGAAACGCTGGAGCCCTGGGCCCGCTGCAGGCTGACCCGCGGCGCGCCGGCCGCCGGCGTGTCGACCAGCCGCGGTGGCCGGACGGCGACAAACGGAATCTGGCTGTTCTTCAGCAGGTCGAACTCGGCGACCTTGTCGGCGAAGACGGCCGGCGAGAGCACGCGGACCAGCCACGAGACCACTTTCCCAATCAAGTCCTTCTGGTCTCCCTCGACGTCGAGGCCCGCTCCCGAGACGACGACGTACCGGCGCGCGCCGGCAGCGATCACATGGCGCGTCGCGGTCGAGCAGACGTTGGTGGTTTCGGCGCTGGGGCCGAGCGCGGAGATGACCGCGTCGCACCCTGACACCAGGCCCGTGACTGCCGCGGCGTCGGTCGCGTCGCCCGCGATGACTTCCAGCCGTTCATGGGCAACGGCGAGCTTCGAGCGGTTACGCGCCAGCGCTCGCACCGAGTGTCCAGCCGCGAGCGCGAGGCGGGTGACTGGCTGCCCGGTGCGCCCGCTTGCTCCAAGGATGGCGATCTTCATCGGTGCCCGCTGTGTGACGCGGCCTACTCGAGAAAGTCGGGCTCGCAGGCGTGGCGCGGGCAGATGTTCTGCCAGCCAATCAGCTTGTAGCCGGGCGCGCAGCTGGGCTCGAAAGGGGCGCAGACGCCGGGCGGGGTGCACTGGGCGGGCACGGTGCAGCGGTCTGCCGTTCGCTCATAGGCGCGGATCTTCCCCGATGGGCAGCTGGGCGCCGTGGTCGACGGGCATGCGCTGGTGTCGTCGGGCAGCGCGACGAACACCTGGCTGGCGTCGACGGTGACGTGCCGGTTGGCGCGGACAATCTTCCCGGCGACGACGGCTCGATTGGTGAGGACCCGCCCGTACAGCCATGCCTCCTCGCCCCCCAGCGCCAGCGCCCGGGTGACCGTGACGTCGGTCGCCATCGTGTGGCCGGTGGTGCGGTTGAGCCGCGTGGTCATCAGCGAGGCACACGGTTGGGTGACGCACCCAATCTTGGTCGGCAACACCGAGTAGAACTTGTCGGTGGCGGCGAAAGTCACCCCGGGCATGCCGCGGTAGGCGGCAATCACCGTCAGAGGGCGGGTGTTGTACGCCGTCTCTTTCTTGCCCAGCCGACCCTCGACGACGAGCTCGAAGTCGGGCGCGCCAGCGACCTGGGCCTGAACCGCATCGGTCAGGGTCGAGCCGCTGAAGTCGAAGCCGCTGACGTACTTCTCTTGCATCGTGCTGTTGAGGTCCTTGACCCAGTAGCCGCCGCACAGCGGCGAGATGCACTTGCGCTGGTCGCGGCGGACGATGACGAAGGTGTCCTTCGTGGTCGACAGCTCGGCGCTGTCATCGCCCAGCGCGTCGTCCTCGTGGGTCGCGATGTCGCTGCTCGAGACCCCACAGCCAACGCCCAACATCGCCACTGCCAGCCAGATTGATTTCATGGTGGGCGTATGTGCGACATTGGCCTACTCAATGTCAATACTGGTGGCGCGCTTTTTCAGAAGAGTGACTGCACGCTCTTCACCACCCCCATCAACAGCGCCGACACCATCAGCGTGCCGACGATGATGACCGTCTTCGGGTAGCGATCGACGACATTGATCGCCTCGAACAGCATCCGCTTGACCATGGTCCGGGTGCACTGAACCCGCAGGCGCCCCTGCAAGATGCGTTGGAGCTCAGCGATCATGTCGCGCGCAGACTGGTAGCGGTTCTCGGGGGATTTCGCGAAGCCTCTGGCCACGAACCAGCCGAGCTCTGCGGGCACGTAGTCCTGGAACTTCGAGGTGCGGTTGCCCTGCGTCTGGGGGATGACGTTCTTTACGCCGTCGAGGACGTCAGAGATCGCCTCGCGGCCGACGAGGTAGTGCTCGAGGTAGAGCAGCTCGTGGAAGATCACCACGAGGCTGTAGAGATCACTGCGCTCGTCGAGGGTGTGGTTGGCCCCCAGGGCCTGCTCGGGTGACATGTACAGCGGCGTTCCCATCACCGCGCCCAGCATCGTCTGCAGGGCGGTGCCATCGCGCGGGCCGCTGATCGACGGGTCGAGGGAAGGCGCTTCTTTGCCTTTCACCCGCTTGGCGAGACCCCAGTCCATCACGGTGACTTCTCCGAAGGGGCCGATCATGATGTTGGCGGGTTTCAAATCGCGGTGCACGAAGCCCTGGCGATGGGCGAAGTCGATCGCGTTGAGGACTCCGAGGAACAGCTGCAGCCGCACCTCGAAGGGGTAGGCCTCGTGACTCTTCTGGTCGCCCGCTTTGAGCAGCGCGATCACCTTCTCGAGCGTTTGCCCCTGAAGGTGCTTCATCACGAAGAAGTACCGGCCCGTTTCGTCGATGCCGACGTCATGCACTGGCACGATGTTGGGGTGGTCGAGCTGGCCGACTGCGCGAATCTCTTCGACGAAGCGCACCACCATGTCGAGCTGGCTCTCGGCGGGCAGCCGCTTCATCGCCACCGTGCGATCAATGTCGTGGTCTTTGGCGAGCACCACCTCGCCCATGCCGCCCTGCCCCAGCTGATGAAGCACCTCGAAGCGGTGGCGACCCACGCTCACCGCCGTTGGTACCTCACCAGCCCATTCGATGCGCGGCAGCACGGTGGTGCGCTGGTCGTTCACCGCCAGCGTGGTCTTGGCGCCCGTCGGCTTGACGACAGTGTCGGAGTCAAGGTGCGGCTTGAGCTCGAGCGTATCCATGGTGCTGTGCACTGTAATGAGCAACCCCGCAGCGCACCTCAAGGAAGACCCGCATCACTGGGAGATTGAGATCACGCTGTAGAACGTCATCTTGAAGTCGTTCTCTTCTGAGTCGTTGGTGAAGGGTGCGATGTCCCACTTCTTGCCATCGGCCGAGCTGGCGAGCTTGTTGATGTCGCGGGTGGTGGGGAAGTAGCGCTTTCCATTCCAGAAGAGGTCGTCAATCGGGTACTGGCTGATCATCCCGGACGAGACGAGCTTGGCCCAGCTCGTGTTGCCAAGACTCAGCAGCTTCTTCCCATCGCTGACCAGCGCCAGCCCGTCGTTGGGCAGGCCAGGGTTGTTGACCTGCTTGTCGACCAGGAAGCGCAGCGATCGCTGATCACTGCCGAAGAAGTCGCGAACCGGGTTGAGAAGATTCACGACGCCGGCCGACAGGCTGTTGCTGACGCTATTGGACTTGTCGGTGACGTAGTTGAAGAGGTCCGAGCCGGCCTGGGTGAAGTCGTAGACCTTGCCGTTGAACGAGACCTGGTAGTTTGGCGGGGTCGTTCGAGCCGCTCATCGTCGCAGCCACGAACGGGGCCATTGCGAGCGCAACAGTGGGGTCGGTGGTGTCGGTCACCGTGTCGCGCATCTGGGAAAGCAACACCCCCACGTCTTCAGGTCGGCCGCATACTGCTTGAACTGTTCGGTGCTCGGATTGGCAGCGGCGACTCCAGTTGCGGCGACCTGTTCGATGCGTGGCGCTCCGCCGAGCGCCACCGCTGCACGTCGACGAAGCGCGCTGCCCCGGCAGTTCGACATCTCGTCGGCCCGAGCCTTGAGTGGCGCAGCGACTGCTGCCTTGTTGAGCTCAGCAGGCTGAATTCGGGGAGACTTCGCCGCAGGGGGGCGGTTCTTTGATCTTTGGTCATGCCCGGCTGACGAGGCACTCACGGCGAAGTCGCGTTCAACGGGCCGTGGAAGCGGCCACCGGCGCCAGCACGACGAGACCGTAGCCGGGCTGATTCTGGCTGCTGGAGGCGAACGCGGCCTCCTGGTGAAGATACGCGCTGACCTGCGCCGCGGCCTCGGGGCCGCTGAACTGGCTCGCGAAAACGCCCCCTGTCGGGTTGGCCTCGCCCGTGAGCACCCAGTTGCCTGGGGCCGACTGCCGCACCACGAACGTGTCCTCGTCGAGCCGTTCGACCAGGACCCAGTGCCCGGTGGCCGCAGCAGCCAACCCTTCGGCGTCGAGCGGCCGCATCACGACTGCCACCGTTTCTCCAATCGGAAGCGAGGAAATCGAGGTGAGCGGTTGAGTGCCTGCGTCCGAATTCGTCGCCTCGAGCGCTTCGAAAGCGAGGACGCTGGACTCGCCCACCGTCAGCGCGACCGGAGCGGGCAGCTCACCGGCCTCGGCGACCTGATTCCAGATCTCCGTTGACGAGTTTGTCTCGTACTGGCTTGCCGCCGCGTCGCGAGTCTCAGAGGCAGCCCACCCTGGAACCGCTGCCTCGAGTTCATCCCACGCGTAGGTCGCACACCAATTGGCTTGAGGGTTCCTCAAGACCTCCGAAACGCTCTGGGTGTAAACCGAGCCAGGCTCGCGGGTGACGGTGCCCAACGTGGGGTCGCTGGTGTCTACCGGCGGCCACGCTGGTTCAGGGGTCACCGTCGGGATTGGGTTGCCGCCCAACATCACTGCCGCGCGTCGCACCAACGCGCTCGCCCTTCCATTCGACATCTCATCGCGGTGGCGTGGGAAGGCGGCGCTGGGGGCGGCTCCCAGGCGAGGGGCAGTCGTCAGGCTGCGAGGAACAGAAACCAGGAGGCTCGGTTTTTTGATTGGGGTCATGGGGGCGAGCTGCAGACGAGGCTTCCCTTCAGAGGTCGCGCGACGCGCGCGGCGCGCAGGGGGCCTTTGGCAACTGTGATGGTGGTATGAGGCGGGGCTCCGGCCGGAGCAAGCAGGGGTGGGGCATGACGGGTCTCAGGTGGTGCATCGCGGTTCTCTGCGCGGCAGGTTGTGGCCGGTCGCTTCCGACCGACGGCAAGCTTCCCGTCGCGGCGGGCGGCCGGTACGTCGCAGTCGGGTCGGAAGGCACGATCGTCAGCTCGCTCGACGGCAGCAGCTGGCTGACGCAGGTCTCGGGCACGAAGAAAGCGCTCTCGAGCATCGCCGTCGGGCGCTCGACCTTCGTTGCAGTGGGCGCCGACGGAGTGATCCTCACGTCCCTGGACGGCGCGGCCTGGCTCGAGCAGGTGTCGGGCACGAAGACCAGCCTGTCGCACGTGATTTTCACCGGCGAGAAGTTCATCGCAGTAGGTGGAAGCTGGGACACCGGAGCGGCCACTGTCGAGTCGCATGACGGCCGCTCCTGGATTCTGGTCACCTCGCCGTCCAACTACATGTTCCGAGCGGTCGCCCAGAAAGGCACCACGGTGGTCGCCTCCGCCGCCTTCAAGTCGGATCTTCAGACGCCAGCGCTGTTCACCGCCACGCTCTCGGCCGGGTCTGCCGGCAGCAACTGGACGCAGCAGGCGGGCCCGGACTTCAACGACAGTCTCACCGTCGACGATCGGATCTTCGTGGTCGGGCGCGGCACGTTCGCCAGCTCGTCAGACGGCGTCACCTGGAGCGAGCAGAAGCTCTCGGCCGATCGCGCCATCGCGTACGCGGGTGAGACCTTCGTCGTCGTCGGCGAGCTCGGGCAGATCTCGACATCCACCGAAGGAACCCGGTGGACCGCCGCACAGCCGGTGGCTGCCGGGTGGCTCTCGGGGGTGACGTGGGGCAGCGCGGCCGGGTTCGTCGCGGTGGGTGGCTCCGGAGCGATCTTCACGTCGATGGATGGCGCGTCGTGGCTGGGCCGCACCTCACCAAGCAAGGCGCACCTCAGCGACGTCGCGTTCGGCCCCTGAAGGCGCGGGAAGTCTGAACAAGTCTCAGAACGCATCGCCAATGCGGAAGAACTGCACGTTCACGCCTCCGACGAGCTGAAGATCGTGGTTCGAGCTCTGGGTGGGGTGCGTGTTGATCAAGGGCCCGGCGAGAGAGTCGGTCTCATTGAGCCCGACGCCAATCGAGGCCCCGAGGACGAACGCGAGGTAGATGCGGCGCCAGACGAGCTGGTACCCGAGGTCGGCGCCAGCGGTGACGTTCACCGCCCACTCGTGAACGTCCCTGATGGTCGTGCTCTGAAACACCCCCACGCTCACTTTGGGATTGAAGAAGAACCCACTGAGCGGTTCGCGACCCGAGTGCACGACGGGCCCTGCGGCGAGCCAGTAGCCGAAGTGACCGAGGACGACGCCCGAGGGCTGCGAACCCATCACCGCCAGGTCCACCACCCATTCGGTGCCGTCGACTGGGAACACCACGCCCAGCGGAACCACCGCCATCGGCGCGACATCCCCAAACGGCCCGTTCGGAAACAACCCGGACATGATCAGCGCCCCCAGCACCACCAGCGGCGCCGTGAACACCGCCACGTGGCGGTCGCCGTCGTCTTCCGGAAACACCCCTCCGGCCAGAACCGTGAGCGCGGTCAGCAAGCCGCCTGCATACCATCGGGGGTGATAGGCAATGGCCCCTGGGATGAAAGTCACCGTTCGCTACTTCGCCGCCGCGCGTGAAAGGGCCGGCTGCACCGACGAGCTCCTCGAACTGCCCGAAGGCGCCCAGGTGCGCGAGCTGATTGAGTCGCTGTGCGTGCGCCACCCGCTGCTGGTGCCGCTGCTGCCGCACCTGCGCATCGCCGTGAACCACGAGTTCGTTTCGCTCGGAGCCGCCGTGCCCCCCGGCGCCGAGATCGCCCTCATTCCTCCCGTCGCCGGCGGCAGCGGCGCTTTCCTCGTGCAGGACGCTCCGCTTTCGCTCGACGCCGTCGTCAGCGCCGTCTCGAGCAAAGGGCAGGGCGGCGTCGTCACCTTCACGGGCGCCGTGCGCGACGCGACGAAAGGAAAGGCCGTCGTCCGCCTCGAGTACGAGGCCTACGTGCCGATGGCCGAAAAGAAGCTCGCCGAGATCGCGGCTGCTGCCTCGGCCCAGTGGCCCGGCGCGCGCGTCGCCATTCACCACCGGGTCGGCGTCCTCACCCCTGGCGAGCTCGCCGTCGTCATCGCCGCGTCCGCCCCTCACCGGGCCGAAGCGTTTGCCGCCTGCCGCCATGCGATCGAGGCGCTGAAGGCCGACGTGCCCATCTGGAAAAAAGAGGTCTATGCGGACGGCGAGGTCTGGGTGGGCTTGGGGCCGTGATTCGGCTATAGCCACGGGCCTTCAAGGCCGACTTTCCTTTTCGAGGCTTAACCACATGAGCTGGACCCAAGTTCGCTGGGCAATCACCGGCATGGCCATCGGCCTGTTGATCGCCGTCGCCCCCTCCTGCACCCCGAAGCCCTGCGGTCCGGACAACTGCACCCTCGGCTGCTGCAACGACAAGGGCGCCTGTGTTGGTGGCGCTGAAGCCACTGCCTGTGGCGCCGCGGGCGCGACGTGTACCTCGTGTAAAGCCGGCGAGACCTGTACCTCGGGCGCGTGCGTCGGCGGTACGGGCGGTGGCGCCGGCGGTGGCACCGGTGGCGCGGGCGGCGGAATGGATGCCGGCCCTCCCGACGCGGGCCAGCCGTGCGCGAAGGATGACGACTGCTCCGCCTACAAGAACGGCACCATCTGCAACCAGGTGACGGGCCAGTGCGTCCCCGGCGCGAGCTGCAACAGCAGCAGCGATTGCTCGTCGTCGGATGCGAAAGACCCGTGCTACCAGTTCGGCCTGCAGTGCCGCTGCGTCATCGAGTCGGGTGGCAAGCCAGGCTTCCAGGGCACGTGCCGCCGCCGCCTCGCTCCGTGCGAAGAGTGCACCGACAGCTCGCAGTGCGGCAGTGAGTTCCTCTTTGATCCCCAGGGCACCTGCAAGGCGCTGCAGGGCGACAGCAGCGGCAAGAAGTTCTGCTTCCAGCAAAAGGTTGGCGCCTGCCCCTGCGGCACCGTCGATGACGGCTTCGGTTACTGCAAGCCCCAGAGCAATAGCTGCAGCTCGGTGGGTTGCGCCGAAGACAAGTCGTGCCCGTCTGGCTCTGTCTGCAACAAGGGCGCTTGCCTCTGCGAGCCGCGCTGCCGTTGGGACTTCGCGAAGAAAGAGCTCTCGGCGCCGGGCTGCCCGCCGGGCAAGTCGTGCTGGGTCGACGACGAGAACCTGAACCCGAACTCGCTCTATTACGGCGCCGGCCGTTGCCGCACCCCCTGCGCCAACGACACCGAGTGCAAGAAGTCGACGACCAACCCGTTCGGCAGCGATCGCCTGACGTGCCGCGGTGAGCAGCTGACCGGCGGTGGCATGTCTGACAAGCGGTGCCGCGCGAACGGCGAGTGCATGGACAACGTCGAGTGCCCCGAGCTGCCGCCCACCAGCATCCCGCTGGGCTACTGCGACCGTGGCTCCTTCGCGTGCAAGACCGACTGCCGCCTCGGTACCGACCCTGTCTCGGGCTCGGGCTTCAAAGACTGCCGCGCGCCGTACGCGTGCGCGGGGGCCACCGACGGCGGAACCCCGGACGCTGGCTCGGCGAACTTCTGCCGCCTGCTGACCTGCGTCGAGCAGGGCGGAGCGGCGCTCGCGTGCACCCGCGGTGAGTACTGCTGCGGCGACGACAAGAACAACGACGGCACGCCCGACCCGTGCCCGCCCGCTTCCGAGCGCGGCCCGGACAACTGCTACACCGCTCCGCGGCCTCCGTTCTGCACCACCTGCATGAGCAACGACGACTGCACCAACGTGCAGCTGCCGGCCTACCTCACGGGCGCCGGTGCGTGCAGCAACCTCAGCAAGTCCCCCAGCTGCAGCAAGCTGCCGATGCTGTGCCTCCAGGTCTCGATGAACACCTCGGTGTGCGCGCCGTCGACTTTCAATGACCGCACCCTCGACATCTTCGGCACGGGCCGCGACGTGAAGGGCTGCCCGGCCGGCTACGCGGCGACCATCATTCGCCCGAGGCTCGCGATGGGTGACAACTACTGCAACACCGACGCCGACTGCAGCCAGGGCAACGACGGCGGCCGCTGCGCGCCAGAGCAGGCCTTGATCCTGATGGACGGTGGGATCCCGAAGACCTGTCAGTGCGTCGGTGGGGCGGCGAACACCTGCCCGAACAACGACGCCGGCCTCAGCAGCGAATGCCGCTTCGGCATCTCGGGCCAGACGTTGCCGTGCGTGCAGAGCGTCGTCTGCTCACCGGGCTCGTTCGTCTTCAAGGACGCGGGCGCTCCGAACTTCGGCTGCGGCGGTATCGCGCCGTAGCTTCAGCAGCGTCTGAGGCCTCGACCGCACCGCCGGTCGGGGCCGCCAACCTTTCGTCGAAGGCTGCCTATGCCCTGATGCACCTCACGGTGTTCATCTGGGGCTTTACGGCCATCTTGGGAAAGAGCATCTCGATTCAAGCGCTGCCGCTGGTCTGGTACCGCATCTGGTCGGTGGTGGTGATCATGGGCGGCGTGCTGGTGGTCAAGGGCCTCGGCTTCCGGCAAGCCCGCGTCGCGCGCCTCTTCGGCGTCGGCACGCTGGTCGGCGCCCACTGGCTGCTCTTCTACGGGTGCATCAAGGTCGCTGGCGTCTCGGTGGCCGTGCTGTGCCTTTCGTCGCTGACTTTTTTCACCGCCATCTTCGAGCCACTCGTCTTCAAGCGGCCGGTGCGCGCCTACGAGTTGGTGTTGGGTGGGCTCGCGGTCGTCGGCGTCATCGTGCTGCTGCGGTTCGAGGCGAAGGTCGAGCCGCTGGGCTGGGCGCTGGGCCTGGGCTCGGCGCTGTTCTCGGCCGCGTTCGGGACCTTCAACGGCGTGCTCGCCCGAACGGAAGCGGCAGAGCGGGTCACCTTCTACGAGCTCTTCGGAGCGGCGCTGCTCACCAGCCTCTTCTTCGTCTTCTGGCCCGAGACCTTCGTGCCGCCGTGGGAGCTGTCGCTGAACGACGCGGCGCTGCTGTCGGTGCTCGTCGTCATCTGCACGGTGCTGCCGTGGATGTGGAGCCTGCGCGTGCTCAAGGTGCTGTCGCCTTACACGCTGGCTGTCGCCGTCACGCTCGAGCCCGTCTACGCGATGGTCGCCGCGGTGCTGATCTGGCCTGAGAGCGAGAAGCTGTCGGTGCGCTTCTACGTCGGCTCGGCGATCTTGATCGCGCTCGGGCCGGTGAACGCGTTGCTGCGAAAGCGGTTTGGTTAGCTGTCGCTCGGCAGCCCGTTACGGCAACTGCATCCCGAGTTTGAGCCCGGGGACCCGTTTGAAGTGCTTCAGATTTCCTGTGAGCAAGGTGCCTCGTTGTGCCAGGCAGATGCCGGCGATCAGATAGTCGGCCGTGCCAATTCCCTGGCCTTGCTCCTCGAGGTCTCCTCGAATCCGCGCAGCATGCTCCGCAGCCCCGAGGTCGAGCGGCAAGACGTGCAGTGCGGCAACGAGCGTGGCCACCTTCTGTCCATCTTTTTAAGTTTTTGCTCCACTGAGCAGCTCAAACGCGGTGACGGTGGTCGTGTGCAACCTTCCGGTGCCGACTTCGATCTGCATCCGGTCAGCCGCCGGCCCCTTTCCTCGAAGGAAGTCGATCAGAACGTCGGAGTCCGCAATCATCATCGCCACTTGCTCCGGGAAAGTGCGACCGACTCTTCGAGCGCGTCTGCAGCAACTTTTCCAAAGCTTCCCCGAAGGTCGACCGCTGCCTGAACTCGATCTCGCCTGGAGCCCTGTTCGAGCAGATAGCGTTCGACCGCCTCCTGGACGATTCGAGAGAATCCCTTCTCGCCTCGCTCGGCGGCGCGCTCGAGAAGCTTCGCCCGGTGCTGGTCGCTCAGCTCAATCGTGGTGCGCATCTCGCAAAGGCTTTGTGAATCGTCGAGCCCATCTGGCGAAGCCTTTCAGTGCATGCAACAGGCTCTCGGCGAAGGCCCGCTTCTTGTCTTCTCCACAGGGCCAGGTCGCGCCCGGGTCGCGCCGGTTGCGCGCCACGAAGTCGCGCACTTCGTCGACCGCGAGCCGGCTGGCGATCTCGCCGCCCTCGTAGCCACCCATTCCATCGGCGACCACGAACAGCCCCAGCCCGGGATCCACACAGAGGCGGTCTTCGTTGTTGCTGCGCCGCCCCACCACGCTCGAAGCAAAGAAGTCGATTCGCATGCCCTGCAGTCAGAGCAAGCGGCGGGCACAACGAAGGTCCATGAAATCAGGGACGGGGGTGGGGAGCGCAGGCCCCAGCGCCGGCGGGATGCCTGGGGCCCCGCGACCTCACACCAACACCAGGAACGCGGGCTGCCTACCTCTCTGGCCGGTTGGGTGGCGCACTGAGGCCCGCCTCCGATAGCACCGCACGAAGCTGCTCCCGAACCCCCGCGCCGGCCTCGAAGCGAGGGAGCTTCGGGGGCTGGAGTCGCTCGATCGCTTCCGCGATGGCCGGCTGATTGGCCAGGTGGAGGGTAACCAGATCGAGGAGGCCGTCGGGGCACTCTTCGAGCTCGAAGTGGTTGACGAGCAACTCGGCGAGGTTGCCGACCCACTCCGGGTTGGGCGACGCGACGCAGAGGGTGATCAGGTCGGCGTGGTCTCGCTGCATTCCGTGTTGAAACTTGAGCGCGCCGAGCTGCGCGACGAGCCCCGGAAGAAGAATGCGTTGCTCGACGGCGATCAGCCACACCAGCCGGTGACGAAACTCATCGAAAGCAATCAGATCCACCTCGCCGGCCGCGGTGACGCAGCGGTCGAGCGCCGCCAACAACGTCTGCCGCTCGGCGCGGAGCCTCTCGACGACGGGCAACGGCATTTCCGCATCGGGTGCACGACGCGTGCCCGTTACGGATTGACGCCGTAGTCCCGCAGCTTGCGCCACAGCGTGGTGCGACCGATGCCCAGCACGCGGGCCGATTCCTGCTGCTGCCGGTTACAGGCCTCGAAGACCCTGAGGACGTAGCGCTTCTCCGTCTCGGCGAGAGTCACCAGGTCGCCGTCCGTGGGCGGTTCCGGCGCCGTCGGCTCGCCCAGGCCCTGCAGCTCGTCCGGCAGGTGCCTGAGCTCGACGTCATTGCCTTGCGAGAGAACCACGCCGTGCTTCACCGCGTTCGCCAGCTCGCGGACATTGCCCGGCCAGCGGTAGTCACACAGCGCTGCGAGCGCGGCCCAACTGAACTTCTCGGTCGGGTGGTGCTCCTGGAACAGAAACATTTTCGCGAGCGCCGGAATATCCTCCCGGCGCTCGCGCAGCGGGGGGACGACGAGGGTGAAGACCTTGAGTCGGTAATAGAGGTCCTCCCGGAAGGTGCGCGCCTTCACCGCCTCGGTGAGGTTCTGGTGGGTGGCACAGATCACCCGCACGTCGACGTACACCGGCTGGGACTCTCCGACCCGCCGCAACTCGCCGTCCTGCAGCACCCGCAGCAGCTTGGCCTGCAGCGCGAGGGGCATCTCGGCGATCTCGTCGAGCAAGAGGGTGCCTTCGTTGGCCGCTTCGAACAACCCCTTCCTCGCGGAGACGGCGCCCGTGAAGGCGCCCTTCGCGTGGCCGAACAGCTCAGACTCGAGCAGCTCGGCTGGCAGCGCTGCGCAGTTGACCGCGACGAAGGGCTTGAGCTTCCGCGTCGAGTTGGCGTGGAGCGCCCGGGCCAACACCTCCTTGCCGGACCCGCTCTCGCCACGGATGACCACCGACGCGTCGGTGTTCGCTACCGTCGCCGCCTTCTCCAGCACCCGCTGCATCGTCGGGCTCTCGACCACCATCTGGCTGCAGCGTCTGGCGGAGCGGGCCTCGGGCTCGCGGCGGCAGCGCTTGCACAGGCGGCCGCCGACCTCGAACGGCTCGGTGCAGGTCGCCACTTCATTCGCAACGCCACCCATGTTCGGGTGTGAACCATAGTCGTTTCATATCGGCAAGAAGGATCAGAGGACCCGGCGATGCGCGGTGACTGGCACATTCACTGAATGTGACCAAGCGCATGAGCAGTCTCAAGTTGGGCCCCCGCCTGCTCTCCGACCCGCCGGGGGGCGTATTGATGTGGCTGATCGTCGGCCTCGAACTCCTCACCTTCGCGATCGTGTTGGTCATGCTGGCTGTTCTCCGCGCGAGCCAGCCTGCTGTGTTCGGCGCGGGGCGGGCGGCGCTCTCGGCGAATACCGGGCTCGCCCTCACCCTCTTGTTGGTCACCAGCGGTGCCCTCGCGGCGGCGGGTGTGCACCGCTACCGTCTTGGGCACGACGCCAGCGCCCGCGCGCTGCTGATCGCCGCGGCTGTGGGCGGCCTGGGATTTGTGGGCCTGAAGCTGAAGGACTATGCCGAGCACATCGCCGCAGGCCACCAACTGGGTTCGAACGACTTCTGGGACGCGTTCTATCTGGGCAGCGGGTTTCACCTTGCACACGTGCTGGTCGGGCTGGTGCTGCTGACGGGCCTGGTGGTGCGACTGGGCCGCGCGCCCCGCCTCGGGGTCGAGACCGTGGCGGCGGTCGCGCTCTTCTGGCACCTCTGCGACGTCGTCTGGTTCTTCCTCTTCCCCTTTTTCTACGTCGGAGGCGGCTGATGCGCGGAGTCACCTGGGTGCTCCTGGTCGGCCTGGCGCTGAGCTCCTTTGCCTTCGGTCAGTTTGGCGTGGCGCTGGGCCTCGCGGCGACAAAGGCGCTGTTGGTCGGACTCGAGTTCATGGAACTGCGCGGGGCCCACCGGCTCCACGCAGCGGGCTTCGCCGCAGGCGTGCTGGTCGTGACGGCGCTGCTGGCGGTGCTCTCGGGGCGATAGCTGCGCGGGCAACGTTCCATTCAGAAACACAGACATCTGGCTCCCTCGGTAGCGCCGCTGGCATGTTCGGTGAATTAGCGGTTGGCCATGCTTTCCAAATCAGCAGCCAGGGCGTTCTTCCTTGGGGGGACGGTGGTGTGTACGGCCATCTTCCTCGGCCTCACCTGGGACACCTTTCAACAGATCCCGGCGCGGACGAACGCCGCCGCGATCACCGACAGCGTGAAGCGAGGCAAGCACCTCTGGGAAGACAACAACTGCATGGGCTGCCACACCCTCTTCGGTGAGGGGGCCTACTACGCGCCCGAGCTGACGAAGGTCTTCGATCGCCGTGGCGCAGCCTTCATCAGCGCGCAGCTCAAGGATCCCGAGGCGCTCTTTCCGGGCGAGCGGAAGATGACGAACTATCACTTCAAGGACGAGGAGATCAGCGACCTGGTGGCGTTCTTCGAGTGGGCGGGCAAGGTGGATCTGAACGGCTTTCCCGCGAAGCCGACCCTTGGAGCCATGGCCGCGCGCGCCGCGTCCCCCGAAGCGCCGAAGCGACCCGAGATCTTCGCGCAGCTGTGCATCGCCTGCCACGCGCTCGATGGCGCCGGCGGCACGGTGGGCCCCGCCCTCGACGGTGTCGGCTCACGCTTCGACGCCGCCTATCTGGAGCGGCGCATCCGAGATCCGCTCTCGGTGAAGGCCGACTCGAAGATGCCGAAGCTCCCCCTTACCGACGCTCAGATCACCGAGGTCGTCGCTTTCCTGACGTCTCAGAAAGAGGTCGCCCGATGAAGTTCAAGAGTCAGAAGGTCGCGTGGGGCTTCTTCGCCACGTGCATGTTGCTGTTCTCGCTGCAGATCATCTACGGCTTCATCATGGCCTTCGCGCACACGGGCCTCGACGTGCTGCACCCGTGGATCCCCTTCAACACCGCTCGCGCCTCTCACACCAATCTGCTGGTGATGTGGATGCTCGCGGGCTTCATGGGCTCTGCGTACTGGATCATCCCCGACGAGTGCGACCGCGAGCTTGCCTGGCCGCGGCTGGCCTGGGTGCAGCTGGTGGCCTTCGTCGTGGTGGGCGTGACCGCAATCATCGGCTTCCACTTCAACTGGTGGGAGGGCCGCAAGTTCCTCGAGATCCCTCGGCCCCTCGACTTCCTCGTGGTGATCGACGTGCTGCTGTTCGTCGCCAACATCGGGTGGACGGTGTGGAAGAGCGAGCGCAAATCGACCACCGTGATGGTGTTGTTCTTCGGCCTGCTCTCGGCGGCGCTGCTCTACCTGCCTGGCATGATCCCCACCGACAACCAGACCATCGACAGCTTCTGGCGCTGGTGGGTGGTGCACCTGTGGGTCGAGGGCGTGTGGGAGCTGATCATGGGTGCGATCCTCTCGTACCTGCTGATCAAGCTGACCGGTGTCGACCGGGAGATCATCGAGAAGTGGCTCTACGTGATCGTCGGCTTCACTTTCCTCTCTGGCATCCTCGGAATGGGCCACCACTACTATTACATCGGCACGCCCCGGTACTGGCTGCTCGTGGGCGGGGTGTTCAGCGCGCTCGAGCCGCTCGCCTTCCTGGGCATGGCCATCTACGCCTTCTCGATGGCGAAGAAGGGCGGCCGCACGCACCCCAACCGCGTCGCCTTGCTGTGGACGGTGGGCTGCGCCTTCATGAGCTTCGTGGGCGCCGGGTTCTTAGGCTTCGCCCACACGCTGCCGCAGGTGAACATGTACACGCACGGCACGCTGGTCACCGCGATGCACGGGCACATGGCCTTCTGGGGCGCCTACGCGATGCTGATCCTGGGCATCATCACCTACGCGATGCCGCTGATGACGGGACGCAAGCTCTACGACCACGTCACCGCCGGCTTCGCGTTCTGGACCACGAACGTGGGCATGACAGCCATGACTCTGGCCTTCGCGGTCGCCGGAGTGTCCCAGGTGGTGCTGGAGCGCCGGGCGGGCATGGACTTCCTCACTGTGCAGAAGGAGGTGGCGGTGCATTTCTGGGGGCTGATCCTCGCGGCGAGCCTCTTCACCACCGGCGCCGCGGCCTTCATCTGGAACTTCATCCGCTACGGACTCCCCAACGCGCCACTGCAGGGAGGCCAGGCCCGCATCGTGACGCCGCCCTCCGAAACCGCTGCACTGCCGGTCGCCACGGCGCGGAGTTGATTCGATGACGGTCTGGTACCGGCCAGTGAGCGATGAGGTCAGCGTGTTCGAGCAGGCGCACGCGCTGCGGCTGCCGGTGCTGCTGAAGGGACCCACGGGGTGCGGCAAGTCGCGCTTCGTGGAGTTCATGGCCGAGCGCCTGAAGCGACCCCTGGTCACCGTGGCCTGCAACGACGAGACGAGCGCCGCCGACCTGGTCGGGCGCTGGTTGGTTCGCGGTGGAGACACCGTCTGGCAGGACGGCCCGGCGACGCGCGCGGTGAAGCAGGGCGCGCTGCTCTACCTGGACGAGGTGGCCGAGGCCCGAGAGGACGTGGTGGTGCTGCTGCACCCGCTCGCGGATCACCGGCGCCAGCTCTTCGTCGACCGCAACGACGAGGTGCTCACCGCGCCGCCCGAGTTCATGGTGGTGGCCTCGTTCAACCCCGGCTACCGCAGAGGCCTCAAGGACCTCAAGCCGTCCACCCGCCAGCGTTTCGTTTCGATGCAGTTCAGCTATCCGCCCGAAGACGTCGAGGTCGAGGTGGTGCACGGCGAGACCGGCCTCGACCCGAAGATGGCGAAGCGGCTGGTGACCTGGGCAGCGAAGGTGCGCGCGCAGGACTCGCTGGCCTTGACCGAGACGGTGTCGACCCGGCTGCTGGTGATGGCGGCGGCGCTCATCCACGCCGGCCTGCCACCGCGGGTGGCGTGTCAGTCGACGCTGGTGCAACCGCTCACCGATGATCCGCCCACGGCGCGCGCCCTCCAGGACCTGGTGGACCTGTGCTTCTGAGCGCACCTCATGGCCTGGGATGAGGCCCTCTTCTCGCTGGCGTGGGACGGAGCGCGCAAGCTCCTCGCGCCGCGCGTGTCGAGCGAGGTGCAGTCGCGCCGCTTCGAGCTCGCCCCCGAGCGCGAGCGGCTCGAGGCGCTGGCCCGCCTGCTCTCGGGTGCCCCGCTCGAGGTCGTGCTGACAGACGAGCCAGGTGGCTGCAGCGGCGATCGCCTCTTCCTGCCGCGCTACCTCGACTTCGGGCCCACGCGCGCGTTCAACGAGGACGCGATGCGGGTGCGGGTGGCGTGGGCCTGCAGCGCCCGCGCCTTAGGCCTGGTGCGCAGCTCCCGCGCCGAGCCGCTGCTGGTGACGGCCCTGGCGGCGCCCCGCGTGCGGGCGCGCCTCCTCGCCGACTTTCCTTCGTTGGCGGAGCTGTTGCCGCGGCTCGAGCGCGCCGCCCTCGACGCGCGGCCCCCGCCTGGCACGGACCCCGCGTCGCAAGCCGTCGAGGCGACGGTACGCCTCGCGCTCCAGGCCGTGCCGGACGAGGCGCTCTCTGCCGCGGCGTGGGTCTGGGCGAAGGATGCCTTGAGCGGCGCTGCGCGCGAGCTGCCCTCGACGCGCCGCTGGCTTCGGGCCCGGCGACCCCTCGAGGCCGTGCCCCTGTGGGGCGAACTGCTGGCGTCCCCGCCCCGACCGCCCCCCACGGCGATGGGCGCCGGCGCCGAGACGGTGGCGCTGCCGGACGGCACCGAGAAGAAGAAGCGCGCAGTGACCAGCCTCGAGCGGCTTCAGGAGCCCGACAACCAGCTCGCTGAGAACCCGCTCGTGCACAGCTTCGAGAAGGTGCACACGCTCGAGACCTACAAGGGCGGGAGCAAGCGCATCGACGGAGATGACGAGCTGGGCGCGCACCAGAAGGCGCTCGACGAGCTCGACCTCAGGCAGGTGGTGCGCAGCCACCAGCGCGCCCGCAGCCTCTACCGGGCGGACGTGCTGATCGACGGAGCGGTGGGCGAGCTGGAGGACGACGCCTCGGCGCCCGCGGAGGCCCTCTACGACGAGTGGGACGAGGCGAAGCGGCAGTGGCGGCGCGAATGGTGCCGGCTCACCACCCGGGTGGTGCCGGTGAGCCCAGCCGCTGACGCGCAGCTGAAGGTGCTGCGCGGGCGGCTGGGGCGCGCCACCGCCGGTCTGCGCGCGGTGTTCGAGCAACTCGAGGCGTCGCGCGCGTGGCGGCTGCGCCAGCTGCGCGGCCCCGACGTCGACATCGACGCGGTGGTCTCGCGCCACGCGGCCCTCAAAGCGGGGCACTGCTCGGAGCAGCGGCTGTACTCCGCGCGCCGGCGGCACAGCCGGGACACCGCGGTGCTGGTGCTGCTCGACGCCTCGCTCAGCACCGACGCGTGGGTCGCCAACCGCCGGGTCCTCGACGTCGAGAAGGAGGCGGTGATCGCGCTGGGCGACGCGCTCGAGGGCCTCTTCGACGAGTTCGCGGTCGCAGCGTTCTGCAGCCAGAGCCGGCGCGACTGCCGCTTCCTCGTCGCCAAGACCTTCTCCGAGCCCTGGGCGCGAGGCGCGCAGCGGGTGATGTGCCTCGAGCCGGGCGGCTTCACCCGCATCGGCCCGGCGATTCGCCACGCCACGGCCGAGCTGCAGAAGTGCGGCGCGCGACAGAAATTGCTGCTGGTGGTGAGCGACGGGAAGCCGAGCGACATCGATCGCTACGAGGGCCGCTACGGCGTGGCAGACGTGCGCCGGGCGGTGCTCGACGCCGACGCGGGTGGGGTGGTGGTCCACGCGCTGGCAGTGGACCCCGCTGCCTCGGCATGGTTGCCCGCGATGTTCGGGCACGGTCGCGCGTCAGTGGTGAGCCGCTCGGAGGAACTGGTGGACGTGATGGCCGCCGTCACCGCCACTGCGCTGCGCTGAAGACTCCGTCTGAGCAGTGGGGGCCTCGATGAGCTGGGCGTCGCCCCCCGCGCCTGGACCCAGTGGACGCCCTGCTGCGAAAGCGGTTCGGTCAGCTGTCGCGGAACTTGCGGCTGGCGGCGACGACGGCGCGGTAGCCGGCGAGCTCAGAGGCCGTCAGCGCGTCTGACCAGCCGAGCTTCTTCTGCAAACGCGCCGCGACTTTTTCCGCGATGCCGAGGCCCTGATCGCGGCCACGCAACACAAGTGGAATGCGGCGGGTGAGCACGTCGTCCAGCGTGCGCGCGAACTCGTTCTCGATCGCTTCGTCGACCTGGGCGGTGAGGTAGGGCAGCTCGGCGTCGAGGGGTTCAGCGCAGCTCGGGTCCGCCTTGACGCGCGCTGCGACGGCTGCGCTGCGGGTGCCGAACGTGTTGGCGAGGTGCTCGGCCGCAGCGGCAGAGATGCCCTGCGTGACCAGCGGCGCGGCGAGCGCGGCGAGCTGCTCGTCGGACTCGAGGCCGACGGCTCCCGGCAGGAAGCGATCTTGCGTCTCTGACGCCTTCTTCTGGCCCAGCTGTTCCATCGCCTTGTCGACGACCTCGAAGGCGATGCGCCGGTACGTCGTCAGCTTGCCGCCCGCGATGGTGAGGAAGCCGGGCTTCTCGAAGAGCATGTGCTCGCGCGACACCTGCGACGCGCCCACGCCTTCTTGATCCGGCTTGAGCAGCGGGCGCAGCCCTGACCAGGTCGCCAGCACGTCCGACAGCACGAGCTTCGACTCGGGGAAGTAGTGGTTACCGATTTCGAGCAGGTACTCGGCGTCGGCGCGATCGGCATGCACGTCGTCCAGCTTGCCGTTGAAGAACGTGTCCGTCGTGCCAATCACCGTCCGGCCCAGGCCCCACGGAATCGCGAACACGGCGCGGCCGTCGCGTGGCCCGAGCATCATCAGCGCGTTGCGCACCGGCAGCCGCTTCGCGTCGAGCACGATGTGCACCCCCTTCGTCGGGGTGAGAATCGGCTTCTCGTCGTTCATCGCCCGCACTTCGTCCGACCACGGGCCGGTGGCGTTCACCACCAGCTTCGCGCGGATGTCGAAACCCGCGTCGTTGCCGGCAGGATCTTCGTCGTGCGCGGTGAGGCCGGCGATTCTTCCCGAGGCGTCGCGCAGCAGGGCGCCGGCGCGGACGTGGTTGACGATGGTCGCTCCGAGGGCGCTGGCGTCGATCGCGTTCTCGAGCGTGAGCCGCGCGTCGTCGGTGACGCAGTCGTAATAGAGGATGCCGCCCGTCAGCCCGTTCTGCTTCAGCGCGGGCTCGAGCTTCAGCGTGCGCGTCTTCCCGTACGTCTTGTGGTTCCGGTAGCTGCCGAACAGACACAGCGCGTCGTAGATCCACAGGCCCAGATCCAGCGTCACCAGCCAGCGCCGGTCGCCCTTGAAGTGGGTGACGAGGAAGGGCATCGGCCGCACCAGGTGGCGGGCGCGGCTCATCAGCAGCTTGCGTTCACTCACCGACTCGAACACCAGCTTGAACTCGGCCTGCTCGAGGTAGCGAAGGCCGCCGTGCACCAGCTTCGAGCTCTTGCTCGAGGTGCCCGACGCGAAGTCGAGCTTCTCGATCAAGGCGACCTTCAGGCCGCGCAGCGCCGCGTCACGCGCGATGCCGCAGCCCGTGATGCCGCCGCCAACCACGACGAGGTCGAAGGTCTCGTTGGCGAGCGCCGCGAGGGCGCGCTGCCGGGGCGTCTGGCTCAAATCTTCCGCCGCTTCCCGGTGCGCTTGTAGGTGACGTAGTCGGACACGATGGTGCCGTGGTCGAACACGAGATCTTTCGGCAGCGCGTCCAGCGTGAAGGCCTTCGCATCGGCCGCGTCGTCGCTGCCCGAAGGCTCGCCGTCCGCCCAGCCGATGTAGACCGTGCTCACCGTGTGCTTCCGCGGGTCGCGCGACGGGTCTGAGTAGGTGAAGAACTGTTCCGACAAATCCACGTCGAGGCCCGTCTCTTCCTTCACTTCGCGCACGCAGGCCACGTGCAGCGGCTCGCCTTCGTCGACGAATCCACCCGGCAGCGCCCAGCCCACCGGCTCGTTTTTCCGCATAATCAGCACGATGCGATCTCGCGGGAGCTCGACGATGCAGTCGACCGTCGGAATGGGATTCTTGTACGCAGCCATGGCGGTCTCTCTTACCTCGACAGGTGCCCCCGTGAACGTCGATTTGCCGGGTGTGCCATGGGCCCCTTTCTGGGGGTAGAAGACCCTCTTTTGCTCAAGGAGCACCGGTGAAAGAGATTTCGACAGTGCTGAGCGAGACGCGGGTCTTCCCACCGCCCGCCGACTTTACCGCCCGCGCACACCTGCGCTCGATGGACGACTACCGCAAGCTCTGCGCCGACGCCGACGCCGACCCCGAGAAGTACTGGGGCCAGCGCGCGAAGGAAGAGCTGTTCTGGAAGGAGCCCTTCACCCGCGTCCTCGACTGGAAGCCACCCCACGCGAAGTGGTTCGAAGGCGGCACCACCAACCTCTCGTACAACTGTCTCGACCGTCACCTCGAGAAGCGCGGCAACAAGGTGGCGATTCGCTTCGAGGGCGAGCCGGGCGATCAGCGCGAGCTCACCTATTCGCAGCTGCACGCCCAGGTCTGCCTTTTGGCCAACGGCCTCACCTCGCTGGGCGTGAAGGCCGGCGATCGCGTCGGCATCTACCTGCCGATGGTGCCCGAGGCGGCGGTGGCGATGCTGGCCTGCACGCGCATCGGAGCCGTGCACTCCGTCGTCTTCGGAGGCTTCTCGGCCGAAGCGGTGCGCGAGCGGATGAACGATGCCGGAGCGAAAGTGCTGCTCACCGCCGACGGTGGCTGGCGCAAGGGCCAGGTGGTGCCGCTGCTCGAGAACGTCCGCGCGGCGGTGAAGCTGGGGATGCCGACGGTGCACACGGTGGTCGTCGCGCGCCGCACCGGCAAGGGCCTGACGCTGAAGAGCGGCGAGCTCGCGTGGGACTCGCTGGTCAACTCAGCCGACGCCGAGTGCCCGCCCACCTGGGTCGGCAGTGAGCACCCGCTGTTCATCCTCTACACTTCGGGCTCGACGGGGAAGCCGAAGGGCGTGCTGCACACCACGGGCGGCTACGCGATGTGGGCGTCGCTGACGACGCGCTGGGTGTTCGACCTCAAGGAAGACGACGTCTACTGGTGCACCGCGGACGTCGGCTGGGTCACCGGGCACAGCTACGTCGTGTACGGCCCGCTGATGAACGGGGCGACGGTGGTGATGTACGAGGGCGCTCCGACGACGCCTAAGCCTGATCGTTTCTGGGATTTGATCGAACGGCACAAGATCACGATTCTCTACACGGCGCCGACCGCGATTCGCGCGTTCATGAAGCTCGGCGACGAGCACCCGAAGAAGCATGACCTCACCTCGCTGCGGCTGCTGGGCTCGGTGGGTGAGCCGATCAACCCCGAAGCGTGGATGTGGTACCGCGAAGTGATTGGCGGCAACCGCTGCCCCATCGTCGACACCTGGTGGCAGACCGAGACGGGCGGCATCCTGATCACGCCGCTTCCCGGGGCGACCCCGACCAAGCCCGGCTCGGCGACGCTGCCGCTGCCCGGAATTCATCCCGAGATCATGGACACCAAAGGGGTTCCGATTCCGGTTGGTGCCGGCAAGCTCTTCGTTACGAAGCCGTGGCCGTCGATGCTGCGCACGCTGTGGAATGACGACGAGCGCTTCAGGGCGGCGTACTTCTCTGAGCTGCCGGATCTGTATTTCACCGGTGACGGCGCGCGCCGCGATGCCGACGGGTACTTCTGGTTCATCGGCCGCGTCGATGACGTGGTGAACGTCGCGGGCCACCGCCTGGGTACGGCCGAGGTCGAGAGCGCCCTGGTGTCAGAAGGCCGCGTCGCCGAGGCCGCGGTGGTCGGCCGGCCGGACGACGTGAAGGGCACGGCGCTGGTGGCTTTCGTCACGCTGAAGGCGGGCGTCGAAGGAACCGAGGCGGTGAAGAAAGAGCTCGCGGCGCACGTGACGAAGGAAATCGGAGCGATCGCGCGCCCCGATGAGATCCGTTTCGCCGAGGCGCTGCCGAAGACGCGGTCGGGAAAAATCATGCGCCGGTTGCTGCGCGACGTGGCGGCTGGGAAGACGACGACGCAAGACACGACGACGCTGGAAGACTTGAGCGTGCTCGCCGCGCTGCGGGAGGAGGAAGAATGACGACCCGGTTTCTCGCATTCGCAGGCGTGGTGTTGCTGTGGGGCTGCTCGGGTAATGGCAGCGGCGGCATGGGCGGTGGCTCGGGTGGCAGCGACGGCTCGGACGGCGGCGATGGTGGCACCGGCCTTCAGTACGTGCACCGGTTCTCGGCCAACGGCTCGGTGGGCGTCGCGTTCTCCGAGAAGGCTGACGCGTCGGACCTTTCGTTTCAGCCGGTGAACCGCGCTTTCGACGGCGGCGTGGTGCGGTCGATTCTGCTCGAGCCTTTCGGGCTGCGCTTTGCTCCCACCGCTTTCGTGAGTCGGTCGCTGCGGTTCGAGGCGCGCGAGCTCGAAGACGGCGGTATTCCGATTCCGGTCTGGGCGCTGCTGGTGAACGACGGCGGCGCCGAGCCGGCGAACACGGTGACGACCTTCGGGGCCGACACGGACGCGGGCGTGGCGGGCTTCGTGATGGCGACGGTCGAGCGGCTCTACGAGCTGCAGCCGCGATCGCAGCTGGTCGGCCGGCTCGAGCAGCTGACCGCGGGCACGGTGTTCGAGGTCGGTGAGACGGTGCGGTTCTCAGGGCGGCTCGATTCGCGAAGCGGTGAGACGATGACGGGCGTGATTTCGATCAACGGCTCGGCCGAAGTGACGGGCACGTCGGGCTCGTCGGCGTTCACCGCGACGCCCACGACCAACGCGCAGGCTTCTTTCCTCTGCGTGCAGCCAGGAGCGGCCACCATCACCCTGCAGGCCGACGTCACGCTGCAGTCGAGCCGGTTCACCTTTGCGCCGACGCAAAAGGTTCAGCTGGTGCGCCGCGTGTTCTGCCGCGCGCCTGGCTTGCCGAACGCGATGCCGCCGGACGAAGTGGGCGCGTCGTTGACGGCCGAGCTGCGCAGCCCTCCGCTCGAGACCGATGCGGGCCACCTGCTGAACGTGTTCGCCGCAGCAATGGCCGATCGATCGACCGTGGATCCTTCGATGGTGAAGGCGAAGCTGACGTTGCCGTGTGGCCGGGGCTCGCGGCCGTGCGAGCTGAACACCGAGTACGAGGCGTCGCTGGAGATCACCAATGCGGGGCCGAAGCCGCTGCTGACGCGCGGGCCGACGGTGGTCTCTGCGGGCGAGCCGCTGATGATCGCGGACGCCATGGTCGACGAGCCGGGCTACCCGCTGAACGTGCCGAAGACGATGCTGTTCCGGCTGACGTGCCTCGCGCAGGGCCGTGGGCCGTTGAGCGTGCGCGTCGACGTGCGCCTCGAGAACCTCGAGCCCTCGCGGATCCTCGAGGTGGATCTGGGCGTGGTGCAGTGCGGTGGCTCGATCGACGCTCTGCTGCTGGCAGATCAGCAGAAGCTCACCCGCACCGGCACGACGTGGACAGCGGCAGCGACGGGCGTGCAAGCCAGCGTGCTGGTCGCTTCTGATCCGCTCGGCCTGAAGGTCGCGGCGCTGAGCAAGCAGTCGGTGGGCTACGACAACGTGACCAACTTCCAGAGCCGGCACGGGGCTCCGAGGCTGAAGTTCGTGTCGAGCCTCCAGATGGCGTTCTTCGAGTACAACGGCGGGCGGTACGGTCAGAAGGGGCTGATGTCGACCCCGGCTTTCGCGGCCACCGATTCGCTGACGGTGACGGGCCTCGACGAAGACGGCGGCACCGCCTTCAAGCCGGACGGCGGTTCGATGGTCCTCACCGTGCCCGCGGCTGGTGCGCTTCCGGCCTTCACCCAGCTGTTCGGCCCATTGGCCGGCTACGCGACGCCGGTGCGGTTGGTCGACGGGACCTTCGACGTGCTCTACGTCTCGGTCGGCTCGCCGAGCCCGCGCATGGGTGAGGGCGGAGTGTTTCGCACGGTGCGCGCGGCCGACATGGTGCTCGACGGCGGCTACCGCGAAGCGCCGGTGCTCGACCCGGCGTCGATTCGAGCGCTGTCGGCGTGGGGCATCGACGCGGGCACCGTCTACATCGCGGCGCTTCGTCAGCGCGACGCCGACGGGTTCTTCAAAGAGTCTGACGCGGGCGTGCGCGTCGTCCCGGTGCAGGCGGGGCGGATGGTGCAGGTCAACGTCTCTGACTTGAGCCCGTGAAAAAGCGGTCGCCGCGGTGTTCTGCGACGACCGCCGGAAACTGACTTAGCGGGAAGCGACTTCGAGCTGATTGTCGACCTTGGCGACGCCCGCGCATCCGCGCGCGAGCTCATCGATGCGGGTCTTCTCGCTGGCCGACTTCACCGGGCCGCGCAGCGTGACGTGCGCGTTCTGGGTGATGATCTTCACGTTCTTCGCCGAGAACGAGAGCCCATCGGCCCCGACGACGGCCTTGCGGATCTCCTGAGTGATCTTCAGGTCGATGTCTGAGTTGCCTTGATCCATCGGGGTCAACGTCGCGTCGTTGCGATCGCGGGCGTTGACCTTCGTGTTGTCCGGCTCGGTGCCCGCGACGACGACCTTTTCTTTTGCCGGCTCGGGCGAACGGGTCACCGGCTCAGACCGCGAGGCGGGAACTTCGCGCTCGACGGCGACGGTGGTGTTCTCGGCAGGAACCGGGGCCGCGGCGGGCTCTGTCTCCTGAGTGTGGGCGCAGCCGATGAGTCCGACGGCGGCGACAGCGATGATGGTTTTCTTGAACATGGTGGTGGTCCCTTTCAAACGGCAGGGGCGCTGGGGCGCGCCTCATTGCGCGGGGCCGACGGCTTCGGGGCGGCGGTCTCGGTCGTGCTGCTCACGTCGCTGACCTGGAAGCGCTTGAAGAGCTCCTTCACGCGGTCGAGTTCCTTCCCGTCGTCGGTGTGCACCGAGATGAGAATGTTGCCGTCCTTGATCTTCCCTTCGTACTGCTTCGCTTCGAGCTCAGGGATTCCCATGCCGATCAGCGCGCCAGTGAGGCCACCGACCGCAGCGCCAACGGCTACGCCACTCAACGCGGCCAGCAGCGGGCCCGCGGCAATCAACGGCCCGAGGCCGGGGATCGCGAGCGCTCCGATACCGACGAGCAGACCGAGCGTGCCACCAGCGACGCCGCCCGTGGCTGACCCGGCAACCGCGCCTTCGGGCGCCTTCGTGTTCTTCTCGTGCGCGAAGTCGCGGGTGCCTTGCTTGTCGGGAAACAGCACCGAGATGTCGTTGTCACTGAAGCGCGCTTCCTTCAGTGCGTAGACCACCTGCTCGGCTTCGACGGAGCTCTTCACGATTCCAAAAACGGCCTTGTTCGACATGGTTTGTTCTCCTGGTACGGGTTGCCAGGACTTGAGAGCATTTTTGGGGCCAGCTCTTCTTTAGAGGGGGAATTGCCGCACAGCGTCGAGTTGCAGTGTGGCTGTTCGGCTTGCTGTGACGCAGTGCCACATTCGGTTCGTCTGCAAGGGCGAGCCGTTCAGAACCCGGCGTCACGCAGCTGCGCTTCGGTGAGCCCGGTGCGAAGGCCGTGAAGGCGGGCGACGTACTTCCCGATCAGGTCGCCTTCGAGGTTCACTTTTCCGCCCATGCCTTTCGCCTTCAGCGAGGTGCGCTGCACGGTCTCGGGGATGAGCGCGACCCAGAAGCGCGAGTCTTCGACGCGGTTGACGGTGAGGCTGATGCCGTCGATCGCCACCGAGCCCTTGTCGATGAACACCGGAGCGAGCTTCGGCGGCAGCGACACCGCCATCAGCCACGAGCCGGCTTCGGCGCGCGACTCGAGAATTTCGCCCACAGCGTCGACGTGGCCCTGCACCCAGTGGCCGCCCATGCGGTCGCCGACCTTCAGCGCGCGCTCGAGGTTCACCGGCGTACCCGGGTGCCAGCTGCCGAGCGTGGTGTGGCGCAGCGTCTCGGGCGAGGCCTGCAGGCGGAAGGTCGAGCCTTTCGACTCGACGACGGTGAGGCAGCACCCGTCGCAGGCAATCGATTCGCCGAGGACGAGGTCGGCCGGAAAGCCGCTGTTGATCCACACTTCGGTCATCGACCCGCCGCTGATGCGTTCGACGGTGCCGAGGTCCTGAATCAGCCCGGTGAACATCAGCTCTTCTTCTTCTTTTTTGCGGCGACCTTCTTCTTCGGTGCCTTTCTCGGCGTCGAGACAGCGTCGATGAACTCGACGATGCGGCTGTCGGCCTTGCGCAGGCGGCGGCTGAGCATCCGGCAGATGTTCTGCAGGATGATGACGTACGCGTAGTTGTCTTCGCGGTAGAGGTTGTAGAGGTCCATGTTGGTGAGCGAGTAGGTACGCGCCTTCTTCCGCGCGACCACCGTGCCCGACCGGGGCTGCAGCTCGACCAGCGTCATCTCACCAAACGTCTCGCCCGAGCCCAGGCGGACGATCGGCACCTTGTGGCCGGTGTCCGAACGGCGGGAAACCTCGACCTCTCCGTCGCGCAGCACGTACATCGTCCGGCCCAGCTCGCCCTCGGCAAAAATCGTCTCACCGCTTTCGAAAGTGCGTTCCTCGAGCAAGTCGATCAAGCGATCCAGCGAGTGGCCTTCGAGACCGCCGAACACCGGCACGCTGCGTAGAAAGGTGACGAGCGAGGTCGAATTGGAGCTGAGCATCCGCGGACAAAACCCGATCAGAGGCGTTCAGGCAACGCCGAACAACCGCAGCGCGTTTCCGCCCAGCACCGCCGCCTCGTCGTGCGCGGGCAACTTCAGCGCCGTCAGGCTCTTCACTTCGCGATCCCACGCATAAGGAAGGTTCGGAAAGTCGGTGCCGTAGATGATGCGATCGGGCCGGGCGAGAAACGCGCGCAGTGGCACCTGCACCGCGAAATAGTTCGCGCCCATCATCGTGGTGTCGAGCCAGAGGTTCTGGTGGCGCTCGAGCAGGCGCAGGTAGCCGTCGAACTCGTCGGCGCCCAGGTGGGGGACGCAGAGCTTCAAGGTGGGGTGGTCGACGAGGACGCGCTCGACGCGCTCGACTGCGCAGACCGTGTAGGGGTCGACTTTGTAGTGCTCGCTCTTGGGCTCGCGGCCGGCGTGCATGATCAGCGGCTTCTGGTGCTTCGCGCAGGTTGCGTAGAGCTCGTGAAGCTGCGGCGCATCTGGGGCGAAGCACTGCACGTGGCAATGAAGCTTCACGCCCCGAAGTCCCATCGCAAACGCTTCCTCGAGGATCTGCACGGCTTGAGGTTCACCGGGCAGCACGGTGGCGAGGCCGATGACGCGTGGCTCGGTGGCGCAGACCTCGGCGATGTAGCGGTTGAGCACGCGCGCCATGCCGGGCTTGTGTGAGTAGTGAAGCGCGACGACGTGCGAGACGCCGCGGTCGAGCAGGAAGCGGATCACCTGCGGCGTGCGCAGCTTGTAGCGAACCGGCCAGGCGTGGTTCTCGAACCAGGTCCACAGCGCATCGAACACCGCGTCGGGGAACAGGTGCACGTGCGCGTCGACCACCGGCGGCAACAGGTCCGGCAGCCGCGGGCCTTCCTCGTCGTTCAAGCCCGGCAGCGGCAGCTGCATTCCACGTCCCTGAAGAACGGAAGCGGCGAGGCAGCAGGCGGGGCCGACGTCGGTCGCGGTGAACATGCGTTATTCGCCGACGGTGGTGTACCGGTAGGCCTCGTCTTCGTCCTCGAGCTCTTTCTGCACCTCGAGTGACGCGTTCGGCAGCACGGCCTTCAGCTGCGCGATCTGCTCGGCGGTGAAGTAGTTGTCGTCGAGCTCCAGTGACTTCAGGTGGGCGAACTTCTTCGCGTGCTTCATCAGCGCGGCGAAAGCGTCGTTCATCATCGTGCCCATCGTGAAGCTCACCACGTGGAGCCGCGGAAGAATCGCCGAGCCGGCGACCGCGTCGATGAGCTCCGTTTCCCACTCCGAGTTCGTCAGGCCCAGGTACTTGAGCGCCGGCAGGCCCTTGCCGCTCAGGATTCCGGCAAGCGACGCGACGGTCGAGGTGCAGCCGTAGTCTTCGCGGCCGAACTGCAGCTCCAGGTGCTCGAGCTTCGGCAGCGTCGCCGCGCCCAGCTGCTCAGGCGCTGCCGCGTCGAGGCCACCCGACTGGAAGACAACCTTCTTCAAGTGCGGCGCGTCGATGGTGCCGAAGTCGACCGCGGTGCCGTCGTCACTTCCCCGGCTTCCCTCGAGAATCAGCGTCTGCAGCCGCGGCGCCGCCTTCCACAGCCCGCCGATGTTTCCCAACCGCCGCCACGAGACCTGATCCATGTGAGTGGCGGTTGGCGACAGGTCGAGCTCTTCCAGCAGCGGCAACGGGCCCGCCGCGGCCAGCGTCTTCACCGGCAGCTCCATGTGCCAGGCGAGCCCGCCGTCATCCTCGAAGGGCGGCAGGCCCAGGGTCAGCTTCCGCACCAGATGTCCTGCCGGGTGCTGCAGCACGCGGGTCAGCACCTCCTGCATCGGGTTGTCCGCGTCGACCTCGGTCGGCGTCAGCGTGAAGTGGTCGATGACCCCGCGCTTCCACTCGAACGTCGCGCCGTCCGTGCCGCCGCTGAGCTCCGCCTGCGCTTCCTTCTCTTTCCCCGCCTGCGAATGGCCGGCGTGCGCTTGCGCAATCACCTCGCCCCACGGCTCGCCGGCTTCGATCAGCCAGTCGGCGTACACCTTCCACGCGGTCTCGTCGGCGGGGTTGGCCGCGATGGCCGACTCCATCTGTTCGTTCGAGGCTCCGGCCTTCTTCGCCTCAGAAGGAGCAGCCGCTGATTCCGTCACCGCCAGGTACCCCTTCTTTTCCTTCTCGGCGATGAGCTTGTCGTGGGCCTTCAGCGCCGCGGCTTCAGACTCGAACTCCTGCGACTTCGACTGGCCGGCAGTGCCGAGCTTCCCCCACCGGGCGGTGAAGCCTTCACCCTTCAGCTCGATCTCCCAGAACTTCGCTGACGTCCCCTCGACGAACTCGTAGCGGCGGATCATGGGCGCGGAACCTAGAGCTTTGCCTTGGCCAGATCGAGCCAACGCCGCAAGTGGGTGTCGGGTGGAACTGTTGCGAGGTCGCCTTTTTGGATCAGCTCGACGAGTGCGTTCGTGGTCAACGCCCCGGCCTGCTGTTGAATCTTCGCCTTGCTCAACTTCTCGGCCGCCAATTCTCCCCGGAAGACCAAAGCCCAGGCTTCGATTATCGGGTGAGCACAGCCGCCGACGACCTCGAGGCCCTCGCTGACGGCTTCGATTCCCCGATGGATTGATTCGATTCGTTCGTAGTCGCCATCTGAATCGCGGACAAAGGCCAACAGGTCGCAGTTGCTCTCGCGCGCCTTGAGGGCCACACCGAGGACATTTCGTTCTTCCGCGCTCTTGAAGTCCCCGGCTCTGTACTTCTTGATGTCCTTCCATTTGCACGCGTCGGCGACCTCCAATTGCGAGAGCTGACCTTGCCGAGCAGAGCCGCGACGGCGCCGTTCGACTCGTCGTCGCGATCCCTGGTCACTTGCGACGCCCACCGCCCCAGCTCGGTCTTGCCTTCGCCTGCCAAGAAGACGCGTTTCTTCACAAGTGTGCGGTCCCTGAAATCAGAGGGCGCTCGTCGATGCCGTTCGCATAGCTGAGCCAGAGCTCACCCAATGCGTAGACCTTGCTGCGTTCCCCAAAGTCGGCGGTGCTGTTGAGCAACTGCACGCGAGTGCCTTCTCCCTTTGGTCGTGTGACCACTGACACCTCGTCGGCCTTCAACTCGTTGATCACGAGCGGACTGTGTGTTGCGACAATTACCTGGGTGGTCTCCGACAACTTCCTCAGTGTCTTCATGACCTCAGCGATTCGGCTTGGGTGAAGTCCGTTCTCGGGCTCTTCGATCAGAATGGCGCCCGTTGGTCTGAGAAACGGAATGACCGCGAAGGCGAGGTAGTAGAGCAAGCCCTCGCTCAGTTGCTTGGCCCCCACTTCTTGCCCGCTCTCAAGCGTTACTCCGAATGCCTTGGTTCCTTTCGTTGGGTTGCGGAGTCTGAGGCCCTTCACCGAACTAAAAAAAGCAGTGACTTGGGCCTGCAGCTTCAGGAAATCGTCAGCGTTTCGAGACTGGACGGCATCGTAAGCGGCGGCCAGCCCAAGCCCGCGTTCGTCCAGGAACTCCAGCGGCTCGTTGTCCGCAAGCAGCTGCGAGTCCTGACGAAGGGAGTCCGGGTCGAGTCGAAGGAACCGAACGCCATTGAACGGCGGAGGATTGCTCTGTGGGACTTGGTTCGCCCTTGGCGCTCGTTGTTCGACCGTCACGCCATTCGAGCCCTCGGCGTAGAGGTAGGTGGTTGGCGAAAGATAGGGCTTCAGGTCATTGATGTCTGGCTGCCGATTCAACCGATCGGTGTTGAAGAGAAAGCTCAGGGCTTTGAGCAGGGTGCTCTTCCCAGAGTCATTCGGCCCAATCAGGGCGTGCAGCCGTGTCAATCGAAGCTCCGTGTGCGTCACGCATCCGAAATTCTCAATGACCGCTCTGGCCGCGTAGGGGGTGTCCATCGTCTGGGCCAAGCTACTCCACCGCCCTGCGCAGCCGCTCTTTTCCGCCCTGCGCAGTATCGATTGCGATCTGACGCGTTGTCCGCCAAAGGACAGCCCACCCATGGTCTCAACGCAGCAGCAGCACTCGCTGGAGCTGGTCGACAAGGCGCTCGCCGAGATCCGGCGCGGCAAGATGGTGATCCTCACCGATGACGAAGACCGCGAGAACGAAGGCGATCTCGTCATGGCGGCCGAGAAGGTCACCCCCGAGGCGATCAACTTCATGGCCCGCCACGGCCGCGGCCTCATCTGTCTCTCGCTCACCGAGCAGCGCATCCAGCAGCTCGGCCTGCCGCTGATGGTGCAGGACAACTCGTCGCCGTTTCAGACCGCGTTCACCGTGTCGATCGAGGCCGCCCGCGGCGTCACCACCGGCATCTCGGCCGCCGACCGCGCGAAGACCATCAAGGCCGCCGTCGCCACCAACGCCAAGCCCACCGACCTGGTGCGCCCCGGCCACATCTTTCCCCTTCGCGCGCGCAATGGGGGCGTCCTCGTCCGCACTGGGCAAACCGAAGGCTCCGTCGACCTCGCGCGCCTCGCCGGCCTCAAGCCCGCGGGCGTCATCTGCGAAGTGATGAAGGAAGACGGCACGATGGCGCGCCGCCCCGACCTCGTGCGCTTCGCGAAGAAGCACAAGCTCGTCCTTCTCTCTGTCGCCGACCTCATTTCCTGGCGCCTCGCCCGCGAGCGCCTCATCAAGCGCATCGGGGTCACGGAAGTCGAAAGGCCCTTCGGCAAGCTGCTGGCCTACGCCTACACCAGCGACGTCGACCCGACCGTGCACCTCGCGCTGGTGAAGGGCGATCTGAGCGCGCCCGGCCCCGTGCTGGTGCGCGTGCACCGCGGGACGCTGCTCGCCGACGTCCTCGACAGCGCGGCCGGCGATGGCTCGCTGAAGCTGGCGATGGACGCGATCAACAAGGAAGGTCGCGGCGTCCTCGTCTACCTGCGCAAGCACGTGGGGCCGCAGCAGGCGCTGCAGACCAACGCTCCGTCGAACGACGAGGTGGTGCCCGGTCATTCAGCGCAGACGCGCCTTCGCGAGTTCGGCGTCGGAGCGCAGATTCTCACCGACCTGGGCCTCACCCAACTGAAGCTGCTCACCAACCACCCGAAGCAGATCGTCGGCCTCGACAGCTACGGCCTGAAGCTCGTCGCGCAGCTGCCGCTGGGCCCTCGTCCTGCCCGCCGCAAGGTGCGATAAGGTGCCCGCCCCCATGCCTCGCACCTTCGAAGGAAATCTCGTCTCGCCCAAAGGCAAGTTCGCCATCTGCGTGAGCCGGTTCAACAGCCTCATCACCGAACAGCTGCTGTCGGGCGCCATCGACGCGCTCGTGCGCCACGGCGTGAAAGACGATTCGATCGACGTCTACCGCTGCCCGGGCACTTTTGAGTTGTCGGGCGTCGTCGCCCGCGTCGCCGACACCGAGAAGTACGCCGGCATCATCGCGCTCGGGTGCGTCATTCGCGGAGGCACGCCGCACTTCGAGTACGTCGCTGGCGAAGTCGCCAAGGGCGTGGGCCACGTCGCGTTGCGCGCAAAGGCGGCAGTCACCTTCGGCGTGCTCACCACCGACAACGTCGAACAGGCGGTCGATCGCGCGGGCGTGAAGTCAGGCAACAAGGGCGCCGACGCCGCGATTTCGTGCATCGAGATGGTGAATCTCTACGCCTCGCTGGCGGGCAAGTAGCCGGCATGGGCGCCCGTCGCACGGCCCGTGAGCGCGCACTGCAGGCGCTCTTTCAGCTCGATGGCGAGCCCGCAGCCACCACCGCGAACGCTGCGCTGGCGTCGGCGTGGAATGCCAGCGACGACGAAGGCCCGGGCGACCCCTCGGCCCACTCTTTCGCGCTCGAGATCGTCGAAGGCGTTCGCTCGAGGCTGCCCGAGCTCGACCCGCTGCTCGAACAGCACAGCCACAACTGGCGGCTCGATCGCATGTCTCGCATCGACCGCAACGTCTTGCGGCTCGGCGCGTGGGAGCTCAAGTTTCGCGCTGACATTCCGCGCAAGGTCACGCTGAACGAAGCCGTCGAGCTCGGAAAGAAGTTCGGCAACGAAGAGTCGTCGGGCTTCATCAACGGCCTGCTCGACAAGATCGCCGCCACGCTCGACAAGGCATGAACGCCCAGGAGCCCAGCCTCGAGTCGCTGGACGGTTTGATCGGCTGCGACGCGCTGTGCCTGTTCGTCGCCGAGGACGATCGCCCGCTCAGCGGCGCCGCCGGCTTCGTCGATTGGCGCCTGGGTGGTGGGCTTTCCCGCGTGCTGCAGCAGGGCTTCTTCGTCGGCGCGGCCGACGATCGGCTCTTGTTCCCCACTGGCGGAACGCTGCCCGTGCCCCGGGTCTTTGCGGTGGGGGTCGGGCCGGACGCCTCGGTGGACGCGGCGAAGCTCGGGAGCCTGCTCGAGGGCGCCGCGGCGATGCTGAAGAAGGCGGGGGTGTCGTCGGTGGCCCTCGCGCTGCCAAAAGCAAACGCCCTGAATGACGAGGCCCGGGTCGAGGCGATCAAGCGGCATTTCGTGCCCGGCTTCGGCAACGGCAACGTCACGGTGCTCGCAGATCGCGGAGTGCGCGCGTTGCTGGGCGGAACGCGATAGCATCCGGGCCGGGCCGTGAAGGTACTCATCGTCGAAGACTCGAAGGCAACCCGCGAACTTCTGGCCACCACGGTTCAGACGATCGGCGGGGTCGAAGTGATCTGCGCCGTCAGTGGCTTCGAGGCCCTGAAGGTGCTTCCAAGGTTCCAGTTCGCGTTGATCATCACCGACATCAACATGCCGGACATCAACGGCCTCGAGCTGATCAACTTCGTGAAGAAGAACCCGCACTACCGCGACACGCCGCTGTTCGTCGTCACCACCGAAGGCCGCAACCAGGATCGCGAAAGGGGCCTCGCCCTCGGAGCGGCCGAGTACCTGATCAAGCCCTTCGAAGCCGAAGTCCTCGTCGCGCTGGTGAAACGGTACTTGAAGCTCGGCTGATGGCCCGCCCTCGCGCCCTCTCGGAGTTCATCGCCGAGGCGAACGAGATCCTCGAAGCCCTGGGCCGTGACCTGCTGGTGCTCGACGAGCGCCGCGGTCAGGAAGCAGACCCCGATTTGCTCAACGGCGTCTTTCGCGCCGCGCATTCGCTCAAAGGCCTGTCGGGCATGTTCGGGCAGGACTCGATCGCCCGGCTGGCGCACCAGACAGAAGACCTTCTCGATGGGCTGCGGTTGGGAAAGGTCGCGCTCGATGATGCGCTGCTCGATGCGCTGATCGAGACGCTGGATCTCTTCAACGCGTTGCTGGCCGAGGCCGCGGAAGAACGCGAAGGCCCCGCGCAGGAAGTGGCCATCGCCCAGGCCGATCGCCTGCAGCGGCTGTTGGGCCCCGCGGTGGCCTCAGCGGCCGACCCGCTGGACACGCTGGGCCTCGACCCGCAGATGCGCGCGGTCTTCACCGAGTACGAAGAGCACCGACTGCGCGAGAACGTGAAGCGGGGCGTCGCGTTGTACCGCGTGCGCGCCGTGTTCAGCCTCGCCGACTTCGACCAGGGCCTCGCCGCGCTGAACGCGAAGCTGAAGCCCCTGGGTGAGGTCATCTCGACGCTGCCGTCGTCGCAGCCGGGCGACGAGAGCACGATCGCGTTCGACCTCGTCTTCGGCAGCGCGAAAGAGCAGGGCGAGCTCGAAGCCGCGGTCGAGGAACAGAAGGGCCTGGTCACGCTGATGACTCCCGCGGCGACGGCGAGACCCCGGCCGGCTCCGCTTGCGAACGATCGCGAGGTGTCGGGCCCTCAGCTGCGCGCGCTCGACGCTCCGCGCACGCCCGAGACGTCGCTGCGGTCGCTGACCCAGACGGTGCGCGTCGACATCGGCCGCCTCGATGGGCTGATGAATGCGGTCGGCGAGCTGCTGCTGATCAAGAGCAACATTCAGCAGCTCGCCGAAGGGGCCCGCCAGGCCGCCGCCGGCTCGGCGCCGCTGCCGAAGCTGTGGGGCCAGGAGCTCTTCAAAGAGAGCCGCGCGCTCGAACGGAAGCTGGATGAGCTGCAGAAGGGGATCCTCGAGGTCCGCATGGTTCCCCTCGGGCAGGTCTTCGACAAGCTGTCGCGCCTGGTGCGCCGCATCGTTCGCGAGAGCGGAAAGGAAATCGACTTCGACCTCGCTGGCGGTGACGTCGAGCTCGACAAGCTGATCGTCGAAGAGCTGTCAGACCCGCTGATGCACCTGCTTCGCAACGCGATCGATCACGGGGTCGAGTCGCCCGAGGCGCGCGTCAAAGCCGGCAAGCCGCGGCGCGCTGTCGTCCGGCTCAAGGCCCGGCAGCAGGGAAACCACGTCGTGCTCGAGGTCGGCGACGACGGCGCGGGCATGAACGAAGAGCGCATTCGCGAAGTGGCGATTGAGCGCAACGTCGTCACTGTCGCGCAGGCCGAAGGGCTCGAGCGGCGCGAGCTGTTGAACCTCGTCTTCATCCCCGGCTTCTCGACCCGCGCCTCCGTCAGCGAGCTGTCTGGGCGGGGTGTCGGGCTCGACGTGGTGAAGACCAACCTGGCGCGCTTATCGGGCATCATCGACATCGACAGCCGGCGAGGGCAGGGCACCACCTTCACGCTCACCCTGCCGCTGACGCTCGCAATCATCCGCGCGCTGGTGGTCGAGGTCAGCGGCCGCACGTGGGCGGTGCCGCTGAACAGCGTGATGGAAATCGTTCAGGTGACCACGCCTGAGCTGCGGAGCATCGAGAAGAAAGAGGTGTTCTCGCTGCGCGGGCAGACGGTGCCCTTCGTGCGGCTGTCTCGCGTCTTCGGCCTGCCCGAGACGAAGCTCGAGAAGCACCAGGTGGTGATCGTCGGGCTCGCTCAAGCGCGCGTCGGGCTCGCGGTGGATCAGCTGCTGGGCCAGCAGGACATCGTCACCAAGCCGCTGGGTGGCCGCCTTCGGTCAGTGCCCGGCGTCGCTGGAGCGACCGACCTCGGCAACCGCCGCACCGTCCTCGTGCTCGATGTCGCCGCGGTGATCGAAGGCCTGCTGCGACCGCGGTCGGCCAGCTAACGCGTGCCACCGTCGCCCGGCAGAAACCCGCCATCGGGGAAGCCACCGTCGAGCGACATCATCACCCTCAGCGCATCGCCGAACGCCAGCACGCCCTGCACGTACGCGTCTTCGTGGTTGTAGTCCCACACCGCCTTGCGCCGGTCTTTCTTGAAGCCGTGCTCGGACAGGTATCGCCCGATCGAGAAGATCGCGTCGTCGAAGGTGAAGAGGTCGATTTTTCCGTCGCCATCGCCGTCGTCCGCCCACTGCAGGCTCGCGGGCATGAACTGCGGGAAGCCCAGCGCGCCGGCCCAGCTGCCCTTCACTTCGAGCGCGTCGATGCCGCGGGCTTTGCATTGCCGCAGCAGCGCGACCAGGTTCTTCCGGCCGCGATCCCGAATCGACGCTACCCGCCGCTTCTGTGCCGCGTCTTCCAGCAGCTTTTTCTCGTCGGCCGACGCCAGGGCCACGGCGCTCGCGTCCTCGACGAAGAAGGCCTGCGACGCGAGCGCGTTGAAGGCCTTGTAGTCGCCGGTGATCGTCCCGAGCTTCGATTCCCACGTGAGGATCCCGATAATCACTGCGTAGTCGACCCCGTGCTTCGCTTGCGCACGGTCAAGCGACGCCTGGTGGTCCCTCACGAACGCGTAGCCCGCGTTCAGCCTTTCAGGCTTGAGGAACAGCTTCATCAGGTCGAGGTGATCGTTGCGTTGCCGCGTCAGCATCGACGGCGCGACGATCGACACCGTCTTCGTGCCGTAGACAAGCTCTGCCCGTGGATCGTCGAGCACGGCTTCGGCCTCGGCGCGCGTCAGCGGCTCTTCCCCCTTGCGGCCTGGGTCCTTTCGGGCGTCGGCGACCAGGTCGGCCACCAGCGCCTCGCGCAGCGCGCTGCCCTTGCCCAGCTTTTGCGAAAGCTTCCAGTCGGCCACGCCCCCGTCTTTCGCCCCTGCATCGGGCGCCGCAGTCAACAACACGATCGACAAAGCGAAGAGCATGGGTCGGCGCAGTATGCGTCCTCGCTGGAACCGCGGGTGCGCTAAAACCTTCCCCTCGCTTGGCGCTCTCGACCCTTCTCGATGCGTTCTTCTACCGGCCCGACGAAGAGGTCGGCCCGCTGGATGATCTGCAGGCCGAAGCCGCCGAGCCAGTGCTGCCCGTCGACCCCGAAGAGCCCACCGAGTTCCTCGCCTTCCGCCTCGACGCCGAGACCTACGCCGTCGCGATCGAAGACGTGCGCGAGATCGTGAAGGTGCCGCTGCTCACCGAGGTGCCCCATGGCCAGCGTGGCCTGCTGGGCGTGATGAACCTGCGCGGCGAGGTGCTGCCCGTCTACGACGTGAAGCCGCGCCTGGGGCTCTCGACCGAGTCTCCTGTCGTCGCGGGGCCCACCGACGTCTCGCGCGCGGCCCGCATCATCCTGGTGCGCGACGACCAGGGGGACGCGGGCGTGCTGGTCGATGGCGTCGACGAAGTGGTCAAGCTGCTCGCCTCGCGCTTCGAGCCGCCTCCGCCAGGCACCAGCGATCGCGACTCCATCGTCGGGCTCGCGCGCAAAGGCGAGACGCTCTACATCCTTCTCGACGTGTCGCAGGTGCTGCGGTGAGCGACCTCGTCCAGCTCTGTGCCTTTCGCATCGGAGGCGAGGAGTACGTGATCGACATCATGCGCGTGGAAGAGATCCTGGCCGTGCCCGCCATCACCCGCGTCCGCCGCGCGCCGCCCTTCGTCGAAGGCGTCGTCAGCCTGCGGGGCGCCATCATCCCCGTCGTCGACGTTCGCCGTCAGCTGCTCGGCGAAGTGCCCGAGCCCGGCCAGAGCGAGAGGTTGGTGCTCTGCAAGCTCGGCGGCTCGCGGCTCGCCCTGCGTGTCGATGCGGTGAACGCGATCTTGAAGGTGCCGATGGAGTCGCTGCAGGCTGCACCGTTGTCGGCAAAGAAAGGGGCCCGCGCGCACATCCTCGGCGTCTGCAAAGTGGGCGAAAGGCTGCTGCTGATGCTCGACGTCAAAGCGTTGCTGGTCGACAGGAGCGTGGCCGCGTGATCGCTCTCGAAGGAGACGAAGCCGCCGAAGCCCGATACCAGGCGCTGCTGAAAGCGGGAGTCGGGGAAGAGGCGCTGCCGGGCCTGGTCGCTGCGCTCTACGACGCGAGCTGGCGCGTGCGAAAGGTGGCGGCCGAGCTGCTCGCGCGCGTCGACGCCACGCCAGCCCTGGTCGCCCGGCTGATCGAGGTGCTGGGTGACCGCGGCCAGACGGGAGCGCGAAATGCCGCTGCCACCGCGCTCGCCCAGTTCGGGCCGGCGGCGGTGCCCGCGCTGATCACGCTGCTGCACCACGACGATCCGGATCAGCGGAAGTTCGCTGCCGACATTCTCGGCGAGCTTCGCCAGCCCGAAGCGGTGCCCGAGCTCGTCGGCTGCCTCGACGATCAGGACCCGAACGTTCGCGCCTCTGCCGCCGAAGCGCTGGGCCGCACGGGTGGTGTCGAGTCGTGCCGCGCGCTCGAGAAGCTCCTCGACTCGCCCGAGCCGCTGCTTCGCCTCTGCGCGCTCGAAGGACTCAACCAGCTCGGCCGGCCGCCGCCGTTGCCGCGGCTGCTGCCGCACCTCGACTCGATCGAGACCGCGCGAAGTGCGTGGCGGTTGCTCGGGCAGATCGCGCACCCGACTGCGTTCGCGCTGCTCTGCCGCGGCGTGCTGACTCCCGCGCGCGACGCTGCGCTCGCAGGGTTGGGCGCGCGGAACGGAGGTCTGGCTGCCGACGCAGAAGGCGAGCTGAAGATCGCCCTGCGCCACGTGAAGGATGCCGAAGTGTGGCTGACGGCGGCGTTGGGCTCGGAAGAACGGGCGCTGCGGCATGGCGCGCTGCAGGCGGTGCAGGCCGGGTCGCTGTCGTCGCTGGCGGTGCACGTCGCCGCCGCGGCGGAAGGCGGCGAGCTCGCCGAGGCCGCGCTGAAGGTCCTCATTCGTCTGGGGCTCCCCGGAGCGCGCGCGCTGCTCGCAGGAGATCCGCCCGCACTCACGGCGCTGGGCCGCGAGGCGCGGTCGGTGGCCGGTGAAGCGATTCTTCGCGCGTCCGAGCCGGTGCTGGTCGATGCGCTCGCCGCGCTCGCCGGCGCGGGTGACTTCGAGCTGGCCGAGCTTGCGGCGCGGGCGTTGGGGCGTTCGCGGTCGGAAGCAGCGGTCGCTCCGCTGGCCGAGCTGCTCGATGATGATCTGCTCGCCGCGTCGGCCGCCCGCGCGCTCGTGACCCTCGCGGTCACCGTGCCGGTGCCGTGTGTCGCCGCGCTGCTGCTTTCGCTGGATCGCCGCCCACGTCCGCACGCCCTTCGCGCCTACGCCCAGGTCGCTCCCGCCGTTGATGCGCTGGTGATGCTTCGCCGCTGCGCGCATGAAGCCGATGATCGCGTTCGCGCTGCTGCTGCCGAAGCGTCTGCCTCTCTCGGCGTCGAGCTGCTCTCGACCACGCTCGCCGACGAGTCGCCCCTGGTGCGCCGCGCCGCTGCCCGCGCGCTCGGCCGCCTCGACCCTTCCGAAGCGCTGCCGCTCTTGCGCCGTGCCCTGGGCGACACCGAGCCTTCCGTGCTCACCGCCGCTGCGGTCGCAGCCGGAGAGCTCGGCGCGCGCGAAGTCACGCCCGTTCTCGAGGCGATGGTCGGTGGAACGGGCGCCGTCGCGCTCGCCGCGGTGCAGGCTCTTTTCCAGCTGGGTGCCCTTTCCCATCGGCTGCTCGAGGCTGCCGTGCGCCACACCGACGCCGAAGTGGTGAAGGCGGCGCTGTCTTACGCCGCGCGATCGACCGAGGGCGTGAAGCTGGCGGTCGAGCAGCTGCAGCACCCGCGGTGGGATGTTCGCGTTGCCGCCGCTCGCACGCTCGCGGTGTCAGGTGAACGCGACTTGCTGCGGCCGCTGCACGCCGCGCTCGAGAAGGAAGCCGATGCGCTCACGCGTGAGCTCTTGATGGCTTCGGCGGCGGCGCTGGCGGAACGCTGATGGCCTTCGATGAAGAAGTCCGGCCGCTGCTGACCGCGGAAGAGTTCCGGCTGCTCAAAGAGCTGCTGCTGGACGCGTGCGGCCTGCAGCTTCGCGACGACCTGAAGTACGTCGTCGAACGAAGGCTGTGGCCCCGGCTCGAGGCGCTCTCACTTCGCGACTACAGCGGGTACTACCGGTACCTGCGCTTCGACGCCCGCGCGCGAGAAGAGGTCGAGCTCGCGATCGAGCTGCTGGTGCCGCACGAGACGTACTTCTTCCGCGAGCCGACCCAGCTCGATTCCTTCAAGCGCGAGCTGCTGCCGATGTTGAGTGTGCAGAACGCCTCGACCCGGCGGTTGAGGTTGTGGTCGGCAGGCTGCTCGTCGGGCGAAGAGCCCTACACGCTCGCGATGCTGATCGCCGAGAGTGGGTTGTTCGAAGGCTGGGACGTGCAGATCCACGGCACCGACATCTCGCGTCGCATGCTCACCGCCGCGCGCGCCGCGGAGTACGGAAGCTCAGCGCTGCGCACGACGACTCCCGCGCAGCTCGCTCGCCACTTCGACCCGCTGAGCTCCGGCCGGTTCCGGGTGAAGGCGCCGCTGAAGAACCGCGTCTCTTTCGGGCACCTGAACCTGCTCGACGACGTGGGCCTCAAGCTGCTGCCGCGCATGGACGCGATCTTCTGCCGCAACGTCCTCATCTATCTCGAGCCCACTGCGCGCCGCACGGTGGTGCACTCGTTCTGGGAACAGCTGTTCGCCGGCGGCTACCTGCTGCTCGGCCATTCGGAGAGCCTCTTGACCTTCAGCACCGACTTCGCGCTCGTGCAGCTCTCGGGTGACCTCGTCTACCGCCGGCCGATGGGGGCCTGACCCATGGTCAAGCGCGAGAAGAACATCCGCGTGCTGGTGATCGACGACTCGCCGTCGAACCGCCGCGCCATCACCCAGATCCTCGAAGCGTCACCCGGCATCGAGGTGGTCGATCGCGCCGCGGATGGCGAGGAAGGCCTCAAGAAGGCGCACGCCCTGAAGCCCGATTTGATCACGCTCGATCTCGAGATGCCGAAGCTCGACGGGTTCTCGTTTCTGCGGCTGCTGATGGCGCACTCGCCCACGCCCGTGATCGTGCTCTCGTCGTACGCCCACGACTCGGACGTCTTCAAGGCCCTCGAGCTCGGCGCCTTCGACTTCGTCGCCAAGCCGTCGCGCGGTGGCAAGGAAGACCTCGAGGCCGTGCGCGCCGAGCTGCTGCAGAAGGTGCGGTCGGTGAGGCTGCTGAAGAAAGACGAGAAGACGCCGCTGCCGATCGCGCGCCCCCCGAAGGCGCCGCCCAAGGTCACCGAGCCCGATCCGATGGTGGTCGCCGTCGGAGCGTCCACTGGTGGTCCTCCCGCCATTTCGAAGCTCGTCGAAGCGATGGTGCGCCGGCCGGTCGCGTTGCTCGTCTGCCAGCACATGCCGCCGCGCTTCACCCACGCGTTTGCCGAACGGCTCGACAAGATGGGCGGGCTCAAGGTCAGCGAGGCGAAGGAGGGCGACCGGGTGATGGCGGGTCACGTCTACATCGCTCCGGGCGGTGGGCACCTCGAGCTGAAGCGGGTCGACGGCGTCCTCACCCTTTCCACGCCCGAGAACACCCCCGCCGACAAGCACGCCCCGAGCGTGGATCGCATGTTCGAGAGCTGCGCGAAGACGCTGGGCGCCCAGACGCTGGCCATCGTGCTGACGGGCATGGGGGTTGACGGCGCGAAGGGCGTGAAAGCGGTCGCCAAAGCGGGCGGTGAGGTGTGGGCCGAAGCGGAAGAAACGGCGATCATCTTCGGCATGCCCCAGGCGGCGATCTCGACGGGCGTCGTCGGCCGGGTGCTGCCGCTGTTCACGCTGCTCGTCGAGCTGCAAGAGCGAGTCAGACGTGGAAACGGGCCGAAGTGATAGCGTCCGCGGCCTCCATGTCGATTCGTGCTCTCGTCGTCGATGACTCGCTCGCCCTGCGGCGCAGCGTGATGTACGCGCTCCAACGGCTCACCGAGGTCGTCTGCGTCGAGGCGCAGGACGGCGCGGAGGCGTTGAAGAAGTTTTCGCAGGGCCGGTTCGACATCGTGCTCACCGACATCAACATGCCAGTGCTCGATGGCCTGAAGCTCATCAGCCACCTGCGCTCGGACGAAGCGAACGCGCACGTGCCGATCGTCGTCATCACCACCGAGTCGGCCGAGGAAGACAGAGATCGCGCGCTGCGCCTCGGAGCGAACGCCTACCTGGTGAAGCCCGTGCAGGCGCAGGTCGTCCTCGACACCGTGAAGAGGCTGCTCTCGCTCTAAATGATCTCTGCGCTGCTGTTCGTCGCCCTCGCTGCCGGCCCTGGCCCCTCGAAGTTTCCCATTGCCGAGGTCTGGCCGTACCAGGGCAAGCGGCTGCCGACGGGCGAGGTCGAGTACACGTACGACCTCACCGGCCTGAAGAAGTTCGGCAGCACGCCCGACGCGGTCGCCGCGCACAGCGAGCAGAAGGTGAAGGACTTCCTCACGGCGCTGCCCAAAGAGACGAAGGTGGTGCTCGCGCCGGCCAGCCCGCTGACGCTGGGAAGCGGGCGGGGCGCCGAGCCGACTGCGCTGGTGACGAGCCTCGCGGGAATCAGCGAGACGCGGGTCCTCTCGAACGATCCCCTGGCGCGCACCCCCGGCTCCCGCATGCGGCCCGCGCTGCACCCCGAAGAGCCGAAGCTGATCTTGTCGGCCGAGGCCGTGCTGTGGCGCACGCGCCGCCTGGTCGAAGGCGCTGAAGCGGCGATCGCGCTCGACAGTGAACGCCTGCACGCCGCCCTCTGGGGCAAGCTCGCCGAACGCGCCGTCGCCCGGCTCAAGACTTCTAACGGTGACGCGCGCGAAGGGGCTGCGGCGCTCGCTGGCCGGCTCTATGCGTCGGGTGCGTGCCTCGACGCGGTGAAGATCCCTGCTGCGGCGAAGGCAGTGCCCGAAGTGCTCGCTGCAGTCGAGGCCGAGCTGGCGAGCGCAAAGGCCGAACCGGACACGGTGGTCGCGGCCGGCGTCTACGGCTGGTCGAAGGAGCTCGGCTGCGCGCGCGTTCGTCTTCGGATGTTGGACCGCGCGTTTCCCCAGTCGCGCGCCGGGGTCGCCGCGGCGCTCACGTTGCTGGGGCTCTTGTCCGCAGATTCGAAGCTCGAGGCCAGCTGGGTGGCGTTGCGCGCGCGCCGCGATGCACTGCGAACGGCGCCGCTGAGAGAGCCCTTGCTGGACTACCGCGAGCGCTCGGGTGGAAACGTCGACGACGCGATGGAGAACATGGCGGCGTTCATCGATGCGCTCGGCGAGCGCCTGCCACCCGTGCCGGCGCCCTTCGAGGCGCCGACGACTCCGTTCAGCGCCTTCTTCAACGAGCTCGAGCAGGCCGGACGCATCGCGGCGGTCGACGAGCTGCTGGCCGCCGCGCAGGACAACCGCCTCGCGCTACCAGCGGCGGAACCGGCGCCGGCGTTTCCGCGCTACGAGTCGGCGCTGGCGAGCTTCGTCACCGAAGATCCGAAGGGCATGCAGCTCGATGCGTCGTGGAGAGATCGCCGGGCGGCGGCGTTTGCAGCGCTGACGGGCGGCCACCGAGACAGCTCAGACGACGGCCGCGAGCTGACGCCGTCGGAAGACGAGCGCAGCGACCTGCGAATCCGGTTGCTGGTGCCGCCGAGCCTGCGGGTCGAGCCGGCGAAGCGTGCATACCAGGAAGCCTCGCTGGCGCTCGATCAGCTCGCCGAGTCGCTGCCGAAGCTCAAGCTGCCGTCGCTGACCGCGGTGCAGGTGGAAGGCGGACGCAGCGGTGAGCCGATCGTGTCCGAAGCGAAGCGGCTAGCGGCGGTGCTGCGGGGCCTCTCGAAGATCTCGAGCGACGCGGTGCCTGCCGCGGGTGACAAAGACCTCGCCGAGGCCCAGCGCTTCGCCGCGGGCTGGAAGGCGGACCCGGTCTTCTCAAAGGACGTGCGTGAGGCGCGCGCGCTGCCGGTGAATCAGGGGGCCCAGCGCCTTCACGCCGCGATCGTCGGCGTCGCCCGTCGCGAAGTGCTCGCAGGCTTCCAGGGGAAGATCTCGACCACGCTCTCGGTGCCCGGACCATTCGACGTGGTCGCGGCGGAGCAGCGCTACCTCGTGCCGGTGCTGATTACGCGCGCCGCGCTCGGCAAGGCCACCGCGCTTCCGATCGATCGCCTCGCGCTCAAGGCCCTGGTCGAAGGCGCGAAGCGGCAGCCGAACGAAGTCGAAGCCGCCTTCACCGATGCAATGAAGGCGCGCTGATCTAGCGACAGTCGTACTTCTGCAGCTGCGCGTGCTCGTCGCTTCGGTACAGGTACAGCACTCCCCCTTCATCGGTCACGACGAGCTCGCGAAAGGTCTCGTCGGCGTGCATGTTGGCGGGAAGCTCGGCGCGGCCCAGGGGCCGGCCGTCGAGCGGGTCGAGGCAAAGCAGCAGCACCATCGGCCGGGCGTCCTCGGCTGACTTCCCCGCAACCGCGACCGTCGTCAGCGCCGCGACGTAGATGATCCCGCTCGCGTCCGTGTCGAGCAGCATCAGCCCGAGCACTGCGCTGCCGAGCCGGTACTCCCGCTGAAACCGCTGCTGGCGCGACGCCTTGTCGATCGCCCCGACATAGAGCCGGTCTTCGCCCGGAACCGAGATGCCGGCCGTCAGGTACGCCGACCCATCGCGCGACGGCCGGCCCGGTACTTCCTCGCGGTTCGTGTCGGCCTTGCCGCTGGTCGTCCCGACCTTCACCAGGTCGCCGTGCTCGCGCTCGACGTAGACGTCTTCGCCGTCGGTGAACACGCCCGTCGCCGCGCCGCCTTCTTCGAGATTCTTTCCTTCGATCGGCAGCTCACCGACCTGCTTCCCGTCGGGCCCGATCACCGCGATCGACTTGTCGATGATGCGATCCATCACCAGCGTCGTTCCGTCTGCGGCCACCGTGATGTCCTGCGCGCCCTGCACCGTCAGCGGCGTCGAGCCCACGACCTTCCCCGACTTGTCGAGCTTCACCAGCCGGTCGTTCACCTGGTCCAACACCATCACGTTGCCCCGCTTGTCGATCGCGAGGCTCATCGGCCCTTCCGGGTTCGCTTCGTCTGGCCGCTTGTGGGCCAGCTGACCTTCGCCGCTGCCCCAACCGAACTGCGCGAACACGGCTCCCTGCCCGCTGGTCGACGCCGCCGGCATCTCGCCCGCGTCCATCGCCTTTGCCCGCTGCCGCAACATCTGCAGCGAACGGCCCACCGTCGGCTCCGCGTTCGCCTCGACCACCACGTCGCCGGCCGGCGAATCGAGCTTCGACTTGTCCGTCGGCCACAGCATCACGACCACCACGAGCACCGCGGCCACCAGCACCACGCCCCCGACGATGAAGTTCTGCGAACGGTTCATGCGCGCTCCGTACACCACCGGCCCTCCTCACCGCACTGTCGCGTTGAGGCGACAGGCACTGAGCCCCAGCCGTGACGTCGCGAGAAGCGGCAGAACCTTCGCCGCGTGTTTGGATCGCAGTCGGATCCACTGCAAAGCCGCTTTGCGGATCAGCGGGCGCTCTCCTCTGAGGACGACCCGTGGCACGGCCCTCGCTCAATGGTTCCTCGCCGAGTTTTTTAACCAACAAAACGAAAATCTGGAGCACGACCACATGAACACGAAGGTGACAGTTTCAAAGGGGATGTGGATGGTCGCAGCGCTGGTGTTCAGCGGCTGTGCAGGAACGATCGATGACACCGCCACTGACAGCGACGTGATGCTGGGCGCCGAAGACGAAGTCGGCACCATCAGCAGCGAGCTGTCGTCGGGTGTTCCGATTGGCTCGAAGCTCAAGACCACTTCGGCGTTGAACCTTCGCACCGGCGCCGGCACCGGCTACCGCGTTCGCCTCGTCGTCCCGAAGGGCGCGCAGGTCGTCACCATCAACCGAACCACGCCGTCGGGCGGCTGGTACAACGTGAAGTACAACGGCATCACGGGCTGGTCGTACGGCAGCTACCTGAACCTGGTCTCGTCGGGCGGTGGTGGCGGTGGCAGCAGCAGCGGCGGCGGCAGCATCGCGTCGAATGACCGCAACGGCGCCATCCTCCGCGCGAAGTCGGGCGTCGGCTTCTCGTACTACTGGGGCCACGGCTCGTGGATCCCCAACGGAGCGACCTCGGGCACCCGCGGCTCCTGCACTGGCTCGTGCCCGAGCTGCCGCCACAGCGGCCGCTACGGCGCTGACTGCTCGGGCTACATCGGCAAGATCTGGGAAGTCCCCTCGAGCAACTCGACGCTGACCTCGGACTCGCACCCGTACAGCACCGTCAGCTTCAAGGCTGGTAACTCGCAGTGGAACACCGTCTCGCGGTCGTCCGTCGCCCGCGCCGACGCCATGGTCTACAACTCGAACGGCGCCGGTCACATCTTCCTCTACGAGTCCGGCGACGGCTGGGGCTCGATGTGGGCGTACGAGGCCAAGGGCTGCAGCTACGGCATCGTGCACAACATCCGCACCACGTCGTCGGCGTACAAGGCGATTCGCCGCGTCGGTTACTGAACAATCACCCATGTTTCGGCGGGCGCCGGCAATTTTCTGCGGCGCCCGTTGTCTTTGCGGGGCATGTACGCGTTTCCCTCACCGCCAGCGCCCACCTAGACTGAAATCCGCCGTGCCCACCCGTTCGCCTCGAGACATCAAGACTCCGCCCGCTGGCAGTGACGTGCTCACCGAGTCGCGGCCCAGCGCCCCGAGCCGGATTACCGCCACCACCACCCTCGCGGCAGGTGTCGCGCACGAGCTCACGAACCCGCTGGCGAGCCTCCGCAGCAACCTCGAATTCCTTCAGCAGCAGCTCGCGCAGGTCTCGTCCGCGCTCGGCCGTGAACGCCATGCCGAGTTGACGTCGGCGATTACGGAAGCGATCGAAGGGGCCGACCGGATCAACTCGGTCGTCGACAGCGTGCGGCTCTTCGCCGATGGCCACCGCGCCCCCGTGGGTCCGCTTCATTTGAACCTGATCGTCGAAGCCGCGATTCAGCTGGCGTGGCCGCTGGTCGGCCGCCGCGCGCGCATCGAACAACGCCTCGCAAAGGTGCCCCAGGTGGTGGCCAGCAGCGCGCGCCTCGCCGACGTCGTGCTCAAGCTGCTCGTCGTCGCGGCCGAATCGATTCCCGAAGGCTTCGCGCAGGAACATTCGATCACCGTCGCCACCTGGTTCGACGCCGACGCCAACGAGGTCGTGCTCGAGGTCGCCGACACGGGGCAGGGCATGGATCCCGACGCCGCGGCACGGGCGTTCGACCTGCCGCTCCACGCGCAGACCGGCATGAACGTCTTCGGCCTGCCGCTGGCCTACCGCCTCGTCACCTCGATGGGTGGCGGGATGACGATCGCGAGCAGCCACCGCTTCGGGACCCGGGTGCAGGTGATGCTGCCGCCGGTGAATGCGATGGTTCGTCCGGCCTGACCTCTTCGTTGCGTCGGTTCTCATTAGTCCCTATGAGAGCCGCGACATGAACGAGCGTTACGAGCCTTCCGTCATCGAGCCGAAGTGGCAGCAGCGCTGGGAAAAAGAGCAGCTCTTCCGCGCGGGCCGCAACGCGAACCTTCCCAAGAAGTACGTGCTCGAGATGCTGCCGTACCCCAGCGGCAATATGCACATGGGCCACGTCCGCAACTACCTGCTGGGCGACGTCTACGCGCGCTACTTCCAGATGAAGGGCTTCGATGTCGTTCACCCGATGGGCTGGGACGCGTTCGGCCTGCCCGCGGAAAACGCCGCGATGAAAGAAGGCGTGCACCCTGCCGCCCGCACCGCTGCGAACATCGAGGGCTTCAAGGGCGAGATGCTGTCGCTCGGCTACGCGTACGACTGGTCGCTGGAGGTCAACACCAGCCAGCCCGAGTACTACCGCTGGAACCAGTGGTTCTTTCTGCAGATGCTCGAACGCGGCCTCGTCTATCGCCGCCGGTCGAAGGTGAACTGGTGCACGGGCTGTCTGACCGTCATCGCCAACGAGCAGGTGAAAGACGGCGTGTGTGAGCGCTGCGGCTCGGCCGTCGTCGATCGCGAGATGCCCGAGTGGGCGTTTCGGATCACGAAGTTTTCGCAGGTGCTGCTCGACGCGCTCGACGGCCTCAAAGAGTGGCCCGACCGCATCACCGCCGCCCAGCGCAACTGGATTGGGCGCAGCGAAGGCGTCGAGGCCGAGTTCGCGATCGACGGCAGCGGCGAGAAGATTCGCGTTTTCACCACCCGCATCGACACGGTGTTCGGGTGCACGTACGTGGTGCTCGCTCCAGATCACAAGCTCGTCTCATCGATCACCACCGCGGCGCAGCAGCCCGGCGTCTCCGCCTTCGTGAAGAAGATGGCGGCGAAGTCGAAGACCGAACGCACCGACGAGACGGCCGAGAAAGAAGGCGTCTTCACCGGAGCGCACGCGATCAACCCGCTCAACGGCGCGAAGGTGCCGGTGTGGATCGCGAACTTCGTGCTCGCCGACTACGGCACCGGCGCAGTGATGAGCGTCCCGGCCCACGACGCTCGTGACTTCGCCTTCGCCGAAAAATATTCGCTGCCCGTCACGTTGGTCATCCAGCCGCAGGGTGGGGTGCTCGACGAGCCGTTGAGCGCCCCGTGGACGGAAGACGGAACACTGCTGCGCTCGGGCGAGTACACCGGGCTCCCTTCTGCCGACGCCCGCGCGAAGCTGCGCGACTGGCTCGAAGGGAAGAACCTCGGCAAGCGGATGGTGACGTGGCGCCAGAAAGACTGGGGCTTCTCGCGCCAGCGCTATTGGGGCACCCCGATTCCGATTCTGTACTGCGAGAAGTGCGACCCGACGCACGAGGGCATGCCCGTGCCGTACGAGCAGCTGCCGGTGCGCCTGCCCGACATCGACGTGAAGGAGGTGCTCACGGGCAAGGGTGAGCCGCCGCTGGCGAAGGTGCCGGCGTTCGTGAACACCACCTGCCCGAAGTGCGGTGGCCCGGCCAGGCGCGAGACCGAGACGATGGACACGTTCGTCGACTCGACCTGGTACTTCGCGCGCTACCTGTCGCCGAAGTTCGACACCGGCCCCTTCGACCCGAAGGCCGCGGCGAAGTACCTGCCGGTCGACATCTACGTTGGCGGCCCCGAGCACGCGACGATGCACCTGCTGTACTTCCGCTTCTGGTATCGCGTGATGAAGGAGCTCGGCCTCGTGCAGACCGACGAGCCCGTCACCCGACTCATCACCCAGGGCATCGTCAACGGCGCCGACGGCTTGAAGATGTCGAAGCGCGCCGGCAATGGCGTCGCGCCCTCGGCGATCGTGAAGAAGTACGGCGCCGACACCTGCCGCATGTACGTGCTCTTCGCCGGCCCACCCGAGCGTGACTTCGACTGGTCCGACGAGCAGGTCGACGGCGCCTTCCGGTTCTTGAAGCGCGTCTACGCGCTCGCCTCACAGCACCACGCCGCCTGCCACGCCGCGACGTTTGGCGGGACGGTGGAAGGCAAGGCCGCCGAGCTTCGCAAGGCGACCCACAAGGCGCTGAAGCGCGTCGGCGAGGCGATCGACCGGCTCTCTTTCAACACCGCGATCGCCGGGACGATGGAGTTCGTCAACGCGCTCTACCTCGCGCAGGAGCCCGCCAACGACGCCGAGAAGTCGGCGATGGCCGAGGCGATACGCACGCTGGCGGTGATTCTGACGCCTTTCGCTCCACACCTGGCCGATGAGCTCGCCAGCGCGTACGGCCTCACCACCTGCACGGTCGAGAAGCCCTGGCCCGCGTACGACCCAGCGCTCGTCGTCGACGACGTCATCCCCTACGCGGTGCAGATCAACGGCAAGCTCAAGGCCGAGCTCCGCGTGCCCGCCGCCGCCACCGAGGCCGACGTTCGCACCGCCGCCGAGGCCGACGAGAAAGTGAAGGCTGCCCTGGTCGGCAAGACCATTCGGAAGGTCATCTTCGTGCCCAAACGGCTGATCAACATCGTCGTCGGCTGAACTCAAAAGAGGGAACCATGACTGCATTTCTTCTCGCCACGCTCCTCAACCTCGCCCCAGGGATACGGATGGCGGACGGGGTCCCCAGCCAAAGTCCCCCAGGGATACGGATGGCGGACAACGTTTCGTCTCGCAATGTCGCCCTCAGCGAGGCCCGCCTGCCCCTGCTCTTCGTGATCGACGAAGACGACGACAAGCGCCCGAGCATCGATGCGATGACGCGCGAGCAGCTGGTGTCCGAGCTGCGCCGCCTCGACGAGACGCGCCCGTCACTGGGCGGCCCCATCGCGGCGATGAGCGTCGGCGCCGTGCTGGCGATCGTCGGCGGATCGCTGGCCTTCGTCGGCGTCAGCGTCATCGGCTTCTCGGGCAGCGCGCAGATCCTCACCTACGCCCTGCTCGGCCTCGGCGGCGCGATAGTCATCGTCGGAGCCATTCTTCTTCTCGTCGGCACCATCAAGCTCGCCACCCGCTTCGGCGCCATCGCAGCCCACCGCGACGAGACCGATGAAGTGCAGAAGCGCATCGACGCGATCGATCAGAAGCTGCCTCCGCCGCCGCCCGGCCCAGAGATGCTGCTGCCCCCGCCGCCGCCTCCTCCGCCCCAGGCGAGCCGCCTCATTCCTGGCAGCATGGCCACCCTGATGACGTTCTGAGCGCGCGCGGTTAAGAATCGCCGCGCCATGACCGCTCTTCTTCTCGCCACGCTCCTCAACCTCGCCCCGGGCATTCAGCTGGTCGACAACGTCGAGGCGCGCCACGTCGTCCTCTCTGACGTTCGCCTCAAGCCCATCTTCGTCGCCGACGAAGAGAAGTCCGCGACGCCCGTCTTTGAAACGATGGGCCGCGACGAGCTCTACGCTCAGCTGAAGCGCCTCGAAGATTCCCGCCCTGGCCTCGGGGGCCCGATCGCTGCGCTCGCGATCGGCGTCGCCCTCGTGCTTCCCGGCGCCGGCATCACCGTCGCCGGAGCCGTCAGCCTCATCGCTGGCCTCCGGGGCGTGACCGGCATGGCTGCGCTCACCACCGCCGGCATCGTGCTGCTGAGCCTCGGCGTCGTGATGGTCGTCGTCGGCGCCATTCTCTGCACCGTCGGCGGCATCAAGCTCGGCAGCCACATTCGCGAACGCACGCTCAACGGCCGCGAAGCCGATGAAGTGCGCCGCCGCATCGACGCGCTCGGGCCTCTGCAACCGCAGCCGGTGCCGATGAGCCGCCTCCAGACGCCCGAAGTGCTGCAGACCGTGCTGACCTTCTGATGCGGCAGCTGCTTGCGCTCTTGCTGCTGGGAGCGTTGGGCTGCGGCTACCGCTTCACCGCCCCTGGCGGCGCGCTGCCCGAAGGACTCCGCGCCGTTCGCGCCCCGATGTTCGACAACAAGACGGGCGAGCCCACGGCCGAAGTCTTCTTCACGCAAGCCTTTCGCGAACAGCTCACGCGCGCCGGCACACTGGGCGGCGACGGCACCGAGGCGGTCGTGATGGGTTCGCTCGAGAACGTCAGCGGCGCGGTCGTGCTCGCCGGCATCGATCGCACCTCGGGCCTCAACAAGCTCCCGACCTACCGCTTGAGCGCGGCGGTGCGGTTGACGCTTCAGCAGGGGGGCAGGGTGCTCGCCGACGTCTCGGTCAGTGGCGCCGAGGACTACCTCTCGGGAGCAGACCTGCTGCTCACCGAGGCCAATCGATCAGCCGCGCTGCGCCGGCTCGCCGACTCGATGATGCGAGAAGGCTACGAGCGGCTCGCCAGCCGTTAGCGACAGACCACGCTGTATCCTCGCCCGTGATGCGGTTCGAGTTTCGGCATCTCGCGCTCGTCCTCGAGTCCGTCGCGCGGGCCGGTGCGCGCACCGACGACCTCCTGGCGTTCGCGGGGCTCGAGCGCGACGCAGCGTCCACCCCTGCAGTGGTCGGGTCGTTCGAGCGCATCGAGACGCTGCTCGCCGAGGCCGCGCGCCGAACAAAGATTCCCTCGTTTGGAGTGGAAACAGCACGACGACGGGGCGCGCGCGCTCATCGAAGCCGAGGCCGAGCTCGACGCAGTTGTCTCGAGCAAGCGCGACCCCAGCGACCGGCTCTCCTGAGTGCGCGGGTGATCGCCTCCCCGTCGCGGTCGGCCACTTGCTCTATCGCCTGCACACCGCGACCGCCAACTGGCCCGCCGCGATGGCCGAAGCAAGGTGGCTGGCCACCAAGCCGGCCGAAGGTGCGACGTATGCTGAAGAGCTGGTCGCTGGCGTGCGGACGAAGGTCGACGCGACGTGGTCCAACAACGATCGCATGCGCCTCAACCTACCTCGCACGTTCGACACCGCGGCACCCACGCTTGATCGGCAGGCGCTCACGTCCTACCCACGGATCGACAGCCACATCACGTCGATCAAAAACATCACCGGCAACACCACCCACAAGCAGGTCAGTGTGGCCCCGACCAAAGAGACGATGACCACGATCTACAGAAGAGAAGTGTCGCATGGTCCCGACCAAGCTCAACCACGGGCCCGTATCCCCCGATGCTGGTGTTGAACGGGGAAGCGGCACACCTCGCCGTGGGCGAGCGCCTGCTGGCGTTCGTTGACTCGACCAGTCGGATCGCCAGCGTCATCGAGGTGACCAGCCCCGTCACCGGGACCCAGAGTCGAAGCGACGCTCGCATCCTGCAGATCCGCGAGGCCCGCGTTTCGCGCTGAGCCGTGCCGTCACTGGGTCTCGGGAGCGGACCTGCTGCTCACCGAGGCGCCGGTAACGCCGGAATGAAACTGGGCAGGCGGCTCATCCCTCGACTTCTCTCGGGTCGGGATGAACGGAGCGCTGCTCTCGGGATGAACGGAGCGGCTCATCCCCCGACTTCTCTCGGGTCGGGATGAACGGCTGCTCTCGGGGTGAACGGACTACTTGTTCTTGACGTGCGCGTGCGCGTTCGTCGCAGACTCAGGGTTCTTCAGCGCGTGCGCGAGACGGGCGATGCGGCGGGCCGCGTTGCCAGCGTGCAGGACGCCCTTGGTCGACGCGCGGTCGAGCATGCGGGTCGCGACGCGAACGGCCTCCGCCGCCTTCGCGGGATCCTTGCCGGCAATCGCTTCGCGCGCCTTGCGGACGACGGACTTCACGCCGTTGCGAACGGAAACGTTGCGGGCGCGGCGCTTGACGGACTGACGGTTACGCTTCGTGGCAGATCGGGTGTTGGCCAAAGTACTGCTCCTTCAAAGTGGGCTGGAAAGGGGGGCTACCTACGACGGCCCGCCGCCGAGGGTCAAGGCTTCCGAAGCTTTCGCTGCCTTCTCCTCTCTCTTGGCCTGCTCCCAATGGGCGTCCAGCTCGGCCAGCGTCGCCTGCCCGAACTTCACGCCCTGCTGCTCGAGCAGGGCCTCGACGCGCTGAAAACGCTTCGTAAACCTGCCGTTTGCCTGTCTCAGCGCGTCCTCGGCCGGCGTCTTGATCCACCGGGCCAGGTTCGCCACCGAAAAGAGGACGTCGCCCAGCTCGTGCTCCATCTCGTCGCGGTTGCCCCCTGCGATCGCCTCATCCAGCTCGTTCAGTTCCTCGTCCAGCTTTGCTCGAACGCCCTTGAGCTCAGGCCAGTCGAACCCGATGCGCGACGCCTTTTCCGTCAGCCTTTCCGCTCGCAGCAGACTCGGAGCCCCCGTCGGCACCCCGTCCAGCACGCTGCCCGCCTTGCCCGTCTTCTTCTTCCGTTCTTCCGCTTTCAGCTTCGCCCAGTTGTCGAGCACCTGTTCGGCGCCTTCGAGCTTCGGCTTGTGCTCACCGAACACATGCGGGTGGCGGCTCTCGATCTTGTCGGCGATGGCGGTGCACACCTCGGCCATGCCGAACTCGCCCTTTTCCGATGCCAGCTGGGCATGGAAGACGATCTGGAAAAGCAGGTCACCCAGCTCTTCGGCGAAGGGCCGCCAGGCGCCGCCGTACGAGACGCGATCCATCTCGTCGAGCACCTCGAACGCCTCTTCCACCAGGTACGGCCGCAGCGACCGCAAGTCCTGCTCGGCGTCCCACGGGCAGCCATCGGGAGCCCGCAGCCGCGCCATGATGGTGACCAGTCGCTGAAGGGTGGGGCCCACGTCTTTTTGGATCTCATTCATCGCCCCGGGCCATAGCAGAACGTATCATCGGCGCCCTCTGATGCTTCCTGGCTGGCTCCGCCTCCTCCCCGTCGCGCTCTGCGTCTCTCTTCCCGCCCTCGCGCAGGTCGACCTCGTCGACCCCGATGTGCCGACGCAGAAGAAGGAAGTCGAAGACAAGCAGGGCGTCGAGCTCGTCGACGACGACCTCCCCGTTCGCAAAGACCCCGTCTTCAACCCCCGCCCCGTCGACGCCGGCACCCGCGCGACTCCCACGGGCACGGCCACCGGCAAGAAAGGCGACCCGAAGAAGCTGCCCGAGCCCGCCCCGGAGCCGCGCGTCATCGCCAACCCCCTCGTCGTCACCCGCGCCACCGACGCCGATCTCGACCTGGCCTGGGAAAGGTGGCGCGCCGCCAACGCCTCGACCGACATGAAGGCCGAGGCCACCGCCCGCAAGGCGTTGCTCAAGCTCAAGCAGGAAATTGGCGCCAGCAACCTCGAGTCCTTCGCGCAGGGCATGCTCCGCGCTGCCCTCGTTCATGAAGCCGCGGGCGACTCCTCGGGCGCCATCGATCTCGCGCTCGCGGCGGTCGAGCTCGCCCCCGACGTTCCTTCTTCCTGGCTCGGCCTCGCTCGCGTCTACATCGCCGTCGAGCCCAGCGGCGTCGGTCGCATCGTCGACGCTCTGAGAGCTGCGCTCGAGAAGACCGTGCTTGACCCGCGCTACCTGCGCCCCGTCCTCGCCGACATCGCCGCGGCGCTGCTCACCGCGCTCACCGCCCTCGCGATCGCCGTCATCCTCGTCCTCTTCGCCCGGCGCTCCCGCTACTTCTTCTTCGACTTCCACTTCCTCTTCCCGAAGGCGCTCGCCCGCTGGCAGTCGGCCGCCGTCGCGGTGCTGATTCTGCTGCTGCCCGTCGTTTTTCGCATGGGCGTCGCGCCCGCGCTGCTCGCCGCGTTCGCCGCCGTGGTGCTCTACCTGACCACCGCCGAACGCGTCGTCGCCGCCGTGCTCGTCACCTTGCTCGGCGTGATGCCGCTGCTCGGCGCCCAGATCGTCAGGCACACCGCCTTCGCCGGCACTCCGGCCGAGACCGCCTACCTGCTCGAGCAGGGCGGGTTGGGCGCCGAGCAGCTCGCCCAGGCCGTCGCGAAGAAGGCCGCCGAAGACAAAGCGTCCTTCGCCGAGCTCTTCGCCCTGGGCCACTTCGAGCTTCGCCGCGGCAAGCTGGACCTCGCGATTCCCCGCCTCAAGGCTGCGCTGCTCAAAAAACCGAACGAGCCCCGCGCCGAGCTGAACCTGGGCGTCGCGATGCTGCTCAACGGCGACCTCGAGAATCCCAGGGGCCTGTTCGAGAACACCGCGAAAGCCGAGCCGACCCTGGCCGAGCCGCTGGTCGACCTCGCCCGGCTCTACCAACGCCGCGGCGCCACCTTCGGCAAGGACGTGATGGCCGCCGAGGTCGATCGCGCCAACGCCGCGCTGGTCGAGGCCCGCACCCGCGACCCGAAGGTGATGGTGGCGAAGGACCCGCTGCCCGGCGAGAAGATCATCGCCAACACCTACGTCGCCACGCTGCCGCTCTCGCGCGCCGAACTGCTCAGCCTCGCGTCGCTGCCCGAAGCCGAAGACCGGGTGCAGTCGCAGCTGTCGATGTCGCTGCTCGGTGACTTGCCCGAACAGGCCGCCCCGTTCTTTCCTGCCCTCGCAGCGATCGTGCTCCTTGCGCTCGGCTTCCTCAGCTCGGCCCTCGACGCCGCCCGGCCGTGCACCAAGTGCGGCGCTCCCGTCAGCCGCCGCGCCGACCGCGAGCTCAGCAAGGGCAGCGCGATGTGCACCCAGTGCGTGAACGTCTTCGCGCGCAAAGGCGTCGTGCCGCCGTCGCTCAAGGTCCGCAAGCAGCTGGAAGTCTCGCGCTACGAAACCCGGATGGAACGCATCAGCTACGCGCTCGGCCTCGCGTGCAGCGGCATGGGCCACGTGTTCTCGGGCCTCGTCGTCCGTGGCAGCATCTACGGCTACCTCTTCCTGCTCGTCATCGTCCTCTTCCTCCAGCGCAACGGGCTGGTGCGGTCGCCCTACGAAGCTGCTCCTCTCGTGCTCCGGCTCGTGCCCCTGGGGCTCGTCTTTGTCGCCGTCTATCTGTTCTCGCTGCGCGGCCTTTACCGAAGGCAGGGGTAGACGATGGCGCTCAAGGGAACACTCAAGGACTTCGGCATCGCCGACATCCTTCAGCTCATCGGCCAGCAGCAGAAGACCGGGCAGCTGCACCTGAAGGCGAAAGACCAGGAAGTCCATATCGCCTTCAAAGACGGCAACATCGTTCGCGCCGAGGCCAGCAGCCGCAAACAGAAAGATCTCATCGGCGCGATGCTCGTCCGTGCCGAGCTCATCAAACAAGAACAGCTCGACTTCGCGCTGCTGGCCCAGAAGCGCACGCTGCAGCGCCTCGGCGACGTGCTCGTCTCGCAGGGCGTCATCGCCGCCGAGAAGTTCAAGCAGATGGTCGGCCTGCAGAACACCGAGACCCTCTACAAGCTCTTCTCGTGGAAGACGGGCAGCTACGAGTTCGAGCAGACCGACGTGGAGGTCGACCCGATGTTCGCGCCGCTGCGCGCCGAGTCGGTGTTGATGGAAGGTTTCCGCATGGTCGACGAATGGCCTGTCGTCCGCCGGAAGATCACCAGCTACTCGCTGACCTTCGAGAAGCTCAAAGAGCTGCCGCCCGCTCCGCTCGAGGCCGATTCCTTCGACGACGCGCTCGACGACGCCTTCGGCGACAAGAAGGAAAGCAAAGGCGGCGAGTTCCAGTCGGTGGGCGAGGGCGAACGCCGCCTCTACAACCTGGTCAACAGCAGCCGCACCGTGCGCAGGCTGATCGACGTCGGCTGCCTGGGCGAGTTCGAGACCTGCAAAGCGCTGAGCAACCTCGTCAACCTCGAGTACCTGCGCATCGTCCCCACCATCAACCGGGACGAAGACGACATGGAAGGCGAGCTGACCTTCGCCGAACGCGCCTCGGGCGTCGTCGGCCGGGTGCTCGTCACGATGCTCGTGCTCGCCGGCCTGCTCTTCATCGGCACGCGCCTCGACTTCGGCGCGCTCAAAGTGGGCCACTCGGCCACGACCTACAACGACCCCGCCACCCAGCGGTTCATCTCGCGCCAGCAGCTCTCGCGCATCGAAGCGGCGCTGGGTGTCTACCGATTGGAAAAGGGCGAGGTCCCCGAGTCGCTGGGGGCGCTGGTCGAGGCGAAGCTGCTCGCGGCCGATGACCTCAGCTACCCCTGGTCGGACGACTACTACTACCGGCGCACCGACAAGCAGGCGTACCTGCTGTTGCCCCCCCTGCGATGAAACAGGTTCAGCTCGACCTGGCCGACAACGACGTCGCCCGCACCCTCGCCGGCGCGCAGAACGAGAACTTCAAGCTGGTCGAACGCCGCCTCGGGGTTCGCATCGGCCAGCGCGGCACCGAGCTCACCATCTCGGGTGAAGACGCGGCCGTCGCCTTCGCCCAGTCGCTGTTCGCCCAGCTGCAGGTGATGCACGACGCCGGGCACCCGCTTCACCGCGAAGACGTCGAGCAGGCCATCAAGGTGATGGGCCACCAGGGAGGCCACGGCGTGAAAGACGTGATGCTGACGCCCATCTTGCGCAGCGGCGGCCGGCAGATTTCGCCCCGCAGCATCGCGCAGAAGAAATACGTCGACCTCATTCGCGACCACGACCTCGTCTTCGGCATCGGCCCCGCCGGCACGGGCAAGACGTACCTCGCGATGGCGATGGCCGTGTCACAGCTGCTCGAGCGCAAGGTCAAGCGCATCATCCTCTGCCGCCCCGCCGTCGAAGCCGGCGAGAAGCTCGGCTTCCTGCCCGGCGACCTCGCCGAGAAGGTGAACCCCTACCTGCGCCCTCTGTACGACGCCCTTCACGACATGATGGACGACGACAAGGCTGCGCTGCTGATCGAGCAGGGCACCATCGAAGTTGCTCCGCTCGCCTTCATGCGCGGCCGCACGCTCAACGACGCCTTTGCCATTCTCGATGAGGCGCAGAACACCACCGTCGAGCAGATGAAGATGTTCCTCACCCGCCTTGGCTACTCGAGCAAGGCCGTCGTCACCGGCGACCCCACCCAGGTCGACCTGCCCTCAGGGAAAGTCTCGGGCCTCGCCCACGCGCGAAAGATCCTCTCGCAGGTGCAGGGCCTCGCCTTTGCGGACTTCACCGACGTCGACGTGGTGCGCCACCCCCTCGTCGCAGAGGTGATTCGCGCCTACGAGAAGGAGTAGGGCTGTCTGATTGACCCAGGCGCTTGTTGCGGCCTATACGCCCGACCGCCACCCCGCCTGCACCCCTCCGCGGACGGCTGGTGGTTCTGTCTCAACCCATTGGAGCGGGAAAGAAAGGGAAGTCGAATCATGGGAGTTCATCCGGAACGGAAGACCGCGCTCGTCACTCAGTTCAAGACCCACGAGAAGGACACCGGGTCGCCTGAAGTGCAGGTCGCGCTGCTCAGCGAGCGCATCACCCACCTCACCGAGCACTTCAAGACCCACAAGAAGGATCACCACAGCCGCCGCGGGCTGCTCAAGATCGTCGGCCAGCGCCGCCGGTTGCTCGACTACCTGCGGGGCAAAGACGGAAACCGCTACAAGAAGCTGATCGACGGTCTCGGAATTCGTAAGTAACAGACCGGTCTTGAAGAGAGGGCGTTCGGGAAACCGGCGCCCTTTTTGCCGTACGGAGTCGCCATCGCCGTTTTGTTTTCTGTCTCCAGCCGCTGTCTCGCTCGACCGCGGCTTCAGTCAGGGATCAAGACGCCTGG
>JBBRAX010000028.1:0-88743 GCA_038206395.1 Myxococcales bacterium | reverse complement strand
CTTTCTCCACACCCATCAACGCAACGTGCTCGTCGTCGTCGGCGCCGCACCGGTACGTCGCCTACTCGCGCGCCGCAGTCTCGCTCCGAGTTCATGCGGCCGCGGAGACTCGACCCGCAGATCGCGGATCAAGCGTGAGGGTCTCCAGCGGCAAGTCCTTCACCACGCACCCGAACGTTGGGCCCGGCTCTGGCTGTCTGGGCGCGCACGCCGACAGTCCAGCCACCACCAGCAGCAACGCTCTCACGTCAAAGCCCCCATGTCGTTACCCCCCAGTGCCGGCTTCGGCACAAAACGGCTCAGCGGCCCTTCAACTCTTCCTGTAGCCGGGTCCACGCGTCCTGAATCTCGCGGGTCCGCGTTTCGGCCAGGCTTCTGAACTCTGCCGCGAGGTGCGCCACCTTGTCCGGGTGGTACTGCACCATCAGCGTCCGCCAGGCCGCCTTCGCCTCGGCCAGCGTCGCGCCGCTCGACAGGCCCAGCACGCCGTACGGGTCCTTGCCCGTCGCGCGCACCACCCCGGCCGGCACGTCTTCCTGCGGCAGCTGCTTCTTTCCACGCCCCGGCTTCTGCGTCGGGTCTGGGGCTGGCACCTGGCGCGTCAGCTTCGACAGCGCCTCCTGCAGAAACCAGGCGTCTTCTTCCGGCTTGCCGTACCGCTTCACCACCGCCCTGGCGACCCCGCCGTCGACGAAGAAGTACCCGCCCGCCGCCAGGTACGCCGCCCGCGAATCCGACGGGTACAGCGCATCGGCGAGGTCCGTCACCGGGTCACGCCACATGCCTTCTGCGCCGCCTTCGTCGACCACCAGCACCTGGTCGAACGCGCGCCCGAACTGAAGCTCCAGCGGGCCAAACGGGGCCTTGTGTGCCTTCGCTGCCGACGCGCGGTGGGGCGGCACCGTCGTCACCATCAGCAGCTTCTTCGCCTGCGTCACCCGGGCGAACAGCTTCTGTTTGACCTCGCGATCCGCGAAGTAGAGGACGTCAATCATCGGCGCGCCTACTCTACGCGGCCTCATGAGCTCCCACCGCCACTTCGACGAGCCGCACCCCTTTCACTTCGATTCCGCCACCGAGCACTACGCCGCAGATCGTCCCGTGCGTCCCGGGCACGTGCGGGTCGAGGTGGCCCTCGATTTCGCGACGGACTCCATTGTGGGCACCTGCACCACCACCGTCGTCGCCGTGCGCCAGGTGCACGCGATCACCTTCGACGCCGTCGAGCTGCAGATCGAATCGGTCGAGGTCGACCACAAGCGCGTCGAGTTCGACGCCGACGGCAAGCAACTGCACCTGCACCTGAAGTCGCCGCTGCAAGGCGGAGGCACCGCCACCGTCACCGTCGCCTACCGCGCTACCCCCCGCCGCGGCCTCTATTTCATTCACCCCGACGCCGCGTACCCGAAGCGCCCGACGCAGGCGTGGACGCAGGGGCAAGACGAAGACTCGCGCTACTGGTTCCCGTGCCTCGACGCGCCGGCGCAGAAGGCGACCACCGAAGTCATCGCCACCTTCCCCGCGAAGATGACCGCGATCTCGAACGGCAAGCTGGTCTCGAACACCGTCAAAGGAACGCAACGGACGATGCACCACCGGCTCGACGCGCCGCACTCGCCGTACCTCGTCACCCTCGTCGTCGGTGAGTTCGAAGAGCACGTCGCCGCCGTGCCGCAGTCGAAGTCAAAGGTACGCACGTTGTTTCCCCGCGGCAGAAGAGGCGACGCGCTGCGCTGCGCCGAACGCACCCCGCAGATGGTGCGCTTCTTCGAAGAGCTCACCGGCCAGAAGTTTCCCTGGGGCGACTACGCCCAGGTCTTCGTCGCCGAGTTCATCTTCGGCGGCATGGAGAACACCGGCGCGACCACCCTGACCGACGCAGTGCTCCACGACGCGCGCGCGCACCTCGACTACAGCGCCGAGCCGCTGATTTCCCACGAGCTCGCGCACCAGTGGTTCGGCGACCTGCTCACCTGCCGCGACTGGCCGCACGGCTGGCTCAACGAAGGCTTCGCTACCTATTCCGAAGTGCTGTGGAAGGAAGAGGCCGACGGCGACGACGAGGCTGACCACCAGCGCAAGCTCGACCTCGACGCGTACCTCGAAGAAGCGAACGAACGGTACCAGCGCCCCATCGTCGCGCGTCGCTTCGACGAGCCGCTGGAGCTGTTCGATCGCCACCTCTACGAAAAAGGCGCCCTCGTCCTGCACGAGCTGCGTACCCGCCTCGGCGACGCCGACTTCAAGAAGGTGCTGCGCGCGTACGTCGCCCAGCACAAGGGCAAGTCTGTCGAGACCGTCGACCTCGCGCGATCAATCGAAGACGCCACCGGCAAGAACTTCGATCGCTTCTTCGACGAGTACGTCTACCGCGCCGGCCACCCCGCGCTGAAGGTCGACCTCTCGTGGGACAGCGAGCATTCGCGCCTGCGCCTTGCCGTGAAGCAGACCCAGAAGGGCGACGCGCTGTGGCGGTTGTCGCTGCCCGTTCACGCGCACGTCAGCGGCGGCGTGCACCAGACGGTGTTCGAGGTCTCGGGGAAAGAGCACGTCTTCTACCTGCCGCTCGACCGCGAGCCGCAAATGGTGCTCGTCGACCCGAAGAGAGATCGGCTCGCCACGTTAGAGGTGGAAAAGCCCATCGCCTGGCGCCGCCGCGAGCTCGCCCGCGCTCCGATTGCCCGCGCGCGGACTGAAGCCGCCGCTGCGCTGGGGAAAGATGGGTCGGTCGAGTCCGTCGAAGCGCTCGCCGCCACGCTGCTCGACGAGAAGGCCTTCTGGGCCACCCGTTCGGCCTGCGCCCGTGCGCTCGGCGTCGTTCGCACCCCCGGCGCGCGTGACGCGCTGATCTCGGCCTTGAAAGTGAAACACCCAAAGCCCCGCCGCGCCGCCGTCGCCGCGCTCGGCTTGTTCCGCGAAGACGAAGAGGCGGGCAGGGCGCTCACGGTTTTCGGGAAGAAGCCCGACGCCAGTGGCTTCGTCGAGGCCGAGGTCGCCCGCTCGCTGGGCCGGATGCGCGCGACCAACGCCCGCACGACCCTGACGTCGATGCTCAAGCGGCCGAGCTTCCTCGACGCCGTCACCAGCGCCGCGCTCGACGGCCTCGCCCTGCTGCAGGACCCCGAGGCCTGGCCCCAGGTCGTGGCCCTCACGAAATATGGATCGCCCGCCCACGCCCGCCGCGCCGCACTGATGGCCGTCGCGAAGCTCGCCGAGGTCGCGAACAAGAAGACCGTCGCCGTCGACCTCATCGGCCTCGCCCTTCACGACAAGCAGTTCCGCACCCAGCTGGCCGCCTTCGACGCCGCCACCGAGCTGGGCGATGCGCGGCTGGTCGGCGTGCTGCAGTCGACCCCCTTCATCGACGGCCGCCTCCGCCGGTCGGCCAGAGAAGCAGTGCGCGCGCTGCGAAGCACCGGCGGAGCGGTGAAAGAAGTCGCTGCCCTTCGCACTGAGCTCGACAAGCTCAAGGGCGAAACCCGCGCACTCAAAGAGCGCCTCGACACGTTGGACGTTAAGACCAAGCGGCCTGCCCGCAAAAAGTGAGCGCCCTCACCGTCAAAGTCGTCTCTGGCATCCAAAAGGTCCCCCGCGAGGCGTGGAACGCGCTGCTCGGGCCGCTCGACCCGCCAGTCTTGCGGTGGGAATGGCTGGACGCGCTCGAGGCGTCGGGCAGCACGACGAAGGCCCGCGGCTGGGAAGCGGCGCACTTCACGCTGTGGCGCGGCGACACGCTGGTCGGGGCCGCCCCTGCCTGGCTCAAGCACCACAGCATGGGCGAGTACGTCTACGACTTCGCCTGGGCCAACGCCGCCCGCAGCTTCGGCATCGACTACTACCCGAAGCTCCTCGTCGGCGTGCCGTTGTCACCGCTGACTGCGCGCAGGTTTCTTGTCGCTCCAACAGAAGACGTCGCGGTCATTCGCGCGGCGCTGCTCGACGCGGTCCTCGAGCTCGGCCGCAAAGAGAAGCTTTCTTCGGTGCACGTCATCTTCCCGCCCGAGGCCGAGGCCGCGGCGCTTTCGTCACTCGGCCTCTTCCGCCGCATCGGCATGCAGTACCACTGGGTCAACCCTGGCTACCGCACCTACGCCGACTACCTCGCGCGCTTCGATTCCAAACGCAGACATCAGCTGAAGCACGAACGCGGGGCGGCCGCGAAGCAGGGCATCGCGCTTCGCACCATTCGCGGCGACGAGGTCGGCAAGGAGCACGCGTTGCTTGCCTACCGCTTCTACGAAAACACCGTCGAGAAGAACGGCTGGGGCCAGGTGCAGCTCAACCAGGACTTCTTCCTTCGCGCTTTCGCTTCACTCAACGGCAGCGTCGAGCTCGTCGTCGCCGAACGCGCGGGCAAGACGATCGCCGGCGCCTTCAACCTCTCGACGACCCTGCGGCTGTTCGGCCGCTACTGGGGCTGCTTCGAAGAGGTTCCCTTCCTTCACTTTCACGTCTGCCTCTACCACTCGGTTGATGACTGCATTCAGCGCGGCCTGAAGGTGTTCGAGCCCGGCGCGGGCGGAGAGCATAAGATTTCGCGCGGCTTCGTCCCCACTGCCATTCACAGCGCCCACCACGTCTATTCCGCCCCCTTCAAGGCGGCGGTCGTGAATGCCTGCGAACGCGAAAGGGTGCAGGTGAACCAGGTGATCCTCGAGGCAGAGGAGATTGCCGGCCTGAAGCCGTGGGTGGAAGGCGCACCTTTGGCTGCCTCTGCCGACCTGAAAAAGTAGCGCCGAATTGCGGTGTGGACTGCGAAGCGACAGGGGTCCTTGCCCTTGGCTTCACCGTCCTCAAAACGAGAAAAAGATCGCGCGAAAAGCGAGGTTTTCGGCCAACGTGGATCACAACCGCGGTCTCACGGAGTGCGAGAATCTGTTCACTCACCCGCACTCCTTTTCAGGGGGAAACACAAAAATGGCAATCCAGAAAGTCTCGTCGCCCATCATCAGCCGGCCCATGGGCACCAAAATCAGCGACATGCTCTCGCCGAAGGACGCGGGCGCGAACGCCGCGATGAAGGAGCTCGGCGCCAAGAACAAGGGGGCGGGCTCGATCTCTGGCCAGGAAATGGCCGATGCGATCATCAAGGGCACGCAGGACAACGACAACCAGGCCGCGGGTAAAGAGTTCAACTCGATCAAGAAGTTCGTGAACGAGAACCCCACCAAGCTCTCGCCGGAAGCGAAGAAGGTGTTCGAGGTCTACAAGAAGGAAGTCGAGCTCGCGAAGGCCAACAAGCAGACGGGCATCGAGCCCAAGGCCTACGACAAGATGTCGAAGGCGATGAACGCCGCCGCCAAGCCCGCCGCGAAGGACGTGAGCTCGGGCGAAGCGATGAAGGAGCTGCTCAAGAACAACCCGAAAGATGGCTCGATCTCGGGCAAGGAAATGACGGACGCGATCGTCAAGGGCACCAAGGACAAGGACAACCAGGCTGCCGGCAAGGAATACAAAGACATCGCGAAGTTCGTCAAAGAGAACGAGTCGAAGCTCTCGCCTGAGGCCAAGAAGGCGTTCCAGGTCTACGACAAGGCTGCCAAGGCCGCGCAGGCGAAGGGCCAGACGGGCATCGCCGACAACGACTACAACCGCATGGTTCGCGACATGGCGAAGGCGGGCGCGCCCCAGAACCAGGACAAGTCGATGGGCGACGCCCTCGGCGACCTGGCCTCGAAGAACACCAAGCCGGGTTCGATCTCGGCGAAGGAGCTCGCGGCTGCCGTCAATAAAGGTGCAGGCGACCTCGACGGCCAGTCGGCCGGCAAGGAGTTCAAGGACCTCCAGAAGTTCGTGAAGGAAAACGAACAGCTGCTCTCGCCAGACGCGAAGAAGGCGTACGCGATGTACGAGAAGGCCGCCCTCGAGGCGAACAAGAAGGGCTCGACGTCGATCGGCACCCTCGAGCAGTTCAACAAGCTGACCGAGGCGATGGGCAACATTGGTGCGAAGCCCGCGGCACCCCCTCCGCCGAACACCCCGACGCCGACGACCCCGGGGCCGACCACTCCAACCCCGACCACCCCCACTGTTCCGCCCCCCAGCTCCAGCGGCGTGGACGCAGGTGCCAAGAAGTCCCTCGACCAGCTCGGCGCCGCGAACCCGGGCCCCGGCTCGATCTCGGGCAACGAGATGGCCGCCGCGATCAAGGCCGCCACCGAGGACCTCGACAACCAGGCCGCCGGTAAGGAGTACAAGCAGATCGCCGACTTCGTGAAGCAGCACGCCGGCCAGCTGTCGCCGGAAGCGAAGGAAGCGTTCGGCGTCTACGAGAAGGCCGCCAAGGCCGCTCGCGCCAAGGGTGAGACGGGCATCCCGACCCCCACCTACAACAAGATGGTCAAGGAGATGGAGAACGCGGGCAAGCCCAAGTACGCCGACAAGGGCATGGGCGATGAGCTCAACAAGCTCGCCGCCGCGAACACCTCAAACGGCTCAATCACCGCCAAGCAGCTCTCGGAAGCCATCAGCAAGGGCGCCCGCGACCTCGACGGCAACTCGGCCGGAAAAGAGTTCGAGGACCTGATGAAGTTCGTCACCGAGAACAAGCAACTGCTCACCCCTGACGCGCTGAAGGCGTTCGGGATGTACGAGAAGGCCGCGATGGATGCCCGCGCGAAGGGCGGCACCTCGGTCGGCTCCTTGGAGCAGTTCGACAAGCTCATCAAGGACATGAGCGCGGTCGGCGGCGCGGGCCCCACGGCGCCCCCTGGCAACGCGGCGGACAACCCGGCGCTCAACGGCCTCGTGCCCCCGAAGTTCCCGGGCCTCGACGCGACCCCGAAGGAACTCGCGCAGTTCCAGCTCGAAATGCAGAAGTTCTTCGACGCGCTCCAGGCCCAGATCAACGGCGGTAAGCCGGGCACGACCACGGGCACGGGCAACTCGACTGGCACGGGCAGCACGGGTTCGACGGGCAGCACGGGCAGCACGGGTTCGACGGGCAGCACGGGTTCGACGGGCAGCACGGGTCAGGCCGCCCAGGTCGGTGCAGGCCGCGACGTGGCCGACGAGGCCATCCGCGCCATCGGTGAACTGAAGGAGCCGGCGCTCCCCGGCCCGGACGCCACCCCCGCGGATCTCGCCGCCTACGAGAAGGCCACCAAGCGCTACGACCGGATGACGGAGCTCATGACGAGCGTCATCAAGAAGCGCGATGAGCTCCAGATGTCGATCATCCGCAAGCTGTAACAGCCGTCTCTTCAGACTGAAGAAGCACCGAGCGGGCGCCTTCGAAAGAGGGCGCCCGTTTCGCTATTCGTGCACGTAGTAGGTGATGAGCTTCGTCTGCAGCGCGTCGCCGGCCGCCATCTCGTTACCTACGTCTTCGATCGCCGTCGCCACCCGCGGGTGACCATCGGGCTGCAGCCCGCCCGGACGTACCACCGCCAGCATCCGCAGCTTCCCGTCTTGCGGCACCGCCAGGGCTGGAAACCCGTGCTCCGCCGCTTCGGCTGCCTGTGCCGCGTTCGCTTTGCGCCAGCCGCGCGTGTGGCTCTCGAACCGCAGCCAGTCGACCATCTGACCCAGCGTCGTCTCGCGGCCCCCCGCGAAGTGGGGCACCTCGCAGTTCATCGCCCGCGTCACGTCCCACACGAAGATGTGCGCCTTCGATTTTCCCGCGGCGTCCATCTGGTACCGCTGGTTGTACCCGCACGCGAACTGGTCGATGACGTTCTGCAACAGCACCGCGGTGCGCCGGCCCGGCTTGCTCTGCATCGGGGCGTTCACTGCCTTCCACGTGTCCGTCGAGATGACCTCCTTCGCGGGCAACATGCCGTCGTGAAGCACGGTGGTGACTGTGATCTCGTCCTCTTCATCCTCGTCGAGCTTAGGGGCCGTGACGTTGCCGAGAATCATGTCGGTGTTCGTCTTCTCGTCCTCGTCGAACCCCGAGTTCTGCATTTGCTTCTGAAACACGTTCGGCGGCCGCACCAGCACCGGCTGCGCCGAGGTGAAAGGCGTCATCATCTTCTCGGCAGGCTTTGCCGTCGCGTTGTTCGCGCCAGTAATCTTCCGCATGTCCGACAAGCTCGGCAGCCGCACCCCTCCGGGCACGGTGGTTTCCGAGTCCATCGTGTCGAAGGGCCGCGGCTTCGCGGGTGGCGCCGCAGGAGCCGCCACTCCCGGCGGCTTTACTGCCGGCTTGCCTGCCACCGTCGGCACGGGCGGGCCGGGCCTTTTCACCGGCTGCGTGGACGCTGAAGCGATAGAAGGTGCAGGCGCCGCCGGTTTGCGAGGCGGCGCCGCAGCCGGCGCAGGGGCCGGTGGTTTCTTGTCTCCTTCCTTTCCCGCCATCTGTCGCCTTTGGACTTTACCGAAAGTCCCCCCTTCCGATTTCGCCGCTCAAGCCACGAGCGAAACAGTAGAACTAGCCCACCCGTGCGCCAGCTGATCGCAATTTTGTTCCTCGGCGTCAGCGGGTGTGGGGGCGGGGCCGCTTTCGCGGGTAGCACCTTCGACGCCAACGACGAAGGCTGGAGCCTGAACGGAGACGCCGCCTCGAAGATCGAGCTTCGTTCCGCCGGTGGCAACCCCAGCGGGCACATCTGCGGCAAAGACTCGGTGAACGGCGACATCTGGTACTTCATCGCGTCCGCGCGGTACCTGGGCGACGCCACCAAGGTCTACGGCAAGCGCCTCACCTGGGACTTGAAGCAGGACAACATGTACCAGCAGCTCAAAGGGCGCGACGTCGTGCTCCAGGGCGCGGGCTTGTCGCTGGTGTTCAACATCAAGGCGACCCCCGCAAAAGAATGGACGGCGTACGAAGCGCGCCTCGACGACACGAGCGGCTGGAAGGTGGACGACGCCGCGCAGCCCGCCGCGTCTGTCGAGCAGCTCAAGACCGTACTCAAGAGCCTCACCAGCCTTCGGTTGCGCGGCGAGTTCGCCGACGGCCCCGACGCCGCGTGCCTCGACAACGTCTTCTTCGGCATCGAGTGACGACGCCGTGTACGAAGTGCGGCGCCTGCTGCGTCGCTCCCGACATCGCCGCCCTCGACAAGCCGCTGGGCCTCGTCTGCCCGCACCTTGGGCCCGACGCGCTCTGCACCATCTACGAGACCCGGCCGCAGGTCTGCCGCGACTACGACGCCGATGCGGTGTGTCTCGTCATCGAAGCGCCCACCCTCGAGGAACGCGTCGGGAAGTACCTCGCGCTCTTCGGGCTCACCGCTGAAGCCGACGTCGTGAAGCGCTCGGGGCTGCTCTCGATGAAGGCCGCGCGACGCTGAAGAGCCGTTGCGGTTCGCCGTCTCGAAACGCCGACGGCGTCGTGCTCACCAGTTACCAGCTCGGGTCCGGCTTCTTCCTCGCTGGTTCTACCCCCACGACCGCTCGGGCGCAGAACGCCGCGGGCGAACAACGTCTCTACGCGCGTTAGGTGCCGTGTCGAGCGGAGCTCAAAGTAACCAGGTACCGCTGCGAACGATGAGGCGCTGGGCGAACGCCGCTTTGGACTGCCCACCGCGCCCGCCCAGAGCAGGGCTGGTGCGCGGGCCTTTGGCGGTCTGAACGCACTTGCCCGAAAGACGCGTTAGCCCTGATTTTTTATTAGGGCTTGGACGCAACCAAAACAAGTGCGCCGAAGGGAGCGCTGCCGCCCCGTCTCCTGCGCCGAAGACCCTGGTTCGGTTCTCAGGGTCTTTGCCCCCGGGGGGCCTGTCGCGGCCCAGCCCGTTCCCATTCCTCCGCCACTTCCGGAATCTGGAAACCGATCGCCGCTGCCAGCGCCCGGCCCGAACGCAGATTTTGCTTCTTACGCCGACTCGATCAACGCCGCGGCGCCCATGCCGCCGCCGATGCACATCGTGACGACGCCGTACTTGCCCTTGCGCCGCCTCAGCTCGCGCAGCACGGTGCCGACCATGCGGGTGCCCGAGACGCCCAGCGGGTGTCCGAGCGCGATCGCGCCGCCGTTCGGGTTCACCTTCGACGGGTCAATCTTCAGCTCACGAATGCAATACAGCGACTGGGCCGCGAACGCCTCGTTGAGCTCGAACACGTCGATGTCGGCGACCGTCAGCTTGTTGCGCTCGAGCAGCTTTCGCACCGCCGGCACCGGGCCGATGCCCATGATGTCGGGCGGCACGCCGGCGACCGCGAAGTCCACGAAGTAGCCCAGCGGCTTCACGCCCAGCTCTTTCGCCTTCGACTCGCTCATCACCACCGCGGCCGCCGCGCCGTCCGTCAGCGGCGACGCGTTGCCTGCCGTCACCGTGCCCTTCGCGTCGAACGCAGGCTTCAGCTTCTTCAGCCCTTCCAGCGTCGTCTCGGCGCGAACGATCGTGTCTTCCGACACCGTCACCGTCTGCGCTTTGCCGTTCTCGTCGAACACCTTCACAGTGATGGGCGCGATCTCGTCCTTCAAGTTCCCGTTCGTCCGCCCCTTCGTCGCCTTTGCCTGTGAGTCATTGGCGAACACGTCCTGGTCATCGCGCGACACGCCGAACTTCGCCGCCACCTTCTCGGCCGTCGCGCCCATCGACGTGTAGACCTCGGGGTGCTGTTCCATCAGCTCGGGGTTCGCCGACACCTTGTTTCCGCCCATCGGAATCATCGACATCGACTCGACGCCGCCCGCGATGCCGATGCTGTACTGCCCCGCCGTGATCGCCTGAGCGACCTGCGCAATCGACTGCACCCCCGACGCGCAGAACCGATTGATCGTCATCCCCGGCACCGTGTCCGGCAGGCCCGCCAGCATCCCGGCGATCCGCGCCACGTTCATGCCCTGCTCGGCCTCTGGCATCGCGCAGCCCAGCACGATGTCTTCGATGTCGCCCGCCTTGAGGCCGGGGACGCGGGCGATGGCCTCCTTGATGACGTGCGCCGCGAGCGTGTCGGGGCGGGTGTCCTTCAGCTCGCCCTTGTTGGCGCGGGTGAAAGGGGTGCGGGCGGTGCTGGCAATGACGATGCGGTCGGGCATTGAAGTTTGGTTCCTTGGAAAAGAAGTTAGTTCCGCAGCGGCTTGCCCTTCTCGAGCATGAACATGATGCGGTCTTGCGTCTTCTTCTCGCCGCACAGCGAGAGGAAGGCTTCCCGTTCGAGCTCCAGCAGCTGCTGCTCAGAGACCAGCGTCCCGGCCGACGTGTCGCCGCCCGTCAGAACAGACGCGAGCTTCTTGCCGATGTGCCGGTCGTGCTCGCTGATCTGGTGGTTGAGCTGCATGTCGTAGAGCAGCATGTCGATCGTCGCCGCTCCGGATCTACCCGGCAGGTAGAAGCTCGTCTGCCGCGGCGGCCGGAAACCCGCCTTCGCCATGCCGAGCGCGCGCTCTTTGGCGTCCGACAGCAGGAAGTCGCGGTTCATCGAGATGCCGTCCTGCGCCGACAGGAAGCCGGCCTCGCGCGCCTCTTCCGCCGACGTCGCGACCTTCGCGGTGCCGATGGTGAGGAACAGCTTCTTCAAGAAGGGCAGGGGGTCGAAGTCCTTGCTGCCCGCCGCCGCGCCGAACACGTTGCGCATCAGCTGCAGGTTGCCGCCGCCCCCGGGGATGAGGCCGACGCCCACTTCGACGAGGCCCATGTACAGCTCGGACGCCGCCTGAATCGCGTTGCCCGCCATCGTGATTTCGGCGCCGCCGCCCAGCGTCAGCTGGAAGGGCGCGGTCACCACCGGAATCGACGAGTAGCGAAGCCGCTGATTCGCGGTCTGGAACTCGGTGATCATCTTGCGGACCATTTCCCACTCTTCGGCGCTGATCAGCATCAGCAAGGCGCCGATGTTCGCGCCGGCTCCGAAGTTCGCGCCGTCGTTGCCGATGACCAGCGCGCGGAAGTTCTTCTCGGCCTCGTCGACCGCCTGGTGCATCAGCGCGGTGTTCTGGTCGTCCACCGTGTTCATCTTCGAGTGGAACTCGAGCAGCAACACGCCGTCTCCCATGTCGTGAAGGCTCGCCGACTCGTTCACCGCCAGCGGCTTCTTCCCGCGCTTGAGCAGCTCGATCGTCACCTGGCGCGGCGAGCGCGGAATCTTCACCGCCTTCTTCGCCTTCACGTCCCAGAACGTGTCGTCGTCCGCGTAGAAGCCCTTGCGCCCCGAGGCCAACATCTCTTCGACCCACGGCGCGACCTTCAGGCCCAGCGCCTTCATCCGGTCGACGCCCTTCTGCACGCCGTACGCGTCCCACGTCTCGAACGGGCCCACGTCCCACGCGAAGCCCCAGCGCAGCGCCTTGTCGATGTTGACGTAGTCGTCGGCAATCTCACCGAGCCGCCGCGACGAGTAAGCCAGCGTCGCCATCGTCACTTTTTCCGCGAACTTGGCCGCCTTGTCCGTGCCGTTGAGCACCGTGGCGATGCGCTCGGGCAGTGACTCGACGTTCTTCGCCGCGCCCAGCGATTCGAACCGCACCTTGCCCTGCGGCCGGTATTCCAGCGTCTTCAGGTCGAGCGCGAGGATTTCCTTCTCGCCTTCGCCGCCCTTGTTCTTCTTGTAGAAGCCGCCGCCCGACTTGTCGCCGAGGATGCCCTTCGCCACCATTTTCTTCAGCCACTCGGGCGGCTTGAACGTCTCGCGCTCTTCGTCGTTGACGAGCGAGTCGTAGCAATTCGTCGTGACGTGCAGGAACGTGTCGAGGCCGACGAGGTCGGCGGTGCGGAAGATGGCCGACTTCGGCTTGCCAAGCGGCGGCCCGAAGATCTTGTCGACCTCTTCGATGACCAGGCCCGCTTCGTCCATGTGCTGCAGCGTCGCCATCATCCCGTACGTGCCGATGCGGTTCGCGATGAAGTTCGTCGTGTCCTTGCCGTAGACGATGCCCTTGCCCAGCGTCTCTTCGCCGAACTTTGCCAGCCGCGCGACGACCTTCGGGTCCGTCTGCTCGCCCGACACCAGCTCGAGCAGCTTCATGTAGCGAACCGGGTTGAAGAAGTGCGTCACCAGGAAGCGCTTCTTGAAGCTGTCGCCGCGGCCTTCGGTCATGCCCTTGATCGACAGGCCCGAGGTGTTGCTCGAGACGATCGCCGTCGGCGACAGGTGCTTCTCGACCTTCGCGAACAGCGCCTGCTTCACCGCCATGTCTTCTTTGACGACCTCGACCACCCAGTCGCAGTCGGCGATCTTCTGCATGTCGTCGTCGAAATTTCCGGCTTCGATCAGCGCCAGCGCCTGCAGCGTCATCAGCGGGGCCGGCCGCTGCTTTTTCAGGTTCTGCAGCGCGTTCAGCGCGAACTTGCTCTTCGGCGAGCTGCCGTCGGGCGGCGCGATGTCGAGGAGGATGACCGGGATTCCTGCGTTGGCGAGATGGGCGGCGATGCCACTGCCCATCACTCCTGCTCCCAGCACGGCGGCCTTGCGGATTCTGTCGCTCATGGGCCGGGGATCTAGCGGACCCGCCGACCATCTGCCCTGCTTTTATTTTCCCGCCAGGCCCGAAAGTCCCGCGTCGGCCGACGCGGCGTCGAGGAACATCAGCGCCGTGCCGAACCGGCCATCTTCCCCTGACACCACGTGCATCACCCGGCACTCGAACGCCACGTTGCGGTTCACGAAGTCCGCCTCGATTTCCAGGTGCACGATGCTGTTCACAGGGTAGTGCGTCGCCGTCCACACGAAGCACCCGCCGCGCCGCAGCTCGGCCTCATACGCGTTCTGAAACCCCTTCAGCGTCGGGTAGGTCAGCACGATGCGCGTCCGGTCGCGCAGGTGCGGAACCATCTCGCCCATCAGCTCGGCGCCGGTGAGGAACCGCAGCCCAAAGCCACCCTTCATGATCTGCCGCAGCTCAGGAGCCACCAGGGTCAGCCGCGCCACCGCGCCCTCGAAGAAGAGCTTCTCGTTGGCGTCCATCGTCACCTCGACGTGGACCCGCGAACCCAGCGACATCATCGCCGTCGTCACCACGAACATGCCGGTGGCCGAGATGTCGTTGGTGAAGCCCGTCGCGCTCAGCTCCTTCACGCCAAAGCGCACCTTGAAGCGCTTGCTGTACCGGCGATTTTTTCGTTTCTCCATGGCTTGAAGATCTGTCGCCCCACGATACACAAATGTACGCAACTCGCCCACAGGGCCCGACGACAACCCCTCATGCCCAAGCTCCAGGCCAACCCGACCCCGCAAGCGTTCGCGCAGGCCTGGACCCAGGACGTGCTGCGCCCCGCGCTCGAGAAGCTCGCCGGCCCCGACGGCAAGCTCAGCAAGGCCGAAGCAGCCAACGCCCCTGCCCTCACCGGCGCCGCGAAGTTCGCCGCCGACAACGTGCTCGACGTCTTCACCGCCACGAAGGCGAAGGGCTCCACCGCCGTCACCACTGCGCTGAAGGCCGGCGAGAAGCTGGCGCTGGCGGCGGCGAAGTCGGTTGCCGGTTCAGACGGCAAACTGAGCAAGGCCGACATGCAGCTGCTCGCCAAGTTCAGCGCCGACTTCGGCTTCCTGCTCAAGCCGTCGACGACGAAGGTCGAGCAGGGCGTCATCAGCGACCTCGACAGCACGGTGATTCCGCCCGCGAAGAACGGTCTCACTCCCGCGCCGTACCCGGGCATCGCCGCCCTCTACCAGGAACTCGAGCTCGGCAACGGCGGCACCGTCGGCGACGTGCACTACGTCACTGCCCGCTCGCCCGACCGCGTCGTCACCGTCCCTGACTACCTCGACACCCACCACCTGCCTGCCGGCACCATCGACACCGGCACCTCGCAGCTGCCGTGGGTCGCCCAGCCCGAGAAGGTTCGCGACATCTCGCGCGTCTTCGAAGCGAACCCCGATCAGAAGTTCTTGCTCTTCGGCGATACGCTGGCCAGAGACCCCGAGGTCTACCGGGAAATCGCCGCGAAGTACCCCGACCAGGTCACCGCCGTCTTCATCCACAAGGTGAACGCGACAGTGAAGCCCGAGCGCGTCGCCGGCCAGCACCTCGTCGAGAACTACGCCCAGGCCGCCGCCCAGCTCTATAAAGACGGCGTCTTCACCAGAGCCGCTGCGCTGCGCGTGATGAAAGCCGCCCAGAGTGAAGGCCTCGCCATCACCTGGGCCGAGATGAACCAACTGCTCGCCTGAAGTTGTTGAGCGCTGGGCGCATGTGACAGAAACGTCACAAATGCGCGCACCGTTCGTCACTGCCCTCTGTCTCGTCGCCTTCCTCACGGGCTGCCCGAAGAAGGAAGAGCCAATCGTCGACGCAGGGACGAAGCCGAAGCGCTGCGAAGTCGACCTCGCCGCTCTGAAGCTCAGCGCCCCCACCGGCACCGGCGCCTCGGCCAGCGTCATCAATTCCCCTGCTCAGCTCATCGGCGGCCAGACGCCCACGGGCCGCCTCGGCGACGTGCTGCTGAAGAACGACAAGGTCCGCGTCATCATCGAACAGCCCGGCCGCCAAATCGGCCCGGTGCTCTACGGCGGCGCGATCATCGACGCTGACCTCGTTCGCCCCGAAGGCGAGCCCGGCAAAGACCAGTTCGGCCGCATGGCCGTCGTTCACTCGCTGGGCCGCGTCTCGCGCGTCGACTCGGTCGAGGTTCTTTCCGACGGCTCGAACGGCGGCAGCGCCGTCGTCGCGTCCACCGGTGCAGACGTGCCGCACGACCTCTTCAACCTCAAGAGCATCGTTCGGTCGAACCTCGGCAACGTCACCTTCGTCATCGACCCCGACAAGGCGCTGCCGCTTCGCATCACCACCTACCACGTGCTCTCGCCCGGCCAGTCTCGGGTGCGCATTCTCACTGCGTACTGCAACGACGGAGACAGCCCCGCGAGCTTCCCGCTCATCGACCTCTACGACTTCAACGGCGCCGTCGAAGTCTTCAACCCCGGCGGCTGCGCGAAGGGCCTCGGCAACGGCGAGTGCCTCATCGACAGCAGCAAGTGGGTCGGCGCGCAGGGCAGCGGCCTCGCGTACGGCGTGCGCAGCTACTCCCTGGCCGACCCTGCAGTGCCCGTCGTCGCCAACGCCACGCTCGTCTACGGCGGCGTCGTCGGCAGCGTCGTCGAGGGCAAGGACATCACCGGGGTGCTCAGCTACACCGACCCTGACGCGCGCAACCGCCCTGGCACCATGCTGATTCGCCCGGGCGCGCAGAAGACGTACCTGCGCGACCTGCTCGTCGCGCGCGACCTCGCCGGCATCAGCTCAGAGTTCCTCGCCATCGACGGCGTCGCCACCGGCAAGGTCGAGGTGACCACGAAGGATGCGGCTGGAGCCGTCGCGCCGTTCTCGCGGGTCGCCGTCATCGACGCCGCCGACCTGCTGGTGACGGTCATCGAGACGGACGCAGCTGGAAAGGGCACCGCGAATCTCGCTCCCGCCACGTACACGATGAGCGCGGCGAAAGAAGGGCTGCTCATCGGCCCGTCATCGCAGGTCGAAGTCTCCGCTGGCGCGACGAAGACCGTCGACCTCTCACTGTCGCAGGGCCGCACGCTTTCCATCAACGTCGCCGACGCTGCCGGCCTGCCCGTGCCCGCGAAGGTGACCGTGAAGTGCGTCACCATTCCGTGCCCGTTCAGCAGCGCGACCTGGAAGCGCCACATTCTTCTCGAGGCCACCGCCGGGGCCGCGGCCGCGATCGGCTTCGTCCCCGTCAACGGCAAGCTCGACCTCGTCCTGCCTCCCGGGGAGTACGACGTCGCCGTCTCGCGCGGCCCCGAGTACAGCGTCTGGCCCGCGACCTGGCCGCTGGCCGGCAAGCGGGTGGACCTGACGACAGCGAACGGTGCGGTCAGCGCGGTCATCGCGCGCGTGCTCGACACCCCGGGCTGGATGTCGGCTGACCTTCACGTGCACGCGATCCACAGCAGCGACAGCCTCGTGCCGAACGAGCGCCGGGTCGCGAACTTCCTCGCCGAAGGGGTCGACGTCCTCGTGTCGACGGACCACGAGTTCATCACCGACTACGCGCCGCTGGTCGAGCAGATGGGCGCGAAGGAGTTGATGGGCACGATCGTCGGCGAGGAAGTCACCTCGTTCGACCACGGCCACTTCAACACCTGGCCCGTCACGCGCGACGAGACGAAGGGCGGCAACGGCGGCGCCTTCGACCACGCGGGAGGCGAAGGCCCAACGCTGCGCCTCGGTGAGCTGTTTCCGCAGCTGAAGGCGTACTTCAAGACGAACGTGGTGCAGATCAACCACCCGCGCGGAGGCAGCGGGGCGCTGTCGTTGCTCAAGGTCGACACTGCGACGCTCGCGAGCCATGCCGACCCGAGAGACTTCCGCATGGTGCCCGCGCCCGACGCGACCGCGACCAACACGAAGCTCTTCAGCGACGGCTTCGACGGCCTCGAGACGGCGAACGGGCCGAACCTGGAGCTCGAGGTCGTCAACGACTGGATGACCTTCTTGAGCCGCGGCACCGTGCGCACCGCCACCGGCGTGTCCGACTCGCACCAGGCGCTGACGTCGTCGGGCGGCTACTCGCGCACCTGGCTCCACGTCGGGGTCGATGCGCCGGCCGCAATCACGCCGACGCTCTTCGCCGACGCGATTCGAAAGAACGAGGCCTTCATCGGCAACGGGCCCTTTCTCAAAGTCACCGCGCAGAAGACCAACGCCGCAGGGGTCGCCGAAGGGCCCGTGGCCGACATCGGCGGCACGGTGAAGCTTTCCGCGAGCGCGATGGAAGGCGTCGAGATCTCCGTCGACGTCACCGCGCTCGAGTGGGCGCAGTTCGATCGCCTCGAGCTCTACAGCCACGCGCCCGGTCGCGAGGCGGTGAACGGCGAAACGAACAAGACCTGGCCCGAGGGCCGGATCCTCGACAAGCTCGAGCTCGACCCGCAGACGCTGAACGTCGAAGCGGTGCCCGGCGCGGCCAACCTTCGCCGCGTTCACGTCACCCATAAGTTCTTGCAGAAGCCTGCGAAGGACACCTGGTTCGTGGTGATGGTGCGGTCGATCAACAGCACGCGCACCCTGACTCCGCTGGTCGAGGCCAGGCCCTTCGCGATGTCGAACGCGATTCTCGTCGATGCCGACGGCTCGGGCGCCTACGACGACTTCCCGCTGAAGCCGGGGCAGCCGCTGACCCACGCGCCGCCGGTGAAGCCCGGCGACTCGGGCCCGCGCGTGGTGCCGACCGCCGCCCAGCTCGAAGCCGCCCTGCGGAAAATCCTCGAGCTAGATTCCCACTGACATGAATCCTCCCTTGCCGCGCTGGTGGTTCGGAGCGCCCCCGAGCCTTCGCCTCGATGAATGCTTCATCGAGAGCCACCCCGCGAACCGCACCCAGGGAAAGCGCGCCGTCGGCGGAGGGCTTCACCTCACCAACCTGCGCGTGTACTTCACCCCCAACGTGCTCGACGCCGCGATGGGCGGCCAGCGCTGGGAGTGTGGCCTTGACCAGCTTCAGTCGGCTGGCGTCGAGCCCGCCCGCCTTGCGTTCTCAGAGCTCTTCAGTGGCGGTGTGCGATCAAGGCTTCGGCTCACCCAACGCGATGCGCAGGCCCAGCTGTTCGTCGTCTCGCGCCCCGCGGAAGTCGCCTTGCGCTTTCAGGCTGCACTTTCCAGGTAGCCTCACCTCTATCATCCGCCCGCCATCCCACCCGTGGCCAATCATGGCTTTACGAGAAGGGGTGTTTAATTTCTTCGGGCAATGGTGAATCGCGCGAACCGTCTGGAGCACTACCCTTCGACGTCGGCGTCGAACCGCAGCGATCCATTGACGGCGTTGGCCTGGGAAGTGCACAAGGCCGACGCAATGTGCAATTGGCACCTACTTAAGAGCCTAAACCGCGCTGGTGCTGTCGGACTGCTCGTCTTCTGTGCCAGTTTCGTGGCGGAAGCGCAGGAAGGAATTGGCACCCCTGACGCGCCGATCACCCAGGAGCCCGAAGCGCCGGCTCCTGACTCAATCAGCCCCGAGCCGACCAAGATTCCTCCGGCAGCGACGGCGCCCACTGCGACCTCGAAGGTCTCGGCGATTACCACCGGCTCAGTGCTGCCGAGGTCGAAGCCCGGCTACCGGGGCACCCAGCTGACCTACGGCCACCAGGCCACCGCGTACACGTTCGACCGTGCGGCCGAGCCCATGTACAACCCGACCTGGTCGCACCGCCTCGGCATCGTCCCCGAGTGGCACTTCAACGACCTGCTCTTCGTGCGCGGCACGCTCTTCATCGCGCAGGAGTTCACCGCTTCCGACGTCACCATTCAGAAGAACGAAGTCGAGCTCTCTGACCTCGCGTTCGAAGCCGGCGTCAGCGGGTGGACGGAGCCCTTCACCAAGCTTCGCCTCGGTGGCAGCTTCCGCGTCGCCTTCCCCACTTCGAAGACCTCACGCGCTGCGACCCGCCTGCTCGCCATCGGGCCGGGCCTCAGCCTCTCTCGCCGCTTCGGCTGGTTCACCGTCGGCTACGGCGGCCGCTACAGCTACCGCTTCCACAGCTACACCACTGCGCAGAACTCGGGGCCCAGCATCGTTGCCTGCGGAAATCCGCTGGCCGCCGAGTGCGCCGAGTTCGTCACCACCGGCCGCCGCAACGCCCACTCGGACATCACCCACGGCCCGGTGCTCGCGTTCGTCCCCTTCGAGAAGCTCTCGTTCAACGCCGCCTTCCAGATGACGTACCTGTACCTCTACGCGCTCGCGCCGGTCGCCGGAGTCACCGACTCCAACGACACGACGGTGCGCAGCTACACGAACTTCGACGTCGCAATCACCTACCAGCTGTTCAGGCCCATCGGCATCACGCTGGGCGCTTCGACCTACTCCCCGCAGCTCAATACCGCCGGCACCCGCTATTTCCCGCTGTTCAACCGCAACACCACGCTGTACCTCGACATCAGCTTCGACGTTGAAGCCGCGGTGTCGGGTCTCTTTGGAGAATCGACATGAAGATGCCCTTGAAAGCGCTGTGGCTCTCAGCCGCTGCCGCCTGCGTCCTCGCCAGCTGTGCGAAGGAACAGGAACCCATCAACCGGGTGCAGCCCGACTCCTTCGACAAGGAGTTCTTCATTGGCAAGGACTTCAAGTCCAACACCGACGACCCCGAGTTCTGGTCGCAAGGCACGCTCGTCGACGTCGGCTACGGCGCCGCGCAAGACGGCCTCTTTACCTCGACCTATGCGCAGCCGCTGACCCGCATCAAGTGGACCGTGCAGGAAGACCTGCTGATCGCCCGCCTCGCGTACGAGCGCATCGAAGGCTCTGACGGCAAGGGCGCCGGCAAGGCGACCAACGACGGCATCGTCGTCGCCGCCTACAAGATCGACAGCCACTTCGACGTGAAGCGTCAGTACAACCCGTCGACGGGCGAGCAGATGAACGTGATCGAAGAGAACACGGCTGATCGACCCTGGTACGACCGCAGCAACATCCGCGTCGACTGGTCGAAGAACCTCAGCACCGACAACTTCGACTACGACACCCTCTCGCAGATTGGCGTCTATGGCGGCGTCGCCTACGAGCCGCTGGCGTACTACGTCAACTCGCCAAACCACGCCGACGCGCCGCACATCGACAAGACGGGCGGCTACCTCGACATCACCAACAAGGCGTTCGCCAAGCCGCTGATGATCGACCTGTCGCGCTTCGGCGGCGGGCTGATGCCCGCGTGCTACTTCGACGCTGACTTCGCGGGCGGCTCTGCCCCCGCGGCCGCCTGTTCGCCGGTCGAGCTCACCATTCGTCAGTCGTTCCGCAAAGTGCAGGACACCGACTACGAAGCGCAAGACTGGGACGGCCTCAAGTTCCAGGCGTTCGGCGCGTTCACCACCGACCGCAAGGGCTACGCCCGCAACTACGGGATGACGGACACCAACTGGCACCGCTTCATCAACCGCTACAACATCTGGGAACGCAGCCACGTCTACGAAGACGCCGCCGCGATGAAGGGGCCGGTTCAGTGCTTCACCCCGACCACCACCCCGGCTGGCCTCGACCCGCACCGCGACACCGACCTCGACGGCACGGAAGACGAGTGCTCTTCGGTCGGCAAGGGCTCGCGCTGCGACACCTTCAAGCAGGCCTGCACCCTTCCTTTCAGCGAGCGCAAGGTGCGCCCGGTGGTCTGGTACTACGCCGATGGCAGCAACCCCGAGTTCTTCGACGCGACCCGCAAGGCGGCCCACGAGTGGGACGTCGCGCTGCGCAGCGCCGTGATGACTGCCCGCTACACCGAGTGCATGCGCACCAAGGGTGAAGCGTGCGACACGACCTTCCCCATCTACACAGGCCAGATGGACGACAACCAGGACGCGATGGACCTCGCGACCGAAGTCGACGACTGCCGCGCCCGCCTCGCCTACTCGGGCGAAGACTGCAACGCCCTCGCTGACAGCATCGGCCTCAAGCGCAAGTACAGCGCTGGCGTCCGCGCCCTCGCGAAGCTCGACGAAGTGGTGGTGCTCTGCCACAGCCCGGTCGAAGCCGAAGACCCGGGTGCCTGCGGCACGCCCCGCCTGCCCGCCACCATGACCGCCGTCACCTGCCAGGCCGCCTACGCCGTTGGCACCGACGCGGCGACGATCGCCACCTGCCGTGCGGCCGTCAACGCCCGCCGCGGTGACCTTCGCTTCCACCAGGTCAACACCATCAGCACCCCTCAGACGCCTTCTCCCTGGGGCATCATGGTCGACTCGAACGACCCCCTCACGGGCGAGGTCGTCGCCGCGAGCATCAACGTCTGGTCGCACGTCACCGACCTCTGGAGCCAGGGCATCGTCGACACCGCCCGCTACATCAAGGGCGAGCTCGCGACCAGCGACGTCACCGAAGGCACGTACGTGCGTGACTGGGCCACCGCCGCGGAAGCCGCCAGCAGCAAGGGCAGCCTGCCGCAGCTGAGCAAGACGGACCGTGAGCGTTTCGTCGGGGAAGCCGCCGGCCTCACCGAGCTCGAAGCCCTCGAGGCGCCGTCGAAGATCGCCGCGTTGAAGGCGAGCCCCGTCTACAAGGAGCTGCGGAAGATTGCGCGCGAGTCGAAGAGCATCCGCCTGGATGCCAGGGCCCCGTCGAGCTCGAAGCCGGTGTACGAGGCGCGCCGCCGTCACGCCCTCAACACCCAGACCGAAGCTGCGCTGACCACGAAGATGATGCAGTCGTTCGCCGGTGGCGACGGCAAGCTCAGCAGCGAGATGATTTCCGAGCTCGCGTCGCCCCTGCGTGGCGCGAACCCGGTGCTGCAGCGTGAAATTCGCCAGGCCAAAGAGCTCGCGCTCTCTGAGCGTGGTGCGTGCGTGATGAATGAGGCGCCGGCGCCGCTGGCGATGGCCGACCTCGCGAACCTGCTCGAGGTGAAGTTCGGCAAGTTCGACAAGAACTCCAGCAAGTCGGATCAGCTGGCCCGTGGCGCGACGATGCGGAAGTACCTCGCCAACCGCGCGCACTACGCCGTCGTCACCCACGAAATGGGTCACAGCATCGCGCTGCGGCACAACTTCGTCAGCTCGTCGGACGCGTTCAACTACCGCCCCCAGTACTGGCAGCTGCGCACCGATGACGGCAAGAACACCACCAAGTGCACGGGCCTCGACGGTTCGGGCAGCTGCGTGGGTCCTCGCTACTTCGACCCGATCAACGCGAACGAGAAGAAGAACCTGCTCACGATGTTCATGCAGTCTTCGACGATGGACTACGCCGGTGAAGCGACCCAGGACCTCATCGGTCTAGGCGCCTACGACTTCGCGGCCGCCCGCATGTTCTACGGCGACAGCGTGTCGGTGCAGGCGGATCCGTCGTACCGCGCGGGCTCTGCGCGTGGCGTCGGCGTCGCTGACAAGCTCGACAACTTCGGCGGCATCCTCGGGATCAACTTCCTCGTCGGCGCGCCGACTGCCACTGACCCGACCAACACCCGCGACATCCACTACTCCGAGCTGCAGAAGGAGTTCGAGATGATCCAGGGCTGTGAAGAAGTCGACCCGGCGAACTTCAAGCCGGCGAACTGGAATGACGCGGTCAACGGCACCTGGCACCCGACGTTCGACGGCCTGATCGTCGAAGTGGGCGGCAAGTTCACCCGCTGCAGGCAGCAGTCGGTGGACTACGTGTCGTGGAATGAGCTGGCCGACCCTTCGACGGGCCGTGGCACGCACGGCGTGGACAAGCTGCAGCGTCCCCGCGTTCCGTATGGGTTTGCGACTGACCGTTGGGCGGACCTCGGCAACTTGAGCGTCTACCGTCACGACAACGGCGCGGATCCGTACGAGCTCTTCGACTTCCTCATTACCCAGCAGGAAGTGAACCACATCTTCGACAACTACCGTCGCAACCGTCAGTCGTTCACGGTGCGTGGCGCGGCGACCCGTGCGCTGAGCCGGTACAACGAGAAGCTGCGTGACGGGGCGAAGGGCCTGGGCCTGCTGGCGAACATCTACCGCGATTTCTCGGTGGACCAGGGCTACGACTACGACACGCTCTGGCCTTTCCTCTCTATCGATCTCTTCGGTGAGAACATGCTGGCGTCGGGTCTCGGCTTCGACCACTTCGCCAAGCAGCTGGCGCGCCCGCAGGCAGGCCCGCACTCGCTGGTCACGGTGGGCGCTGCGCAGACCAAGCTGCTCGTCTCGAACGTCGACACTGCCGGTAACCCGAAGACGCCGGTGATGACGATGCCGAACGGAGCGACGGGTTACTTCGGCAACGTGGCGGCCGGTGGTCGTCCGCTCGAGAACGCGCTCGCCGACAACAAGGGCGAGTACGACTCGGAGTTCACCATCAACGCCGGCTCCTATTACGAGAAGGCCTACACCGCGATGCTGTTCACCGAGTCGGTGGACAACTTCATCAGCGACTCGCGCCGCGACTTCCTCGACGCGCGCTACCGGTCGGTGTCGATGGCCGACCTCTTCCCCGACGGGTACCGCCGCTGGCTGGGCAACAACCTGACGGGCGACGAAGCGCTGAAGGGTCCGCGCATTGCGGCCCAGCCGAACGGCCTGCCGCTGGTCGAGACGACGGGTACGAACTTCCCGTCGAAGGCCCCGGGTTGGACGCAGTGGTGGAAGGCGAACCCCGAGTCCTGCTTCCAGCAGGAGTCGAGCCTGCTGTGCGAGACGGCGCCGACCTCGTCGGTGGCCATCGACCCGCAGGTGGGTTGGGAGCAGCAGAAGTTCCTGATCGCCTGGACGCTGATGTACCTGCCTGAGAACCAGCAGCAGACGTGGCTCAACCAGCTGAACATCTGGGAAAAGGGTGCCGACTCGGACCCGGGCTTTACGAACCGCATCGAGCTGCACATTCCGAACGGGAAGATCTACGTCGCGAAGACCTTCGGCAAAGAGACCATCTTCGGCAAGAAGGTCGAGAAGGGCGTCTCGGCGCGCATGCTCGAGTGGGGCAACGAGCTCCTGGCCCGCGCATACGACGTCACCCCGGGGCCGGACAACGACAACGACGGCAACCCCGACTGGTTCGTGCCGCTGATTACCAACGGTAAGCCCCGCATCAAGTACGACCGCACGGTGAGCTTCATCACCCCGGACGGCTTCATTCAGAACAGCCGCCCCGGTTGCAGCGCGACCGACAACTCGTCTTGCACCTGCACGTCGAACAAGGCGTGCATCGAGCTGGGCAAGTACGAGGAAGCGCCGTTCTTCATGCGCCAGGCGATGCGTGACTTCGGTCTCGCGGACCCGTCGATGAAGGGCATCTACTGATCAGGAACTAAGAAGTCGCAGTCACAACGTCGGTGGTGGGGAAGCTTCGGCCGCCTCACCACCGACGTTTCTTTTTGCGGGAAGCTCTTCGAGGTCATTTGGTTCAGCGGTCGCGCGAGCCTCAATGCTAGGCGTGAAGCATGCCCTGGTGGCTGTGCGCTCCTCTGATCGACGCAGCGGTGCTGTTGGCGTACGCCGGCGTCCCCGCACGCGCCGTCGATGGCTACGTGCGCGACGCCGCGGGGAAACCGCTTCGCTACCGGCTCAACGGGTTGCGGGTGTTCGTCCTTTGCCTCGCTGCGTGGGCGGCTGCGTGCTGGGCGGGCTGGCTGCGGTGGGATGCGCTCTACGTGCATCGGTGGGAAAGCGCGTTCGGCGCGTGCGTCACGGGCCTCCTATTCACGCTCGCGATCGTCCTGCCCGCGAAGCCGGTGAAGTCGATCGCCGCGGATCTCTTCCTCGGCCGCCTCGAGAACCCGCAGTGGAAGGGCCTCGACGCGAAGATGTACCTCTACCTCGTGGGTGCGATTCACCTCGAGCTGAACGTCTTGTCGTTCACCGCCTTCCACCTGCAGACCTTCGGCGCGGATCCGAACCCAGGCGTCGTGTTGTACGCCGCGCTGTTCACGTTCTTCGTCACCGAGTACCTCAACTTCGAAGAGGTCCACCTCTACACCTACGACTTCATGGCCGAGCGGGTCGGCTTCAAGCTCGGGTGGGGCTGCCTCGTCTTCTACCCATTCTTCTACTGCGTCGGCCTGTGGACGACCGCTCACCTGCCCAACCCGCACACGCCGGCGCCATTGCTGGTGTTGTACGGCGCGCTCTTCTTCGTCGGCTGGGTGCTGAGCCGCGGAGCGAACCTCCAGAAGTTTCAGTTCAAGCGCGACCCGGCCCGCAAGGCATTCGGGGTGCTCGAGCCGCGCGCGATCTCGGAAGGGCGCACGCAGGTGCTGACTGGCGGCTTCTGGGGCTTGTCTCGGCACATCAACTACCTGGGTGAGATCTTGATGGCGTCGGGGCTCGCGCTCAGCCTCGGCTACCCGCTGGAGCTCGGCCCGTGGCTGTATCCGCTCTATTACGTGGCGCTGCTCGTGCCGCGGCAGCTCGACGACGACCGCCGCTGCGCTGCGAAGTACGGGGCCGCGTGGGTCGAGTACTGCAAGCGCGTCCCCTGGCGGATCATCCCGCGCGTCTACTGAAGTGAGAGCCGCGCCTGGACAGTGGGCGTTGGTGGCTGGGGCCTCTGAGGGGCTCGGCGCCGCGTTCGCACAGGCGCTCGCCGCGCGCGGACACGATCTGATTTTGATCGCGCGCCGGGCCGAGCCGCTGGAGGCGCTCGCTGTGACGCTGCGGCAGGCGCACAAGATCGAGGTGGTGATCGCCGCGCTCGACCTGTCGTCGGCCGAGCTGGCCGCGTCGGTCGCTGCGCTCGTCGAAGGCCGCGAGATTGGCGTCCTCGTCTGCAACGCCGCGCACGCAGCGCTGGGCCCGTTCGTCGACCAGCCGCTGCAGAGCAAGCTGCGCTCGCTGGACGTGAACTGTCGATCGCCGCTGACGCTGCTGCACCTGCTGCTGCCACCGATGATCGCCCGGAAGAGAGGAGCGGTCGTCCTGATGTCCTCGCTGACGGCGTTTCAAGGCTCGCCCTGGGCAGCTGTGTACGGCGCGACGAAGGCCTTCAACTTGAGCCTCGCCGAGGCGCTGTGGCACGAGACCGCGCCGCATGGCGTGCAGGTGATCGCCTCGTGCGCCGGCGCGACGCGCACCCCGGGCTACTTGAAGACTGCCGCGCCCGGTGGAGCGCCCGGTGAGCTCGAGCCTCTCGCGGTCGCCGAGCAGACGCTGGCGGCGCTGGGCGGAGGGCCGATGGTTGTCCCTGGCGCGTTCAACCGCTTCGCGTCGCTCTTGATGCGCCGGCTGATGCCGCGGACTTCCACGATTCGGCTGATGGGGGCGCAGACGAGGAAGCTGCTGCGATGATCTCGTCGATGGCATCACGATCGAGGAGCGTGAGCCGCCAAGCGAGCGCGTACCGCTCCGCTCGCTAACGCGGAAGCGATCGACGGCGCGCGAGGAGCAGGACGATCGCTCCGAGAATCAACGGTGAGGGCGTCGTCGTGCAGGAGCAGCCCACGGTAAGGCTAACCGGAGAGCCGATTCCAGCGTCGGCCCTGCCCCCGTCGACGGCGCCCGCATCCGTTGGACCCGCGTCGGGCGAACCCGCATCCGTTGGACCCGCGTCGGGCGAACCCGCGTCGGGCGGACCTGCGTCGGGTGGACCTGCGTCGGGTGGACCTGCGTCGGGCGGGCCTGCGTCGGGTGGGCCTGCGTCGGGCACGATTCCGTAGAACTCGGTGGTCGGCACGGGAGTGCCGGTGGTGATCTGCCCGCCGATCACCATCACGCGCCCATCGAGCAGCCGAACGGCGCGGTGGTTGAATCGAAGCTGCGCCAGAGCTCCGGTCGCCGACCAGGTGTTCGTCGCCGCGTTCCACGTTGAGCAGGTGGAATGGGGCACGCTCTCGATGCCTCCGGCGATCAGCACTCCACCATCGCTGAGGACTGAGACCGTGCAGGCGTAGTGGCCGGTGCCGCTCGGGGGCGTCGAAATCCACGCCAACGCTCCAACGGGAAGTCGGGCGCCATCGTTTGACGAGCCGCCATTACCGCCACCCGCGATGAACACGCTGCCGTCGTTGAGCAGCACTGCTTCGCCCGTGCCGCGCACCGCAGGAAGTGGGGGCGCTGCCGTCCACGCATTGGTGCTGACGTCGAAGCGCTCGACGCTCGAGAGAAACTGGGTGTCGTCTTCTCCGCCCATCACGAGCACTTTGCCGTCGAGCTGACGCACGGCCGGGTGATTGAATCGCGCGACCGCCATTGGCGACGTCGCCGCCCACTGGTTGAGCGTCGGGTCGTACACCTCGGCAGTGGCCACCGCGTTGAGCGCCGCGTTCTGGCCTCCCGCCGCGAGCACCCGCCCGTTCGCCAGGCGGGTCAGCGTGAAGCCGCTGCGCGCGCTGAGCATCGGCGCCACCGTCGTCCACACGTTCGTCGCCGGGTTCCACAGCTCGCACCGGTCGGTGATGCCGTTGCTCCAGCCTCCGCAGCTCAGCACCCGACCATCGCTCAGCAGCACACCGGAATGATCGAAGCGCACGTCGACCATCGACGCCTTCGCGACCCAGGTGTTGAGCGCGGGGTCGAACAGCTCGGTCGAGGAATTGGCAGGAGAAAACCCCCCGGTGACGAACACGCGCCCGTCGAGCAGCATGGTGGCGGTCGAGTCCGCCCGGGGCGTGACCGTGTTGGGCCCCGGATTCCAGGGAGCCGCCGCCACGAGTATGGCCAGAAGAGCACGCACCGCCGCGGCCGAAGCTACAGCGTCTCGAGGCACTCCTCGTACGCGATCTCGACCTCACCGCCGCCCGCGGGGCAGGTGAGCACCTGAATCGAGCCGTTCGGGTACGCCTCGTCGGGCGGGTAGGGGATGAAGCTCGACGGGGTCCCGTTGACGGTGACCTTCACCCGGGCGCCTTCCTCGAGCCACCGCTTCAGGCCAATGACGCAATGCGAGCCGATGAGCCGGCCGCCGATCGCCTTCAGGGTCTCCGCGTAGTCCGGGGTGCACGAGCTCACCAGGCCACGCGGGCCAAAGGCGCGCGCCACCTGCACGTACCGCCAGTTGCTCGTGCTGCAGATGATGCCGTTCTGCAGCGCAATCGCCGAAACGCTCACCGCCGAAATGTCGGTCTTCAGGCCCTTGAAGAAGCTCGCGTAGCTCGCGACCGACGCGGTGTCGTGGTCGTCTTCGTCTGCAATCAACACGATGCCCAGGTCGGCTTCGGGGCGCAGGAAGCCGAAGTTCGCCCCGGCTTTTTTCGTGCCCGAGGCGGCGTCGATCAACGGGCTCGACAGCGCTGCCTTCGCCGCGGCCAGGCCCTTCTCGTCGGGGCTTCCATTCACGCCGACGTTCACCATCGCCTCGAAGTCTTCCGTCAGCTTCTGCGTCGCCGGCCCCACGAGGAAGCGCTGCGTCGGCGAGTTCGGCAACACCAGCTCGCCCTTGCGCCCCGACTTCGCCATGTCCGTCGTCACCGTGCCGAGATGGAAGTCGACCTCGTTGTCTTTGAAGCCCTGAATGAACGACTTGAAGTTCGCGGCCACCGATTCCTGGTCGTTCTTCATGCTCGCCGAGTCGTCGATCACGAAAAGCACGTCGATCGGCTTCTTCGTCTTCGGGGGCAGCAGGAACTTGTCGCTGTCGACCGGGCGGCACATCACCATCGGGTTCGGGATCACGGGCTCCATTCCTCCATCGGGCAGGAGCTTCTTCATCGGATCACCTGGGAGGATGGTTCCCGGGGGATACGTGTAAGGCGTCGACCGCCCACAGCCCACCGCACCTGCCAGCATCGCCAACGCTACAAAGGTCTCTCGGTTCATTTGCGGGGCCAAGCCTAAACCTCCTATTTTTCGATTGTCGATACCCCGACAAAACGCCCATACCCGCAGGATGCGCCACCTCCTGACCGTCGCACTTCTCCTCGGAATTCCGGCGGTTGCCGGCGAGGGCAAATGGACACCCCAACAGGTGCTCGAGCTGGGGCCTCAGTGGGTCAAGGCCCAGGGCTTCTCGCTGCCTCTCGACAAGCTCTGGGACAAGAAGAAGGGCACCGGCCTGTTGTCCAACGCCGTGCAGCTACCCGGCTGTTCTGGAAGCTTCGTTTCCGCCGATGGCCTGCTGATCACCAACCACCACTGCATCGTCTCAATCCTTCAAGAGCACTCAACCCCACAGGCCAACCTCTTCGAAGACGGCTACCTCGCGAAGACCCGCGCCGACGAGAAGGCGTCGAAGGCCTTCCGCATCCAGGTGCCCCGCGCCTTCCGCGACGTCACTTCCCTGGTTCGCCCCGCGCTCGACGCCGCCACGTCTGACCTCGCGCGCTTCCAGGCGATGGAGACCATTCAGAAGTCGCTGGTCGCCGACTGCGAGAAAGAGCCGCCCGGACCCGGCGCCACTGCGACCCGCTGCACCTTTGCCGCTTTCGATGGCGGCGTGTCCTTCACCCTCACCGTGTTCGACGAGCTGTCTGACGTGCGCCTCGTCTGGGCCCCGCCGCGCGGCGTCGGCGAGTACGGCGGCGAAATCGACAACTGGTCGTGGCCCCGCCACACCGGCGACTTCTCGTTGGTCCGGGCGTACACCGCGAAGGGCGAGCCCTACCGCCCGCAGTACTTCTTTCCCTTGAGCGCGCAGGGCGTGAAGCCCGGTGATGCCGTCGCGGTGCTCGGCTACCCCGGCGTGAGCTACCGCGGCCTGTTGGCGCGAGAGATGGATGAGCGCGCCCAGAGATGGTTCCCGGCGCGCGAGGCCTGGACGACGGAATGGGTCTCGACGCTGGAAGACGCGACGAAGGGCAGCGCCGAAGGCGGCATCGCGGTGTCTGACGAGGTGAAGAGCTTCACCAACGTTCGCAAGAATGCGCAGGGCCAGGTCGCCGGCATCGAGCGCGGAAAGATTCTGCAGAAGCAGCGCGACGCCGAAGCGAAGGTCATCGCCTGGGCGTCCGGTCGCCCCGACCAGAAGGGCGCCGTCGAGGCCCGCGCCGCGCTCGAGGCCCTGCTCGATGAACGCCTCAAGACGTGGGACCACGACTTCGCCCTCGATTTCCTCGGCAACGCCTCGAAGGCGCTCAACTGGTCCGTCACCCTCGCGCGCCTGTCAGCTGAGCGCGTGAAGCCCGACCTCGAGCGCGAGCCCGGCTACCAGGAACGCGACCTGCCCCGCACGCGTGAACGCCTCGCGCGCGACCAGAAGCGCTACTTCACCGCGTCGGACAAGAAGGCCACCCTCGCCTGGGTCAAGCGCGCCCTCGCTCTTCCGAAAGACCAGCGCAGCGCCGCCGTCGACGCGCAGTTTGCGAGCGCGAAGGACGACGCAGAGCTCGGCAAGCGGATCAGCGCGCTCTACGACAAGTCGAAGCTCTTCAACGCCGACGACCGCAAGGCGATGGTCGAAGAGCTGCCCGCCGCGCTCAAGGCCCGCAAGGACGCGATGCTCGACTTCGGCGCTGCGCTCGACGCCGAACGCAAACTGCTCAAAGACAAACGCGACGCCTGGTCCGGAGCTTCCTTGAAGCACCGCCCCCTCTGGCGCGCCGCCGTCACCGGGTTCGCCGGCAAGCCCGTCGCTCCGGATGCGAACTCGAGCCTGCGCGTCACCTTCTGCCGCGTGAAGGGCTACTCGCCGCGCGACGGCGTCGAGATGATGCCGCAGACCACGCTGTCGGGCATGGTCGCGAAGCACACTGGCAAAGAGCCCTTCATCGCTCCGGCGAAGCTGCTCGACGCGGCGAAGGCGGGGAAGCTGGGCCGGTGGAAGGACGCGAAGCTCAACGACGTGCCTGTCGACTTCCTTTCCGATTGCGACACCACGGGCGGCAACTCGGGCAGCCCGTCGATCGACGCCACCGGCAAGCTCGTCGGGGTGAACTTCGATCGCGTCTGGGAAAACGTCGCCAACGACTTCGGCTACAACCCGGACGTCGCGCGCAACGTGAACGCCGACGCGCGCTACGCCCTGTGGCAGCTGGAAGAAGTCGAAGGCGCCACCGAACTGCTCAAAGAGCTCGGCGTCTCGAAGAAGTAGTTCTGGCGCGGAGAAGCTACGGCTCTTCCGCCGACAGGGCGCGCATCGCCTGCTCGATGTCGCCCTGTTGGGGCACCGACGCCGCCTCGAGCGCGTCGGCCAGGCCGATGCCCGGAATGAACTTGCCCGCGAGCAGCTTCGGCGCGGCCTGCAGCCGGTAGAAGAGCTCGTCGACCGTGCGGCGCAGCAGGTGCTCGCCGAAGTTCGTCACTTCGGTGTCTTCGTTGACGAAGAGCACGCGGCCTGTCTTCTCGACGCTGGCCTTGATCATGTCCCAGTCGTAGGGCCACAGGCTGCGCAGGTCGATGACCTCGGCGTCGATGCCGTCGGCCAGCAGCGACTTCGCCGCGTTCACGCACAGCGGCAGCGTGCGCCCGTAGCTGACGACCGTGAGGCGGCTGCCGGGGTGCACGATTTTTCCTTCGCCGATTCTGACCGAGTAGTCCGTCAGCTCGGGCCACTTCGCCTTCCACTTCGAACGGTCGCCAAGCGGCGCGTCGATCATCTTCGACAGCTGCTTGTCGTCGCCCGGCTCGCCCGGAATCGGCTCCTCGCCGCGCACGCGCAGCAGCGCCTTCGGCTTCAGGTACATCACCGGGTTCTTCTCGCGGCACGCCGAAATCATCAGGCCGTACGCGTCGAGCGGGTTGCTGGGCATCACAATCTTCCAGCCGGGGATGTGGGTCGCCGTCGCGTCGAAGGAATGCGAATGGTAGATGCTGCCGCGAATGCCGCTGCCCACTGGCGTCATCACCACCATCGGCAGGTTCCAGTCGCCGTAGCTCGCCCAGCAGGTGTTGCCGGCAATCTTGAGCAAGTCGATGGTGTTGTAGATGTAGTCGCAGAACTGGATCTCGGCGATGGGCTTCTGCCCCGCCATCGCCAGGCCCATCGCGACGCCGATGATGCCGCGCTCGTCCAACGGCGTGTTCCACGTCGTCTTCAGCCCCTGGGTGACGGTGAAGACGCCGCCCAGCGGAGGACCCACGTCCTCTCCGAAGATGTCGGTGACGCCGAGATTCTCTTCGGCGTAGTGCAGCGCCATACGAATGGCCTGGGCCATGCTCGCCATTGGTTACTCCGCAAAAATGTGTTTGTAGATGTCGCTGCCGTCGGGGTGCGACTCTTCCTTCACCTGCCGCGCCATGTCGCCGATCGCGTCCGCCCACTTCGACTTCAGCGCCTCGGGCTCGCCCTTCTTCAGCACGCCATGCTTCAACAGCCGCGCTTCGAACACCGCGTTGCAGTCGGCTTCCGTGTCGGCAAAGTTGGCGCCCGACGCCGACGAGTGGCCGAACAGGCGCGAGACGTTCGCCTCGACCAGGTACGGCTTCCGTTCGGTGCGCACGTACTCCATCGCCTCTTTCAGCTCGAGGTAGCTGCCGATGGGGTCGTTGCCGTCGATGGTCTTGGTGCGCATCTGGAAAGCGACGCCGCGATCAGAGATGCGTTCGACGCCCTGCTGCGTCGCGTAGGGCGTCGAGATGCCCCACCTGTTGTTGGTGACGAGGATCAGCAGCGGCAGCTCGTTGCCGGGGCGGGTGGCCCAGATGAGACACGAAGCGAAATCGCCTTCGGCCGTGCCCGCGTCGCCGCCCGTAACGATGGTGATGCCGTCGCCGCCCGCGCGCTTCTGCGCCATCGCGGTGCCCGGGGCCATCGCGTACTGGACCTCGATGGGCGAGCTCACCGGCGCGATGTTCCACGCCTTCTTGCTGAAGTGGCCCGCGAAGTTCCGGCCGTGTGAGTACGGATCCGTTGACGTGTTCTTCATCTGCCGCAGGGCGCCGATGGGGTCTTCACCCATCATCAACAGCGTGGCCGACTGGCGGTAGTGAAAGTGCAGGTAGTCGTACTGCGGCCCCTGGCCCTTCTTGATCAGCGCGCCCAGCGCCGTGTTGAAGGCCTCTTCGCCCGGGCCGCCAATCCAGAAGTAGCCGTGGCCCGACTTGTACATGGCGATCAGACGCTCCTCGAGGACGCGGGCCTTGACCATGTTCTCGTACATCGACTTCAGCAGCGCGTTGTCCAGCGGCAGCGCGTCAGAGTGGGTGACGAGCGCCGGGCGCGGGAAGTCCTTCTTCGCCGGCGCGCTTTTCTTCTTCGCTTCCTTGGCCATGGGTCCGCAGGAGCTACACCCCCGAGGCTTGACGGGCAAGAGGTCCTGTCACTCTGCAGCTGGGGCGCGTTACTCCTGGTTCTCGCTGGCCTTGCCGATCTTCTCGCGCAGGTCGCGCAGGCGGTCGGTGGTCGACTGCTGGCCCTGCGCATTGTTCACGTCCTCGACATCGGCGGCGAGGTTGTTCAACGCCGGGCGGAAGACGTCGAGGTCTCCCGTCAGCCGCGCGTCGAGCAGGGCCATGTCGTTCTTCATCTTCAATCGCCACTTGTTCAAGGCGACCTCTTCTTTCAGGCCGCCCTTCACCGGCTCTTTCTTCTCGGCCACTGCCTCTACCGGTGCTGCGGGCCGCAGGTCGGCCGGCGCGTCCTCTTCAACGTCAGCCGCAGGCAGGGGAGCAGGCTCAGGCGCGGCTGGCTCGGGCACTGGCGGCGGCGCCGCGGCCTCGACCTTCGGCTCTTCGGGCGGAGGCGCGGGAGCCGGAACGGCGAGGGCCTGCTTCGGAATCGGAATCGGCGCGGGCAGCGGGGTGGGCACCGCGGGGATGAGCAGCATCCAGATGACGACGCCGACAATCCACAGCAGGCCCACGCCGCCGAGCACCCAGGGCCAGTTGCGCGCGAGCTGGCTCAGCAGCTTCGCGAGGTCGGCCTTGCGGGCGAGCTCCTTGAGGCGCGGGTCGATTTCCGAGTCGCTGCCCGAGGTGAGCTGGGGGCGGCCTTCCTTCGGGGTCGCGCCGTCGGGCGACTCGTTCAGCTGAAGCTGCTGTTGCAGCTGGCGGCCGGCGGCCTTCAGGTCGCGCTTGGCGCGATCGGCGTCGGGGCGCTTCGCCGGGTCCTTCTCGAGCAGCGCCAGAATCAAGCCGCTCATCGCGGGAGGAATCGACGGGTTCACCTCGGCTGGCACCGGCGGCGGCGAGTGAACGTGCTGTTCCATCATCTCCATCGGGGTGGTGCCCTTGAAAGGCAGCTGCCCGGTGAGCAGGTGGAAGGCGAGGACGCCGAAGCCGTAGAGGTCGGCCGGCGGACCCGCGGGGCGGCCCCGCGCGTGCTCGGGCGAGATGTAGTCGGGCGTGCCGGCGATGCGGCTGACCTCCTGCATCTGGCGGCGGGCGAGGCCGAAGTCGAGCAGCTTCACCAGGTCGGGCCCGTCGCTCTGCTTCACGAGGAAGATGTTCGCGGGCTTCAGGTCGCGGTGAACGATGCCGGTGCTGTGCGCGGCGGCGAGCGCGGCGAGCACCTCGTCGAGAATCGGAATCGCCTCGGTGGTGGTGAGCTTGCCGACCTTCTCGAGCCGCTTCTCGAGCGTCTCGCCGTCCAGGTATTCCATCACCAGGTACTGGCGGCCGTCTGACAGCTCGCCAGCGCCGAAGATGTTGATGATGCCGCGGTGCTTGATCGCGTTGACGACGCGGGCCTCGTCCAGCAGGCGCTCCATGTCGCGCTTGTCGGCGATGACGTCGCCGCGAAGAATCTTGATCGCGACGGTGCTGCCGATCTGCGGCTGGCGCGCTTTGTAGACGACGCCCATGCCACCGGTGCCGATCTTCTCTTCGACGATGTAGTCGCCGAGCTTCTCGCCCGTCAGCGGGTCTTTGCGCGGCGGTGGAGGCGCCGCTGCTGCCGCCGCGACTGCGGCCTGGTGGCTCGCCAGCGCACCGCCCGTGCGCCGCGCGGTGGGGACGTTGGCGGGAATCGGGCCCGCGCCCTTCGAGCCCGGGTTCGAGAGCAGGGTGCGGCGCCGCACCGGCACCGGGGCAGGCATCGCCGGCTCGGTCTTCTTCACGATCTGCAGGGCGAGCCTCTCGCCGGTGTTCAGCTCGGCGCTGTCGATGTCGACGGTGGCGCCTTCGTGATCATGATCCGTAAACGTCGCGTCGGGCGTGAAGGCCTTGAACGGCTTGGTGTTCGCCTTCGGGGCCTCGTCGTCCATCGTCATCGCCAGCCCGTGGTTGGGAGCGGCGCGCGGCTTCTTCGCCAGGCCCGTCTGCGGATCCTCCGTGCCGGTGCCGAACGAGGTGCCGCACTTCGGGCAGACCGTCGCAGTCGCGTTGGCGACCGTCGCGCATTTTGGGCAGAGCACTCCGCGGGTCATGGACGCGCCGATTCAATCACACCGCGCTGCGAGGAGTTTCGAATCCCTGCGCGCTGTTCGCCAACACCAGCTGACCGCACGCAGCGGCGATTTCCCGGCCCCGGGGCCATCGCACCAGGCACAGCTGCCCTTTCGCCACCACCCGCGCGTGAAACTGCCGCAGCCTTTCGTCCGACGGTGCCTTCAGCGGCGAGCCGGGAAAGGGGTTGTGGGGAATCAGGTTCACCCGGGCGCGCAGCGGCTTCATCAGCGCCACCAGGCGATCGGCATCGGCGTCGGTGTCGTTCACTCGGTCGAAGAGCACGTACTCGATGAAGTGCTCGCGGTGGGGGCGCGTGTCCTGCTGCAGCTCGCCCAGCAGCGCCGCGATGGGCCAGGTCTTGTTGTGCGGCATCAGCTGCTCGCGCTGCGCGTCGGTGGTGGCGTTGAGAGACAGCGCCAGCGACGCCGACGACTCGGCGAGAAACCGGCGCATGCCCGGCAGCACGCCGGACGTCGAAACGGTGACCGAGGTGGCCTTCAATTGCGGAGCAGGCGCCTGGGTCAGCACCTCGACCGCCCGCATCACCTCGTCGAGGTTGTCGAATGGCTCGCCCATGCCCATGAAGACGACGTTGCGCGCGGGCGCTTCGGGCGGCGCCTCGGCGCGCGCGACCAGGTACTGCGCGACGATTTCTTCCGCCTTCAGCTGCCGGTGGAAGCCGAGCTCTTTGGTCGCGCAGAACACACAACGCCGGCTGCAGCCCGCCTGGCTCGAGACGCAGATGGTGCTGCGCCGTTCGGTCGGAATGCGCACCGTCTCGACCAGCGTGCCGCCGAAATCGAGCGCGTACTTCGTGGTGCCATCGGACGACACCTGCCGTTCTTTCACCTGCGGCAGGGTCAGCCCGCCGCGCGCCTTGAAGGCCGACCACACCTTCTGGCTGACGCCCGGCACCGCGTCGGGAAGCGACGTGGGCAGCGGGCGCTGCGCGAACAACCACTTCAGCGTCTCGAGCGCGCGCGTCCGGCTGCCGAGCTCATCGCTCAGCTCGCCCAACAACATCCCTGGCAACGCGCGGCCCACTTAAACGGACTACCACCAACGGGAAGCGCTAACCAACATGCAGGGTGTAGCGGCCACCGTTGCGGCCCAGCTCGGCGTTCATGTCTTCGCGGAACCGGCGCTGGACATCGGCGCCACCGACGATGCCGATGCAGCCTTCGGTGCCCGGCGCGAGGCCGTCGGGGTGAATGCGCAGATCGGTGCGGGTGCGGCCCAGGCGGGGGTCGTACTTGTCGCTGAGGGCGAAGGAGTAGCCGACGCCGCCGCTCATCATCGAGGCCTTGTCGCTGCGCTCGTTGCGGTGCGCGGTGACCTGGTAGTCGCCCGGAGGCAGGTAGTCGCGGCCAGCGCGGCGGCCGCCCGAGTTGAAGTCGTAGGTGTGGCCGTTCACCGTGATCTGGCCCGACGCCATCTTGCCGAACTCGGTGTCGGTGATCCGGTCGAATGACGCCTGGCCGTTGCGGCCCGTGGCGTTGTTGGTCGCCGGAGGATCGAAGCTGTCGACGCGGGCGCCACCGAGCGCGGCCGCCGTGCGGTTGCCGGCCATGCCGTCGACGGTGAGGCCGGCGCGGCGCTGAAAGGCCTCGACCGCCGCCCTCGTCTGGTCGCCGAAGACGCCGTCGACCGCGCCGACATCGAAGCCCTGGGCCTCGAGCTGGTTCTGCAGTCGGGTCACGTTGGCTCCCCGTGCGCCCATCGTCATCGATCCGTTTGCCGTGATTCCAGTCGTCATCGGAAGAGCCCCTGAATGAAGTGAGAGTGCGCGGTACGAAGAGATAATCGGGCTCACCGGCTGAGAGTTTCCGGCTCGGCCAATGGTTTCGGACGATTGCGCTTGATGCGCAGATCAAGGCGTTCGGGAAAGCGCGGCCCAGCGTGCGCAGTTGAAAGAGGCCCAGCCCCCGGACAGGCGCCCCTGGGCGTTGCGGCTGCGCAGCTCCAGCACCGAACGAAAGGCAGGCGCTGCGGCCATTGCCGCGATGGCCGGGGCAGCATCGGCGGACAACGTCGACAGGTGGTGACGGTCGACGTCGTCGCGCTGCAGGTTCCTCTCGGCGATGAAGGCGTCGGGGTTGAGCACGTTCAGCGCCAGCACGAAGCCAATCAGGCTGGCGACGGATCCAGTCGCGAAGGTCTGGGGCAGCGACCACAGCGTCACCGCGCGCCAGGCGAGCATCGCGGCCAGCGCGAAGGCAAAGACGTGGCTGTACAGGCGGTCTTCGGTGAAGCCGTACGCCTCTTCGTAGAGCGTGATTCGCTTCACCGCCGACGCGAGGATCAACAGGGTGAGCGCGATCAAGCCGGTGCACATCACCGAGAAGGGGTTCTTCAAGTGGGCTGGAAAAGCCGCGCCGCGGTTCAGCGCGGAAATCAGCACCAGCGCGAGGCCCGCAACCCAGAGCAGCTGGAAGAAGCCCTGCCGCGCGTACTCAGCCCAGGTGAGGTGGGCGGGCAGCGCGACGTGCCCGAAGAGGCACGCAGCCTGGATGACGCTGAACGCTCCGAAGAGCAGCAGCAACGAGCCGACGATGCCGAAGCTCTCGACGACCCAACGCGGCTGGCGGCTCGGAGGCACGGGCCAGACTTCTCTCGTGTCCGCCCGACGGTTCGCGATCGCCCACAGGCCCGTGCACAAGAGGCCAACGCCGGCGACGACCAGCGCGCTGCTGAGAAACGACGCGAGGTCCGCGCTGAACAGGGCGGCGAGGTTGCTGGTCACCACCTTCGAAAAGATGGGATCTGCCGAGGCCAGCAGGCCGCCGAAGACAATCAGCACCGGCACCGCGAACGCGGCCGCGCGGACCACCGGCCAACCGAACTTCCGCGCCGACTCCACGGCCTGCCCGGCGTCCACCGACTGCGAGAGGACGATGGGCGCCGCGGTGAACGCGCTGGCAGCCCCGGCCAGCGTCTCTTTCAGGTAGCCACCCATCTTCAGCCTCCAGAGCTTCTGTTCGCCCGCGAAGAGCCGCGCGGTCAAGCACGCAAGCCCGGTCGCCGTGACCACGTTCAGGCAGGTCAGGCTCTTCGCGTCGCGAATCGCTACGAACCCGGCGCACAGCAGCATCGGAATGAGAAAGAGCTTCGCGGCGCCCGCGCGCTGCCAGCCTTCGCGCCCTCCGAGCAGTCGCAGCGCCACCACGAAGCCTGACGCGAAGAGGAAGAAGCCGATGCCCAGCGGCCCTTCGACGAACCAGCTGTTGGCGAGGAGTCCAGCAACGAGTCCCGCGGCGAGAAGCCTTCGGGGGTGGCGGTAGGTCGGGAGCTTTTCCATGTCGCCCATTCAACGGGCGGCGTGTGCCTTGCGCGTGCTGGCCCCGTGAAAGGAATGGGGAAGGTTTGTGCAAACCGTGTGCAGGTCAGTCGCGGGTGACGGCGCGGAGCACGATTTCCCGGCGCTGCACCAGCAGCGTCAGCGCCCTCGGCAGCACGGCGCGGTAAATCATCCACGCGAGCGCCGCCCACAGCGCCATCAGCAGCACGGTCGTCGCGTCGGGAGGTTGATCGAGCCGCAGCTTCAGGGCCCAACCCCAGGGCGCCGAGCCCGCCGAAGCCGCGGCGACGCCAATCATCGAGGCGAGAAAGGGAATCTTGTCGCGGCGCTTCAGGTTCGCGTGGAACTTCACCGGGAAGTACAGCGAGAGGAAGTTGCCGGTGCCCAGAAGAATGGGCAGCAGCGCGATGACGCCCAGCAGCGCACACGCGATGTCCGTCGCGGTGCCGTAGCCGAAGTACACCCGGTAGAAGAGGATCTCGAGCGACGCCAGGCCAAACGCTGCCCCCGCGTGCACCACGTTCTTCGCTTTCATCACGTCGCCGAGCTCGACGGGAGCGGCGAGGAACACCGAGAACCCGTGGCCGTCGTACGCAAAGGTGTTCTGCGAGAACGTCGAGGCGATGACCACCGAGCTGTAGATCGACAAGCCGCCCAGCACCCAGGCGTCGGCCGACGCGCCGAGCAGAAAAACGAAGAGGTCTCGGCCACTGAGCAGCTTCAAGAGAATCGAAAGAATGAAGGGCACCGACGCGAGGAGGCGCGCGCGCGGGTTGTGCCAGAGGTCGATCGCCTCTCTCACCACCAGCGTCGTGAACCGCGCTTTGGTGCGGGCGAAGGGGTTGCCGGCGCGCGCGTTGGCGGAAGGGCCGGGGCCCGCGCGGCCCGACTGCCGGTGGAACTGCAGCAGCAGGCCGTAGGCGACCACCATCGTGACCATCATCAGCTCGAGCAGGGCGAGGAAGTCGGCGAGCCCGCGCGCCGTCGCGTGGTTGCCGAGGGCGATCAGCCCGTGCCCGAACCAGCCCGGCGGCACGCGGCCCAAAGCGAGCGCGGCGTCGGTGATCAACGTGTCCGGCACCGCGTTCACGTTCGCGCCGATCTGGGTGAGCCACGACGTGTCGATGGGCGGAATGAGCGACGCGCCAATGAGGAAGAGCACGAAGAAGCCGCCGATCAGCTCGGCGCTGCGCTGCTGCCGCAGCACGTTCAGCACCAGGTGAAGGCCGACGCGCGACAGCGCCGCGTTGAAGAGCGCGAAGGCGGCGAAGAGCAGAATCGCCAGCGGCCAGGACGAGGGGGGGTGGAGGCGGGTGTAGCCGATGGCCGCTCCGACGACGGGGCCGTAGAAGACGAGGGCGCGGGGCTCGGCCATGCTCGCCAGCGTCGAGGCCAGCAGCAGGCGGAAGCTCGAGATGGGAAACGCGGCGTAGCGCGAGACTTCGCTGTGGTCGTCGACGCCCGCGCTCATCACCGGCCACGTCGCCCACACCGCGGTGGTGACGAAGCACAGCAGGTTCAAGATGAAGGCCTGCCACGCCGCGCTCTGCGCGATGACGGGGTGGGCCATCAGCGAGTACGCGCCCGCGCCCAGCACCACCGCCGGCGTGCTCGACGCGAGGAAGCCGAGCACCGACAGCGCGCGGTGCTTGCCCGCGTTGAGCCCGATGTCGAGGCGCAGGCCCCACAACAGCCGCAGGTGGGTGAGGAAGTTCGGAGCGGAGCGCGCGCTCAAGCCGGCGGGGCCCCGTAGAAAGACAGCCGCGTGTCGCGGGCGACGGGCACTCCAATCAGCTTCTCGAACACCGTCTCGAGGCGGTCGCAGTGGTGGCGTTCTTTCAGTTCACCGACGCTGCCTTCGTCGATCAGCTTGCCGGCCTTGATCATCCCCGCGTGCGTCGCGAGCCGTTCGGCGATCTCGAGCACGTGCGTGGTGAGCAGCAGCGTCACCTTGCGGCGCGAGAGGTCTGAGAGCAGCTCGCGAATGACGCCAGCGGCGAGCACGTCGATGCCTTCGAAAGGCTCGTCGAGGAACACGAGCTCGGGGGCGTGGATGAGCGCCGCCGCGATCGCGAGGCGCCGCCGCATCCCCTTCGAGTACTCGGCCACCAGCGCCCCGGCCTTGAAAGACAGCTCGGTCAACGCCAACAGCTCTTCGCCCCGCGCCGCCGCCTCGTCGCCCGACAGGCCGTGCATGCGGCCGCAGAAGGTCAGGTACTGCCGCGCGGTGAGGCGCTCGAAAAGAGACAGCTCTTCCGGCACCACCCCGATGCGGCTCTTCACCGCCAGCGGCTTCGCGATGGCGTCGACGCCTAAAATCGACAGCGAGCCTCCGTCGGGCGCGTAGATGCCCGTCATCAGCGAGATGGTGGTCGACTTGCCCGCGCCGTTGGGCCCGAGGAACGCGTAGAACGCCCCGCGCGGAATCGACATGTTCAAGCCATCGACCGCCGTGAAGCTGCCAAACCGCTTCACCAGGCCATCCGCCCTCACCGCCAGATCCAACACGGCAGGCATTCGAGTCGACCCGCGCGATGGGCACAACCCTCCTTTTGACCGATGGAAGTTGCGCCTGGTTGAAAGCTCGGGTGTCCCTCGGGTACGAAGCCGAACGAGTTCGGCCGGTACCTGAGGGGTTCTTTAAAAAATGAAACAAGTTCGACTGGTTGTCGCAGGTTTCGCGATTGGCATTGCCGCGTTGGCAGTACCCGCATGCAGTCCCACCACGCCCACCGCAAAGTGCTCGCCGTCGAACTGTAACGGCTGTTGCGACGGGGACAAGTGTCAAAGCGGGTCGACGAACGCCACCTGCGGCAACATGGGCAAGTCGTGCGTGGCCTGCCCCACGGGCCAGAGCTGCACTGCCAACGCCTGCGTCGGCGGCGGTACGGGCGGCGGCAGCGGCAGCGGCGGTGGCACGGGCACGGGCGGCGGTTCGACCCAGACCTGCGCCCAGTCGTGCGCCGGTTGCTGCGATGCGAGCGGTGCCTGCCAGGCGGGCAGCGTGACGGCGGCGTGCGGCAAAGCCGGAGCGACCTGCTCGGCCTGCCAGGGCGCGGCGACCTGCAACGCGGGCGTCTGCAAGGACACCACCTGCGCTACCTGTACGAAGGCCGGCGTTTGCCAGACGGCGACCACCGACACGGCGTGCGGCTCGGGCGGCATCAACTGCAACGACTGCTCGGCCAGCGGCGGAGCGACCTGCAACGCGCAGGGCGTCTGCGCTGGCGGAACCTGTGGCGGTTGCCGTGATGCGGCGGGCGCCTGTCTCACGGGCAGCTCGGTGGTGGCGTGCGGCAGCAACGGCGGGAGCTGCGTCGCCTGCACTGGCACGAACATCTGCATGAATGGCGCTTGCGTCGCGGGCGGCACGGGCGGTGGCAGCGGTGGCGTCGGCGGCGGCAGCGGTGGCGTCGGCGGTGGTGTCGGGGGCAGCGGCGGTGTCGGCGGCGGCAGCGGTGGTGTCGGCGGCGGCAGCGGTGGAGTCGGCGGCGGCAGCGGTGGTGTCGGCGGCGGCAGCGGCGGAGTCGGCGGCGGCGGCGGCGCGGTGGCCTGCAGCGCGGCCAACTGCGGCGGTTGCTGCACCTCGGCCAACACCTGCCAGCCGACTGCAGTTCAGGGCATCGGCAGCTGCGGCATCGGCGGCAATGCGTGCCAGGCATGCCTCGGCGGCCAGACCTGCAACAACGGCGTCTGCGGCACCGCGTCGGTCGCGGTCGGCGCGACGTGCACGATGAACTCGCAGTGCGCCTCGTTGGGCACGAACGCGAAGTGCAAGCTGACCACGAGCACCAACTTCACCTACCCCCAGGGCTACTGCACGCTGCCCTGCACGGGTCAGGCACAGGGCAACTGCCCGACGGGCAACACCTGCAGCCAGGGCTTCGGGCTCGATCTCTTCGGCGAGTACGAGCAGGTCTGTCTGGCGAACTGCCCCAACGGCGGAACGCAGTCGACCTGCCGCACCGGCTACACCTGCTACGTCTCGGGTGCGCCTGCAGGCGCGGGCATCTGCTGGCTCGATCCGCTGCCGGCATACGACGCTGGCCAGCCCCCGAACAAGCTGGGGTTCGCGTGCACCACAGCGTCCGATTGCGCGAACCCGCCGAATTCGTCGTTCGCGATCTGCTATCCAGATCCGGCCTCTGCACAGGGGTCGATTTTCCCCGGCGGCTACTGCATGTCCTACTTTAACTTGGACGGCAGTCAGCAATGGGGCGGCGTCAACGGCTGTGGGCCAAGCGGCATCTATCTCCCCCTTGGTACGACGCAAAACCCGTTCGACGTGTGTATCGCGACCTGCAACAACCCTGGACAAGGCAAGACTCAGCGCCCGGGCGGTGGCGTCAGTGCCAACCAGTACTCGTGCTACAGCCTGAACTTCGCCGATGGTGGCCCGACGCCGTTCGGATATCTGTTCCCTTCGTGTGATGCGCCTAACAATGGATGCGCTTCGTTGGCCGGCAGCACGTGCAACACCACGAACGGCTACTGTTGCTTCGCTGACGGCGGCTGTCGCCGCTAGTAGATTGAAACAATTGTCACCGAGTGACTTGGAAGGGGCGCATGTTGAAGACTCGAATTATTCGATACGTTTGCTTGGCCGCATTGGCTCTCGGCTCGAGCTCTTGCGGCAGCCCCCTTCCAAGATAGCTTGAGTTCGTATTCGTCGCTGACAAGTACACACGAACTCGACGTCAGCCTGAGCATCGAGGTCGCTGAAGTAAGCTTCACCATCAAACTCGCACCCGGCCAAGTGGCCGACGCGCTTGCCAGTGCATGGCAGCAGTTCTTCTGCGCCAGCCGTCCCGGCCTTCCAGCAGTACACTTCCGCAGCGACGGCCGCCCTGTACCGTTAGGCGTTCGTAAAATGCCCGTCGTCCGAGGCGATCAGATTGCCGGAGCTGGGTTCGAGGCGACGCAGACAGCACAAGGCGTAGCGATCGTTGGTGCCAACGAGCGCTTCGGCATCGAGTCGGTAGTCAAACTGATGCTCTCAGTGGCCTTGCTCCGGCGCAACAGGCTGCTCGTTCATGGTGTTGCGGTCGCCGATGGCGCCGCCGGCGCGGTTTTGTTGGGAGAGAGCGGGGCGGGGAAGTCGACTCTGGGTCAGCTCGCTGCTCAGGCGGGGATGTTGCGGCTGGCAGATGAGCTCGTCGTCCTGGGTGGCGACGGCCTCGCGCAAGGCACTCCTTGGAACACCGGGCTCGCCGTGAGTGCTCCGGTGGAGTTGCTGGGCACGCTTGGGTGGAGCGACGTCGAGCGCCTCGAGCCCATCGCCCCGGCAGACTTCCTGCCGATGCTGCTGTCGAACACGCTGCTGCCGGACGACTTGCCGGCGACCCGGGCCGCCGTGTTTCAGATTGCTACGAGGCTGCTGCAGAACACGCCGCCGGAACGCTTCTACTTTTCCCCCACGCCCGCAGCGCCTGCGTTTCTGCGCGCGACGCTGCTCAGTAGAGCGGATCCATCGCAGCGGCCCAGAGGCGGTTGATCGAGGCGGCCCCCCTTTCGTTCGGGTGCAGGCCGTCTTCGAGCTCGTCGACGTGCGCCTTGAAGTGCGCGTAGAGGTCGGGCCCGGGGTTCAGGCCGTGCTTCTTCGTCAGCGCGTCGATGACCTCGTTGAACTTCGGAATCGTGTCGTGCTCCTTCGGCGCGTACGGAATTCGCGCGAGCACCGGCACGCGCTTCGCTTCTTTCAACATCGCGATCATGTCCTCCAGGTTCTTCTGAAAGGACGCGATGTCTTCGTTGTTCCCAGCGGTGTCGTTGGTGCCGTAGCCAATCGCCCAGTACTTCACCTCGGGGTGTTCTTTGAGCAGCCGGGGCAGGCGCGCGACGCCGTCGCTGCTCTTCTCGAAGCCCTGCCCGCCGTTGAGCATCATCGGGAAGTGGCCGCGGTGCTTCTTCGCAATCAGCTCGGCGAAAGACGGCTGCGTCTTCGGGCTGCGGTTGAACGCCATCGCCGTGATGCTGTCGCCGAGGAAGAACCAGGTGTCTTCCGCGCCGCCGCTGATGTCGTGGATGTCGAGCTCGTCTGGCTGAATGCCGTACTCGTAAGTGTCCTTGCTCGGGCCCGTGACGACCCACCGCACGTAGCTGTTGCCGGTGAAGTCGAAGCCGTGCTCGCGCGTGCGGTACTCGTTGTTCGTCACGGTGGTGACGGTCTTCCAGGTCTTCCCGTCGGGGGAGACTTCGATGCGGTAGCTGCCGGGCCCGCCGTACTGCGTCTCTTTGTGGTTGAAGCAGCCCGACGCCGTCCACGCGAGCAGCAGCTTCTCGGGGCCGCGGCCGATCTCGATCTGCACCCACGCTGGCTTCTCGGCCGTCGGCATCTTCGCCGCCCAAGAGCCGTCTTTGTATTTGCCGTCGGTCAGCTTGTTGGCGCTGCTCGCCATCAGGTTGCTGTCCACCGACTTGCCCCGCGAGAGCAGCGGCGCCGGCACCAGCCCCTTCGCGGGCTTCACCGGTTTCTTGTAGTCGCGTTCTGCCGCTGCCGCCGAGCCCGACTTGCAACCGACGACGAGGCACATGAGTCCAACGAGAAAGGCAGTTCGCATCTGCTGCTCCTTTTCAGGCGTTGAGGCGTTTGCGCAGGCGGGCGCACGGCTTTTCGATCGCCAGGTAGATGCCGTACGACAGGCCCAGCGTGAGGCCGAAAGCGATGAGGCCCTGCACCACCCCGTGCAACTCCGGCAGGTGCTTCTGCACGCCGAACACAATCACGTGGTGGGTCAGGTACAGCGAGTACGAGAGCACGCCGAGGAAAGACATCACCTTCGTATTGAGAACGCGAAAGGGCAGAAAGTCAGGCCAGCGAATCGCGCAGATGAAGATCGGCATCAGCGCGACGCCCTGCAGCGTGTAGCGCGCCGTCTCGCGGAACTGATCATCGCGCCAGAGGAAGCCGACCAGCAGCCCGCAGATCGCCAGCGGCAGCAGCACGAACTTCCAGAGCGTGGGGCTGCCCTTCGGGTCTCCATCGAGCACCGGGTTGTTCCACACCGCCAGCGCAGAGCCGAAGAGAATGGAGTCGAATCGTGTGTCGCTGGCCAGGTACGTGCGGTCGGTGTCGACGCCCAGCTTGAAGACCAGGAAGCAGCGCCAGAGCAGAATCAACCCGCAGATGCTCCAGATGACGATCGCCTGCCGCCGGTGGCTCGCGCGCAAACGGCGCAGCAGCAGGTAGAGCCAGGGGAAGAGGAAGTAGAAGTGCTCTTCGACGGCCAGCGACCAGTAGACGCCCGTGCCCAGCGCCTGGCCCGAGTAGCCGTGGGCCACGATCCAGTAGTTCGCGTAGTGAAGAAACTGCGCCGCCACCGCCTGCCGGTTCAGCTCGCCCGCGAGAAACCCGACCGCCGTCAGCACCGTCGCGATCGTCAGCACGAAGTAGAACGGCGGCAGAATGCGCAGCACCCGGCGCAGGTAGAACGCCTTCAAGTTCAGCGTGCCCGACTTCTCGAACTCGGTGCGCATCAGGGTGGTGATGAGGAAGCCCGAGAGGAAGAAGAAGACCGTCACCCCGAAGCCGCCGGGCACCCATTTCTCGAGGCCCGCGTGCGCCACGAAGACGATGCCGAAGCTCACCGCGCGCAGGCCGTCGAGCGAGGGAATGTGAAAGGCGTTCTTCGACACGCGCCCGTCCCTAGCACGGCTTTTCATGCGCCCCCATTCGTTGCTATGGGAGTGGGCTCATGCGCGCGCTGGTTGTCATCGCCGCCCTCGGGGCACTGGTTGCCTGCGAGGGGCGGATCAACGTCCCGGAAAGCGTGCTCAACGCGGCTGTCTGCGCGGACCCGGGCCACGTCACCCTTCGGCGGCTCAACCGGGTCGAGTACAACAACACCGTACGCGACCTGCTGGGCGACACGACCAGCCCGGCCAACGTCTTCCCGCCAGACCCTTCGGCCAGCTTCGACAACAACGGCGACGTGCTCGCGATGTCTCCCCTGTTGCTCGAGCTCTACGAGAGCACCGCTTCGAAAATCGTCGACGCTGCGCTGCTGCCTCCTGCGAGCCCGATCACCCGCCAGTACGACGCGCGGTCGCTGCACGCGGCGATGTGTCCAGGCGGCATGGGGCCTCCGGGCTCGGACTACACGTGCTTCGGGCCGATCAACTCCACCGCTGGCACGCCCGCGACGCCCACGCTCGACATGTGGGAGCACGACTACTACCTCGACAAGCTCGAGGCGTTTCCGGCCGACGGCGACTACGTCATCTCGGTGCGCGTGTTCCAGGCCGGCTCGGTGGCGGCGAAGCTGAACGTGCTGCTCGATGGCAAGGTCGTCCACCAGTCCGACGTGAAAGCGCCGCGCGCGCAGCCCGTCGTCATCCCCGTCACCGTCACCGTCTCGGCCGGCAACCACCGCATCCAGATTCGCAACGTCAACGTCGCCCGAGCGTACGACCGCGACCTTGGCGTTGACTTCCTGAAGGTCGAAGGCCCCACCAACCCGCCGAACCCCGCCCGCGAGGCGCTGCGCATGCGCACCTTCTCGTGCGACCCGGCGAAAGACGGCGGTGAAGCTGTCTGCGCGCGAAAGATTTTCCAGGAGTTCGCCCACCGCGCCTACCGCCGCCCCGTCACTGACGCCGAGCTCGACACGCTGGTCGCGATGGTCGCGGTCGCGAAGGGGCAGGGCGACGACTTCCAGACCGGCATCCGCCTCGGCTTCAAGCGCGTGCTCACCTCGGCCGAGTTCCTCTTCAAGGCCGAGCTCGACGACCTGCCCGACACCGTCGTCGCGCACCCCCTCACCAGCGTCGAGCTCGCGACCCGGCTCTCGTATTTCCTCTGGGCGAGCACTCCCGACGACGAGCTGCTTCGCATCGCCGAAGACGGCCAGCTCACCGACCCGGCCGTGCTCGAGGCGCAGGCGCTGCGGCTGCTGGCAGACCCTAAGGCCGACGCGCTGGTCGACGTGTTCGCTGCGCAGTGGCTCAAGCTGCGCACGCTGAACCCCGCGAGCCCTGCGCTGGATGTTTTCCCGGGCTTCGACGGCGAGCTGAAGACGGCGATGCGCGACGAGACGCTGCTCTTCATGCGCAGTTTCATTCGCGAAGACCGCAGCGCGCTCGAGCTGCTCGATGCCCGCTACACGTACTTGAACGAAAGGCTCGCCGGGCACTACGGCATTCCGGGCATCATCGGCACGGCGATGCAGCGCGTCGACTTGAACACCCCGCAGCGCGGCGGCCTGCTCACCCAGGCCAGCATCCTCACCCTCACCTCGACGCCGAACCGCACGTCGCCGGTGAAGCGCGGCAAGTGGGTGCTCGACCAGCTGCTTTGCCAGGAGCCGCCGCCTCCGCCGCCCAACGTGCCCGCGCTTCCGGAAGGCGCTGACGCCACCGGCAAGACGCTGCGCCAGCTCGCCGAAGCGCACCGCAGCAACGACCAGTGCGCCGGCTGCCACGTTCAGATGGACCCGATTGGTTTCTCGATGGAGCACTACGACGGCGTCGGCCACTGGCGCGACAAAGACGGCACGCTCACCATCGACGCCACCGGTGGCCTGCCCGACGGCCGCACCTTCGACGGCGCCGGAGATTTGTCGAAGGTGTTGAAAGACGACGCCCGCGTCCCGCGTTGCATCTCGCGAAAGATGCTGACCTACGCCATCGGCCGCGAGCTCAACAACACGAACGACAAGTGCGCGCTCGATACGCTGACGCTGCAGATGTCGAAGACCGGGCACCGACTCAATGCGCTGGCGCTGCAGGTGGTGAAGACGGCGCAGTTCCGCGAAAGGCGCGGGAAAGTGGTGGTGACGCCATGACCTTCAAGCTTTCTCGACGGACGATGCTGCGGGCGGCGGGGGTGTGCTTAAGCCTGCCTTTCCTCGAGGCGATGATGCCGCGCGCGGCGCACGCGCAGGCGGGCAAGGCGCTGCGGTTGATCGCCTGGTACCTGCCCAACGGCTACTACCGCACCACGGCGGGCGGCTCGCTGAAGGACGACTGGACTCCGACGGGCACCGGCGCGGCGTACACGCTGTCGCCGATCATGCAGCCGCTGCTTCCCTTCAAGAATGACATTCAGGTTCTGTCGGGGATCCGGAATCCTCCGGCCGAGATGTCGAACATCAGCTGCGGCCACGCGCGCGGCACGGGCAGCTTCTTGAGCTGCATCTCGCCGGGAGGGGCAGGCACGCTGGGCGGCGTCTCGATGGACCAGGCGGCTGCGGCGCAGCTGAAGCAGTTCACGCGCTACCCATCGATCGAGCTGGGCACGGACAGCGATGGTGGCGACGTGCCGATTCGCAGCGCGATTGCGTGGGCAGATGCGACGACGCCGCTGGCGAAAGAGACGCGCGCGGGAAGCCTCTTCGACCGGCTCTTCGCGGGCCCGGACTCGATGCTGACGATGGCCGAGAAGCAGAAGCGGCTCTTCTACCGGAAGAGCGTGCTCGACTCGGTGCTCGGCTCGGCGACCGAGCTGAAGGCGAAGCTCGGTGCGGGCGACAAGCAGAAGCTCGAAGGGTACCTGTCGGGCGTGCGCGAGCTCGAGCAGCGGCTGTCGTCGCCCGCGGGCTCGGTGGCGTGCATGCCGGGCACGCGGCCTCCGCCGACGGGCGACATCCGCACCCAGATGAAGCAGCTGACCGACGTGATGGTGCTCGCGCTGCAGTGCGACGTCACGCGCGTGGCGACCTTCATGTTCGACCGCGCGGGCAGCGACCTCGCCTTCCCCTTCCTCACCGCGAACGGCGCGCCCATCAACGCGGGCTGGCACGGCACGTCGCACCACCACGGAGCAGCCAACAACCTCGCCCAGCTCCGCGCCATCCTCACCTGGCAGATGGAACAGTTCGCCTACTTCCTCGGCAAGCTGAAGGGCCTCGACGAAGGCGGCGAGTCGATTCTCTCGAAGAGCTGCATCTTCCTCTCGTCCGAGCTCGGCGACGGCGATCTGCACGAGCACAAGAACCTGCCGATCATCGTCGCGGGCGCTGCCGGTGGTGCGCTGACGCCGGGCCGTCACCTGAAGTTCAGCAACGAGCCGCACAAGTCCGACCTGTTCCTCACGCTGATGCACAGCGTCGGCGTCAACATCACGAAGTTCGGCGCGGACTCGACGACTGCGCTCGTGATGAGCTGAGCCCCAGCTTCTTCAGCTTGCTCTGCAGGGTCGTTGGCTTGAGGCCCAGGCGCTGCGCGGCGCCGTTCGGCCCGAAGACCTTGCCGTCGCACGCGTCGAGCGCTGCTTGAATCGCGTCACGCAGGGCGTCGTCGAGGCGCTCAGCGGTCGCCAGGCGCGGCGTGGGAGCCGTCGCTGCGTCGAGCGGCGGGATGACGAGCGTGTCCCCGGGCGAGAGCAGCAGCGCGCGCTCAAGCACGTTCTCGAGCTCGCGAATGTTGCCGGGCCACGCGTGGTGCTGCAGGCGCTTCAGGCCGGCGGTCGAGAGCTGTGGAGCAGGCCGATTCAAGCGCTGGCTGAGCCGCGCGACGATCGCGTGCGTCAGCGGAGCGAGCTCTTCAGCGCGTTCTCTCAGTGGAGGCAGGGTGATGGGAAAGACGTTGAGCCGGTAGAAGAGGTCAGCGCGGAAGGCCTCGCGGGCGACGAGCTGCTCGAGCGGGCGATGGGTGGCGGCGAGGATGCGGACGTCGACGTGAAGGGTTCGCTCGCCGCCGACACGCTCGAAGTCGCCGTCTTGCAGCACGCGCAGCAGCTTCACCTGGGCGGCCAGCGGCAGCTCGGCGACTTCGTCGAGCAGCAGGGTGCCCCCGTCGGCGCGCTCGAAGAGGCCGAGGTGGCGGCTGTTGGCACCGGTGAAGGCGCCGCGCTCGTGGCCAAAGAGGGCGCTCTCGACGAGCTGCTCGGGCAGCGCGCCGCAGTTCACTTTGAGGAAGGGGCGGTTCGCGCGGTTCGACGCGGCGTGGATTCGGCGCGCGATGACTTCCTTGCCGGTGCCCGTTTCTCCGCGCAGCAGCACCGTGGTCGGCTGGCGGGCGACGAGTGGGACGAGGTCGAAGAGCACCGCGCGCATCGCGGGGCCGGCGGCGACCAGCCCGGGCGGCAGCGTCACCTCGGCCAAAGCCTGCTGCAGCTGGGTCGTGTCGCGCTGGGCCCGGCGCGAAAGCTCGGCCACGCGCGCCACCACCTCGACGTGGCGCAGCGCCAAAGAGACCAGGGCGACGAGGGTGGCGTCAGATGTCGTCGACCGCGACGCGAGCGCGAGCGTGAGGCTGCTGCCGGGCGTGGGGCAGAAGGTCCAGAGGCGCGCCGCTCCTGCTTGACGCGCGGCGATGGCCTCAGGCCGGCGGCTGTGGGCGGGCAGGAGGTCAGCTGGCGATTCCACCGCAGCGGCCGGGGCTGACTTAAGGGTCTCTTTCGGGCCCAGCGTCCAGGCGGTGCCTCCCACCGTCAGCTTCAGCTGGAGCAGCCCGGGCATCGCCCCCACCAGCGCCTGGGCAATCGAAGCCGGCGTGTGGGCATCGGCGAGGGCGCGGATGAGCGTGAGCACCCCGCAACGATATCTCGGTGAATGCCGAAAAAGCTGCACCGGTCACCGAAATATCGGTGCTCGGCCGCTCGCATCCCGTCGGAACTGCGGCGTCGGCACCAGGCCCGAGGCGTGAAGTGGGTGACGGCATGAGCTACGTCATCACCGACAAGTGCGTCGCCGTCTGTGACACCGCCTGCGTGACCGTCTGCCCGGTCGACGCCATTCACGGGTCGCTGCAGGTGGCCGCTGCGCTTGCCCTGCCTCCAGCCGAGCGCACCCAGATGTTCATCGACCCGGACATTTGCATCTGTTGCGGAGCGTGCGAGTCGGCCTGCCCGGTGGGAGCGATCTACGACGAGTCCTCGGTACCAGCCGAGCACGCGGCAGCGATCGAGAAAAACGCGGCGTTCTTCCGCGGTAAGTAGCGGGCGTGCTCTCGATTCTTCTGCTCGTCGTCGCCCAGCCCGCTGAGCCCACGCTTCGCATCCGCGCCGTCGGCGACGTGATGCTCGGCACCACGGTGCCCGCAGGGTTTCTTCCGCCCGACGACGCGGCGCACTCGCTGGACGACGTGGCCGACTGGCTGAGAGACGCCGACCTCACCTTCGCGAACCTCGAGGGGCCGCTGTGCGACAACGGCGAGACCACCAAGTGCAAGAAGACGGGCAGCTGCTACGCGTTTCGCAGCCCGACCCGCTACGTGAAGCACCTGGTCGACGTCGGCGTGGACCTCGCGTCGACTGCCAACAACCACGCGGGCGACTTCGGAGACATCTGCCGCCGGGAAACGGAAAAGACGCTGGATGGTGCGGGCATCACCTGGAGCGGCGCCAAAGGGTCGATCGGTGTCCGCCTGCTGCCCGATGGCCGGAAGGTCGCGTTGGTCGGCTTTCACACCTCGGCTGGCGTGAACGACGTGAACGATCTCGCCGCGGCGAAGGCCCTGGTGAAAGAAGCAAAGACGAAGGCCGACCTGGTGATTGTCAGTTTCCATGGCGGCGGTGAGGGGACGAAGGCCAGCCGGGTGGTGATGGGCGTCGAGAAGTACCTGGGCGAGAACCGCGGCGACCTGCCCTCGTTCGCCCGCGGCGTCATCGATGCCGGCGCCGCAGTGGTCATCGGCCACGGCCCGCATGTGCTGCGTGGCATCGAGGTCTACAACGGCCACCTCATCGCGTACTCCCTTGGCAACTTCGCCACCTATGGGCGCTTCAACCTCTCAGGCCCCCTGAAGATTGGAGCAGTCCTCGAGGTCGAGCTCGCCAAAGACGGAAAGTTCGTCCGCGGGAAGCTGCTGCCCACCCAACAGGAAGGCGAAGGCATCCCGAAAAAGGATCCGCAGGCCCGCGCTGTAAAGATGGTCAAGGAGCTCACCGCCCTCGACTTCCCGAAGTCCGGTGTGAAGGTCGGCCCCACTGGCGACCTCACCCCGTAAGCCATTCGATCGAATTCGATCGAATGCCGCGGTGCGGCATTCAGGCTGTTCGATCGAATTCGAAAGAACGCGACGCAGCGCGCCAGAAATCTTCGATCGAATTCGATCGAATGCCGCAGTGCGCCAGAAACCTTCGATCGAATTCGATCGAATGGCTTGGACTCGACGGGGGAGAGGGGGCCCCCCGCGATCAACAGCTTACGGGGCAGACCGAGGCTTCAGTGGAGCACGTCAACGACGGGCGACAGCGAGGGGAGGAGGAGCTTGCGCGCCTCTTCCTCGGTGAGCTCGACCGCGACCAGCAGCGTCATCGGATTCGGGCCGTGCGTTTCGACATGGCGGTACTGCGCCCAACCACCACTCTCGAGGCGAACCACTGTTCCAGGCAGATGGGTCATGCGTTCAATCCCCTTGGTCGGCCAACGGACCACCAGACTACCGGGAATTGACAAGGAGGCGCAGAGCCCCCCGCGCTTTCTGAAAATGTGTAAATCAACAGCCTTGTTAATCCGTTTACACAATTCGGGTGCCAGCGAGCCCCTCGAAAGCGGTGACGACGGCGGCGATGTCGAGGTCTCCTTTCCCGGCGGAGCGGGCCACGTTGTACGTCTCGCGCAGGCTCGCCGCAGTCGGCGTCGGCACCTTCTCCCTGGCGGCGCTGTCGAGGAAGAGGCCAAGGTCCTTGTGCATCAGGTCGATTGAGAAGTGGGTGGCGAAGTCGCGCTCGAGAATCGCCTTCCCCTTGAAGTCGAAGTACGGCGAGCGGAAGCCAGACGCCGCGACGACCTCGAGCAGCTTGCGCACGTCGACGCCCGCCTTCTGGGTGAGCAGCATGCCTTCCGACAGTGCCTGCAGCATCGCGGCGATGAGGACGTTGCCAGCGAGCTTCACCTGTGTGGCCGCTCCGACGGGGCCGCAGTGAATTGCCTTCTCGCCGACCGCATCGAAAATCGGTTTGCAGCGCGCGAACGTCTGCGGCGAACAGCCCGTCATGATGACCAGCGTCCCCTTCTCGGCTCCATTCTTCGAGCCGGTGACGGGGGCCTCGGCAAAGTCGACGCCGCGGGCGCCAAAGTCAGCCTCGAGCTGCTTCGTGAGCTCACCCGACACCGTGCTGAAGTCGATGAACAGCTGCCCCTTCTTCGCGCCCGAGAGCAGGCCGTTGGCGCCGAGCGCGACGTCGCGCAGCGCTGCGGGGTCAGAGACGCAGGTGCAGAACGCGTCGACCTCGGCAGCCAGCGCGCGGGGCGTGGCGGCGGGAATGACGCCAGCGCCAGCAAGCTCGCCGATTCGGGCCGGCGTCCGGTTCCACGCATGAACGGTAAAGCCTTTGGCGGCCAGGTTCTTCGCCATCCGGCTGCCCATCAACCCCAGCCCCAGGAAACCGATTTTCTTCATTGGTGGGGCTTCCCATATGGTGGCGGGGCATGCGGTTTCCACTCCTCAAGTTGTTGCGCCGGGAAAACTCCACTGCCGCGAGGCGGGAACGGCAAGATCAGCTCGAACGGATCTTCACCGAGAGCCTGAGGGCGCTGTCGACGATGCTGAAGACCGCCGCCGACGATCTCGAACGCAAGCGCCTCGAGCGTTCGGGCTACGAGGCGCAGGACAAGTTCCTCAAGCGCGACGACTCGAAGAGCTAGGTGCTGTTCTACCGCGCCTTTCGCGCCGTCATTTCCTTGCTGCTCGAGCTCTTCTACCGGCTCGAGCCCATCGAGGACCCGTCGGGTGGGCTGCTGCTCGACGGCGCCGTCATCTACGTGGGCAACCACCCCAACGGCCTCGTCGACCCGGGGCTGATGTTCGCGAAGACGAAGCGCCACGTCACGTTCCTCGCCAAGGCTCCACTCTTCAAGGTTCCCGTGCTCGGCTCGATGTTGCGCGCGATGCACGCGCTGCCCGTGTTCCGCCGGCAGGACAACGCGGCCGAGATGGCAAAGAACGAAGGCACGCTGACGGCGAGCGTCGAGGCGCTGCTCAAGGGGCGGGCGATCACCCTGTTCCCCGAAGGCAAGAGTCACTCGGAGCCGCAGCTTTCCGAGCTGAAGACCGGCTGTGCCCGCATCGCGCTGGAAGCCGTGCGTCAGGGCGCGAAGGTCAGAATCGTGCCCGTCGGCCTCAACTACCGCGAGAAAGACCGCTTCCGTTCGCAGGTCCGCATCGAGGTCGGAGCCCCGATGGACGCCGCGGCCTTCGTGCCCGCCGCCGGGCAGGATCCGTTCGAGGCCGCGCGCCGCCTGACGGAAGCGATCTCTGCTGGACTGCGCGCGGTGACGCTGAACCTCGAGCAGTGGGAAGACCTGCCGTTGATTGAAATCGCCGAGTCGCTGTACGCGCTGAAGGTCGGCGACGAAGCGCACGACTCAGACCGCCTGCGCGCCTTTGCCCGCGGCATGCAGTTGCTGCGCGACGAACAACCCGAACGGTTCGAGCTGCTGAAGACCGACGTGCTCTCGTTCAAGCACCGCATCGGCGTCGTCGATGCGCGCGCCAAGGAGCTGACCTACGCGTACCGCCCCGCGACGGTTGCCTGGTTCATGCTGCGTAACCTGCTCTGGCTGGCCGGCCTGCCGCTGGTGGTGCTGGGGATGGTGCTGTTCGCGATTCCGTACTTCATCCCGATTGGGGTGGTGAAGGCGCTGAAGCCCGAGGCGGACATCGAGGCGACGTACAAGGTGCTGACGCTGCTGGTGCTCGCTCCGTTCTGGTGGGCGCTGCTCACGGTGTTGGCGTGGACGCAGCTCTCACCCGCAGCGGGGCTCGTCACCCTGATGGCGACGCTGCCGCTGGCGTGGTTCACCCGCGTGTTCCTCGAGCGACGGGCAGACGCGCTCCGCGACGCGCGGCTCTTCCTGGTGCTGGGAAGCCGGAAGCGGCTGAAGCTAAGGCTGGTCGCGGAAGGCGACGCGATCGCCGCCCGGCTCGAAGGGCTCGCGACCGAGCTCGGCCCGCGGCTACAGCGCTAAGGCGTGCAGCGCGGGTCCTGCCCGGGAATGCAAGGAGGCTCGGAGACCTGCGCGAGCGCGGTGAACTCGTATTCCCACCGCACCTTCGGTGGCTCGTAGGGCTGCTTCTTCACGACGGGAGGAGGGGTCGGCGAGGGGGTCACGGAAGAGGAATCGGGAAGGCGCAGATTCGGCCATCTGCGGTGCCAACGTGAAGGCGACTCACTGTCTTGTCGAGGGTGGGGAAGCCAACGAAGAGAGGCGCAACGGTCGACACCACGTACGTCTTGTCGACGCCGCCGTCGTTGAAGTCAATCTGGCGCAGGGTGCCATCGCTGCTGCCCGCGAAAATCTTCGAGGTGCCATAGTCGACCGTCGCGCCAGCGGGAATGCCGATGCCTGTGCGCGCCCACTGCTGCGTCACCGTGGAGCCCGCGACGTTGTAGCGGCGAATCGCTGCGCTCTGCATCGACGCGATGAAGCCGCCGCCGGTGGGGAAGAGCCACGAAGAGGTTCCTCCGCCGAGGTTGGTGGTCCACACCTGTGCCTCGGTCGCCAGCGAGATGCCGTACGCGACGCCACCCGCTGAGACCGTCATCACCGAGCTTGCCACGCCGCCGGTGAAGTCGAGGTTCACGCCGTAGTCGAGCTGGACTCCCGAGAGCAGCGAAGAGGTCTGCGCGCCGGTGACCGAGTTCAACACCCGTAGGCCGTTGTGGGCGCCGACGTAGAGCCGGTTGCGCGCGTAGTCGACGGCCATGCCGCCGCCGACGAAGTCGAGGTTGCCAGGTTGGTAAGTCCACACCACGGTGCCGTTCAGCGACGAGAGCGCGTAGACCTTGTTGGTGGTGATGCTCGCGTTGCGCGTGCCGACGAAGATGAGGTCTCGATTCGGGTGCGACGCGAGGTACGTCGTGCCGGCCGCTCCGAAGGAACCGACGAAGGCCTTCAGCTGCGCCACGGGCTGGGCCTGGATGCGGTCACCGAGCGATGGGGTCGTCCACACCACCGCCCCCGTCGCCGGGTTGATGGCAGTGACCTTCCCGCCGAAGTCGCCGGTGATGAGCAGCTCGCCGATTTCGGTCGGCACCAGCAGCGGGCGGCTCTGCGTCGCGCCGGTGAGCTGGACGGGACGCCAGCGCTCGTCGCCATCCGTAGCGGGTGTGCCCGGAGTGGTGATGTTGGCGGTCACCGAGCCTGAGCCGTTCGACGTGTAGACCGCGGTGCCGAGGCTGGTGACGGGCTGGGTCAGCGACGCGAAGCCCACCGCGTAGCACCACTTCGACAGCGGGCTCGCGCTCGAGGTCACCTGGGTGAGCAAACCCGTCGAGCTCGGCACCTGGCCGCTGGCGTAGTTGAATGTGTTGGCGTGCGAGTACGCCCGGTAGAAAAATCGCCCGTTCGCGGTCACGCCGGTGTCGGTGAACTTGTTGGACGCGTTCGCTCCGTTGTCGACGTAGACCACGGTGGCGGTCGGAGCGATGCCGCCCGACATCCCGGCGACCGCGAACTTGTTGTTGGTCACCGTCTCGGTGATGGCGACGTTGCCCGCGGTGCTCTGGACGGTGTTCGCGAGCGAGACGTACGGCTGATTCGTGTTGAGGCTGGCGGCGATGTCGAGGTTCGGCGTGCCGTTGATCGCGGTCGCAATCGCGGTGCCGATGCCCAGGGTGTCGATACCCGTCGCAGAGATGTCGACCCGCACCCGGCCAGCGGCAATCGCCGCCGGGCTGTCGCGATCGAACTCGAAGACCACGGCGGGGTGAACGCCGTCGCTCAGCGTGAAGGTGGCGCCGTCGGCGGTGTTGTTGCGCGTCGTCGGCGTGATTGAGCCAGTCGCTGCTGCGCCGCCGACTCCCTGACCTGCGGTGTACGAGACGCCGTTGGTCGGGGCCCATGTCACGCCGGTGGTGTTTCGTGCGACGACGACGCCCTGGTGGGGTCCGGTGTTGGACCACCAGAGGCGGTTCTGGGTGACGCTGGTGCTCGCGGTGAACGTGCGCACATTCGGGGTCGGAGGCGTGGGCAGACCGCCGCCCGTGCCTGACGAGGCGTTGCCCGGCGCGACGAAGCAACCCGAGACCGGGGTCGGGCACTCGGGCGAGCACGTGGTGCCGCTGCCGTCGGTCGGGCTGGTCGAGTTGGAGTCGTAGCCCGTGACGACGAAGTCGACGTTCTCGACCGGCGTGCTGCCGTTAAAGAGCGGCACCTGTAGCGTGGTGAGGTTTCCGGGCGGGTGCATGGCGACGAAGTCGTCGAACACGCTGGTGCTGTTGACCCACGCGACGTACGACAGCTGCGAGCCGACGGGCGCGTCGAAGGTGATGGTGGCCGTGCCGCCGCCCGCGGGCAGCGCAGGCACCAGCCACGCATTGGTGCCGAGGGTCAGGCCCCAGCGGTTCGCGAGCACCGCCGCGTTGCCGTTGTCATTGCAGGCGCCCGAGCAGAACGCGTCGGTGAAGTTGCAGTTCGAGTTGGCGAAGCTGTACGTCGCGTAGGGCAGCGTGCCGGGCCGGGGCGTCGGGCCGACGCTTATCAGCGGCTGCAGGGTGAGCAGGCCCGCTGACCACCCGTAGGTCGAGTTGGTCGCCGTGTTGGTGAGGACGATGGTGAACTGCGCGGCCGGCGCGGCGGTGGCGGTGAGCGCGGCAATCATCAAGAGCGCGCGGTTCAAGGCGTCGCCTCGAAAGGCAGGGTGGCGATCAACGTTCCCTGGTGGAAGAGCCGCGCGTTCCACGTGCCCGTCATCTGCATCGCCGAGATGTGGGTCGCTGCGACAGGCATCGAGAAAGCCACCTGCTGTCGGTCGTACTTCGTCTTCGTGAGCACCTGCGCCTGGCGATCGAACACCTGACCTTCGGGCGACGTGAACTCGACCGCGAACTCAGACGGGTTGATGCCCAGCACGTCGACGGTGAGGTGGACTTCGCGAAGGTCAAAGAGCGCGGTGGTCAGCGGCGGGTCGGTGACGAGGGTGGGGACGATGGAGACTTCGACTTTGGGCTCGAAGGGGTTTTTGCCGACGCGAACGGGGGCCTCGACGAACGGCACTTCAGGGAACACCACCGGCGCCTCGTCGAGAACCTGCACCGGCAGGGTGCCTTCGTCGACGCGGGGTGAGACGCGCTCAGCCGTGCATGCCACCAGCGCGAGCGCGCCAAGACAAAGGGCCCATCTCATGTTCAGAAGCCTCCGACTGCGAGCTGCTTGCGGCACAAATCATTCAAGAAAGAGAGCACGTCGGCTTCGATCGCCGCGGCCTGCGCGTCGAACTCGGCCGCGAGGACATTGCAGATGTCGGCGATGGATCGCTGCCCGTCGAGCAGCTGCCAGACCCGCGCGGCAGTTCCGTTCAGCGCCCGTACCATTCGACCGTCGGCGTCGAGCACCACCAGCTCACCGTCGAGCGTGCTGTCGTCCGCGCCAGGCTGGCGGCGGACAATCGTCGAGAGGGTGATGGGCACGGGAGCGCAACAGCGTAACCGGAAAATGCCCGCGCTGCCGCATGGCGAACGTCAGCCGGACTTAAGGAACAGCCCGGCTGGAATCAGGAGTGGGTGCGAGTACGCCCCCCGGCTTCGGGGCCTCGTACTTGAGCTTCAGCAAGAGGAAGCGCTTCTCGAAGAGGTGGAAGCTGAGCAGCGCGGCGGCGATCGAGACCCCGACGCCCACGGTGGCCTGCGCGAGGATGGCGAGGAAGTGGTTGGGAATGAAGCCTTCGAACCACGCGAGCGTGTGGTGGGTGGCGAAGTAGTAGCTGAGCATCGCGTGGAAGACATAGAGGCCGTAGCTGTACTTGCCGAGGAAGGTCATCGGGCGCGAGGTGAAGAAGCGGCCGACAACCGAGTCCTTCTTCGAGGTGATGGCGAACGCGACGATCGCGGCGAAGCAGAAGGTCCACGCCGATTCGCGCATCGGCCGCAGGATGTTGCGCCCGTAGAGGTACTGGGTGTTGTAGGCGGCGCTGGCGACGATGAAGAGTGCGCTGGGGATGAGCAGGTTCCGCCCCGTCCTTCGCAGCCACGCCATCCACGCCTGCGGGTCGCCTTCTCCGCGGACGCTGACCGCGAGGAACCCGCCGAGGCACAGCGCGTCGAAGCGGCACGGCGTCAGGGTGTAGATGGCGAGCGCGTTCACTTCGCTGAAGTACATCGCGGTGCGCAGGCCGAACGAGAAGACGACGAAGCCGAGGCAGACCTTGAGCAGCAGCGGCCGCGGGCAGAGCCAGACGATCAGCGGCCACATCAAATAGAAGTGCTCTTCGACCGCCAGCGACCAGAAGTGGCCGATGTACGGCAGCGTCCACGCCCCTTCGCGCGCGATGTGAACGTTGATCGCGTAAGCCCAGGCCCACCCCTGCCGGTCGACCATCGTGTCGAGCGCTGGTCCCTGAAAGAAAGGGATGAAGGGCAGCACGAGGAAGAGGACGGCGAGTACCCCGTAGTACAGCGGGAAGATGCGCAGGGTGCGGCGCATGTAGAAGTTCTTGAAGAAGTTCGGCGTCGCCTTCGCATCGAAGAGGATGCCGGTGATGAGGAAGCCCGACAGCACGAAGAACAGGTCGACGCCGAAAGAGCCGTAAGACGCCACCTGCACCACCACCTTTTCGAAGAGGTTGGTGGCCGGGTTCTCGCCGATGAAGTGCACCAGCAGCACGAGGCCGATCGCGAGGCCGCGCACCCCGTCGAGTGCGGGCAGGTGGCCTTTGAAAGGGTTCTTCAAAGGCGCCTGGGTCACGTCGCTTCGACCCGGCTGAGCTCTTTCGCGGACGACACGGACGAAGGCCACGCTCCGGTGCGCACCGCGAGCTTGCTGGCGACCATCATCGCGATCGCGCAGTTCATCGAGCCGAAGTAGTTGCGGGTGCCCATGTCGCCGAAGCACTGGTTCAAGTGGGCAATCACCATCGAGATGACGGTGAGTGACGCGATTCGGTCGATGGGAAGGGTCGCTGCCCTGAAGCTTCGGGCGGCGAGGAAGACGGCGGCCACCAGCGGCGCGAAGAGCCCGAAGAAGCCGAACAGCCCGCCGATGGCCCACATCCACAAGATGTTGTTGTGGGGGTGAAATTGGTACGTCGGCATCGCGATGCTGATGTCGGGCAGCTTCACCGGCTCTTGAAACTTGTGGCCGAAGCCCAGGGGCAGAAAGACGTTCTCGCTCCAGGTGTAGAGGACGTTGAAGTTCTCGATGTCGCGGTAGTCGGCGCCGGCCTGCGCCTGGTCGCCTTTGATGACGGACTTCACCAGCTGCGAGCCCGCGAAAATCTTGCTGTCCGGCGGAGCCCCCCACCCGACCACGACGTACAGCAGCATCGCGGGAGAAAGAATGAGCAGGTTGCGGAGCAGCGTGCGCTTCGCCGAGCCCCACGGCTGCATCAGGACGATGGTGAGGAAGCAGCCGGCGAGGCTGACGTAGGCGATGCGGCGGTCGTTCTGAATCATGCCCCACGTCACCAGGGGCACCCACCGGAGCATGTCGCGAAAGGTCTTCTTCGTCTTGCGCTCGAAGAGGATCGCGATCTGCATCGCGAGCAGCGGCACGAACAGCAGCGTGTCCGAGTGGGACGTCGTGTACTCGACGGGGAAGCCCGAGCCGCGGACGAAGTAGTAGTAGAAGAAGAGGCCGATCAGCGACTTCACGCATGCCGCGTAGATGGCGACCTTCGCGATCAGCTTCAGGTCATCGGGCTTTGCGGGAAATGCGTACAACATCAGGAAGGTGAACAGCGGCATCAGCAACAGCTGGCGCAGCTGCCACAACGACTCGTTGAAGTCGCCTTTGCGCGGCAGGCCGCTGCCCCACAGCGCTTCCGAGTTCACTCCCCAGATGTCGAGCAGCACCACGGTCGCGACCTGCGCCATCAAGAGCACGCTGAGCATCCGCACGCTGGGTGCCTTCTCGTCGATGGTCGACTTCGTGGCGCGGCGGTACAGCGAGATGAGCATCAGGACGACGACGGTGAAGTCGAGGCCCGGCACGCGCAGCGCGGCGACGCCCGTCAACGCCGAGAGGTTCAGGAAGAGGAACTGGCCAATCGGGTACAGCGGCGAGTTCCACATGCCCGACTGTGGCGACTCGGGCAGGTAGTCGGCCGTCCACATCAGGAAGACCAGGCCGAGCACCGTGTACTTCATCGGCAGCTTCCAGATCGCCGCCAGCACGATGAGCCCGATCGGAGCGGCGAACGCGAGGACGATGCTGCCGTTGCCGGCGACGACCATGAAGGCCGCGAAGAAGGCGCCGAGCAGCAGCGCGATGACGAAGCCGAGGTCGGCGAGCTTTGATTTCTTCGGAGCCCAGGCGACGTCGGCAGCGCTCACGGCTTGTCTCCCGGCGGGGGAGCCGTCGTCTCGGCCTCGCGCGTCGTCCGCACCCACTCGCCCTTCTTTTCTTCCGGGCGCGAGAACATCAGCCGCACCTTCCACGCCATGTAGATGGGCGCGTACGCGAGGTCGAGCAGGCCGCGGAGCCCGACGCCCGAGAGCCACCACCCGCGCAGCACGTAGACGCCGAGGATGAAGCACGAGAGCGCGAACACTTCGTCAGAGAAAGCGAAGACGCCTTCGACCGCCGAGACCACAGTCGCGGCGATGAACCCAAGAATTGCTGGGGCCGCCATCCACGTCAGCGGCGGCACGAGCACGTCGGCCGCCATGTCGATCAGCAGCAGGCTTCGCTTCTTCAGCCCGTCGATCAGCAGGGGCAGGCCGTACTGCTTCATCAGCGCGATGCGGCCACCTTCCCAACGGCGGCGCTGGCTGCGGCTCGCCTTCTCGCTGGACACCATCTCGCCCAGCACGTGCGACTCGTGCGCGTACCAGACGCGGTGGCCTTTGCGCGCGATGCGAATGCCGTACTCGACGTCTTCCACCACCGAGAATGCGTCGTGCGGAACTTCACGAATCAGCGCATGCGAGAAGCACATGCCGTTGCCGCGCAGGCCGCACGAGACGCCCAGGCGTTCACGCGCGAGGCTGCGCACGCCGTGGAAGACAGAGAAGGCGATGCGCATCAGCCGCGTGCGCCAGCTGCTCTTCTCTTCGAGCACGCCGTAGTGCGTCTGGGCGGCCATCGCGCCCTGTTCCAACCGCGCGGCGAAAGACTGCAGCAGGTTCGGCGAGACCAGGGTGTCGGCGTCGACCACCACCACCGCGTCGGCCTGCTGGTCGGCGAGGCTGCGCTCGAAGGCGTGGTGAAGCGCGTAGCCCTTGCCGCGGTTCTGAAGGTCGGTGCGTTCGAGCACGGTCGCTCCGGCTTCGCGGGCGCGGGCGGCGGTGGCGTCTTTGCAGTTGTCGGCGACGACCAGCACGCGGAACTTGTCGGCCGGCCAGTCGACCGCGAGCAGGTTCTTCACCGTGCGCGCGATGCCGAGCTCTTCGTTGTGCGAGGGCACGACGAAGTCGAAGCGCAGCTTCGGGGGGCCATACACGGGCGCCTTCAGTTTGCCCGACAGCAAAGTGAGCAAGCCCAGGTAGCCCACGGGCACCAGCAGCGCGAGCCCGCACACCGCGAGCAGGAGGTCGATCAGCCGCACGGGTCGCGTCTACAGCTTGACGGAAGCGAGCAGCGGGATGTTGAGGCGCTTCTCGACCTGCCACGCCTCGATCACCTTGCCTTTGCGCAGGTCGAGGAGGGTGCTGGTGAGGAAGGCAAAGAGAATCGAAGCGAGCATGCCGGCGATGAGAATCAGCGGCACGTTCGGCGAGATGGGGTTGCGCGGCGTCTGCGCCGGGCTGACCACGGTGTAGCGGTACTTGAAGGCGGCGCGCGCGGTGTCGAGCTCGATGCGGGCTGCGTCGATGCGCATCAAGATGTCCTGGTAGCGCGAGGTGGCCATCGCCAGCTGCGCGCGCGCGACGGTGATCGCCGGGTCGTCACGAAGGTCGGGCGCCATCGAATCGATGACCCGTTCGACGTCCGGCGTTGCCGACGACCGCGTGCCCACCGACGTAGTGCCGGGCTCGACGGCGGCGTTGACGTCACGGCCACCGCGTGACCGGTACTCTTCGAGAAGGCCCGCCTCGTCGCGCTTCAGCGCTTCGATCTGCGGAGATTCCTTCTGCAGCGCGTCGATGCGCTGCTCGCTGTCGACCACCACCGGGTGGTTCGACGAGTAGATGACCTTCTGCTCGGCCAGCTGCGCCTGCAGCTCGGTGAGGCGGCGGGCGCGGAACTCTTCGAGGTCAGAGATCGCGCGGCGCTTGGTGCGGATGAGGAACTTCAGCTGCGAGAGCTCCTGCACTGGCGTCTCTCTGTTCGCGGCCGGCAGGGGCTTTGGCTTGGCGGCCACGACTGCTGCGACGGCGGCCTTGGCGTCCTTCTTGGTCTGGCTGCGGCGCTCGTCGGCGACCTTCTGGACGTTGGTCACTGCTTCTTCGATCGACGTCTGGGTTTCGGACGCGTGCATCTCGAGGATGGAAATGGTCTCGGAGATCGCCGAGACCTCGGACACATGCCGGGTCTCGAGGAAGTTCTGCTGCGCGGTCTCGACCAGCTGACGGGCCATCGCGCCGTCGGGCCAGTAGATGGCGATGACGACGGTGCCGTCGCCCGCATAGACGTTGAAGCGCTTCTCGAGCGTGCCGACCATCGAGTCCATGCGCTGGTCTTCGTTCGGCTTACCGCCGATGGCCTGCATCACGTCGTCTTTGAACTTCAGCACCGGGTGGCGGTGCGCGTCCCAGTGTTCGAGCAGCTTGGTCTGCTTCACCATCGCAACCAGGTTGTCGCGCGCCATCACGGTTTCCTGCGCCGCGCGGGTCGGGCCGTCCATGTCCGACTGGTTGCTGCGGTGTGGGTTGCCGAGCGACGCCATCAGCGTGTTGCGGTTGGCGAGCAGCTTCGACTGCGACTCGAACTTCTTGGGGAAGACCCAGACCAGGAAGATGGCCAGCCCCATCACCATCACGCCCGAGAGGACGCCGACGATGCGGTGGCGGCCGAGGCTGCGCCAGAAGAAGCCGAGCCACAGCTTGATGCCGGCGTAGTCGAACAGGTCTGCGTCGACGGGCTCTGATTGGCGTTGAAGGTCGGGGTGCATGGGAACTTTCGTCATGTCAGTCGTGAACCGTTTTCGAGAGAAGTTCGAGAGGGCTGCGGTCGAGGATCAGCGTGAAATAGATGACGACCACCGCGAGCCAATAAAAGACGTTGTAGGCGAAGAACCCGAACAGCGTGCGCCGGAGCCCGACGCCGGGATGCCGTGCATGCGAGAAGTGGACCGGGATCCAGATCATCATGAACAGGATTGAGACGATCAGCAGTTTCGCCACGCGGGCACCTTATCCTGATGGTTCACAAACTGTGGATTTGCGCCCGGATTCGCGCCACAAACGCGGCCGTGCTCGTCCGTTCCGTGCTCCGTGGCGTGTTCCTGTCGATGCTGGTCGCGTGCCGCGAGCCGTCAGCGGCTGCCGAGCCGAAACCGAAGCCCGTCGCCACCGCGGTCGCGAAGGTCACCGAGGTGCTCTACAGCGGCAAGCTGCAGAACGGATGGCTGGACTACGGCTGGTCGCCCCGCGAAGTCGGCAAGGGCCCGGCGAAGGTCGACCTCACCAACTACGGCGGGTGGATTCTCGGCAAGCCAGGAAAGAAGCAGGGCTTCGGGGGCCTGCGGTTCAAGGTCCGCGCGGCCGACGCGGCCGACCTCGAGATTCGCATCGAAGGGCAGGGCAGCTTTCCGAAGGTGGCGCTGTCGACCTTCGAGCCGATTGCCGACGCGAACGGGTGGCGCGAGTACTTCCTGCCGATGGCGATGCTCAACCCGCGCGGGGTCGACTTCGAGCAGGTGGTGTTCCAGGGAAAGCGGAAGGGAAAGTTCGAAGGTGCGCTGATCGACGAAGTGGGCCTCACCGCCGCCGTGGAAGGCGGAGCGATGGTCACCAGTGGCCCGACCGTCGCAGTGAAAGACCTGGTGGTCGACTGCTCGGCGAAGGCAAAGCCCATCTCTCCGTTCATCTACGGCATCGCCTACGACCACATGCGCCCGGACGAAGACGTGGCGCTCGAGCTCCGAGCGACCATTCGCCGCTGGGGCGGCAACCACACCAGCCGCTACAACTGGCAGGTCGGCAACGCCTGGAACACGGCCAGCGACTACTACTTCTGGAACCGGAACCTCACCGGCAAGAAGGACTACACGTACGAGACGTTCTTCGACCAGCAGCAGAAGTGGGACTTGAAGACGGCGCTCACGATTCCGACCATTGGCTGGGTCGCGAAAGACACGACGTCATTTTCCTTTCCGAAGTCGATGCACCCGCGGCAGGAAAGGTTCGCCCCCGAAGACGAGATGATGGGCAACGGCAACTCGCTGGACGGCCGGCCCATCGACCCGCCGCCGCCCTCGACGACGTCGGTCGCCGCTCCGCCCGAGTTCATGCAGAAGTGGGTCGAGACAATTCGCGCCAAAGACAAATCGAGTGGGCGCGGGCGCGCAGTGAACCTCTACTTCCTCGACAACGAGCCGGCGCTTTGGAGCCACACCCACCGCGACGTGCACCCCGCTCCGCTGTCGTACGACGAGCTGTGGGAACGCACGGTCAACTACGCGCGCGCGATTCGAAAAGCCGACCCCGACGCCGTCATCGGTGGCCCGTCGGAGTGGGGCTGGACGAACTTCTTCAATTCGGCGCTCGACTCGACACAGGGCAAGACGATTCTGCGCCCCGACCGCCGGAAGCACGAAGACCTGCCGATCGTGGCGTGGTGGCTGAAGAAGGCGGCCGAGCACGAGAAGAAGACGGGTGAGCGGTTGATCGACGTGTTCGACCTGCACTTCTACCCGCAGCACAAAGACATGGGCCTGGGCTCGTCGGGCAAGACAGACGCGGCGACCAGCGCGATGCGGATCCGTTCGGCGCGCGGCCTGTGGGATCCGACGTACAAAGACGAGTCGTGGATCAACGACACCGTGCGGCTGCTGCCGCGGATGCGCGAGTGGGTCGAGCAGTACTACCCGGGCCGCGGCTTGAGCATCGGCGAGTACAACTTCGGCGCCGACCTTCACCCTTCGGGTGGGCTCGCGCAGGCCGAGGCGCTGGGCCGGTTCGGGCAGGAAGGCATTCAGTACGCCTTCGTCTGGTACTGGCCGCCGAAGGGCAGCGCGGCGGCGCAGGGCTTCAAGGCCTTCCGCAACTACGACGGCAAGGGCAGCGCGTTCCTCGACTACTCGGTGCCGACGAAGATGAACGGCCCGGTCTCGCTGTTTGCGTCGCGCGACAGCACGACCAGCAAGCTGGTGGTGGTGGCGCTGAACACCGACCCGGTAAACGGAGCGTCGGGTGACATCAAGCTCGACGGCTGCGGCCCCGTCGGAGTTCAGCGCGTGTACCAGACGACGTTTGGGCAGCGCGGGCTCGAGCCGGTGAAGAACGCGCGCATCGAGAAGGTCTGGCTGCCGCCCTACAGCATCACCGTCTTCGAGCTGACCCTGGCAGCAACCGAGCTCCTGAAATGAAAGTGTTGATGGCGATGCCCTTCTCGCCGGTGCCCCCGGACTTCGGCGGCGCGCTGCGGGTGTACCACCTGCTCAAGCAGATCGCGCGCAGGCACCCGGTGACGGTGCTGACCTACGGCACCCCTGAAGATGCGGCGCGAATTCGCAGCGAGTTCGATTTGCCGGAAGTTCGGGTGGTGCCGCCCACGTGGAAGGCGGCGAGCCGGCGCGCGGGGCAGCTGTTCTCGACCTTCACCACCCACAGCTTCTTTCAGCAGTCGGTGACGGACTCTGCGTTTCAGCGCGAGCTCGACACGCTGCTGACGTCGCAGACCTTCGACGTGGTGCAGACCGAGTTTTCGCACCTGGGGCCCTTCTCGCTGAAGACCACGGCGCTGAAGGTGCTCGATACGCACAACGTCGAGTACGACAACTTCCGCCGCATGTACGAGAGCACGGCGTGGGGCGTGAAGAAGCTTCACTACGGCCTCGAGTTCCAGAAGATGAAGGCCGACGAGCTGAAGTGGTGCCGGATGCAGGACGTGGTGCTGACGACCTCCGAGCGCGACAAAGAGCTCTTCGGCCGCGACGTGCAGGTGCCGATGCACGTGGTCCCGAACGGAATGGACGGCGAGTACTTCACGCCGCGAAGCGACGTGGAGGTGGAAGAGCACTCCCTCGTCTTCACCGGGATGATGGCGTACGTGCCGAACCACGACGGCATCCACTGGTTCCTCGACGAAGTGATGCCGTTGATTCAGGCAAAGCTTCCGAAGGTGAAGCTCTATGTGGTCGGCAAGAGCCCGCCCGAGAGCATCACGAAGCGCGCGGGTGCGAGCGTGGTGGTGACGGGCACGGTGCCGGACGTGCGGCCCTACGTCTGGCGCTCGAGCGTCTACGTGGTGCCGCTGCGCATGGGCGGAGGCACCCGGCTCAAGGTCGCCGAGGCGCTGGCGATGAAGAAGCCGATGGTGACGACGCGCGTCGGCTGTGAAGGCATCGACCTGAAAGATGGCGAGAGCGCGCTGATGGCCGACGAGCCGCAGGCGTTTGCGGATGCGGTGGTGCGGCTTTTGGGTGACGCGAAGCTGCGCATGGTGCTGGCCGAGAACGGCGCGAAGGTCGCGAAGCAGAAGTACGACTGGAACGTGATTGGCCAGACGCTGGAAGAGATTTTCCAGCGCGGCCGTCAGTAGCTTCTTCGCGCTTCTTATCTACTTCTTCTTTGGTTCCCATTTCTTCGCGCGGGCGAGGCGCTGGGGCCAGCGGTGGTCGATCGCTTCCCGCGCTTCGATTCGCACGCGCGCGTCGGACAACAAGCGTTGCGCCTCGTCGAGCTCGCCCTGCTGCAGCTGGCAGATGCCGAGCTCGAGGGTGGCGAGGTCGGCGGTCGCGCGCGCGACGGCGGTGTTCAAGGCTTCGGCTTGAAGAAGGACGCGGGCGGCGACGGCGCAGGCCGGCCCAACCGCTGAGGCTTCGCGGGCGACGCGGGAAACCTGAAGGCGAACGAGCAGCGCGGCGGGTTGGTTCGAGAGGCGCATCTCGGAAAGCTCGAGCAGCCGCTGGGCCCCGACGGGATGCGCGCCGAGGCCTTCGAGCGCGTCGGCGACCCCGAGCAACGTCGGGCCGAAAGGCTCGCGCGCCTGGGCGAGCGCGGCCAGCGCGACCTCGTACGCTTGATCGAAGTCGGCGCCTTTGCGCGCGCGCTCGGCGAGGACGACGGGGTACAGCGGGTGGTGGAGACCCAGCAGCGCCTCGAGGCGCGTCGCCGCGTCCGTGTTGTTCGATAGGCGCAGCTCGGAAAGAAGCAGCGTGGCGTGCAGCTCTTTGCGCTGGGGGAAACGCGCAGCCTGGTCTGCCGCGTAGCCCGCCCACAGCACAGCCTCGTCTTTGCGGTTCTGGCGGACGCCGACGACGCGCACGAGCGAGACCCAGGCGGCGGCGCGGGATTCGTCGGTCGCTCCTTCTGCGGCGCGGGCAGCGAGGTGAAGCGTCTGCTCGGCCAGCTTGAGCTCGCCCAGTCTTTCGTATGCCAGGCCTTCGAGGCGAAGCGCCGCGCTGCGCAGCTCGGGGCTCGCGTGGGCTTTCGCCTCGCGCTCTGCCGCGTCGGCCAGGGTGAGCACGTCGAGCCACGCGCCTGCGAGCCACGCGCGGTTGGCGGTGAGCAGCGCGCTTCGGGCGGGAGCCAGCTGTTGGTAGACGTCGAAAGCGGTGGCGACATCGGTCGACAGGCACGCTTCGGGCGGCGCCGCTTCATCGAGCAGCTGGCGGCCTTCACCGGTGCCTTCGCTGAAGGCGCTGGCCGCCCGCAGGAACTCGCGCTGGCGTTCTGACAGGCATTGCTGTTCGCGCAGCAGCTGTTCGCCTGGCGCGCCCGCTGCGAAATCGGCGCACACGCGCAGCGCGGTGGTCGAGAGCCCTTCGAGCCAGGTGTCCATCTGCGCGAGCACGCCGTCGAGGTCGGCGCCCAGCTGGCCCTGCGTCTTTGCGCGCTGGCCTTTCGTCCATTGATCCGAGATCTCGACCTGCTTCGGCGCGCACGCCAGGGCTGACCGCGGCTTGAGCACGGAAGCGCCGACCGAGACGCTGGCGATGGTGGCGAGCCCGCCGATGAGCAGCAGCATTCGGCGGTCGGCCGGAAGCCGGAACTTCATCTGCCGCATCAGGTCACCCATCGACGCGAAGCGGCCGTCGGGCTTGTCCTGCAGCCCGCGCTTGATCAGCGGCAGCAGCGCGCGCGGCAAATCGACCTTCGTCGCGGGGGGCGCGTACTGTTGGCCGCGAATGCGAAGCAGCTGCGGCTCGTCGCAGCCGTCGCCGAAAGGCAGCACGCCGGTGAGCGCCTCGTACAGCGCGGCGCAGAAGGCGAACTGATCGCTGCGCGCGTCCAGCGGGTAGCCCATCAACTGTTCGGGCGACATGAAGCCGGGCGTGCCGGCCACCGTCGTCAGGGCTCCCGAGGCGGACGACGGCGGCTTCAGCGACGTGTTTCGCGCGATGCCGAAGTCGAGCAGCTGCACCCGGCCGTCCTGGCGAAGGATGACGTTGGTGGGCTTGAAGTCGCGGTGCACGAGGCCGGCGAGGTGGGCGGCGTGAAGGCCGCGGCCCGCCTCGAGGAAGACCTCGAGAATCTCGCGCCAGGTGCGGGGCTTGAGCTTCAGCCATCTTTCCAGCGTCTCGCCGTCGGCGTACTCGAGGGCGAGGTACGCGCGGCCGTTCTCTTCGCCGACTTCATGTACGGCGACGACGTTCGGGTGGTTGAGGCGGGCGAGCGCGCGCGCCTCGGCGAGCATTTGATCCCGGCTGCCCTTTTCCATCGAAGGGAAGAGCAGCTTGAGCGCGATCTTCCGGTCGAGCGTGGGGTCGAACGCCGCATAGACCTCGCCCATGCCGCCGGTGCCGAGCAGCTCGAGCAGCACGTAGCGGCCGAGCTTTTGATCAACCGGGCGGCCGCGTTCGGCGCGGGTGGGAAGGGTGACGTCCTCGCCGAGGGGGACGTCGGGCCGGGTCGGGGCATCCATCGCAAGCGCAGGCTACCCATTCGGCGGGGACAAAGTGCCTCAACGTCACGAAAGGGTCGCACCGAAGAACGGGGCTCCCCCCCCGTCCCCTCTGAAGCTGCTTCGGCCCACCGAATGCAGCGACAAGCACCAACAACAACCGCCTCAGGAGGCAAAGACAATGACCCCGAACACCCCGAATACTTCGAACTTCAGCAAGGAAGCAGTGGGCACGGCAGCAGAAGCGGCCGACCGTCTGACCAGGAAGGCCTACGAAGCAAAGAACGTCGCGACCGACGTGGCCGTCGATGGCGCGCGGTGGGCCCAGGTCGAGTTCAAGAACATCGGAAAAGAGCTCTCGAAGGTCGCGGCGCGCAGCGAAGAGATCGCCAAGGAAAGCCCGTGGGCGACGGCCGGCACGGTGCTTGGCATCGGGATTCTGCTGGGCGCGGTCGGCTACAAGCTCTTCGCGCCGAAGCCGACGGTCGCGAAGCTGCTGGGCATCGACGGTCTTCCGCGCGCGGCGCGGGGCCAGGCGCTGAAGCAGTACAAGGCGCTGAAGAACTACTTCTGAGCAGTCGCTCGTCTCACCGCCCGGCGTCGGCTGCCTGCGGCTTCAATCCGCGGCAGTCGGCGTCGAGCAGCTCGGGGCGATACTCGAAGTGCATCGTGTCGTAGTGAAGCCACCGGCCGCCCCAGATGAACCCCTCGGCCTCGAAGGCATCGACCACCACCTGCGGAACAACGTTGCGCCACTTCAGCGGTAACTTCGGCCGCTGCCAGCGCCAGTAGTAGCCCCTCTCGACATTGAGATCGATCGCGATGCCCCAGGCATGCGTCGACAGCGCCTTGCTGCGCGCGATGGTGCGCCACTGCCAGGTGCCGCCGATGTCGGTGAAGAACACCTTCAACTTCGGGTTCTCTTTCAGCGCGGCTTCGAGCCGGACGACGACACGCTCGAGCGGAGGCACCGCGCGTTCATGAAAGGCGTAGCGGGTGCCGAAGAAGCGGATCTTCCCCAGCCGCTCGGTCACTTCTTTCCGGTTGGCTCCATAGGTCGCGAGGAACAGCGACTCGACGCGCCGGCGGCCGGGGTCTTCGATGTCGCCTTCCCCATGAATCGGGACGATGGGCCCGGTCGGGTACGGCGCTGCGAAGATCTCCTCGAGGTCGGGATCCTCGAGGGCATCGTCAGCGCTCTTGGTGCGGCCATCGTCCCACGCCAGCGTGCCCGCGTCTGGCAGCTGCCATGCCCAGCCCGCATCGGTCTGCACCGGCCGGCCGACGTAGTACTTGCCCAGGCATGCCAGCCCCGGCGGAATCTCGACGTCGCCCTTCACCTTCCGCAGGCTCGCGTCATCGGCAGCGAGAATGAAGAGAACCAGGCTCAACACGGTCGACGACTCTAGACACCTGGTGGCGTTTCGCCTGTTCCCAGCCGATTCTCGAGACATTTACTAAACCTAAGATTCGACTCCAGAACGCAGAGGATAGCTGTCTCAACCCAAATCACCCGGCCGACAGGGCAGTCGCGCGGCCACCGGGCAGGGCCTGGGAAGCTCGAACGGCGGCGCACGTTTACGCGTTGGTACGCGCGCTGCTCAATGTGCCCGGACCATGCGACTGATGACGACCGCCCTCTGCCTCACTGCCGCGCACGCCTTCGCCCAGAGTCACCAGTCGGGCAACCAGGGGCTGGGCTACCTCGCTGGCTCGTTGATCGAGATCAGCTGCAACGTGAGCACTGCCGTCACCGCCACCGGCAGCGGCAAGGGGGCAGAGGCGACGCGCACCGACTGCACCCTCGCCTCCGATTGCCACCCCGCTTACGAGTGCTCGGCGGGCCGCTGCATCACCCGGCCGTTCGTGTCGAGTCCACCGCCGCCCGAGTCAGAGCCGCCGCCGCCGCCTCCTCCCCAGACGTCGATGCGGCGCCAGGGCAGCGAGCTGCTGGTACGAGACCGCGTCGTCGAGCTTCGCGAAGAGCTGGCGCTTGGGCGTGGGCCCGTCATCTCGTACCTCGCGCGCATCGAAGGCGTGCCTCCGGAAAAATTGGGCCGCGCGCTGCGTGAACACCGGGCAGAATTGCTCGGCTTGATCGGCGCCGCAGACGGCAGCGCGTGGGCGGGACAATTCTTGAATCGCGTCGAGCAGCTCTGCCGGCCTGCGTGATTGCGCTGTGGTTGGTCGCGGCCTCGGCAGCCGCGGCGCCGGCGCCACAGCTGGTGCTTCTCCCCTCGCCGCTGTGGACGGACGAAGCGCGCGAAGACCTTCGCTTCGGGCTCGAAGCGCTGCCACCGGGCGCGCGGAACTTCCCGGGGGGGCCGCTGGAGATCGCGATCCACGCCGCCCCGAAGCCGCTCGGGTTCACCGTCGACACCCGCGTCCACTTCTACGCGTACGCGCCGCCGGACGACGCGCGCGCAGAATGGCGTCTGAAGAAGGTGGCTGAGCCGCAACGCCTCTGGCGCCGCCGGGCAATCGTCCACGCAATCATTCGCCGGTGGGACGACCATTACCGCTGGAGCGCCCGCACTGCCTGGCACCAGCTCATGGGTTGGGACGGCCCGGTGCCGTTGATCGCGTACCCGTGGGCGTTCAGCCGGAAAGAAGGCCTCGCGTCGCCCGCGCTCGACCTCGCCACCTTCGCGGAAGAGCTGCTGGTGCCGGCCGAGGCGGTCGACGTCGACGATTCGGTTCGCTGCCGCGATCTCTCGAAGTCCCGCTTCCTCGACGAAAGGCTCGCCGCGCTCGACCCGTCGTGGAAGCCCGAGCAGCGCTGCCCGGCGTTCGAGGCGTGGTCGGCTCCGGACACGGTGTTGGGTTTCGAGGTCGGGTTTGCCGCGCCGTCGACGGTTGGCGCGCAGTCGGTGTTCGGCCACCTCTTCCTCGCCCTCATTCGCGATGGGCCCATCGAAGAGCAGGAGGCGCTGCAGATGGCGGCGCTGGTCGCTCCGCAAGAGACGGCGGGGTTCGACTACCTCTTCAAGGGCCTCACCGGCGGCTTCCGCGGCGTCTACGCGTTGACCTCGATGAACGACGTGCTCCACGAGGCGCTGCGGCTCGAGCAGCGATCGCTGCGGCGGTTCCGGCTGACGCTGACGAAGGAACAGAAGCTGCGGCTGCTCGAGCGCGTCTGGGAGCTCGAACGCATCGGGTACGTCGAGTACCGGTTCATCAACGCGAACTGCGCTTCGATGCTGCGGTTCGCGGTCGCTCCGGCGCTGGGCCCCGACGCGCCGCGCCCGCCACTGACGCCGTGGGAAACGCCGGGCCAGGTGCTCGAGGCGTTCGGCCCGGTGCTCGAAGTGCCTGAGCTCGACGAGGCGAGTGGAGATCGCGCGCGCCGCGTCGGTGAAGAACGGCGCTATTGGGTGAAGCAGACGTCGTCCGCCGCGCAGCAAGCGCTTGGCCCCACGTGGGTCAACGTCGCGCGCCTCGACGTCGCGTCGGAAACAGAGCGCGTCAGCGGCTACACCGCGTTGGGCAAAGCGGCGCTGCCCGTCGACGACGAGAACTGGCGCGTGAAGGTGCTGCTCACGTCGCTGCGCATCGAACGCAACCAGCTCGATCGCGCGAGCGTGGCGCGCATCCGGGCCGAGCGCTCTACCGTGCTCCCGGGGTGGGTTGGGCCGACCACCGACGCGCTGATCGCGTCGAGGCAGCAGCGGTTCGAGAAGGACCTGACGCCGCGACGGCGGGCGAATGATGCGCTGGGCGAGATGATTCAGCTCGACGCGTTTCTGCGGACAGCGCCCCGGCGGCCGCTGAAGGACGACGAGCTGGCCGCGATCGAGCAGGAAGCGGTCGCGCGGAAGACCTTCGAGGCGGTGGCCGCGGCGATCGCCGAGCTGCCGGCTGAGGCGCTGAACGCGGCCCTCGAAGAAGAACGGACGCAGGTGTTCGACGCGCAGGCTGCGGCAGGCGCGCGGGCCGTGCCCGAGTCGGGGTACGGGCACCTGCTGCTGGCGACGGGCATTCAGGCGACCGCGACTCCCTTCTTTCGCGTCGGGCTCGCGCTGCTGAAGGAAGAGCTGGGCGATCAACGTCTGCGCGGCTTCGGCGGGCGGTCTGAGCTGCGCGTGATGGACGCGGTCGTCGACCTCACGGCCGGTGGGCTGGACCAGGGGCGGCTTCGCGTCGTTGGCGGAAAGTCGGTAGGCGACGACCGCTGGGGCTGGGGCGGCGGGCTCGACTACCGGTACCTGCGCCGCACCCACGAGGTGTCGGCCGAGGTCGAGCGCGTGTTCTCAATTCTGAACGACGTGCGGATGACGAACTACCTGCTCGCGTCAGGTGGGCTCAAGGCCGGCGCCTTCGTCGACGCAAGCGCCTCCGCGCTCGTGCAGCCGCGGCTCGGCTTCTCTGGGCGTTTGCAGCTGCCGGGCTCGTTCGGAAACGCGCTTCGATTCGATGCAGGGTACGCGCCGCGGCTGCTGCTCGGGCCGCGCGTCGTCTTTCACCACGCCGCCAACGGGCACCTGGGTTTGTCCTTTCGGCTGGGCAGCCGCGGGCCCGTCGCTTTCACCGCTCATGCCGACGTCGAGGTCGAGTGGCGGCCCGGAGTTCCCGTGGTCGCCCTGGGCACCCTCGGTCTCGGGCTCGACTGAGCCCCGCACCCCACGCAGCCTTCGAACGAATTCGATCGAGTCCGCCGCAGCGCGTCGAACCCAATCTTCGACCTCCAGCACACCTCCGACGCGCCGCGTCGAAACGCTTTCGAACGAATTCGATCGAATCCGCCGCAGTGCGTCGGAACCCCTTTGATCTACTTTTATCGAACAAGGGAAAGGCAGCGACGGCGGGTGGTTGGCGACCCCGGGCTGCAAGGGTCACCAGAGAAAGAGTCGGCGTGACTCTGTCGGTCGGCGCGTGGGAGGGTGGCCCGCATGTGGACCGCCTCGAGCCTCGCCGCGCACCTGTCTGCCGGGAACACTGTCGACTTCCTCTTCTTCTGGGGCCACACGCCGAAGATCGCGACGTCGATCGACGCTTCGTGCCTGAGCCAATGGTTCCCCCGCGCGTTCAGTGTTGACGGCGTGACCTACGCCTCGGCCGAGCACTTCATGATGGCGGCGAAGGCGCGGCTCTTCAGCGATGAGGAAGCGCTCGAGAAGATCCTCGCCGCCGCCACGCCCGCCGAAGCGAAGGCGCTGGGTCGCGAAGTCCGGAACTTCGACGGCGCGAAGTGGGCCAGTGCGCGCGTCGAGGCGGTCGTTCGCGGAAATGTGGCCAAGTTCGGCGGGCACGCGGATCTGCGCGCGTCGAACCCGACCGAATGGTGCGGGCTGAACCTGCTCGGCTTCGCGCTGGTTGAAGCGCGCGAGCGACTGTTAAGAGCCTCGGGACCGTGAAGAAGCTCACCACCACCCGGTACGTGACGCCGCTGCGCGAGGGCGGCTCGCTTCCGGCGATCGTCGAAGCGAATGACGACGGCCTCTACGTGCTGAAGCTGCGTGGCGCGGGGCAGGGCGTGAAGGCGTTGATCGCCGAGATTATCGCCGGTGAGCTCGCGCGCTCTCTGGGCCTGCAGGTCCCCGAGCTCGCGCTGATGGAACTCGACGCCGCCATCGGCCGCGCCGAGCCAGACGAAGAGATCCGCGACCTGCTCAAGGCCAGCGTGGGCACCAACGTCGCGCTCGACTACCTGCCGGGCTCGGTGATGTTCGACCCGATCGTCGGCCCTGCGCCGGACGCGCTGACCGCGTCGCGCATCGTCTGGTTCGACGCGCTGATTACCAACGTCGACCGCACGCCGAAGAATCCGAACCTGCTGCTGTGGCACCGCAGCCTCTGGTTGATCGACCACGGCGCCGCGCTGTACTTCCACCACAGCTGGGACGATTACCTCGCCCGGGCGATCGCGAAGTTCGGCCAGGTGAAGGACCACGTGCTGATGCCCTTCGCGACAAAGCTGGCCGAGGTCGGCCCCGCGATGACGGCGTCGCTGACGCCCGAGGTGCTGAAGGCCGCGCTGAACGAAGTGCCCGACGCGTTCCTCACCGGCGAGCCGCAGTTCGCGACGCCCGCCGAGCACCGCGATGCGTACCGCCAGTACTTCGAGGCGCGGCTAAAGGCGGGGCCGCTCTGAACTCGTACGACTACGCGGTGCTGCGGGTGGTGCCTCGCGTCGAGCGTGAGGAGTTCATCAACGCTGGCGTCATTCTCTTCTGCCTCAAGCGCGACTTCCTGCAGGCGCGGGTGCACCTCGACCCGCAGCGGCTTCACGCGCTGTGTCCCGACGCTGACGCCGAGACGATTGCGGCACACCTGCAGTCCGTGCCGCTCATCTGCCTGGGCGGAGCGGGCGGTGGGCCCATCGGCCAGCTCGCGCTGAAAGAGCGCTGGCACTGGCTCATCTCTGCGCGCAGCACGCTCGTTCAGCCGGGGCCAGTTCATTCGGGGCTGTGTGCGGATCCAGCCGAGGCGCTTGAGAAGCTGATGGGGCGCGTCGTTCGCTGATCAGCCGTAGTAGTTCCAGATCGCCCACGCGGTGAGCGCGACGAGCAGGAAAATCACCGAGCCAATGACGCGGCGCATGCGCTTCTCGCGCGCGAGGAAGAGCAGCTTGACACCGTGGGGTTCCGTCTCGTCAGCCATTGCGGGTAGTAGTCTCTCGCGAAGCTCAGCGACGCACGAGCTTTCCCACCACAGCGGTGATGGTCGTCAGCGCGATGCCCCACCCGATGTCGATCGGCACCAGCAACGCCGGCCAGTCGCGAATCACCGCCCAGTTCGTGAGCTCGTAGGTCGCATAGGCGACGAGCCCAAGTCCGGCGCCGCGCATCGCCGCGTCCTTCGGCGTCGCGGCGCCTCTCACCGCGTAGAGCCACGTCGCAGCGACATAGAAGACGTAGAAGATTCCTGCCGCCGGCAGGTAGGCCTCGGGCCGCTTCAGGTCACCCAGCTGCGATGCGTACAGCGAGCTCGCCACCAGCCCGAGCCACAAAAGGTCCAGCACCACCATCGCGACGGCGGTCGCGGCGATCGACAGAAAGTTCCTCACCGGTTCTCCGACGTGAGGGCGAACGCCGCTCCGAAAGCGTCGCGCGCTGGCACCACCCACCCCCCGCCGGGCACCTGCATCGGTTCCTCGAGCGTGCGGCCGCCCTTGTCGCTGACGCGGCGGATGGCGGCGGTCAGGCCGTCGACGGTGAAGTAATAGAGCCAGTGCGGTTCGATTCCCGGGTCGGTGCGCGTGAAGATGCCGCCGCCTGGCATCTCGCGCGTCGTCCAGCCGACCACGTGCGAATAGAAGTCCATCGCCGCCTTCGCGTCGGTGGTGACGAACTCGACCCAGCTGAACTGGCCTCGGGGCATCGGCATCGGTGAACCCTCCGCCTGGGTGAATAGGGCGCGCCGCGGCGCCAGGCCACCCAAACGTGTGCGGCGAATTGCCTCAACTACTTCAAGGTGCCGCTGATCCGTTCTTGTGCGACGTCAATCGCGGAAATCCTCAGCTTCACCGCCTGGCCCACCACGAAGTCGGCCGACTTCTTTCCCGCGGGAAGGTCGGACTCGAGCACCAGCGCCTCGACCGTCGGCTCGAGCTCGAAGAACACGCCCATCGCCACCACGCTGCTCACCTTGGCCGCCACCGACTGCCCGACCTTGTATCTTGCGGCCGCCGTCTTCCAGGGCGCGTCTTCGTTCTTCTTCGCGGTGAGCTCGACCCGCTTCTTCGCGACGTCGACCGACACGATGCGCACGTGCAGCACCTGGCCCGGCTTCACGAGCTTCGTGGCGTCCTTCTCGCCCGACCAGCCGAGGTCGCTGACGTGGACGAGGCCTGACACTCCGCCGACATCGACGAAGGCGCCGGTGGGCATCACCTTGATGACCTTGCCGTCGAGCTCCTGCCCGACCTTCTTTGCGAGGCTGTCGATTGTCTCGGGCCCGCCCGCGGTGATCAGCAGCGACAGCAGCGCAGCCTTCACTCGATGACCACCAGCTTCGAGCCGTTCTCCACCGCGGTGCCTTCTCTTGCGGTCACCTCGGTGACCTTGCCGGCCTTCGGCGCCTTGAGCTCGTTCTCCATCTTCATCGCCTCGACGACCACCACGGCCTGGCCTTCAGAGACTTCGTCGCCAACTTTGACGAACACCTTCACCACCTTGCCCGGCATCGGCGAGTTCACGGTCTGCTTTCCTTCGACCGAGAAGACCGCGGTCGCTTCACGCAGCCGCGACCTGCGCTCGTCGACGATGTCCACCGTCGTGCGCTGGCCGCGAACCATCACCGCCACCTCGTCGCCCTTCTCTTCGAACTCGAAGGCGTGGCTGGTTCCGTCGAGGAGCATGGACACCGCTCCGTGGGGCAGTGCCAGCGCCTCGAGCTGGTGGCGAACGCCGTCGAGCGTCACCGCGTAGACCCCTTCGTCGAGCTTCTCGACCAGCAGCTCACGCGCCTTGCCGGCCTCCGTCTTCGCGGGGGTGCCGACCCGCGGCTTCACCGTCGCCAGGTACTTCGTCGGGCGGTTCATTTACGCGCGCCTCCCGTAGCTCTTTGCCGCCCAGCGCGAGCCCGACCTTCCGGGCTCTGACGCGGTGGGCATCGCCTTTGCCTGCTTCTCGGAACGCTGGTGCGCGAACACCGCCGCCGCCATCACCGACGCATCGGTGAGCTCCGGGTCATCGGTGCCGAGCAGCGCGGCGTGGTTCCGGCCAAGGAAGCCGGTGTCGTAGTCGCCATTCGCGAACTCGGGATGCGCGCAGATGGCGTCGAGGTAGGCGAGGTTGGTGGTGATGCCCTTCACGACGTACTCGGCCAGCGCGCGCCGCATGCGGGCGATCGCCTCGGGCCGGGTCGGCGCCCAGACCGAGAGCTTCGAAATCATCGGGTCGTAGAAGTTCGGCACCGTGTAGCCGGCGTACACGCCCGAGTCGTCGCGCACGGCGGGGCCACCCGGAACACGCAGGTACTGAATGCGGCCGGGCGACGGCATGAAGTTGGTCGCCGGGTCTTCGGCGTAGACGCACACTTCGATCGCATGCCCGCGCGGCTCGATGGGCTTCAAGAAGGGCAGGGTGCCGCCTTGCGCGACGTGAATCTGCCACGCGACCAGGTCGATGCCCGTCACCCACTCGGTCACCGGGTGCTCGACCTGCAGGCGGGTGTTCATCTCGAGGAAGTAGAAGTCGCGCTTGCTGTCGACCAGGAACTCGATGGTGCCGGCGCCGACGTAGCCCACCGACTTCGCCGCCTTCACCGCGACCTCGCCCATCTTCTGGCGCATCTCGGCTGAGATGATCGGCGACGGGGTCTCTTCGACGACCTTCTGGTTGCGCCGCTGAGCGCTGCACTCGCGCTCGTTCAAGTGAATGCAGTTGCCGTGCGTGTCGGCGAACACCTGGATCTCGATGTGGTGCGGCTGGTCGAGAAACTTCTCGATGTAGACGGCGTCGTTGCCGAAGCTGCTCATCGACTCGGACTTCGCGGCGCGCCATGCGGAGTCGAGGTCTTCCAGCTTGTCGACGCGGCGCATGCCCTTGCCGCCGCCGCCGCCCGCCGCCTTCAGCATGATGGGGAAGCCGATGTCTTTCGCGAAGGCTTTGGCCTCTTCGAAGGTGGCGAAGGGCGCGTTGGCTCCCGGCACCACGGGCACCCCTGCCTTCGTCATGTGCGCGCGCGCCCGCGTCTTCTCGCCCATCGCATCCATCGCGCTCGCAGGCGGGCCGATGAAGAGTACGCCCGCCTTCTCACACGCGCGAACGAAGCCCGCGTTCTCGGAAAGGAAGCCGTAGCCGGGGTGAATCGCGTCGGCGCCCGACCTCTTCGCTACCTCGAGAATCTTTTCCCCGACGAGGTAGCTCTCGCGCGATGGAGCGGGCCCCACGCAATACGCCTGGTCCGCCTGCCGCACGTGCAGCGCGCTGCGGTCGGCTTCTGAATAGACGGCGACGGTCTGAATGCCGAGCTCGCGGCAGGTGCGCATCACGCGGATGGCAATCTCTCCACGGTTCGCGACGAGGACTTTCTTGATGCGTGGCATAGGGCGCGACTTACCAGACGACGACACGTTAGGCTCCACTGCGATGGCAAAGGCGAAGCTGCCCCCACGGCAGCGAATTCTTGATGCAGCGCTGGCCCAGTTCGCGGCGCGCGGGGTCGAAGGCAGCAGCATTCAAGACGTCGCCGCGCGCGTCCGCATGAGCAAGCAGGCGCTGATGCACCACTTCTCGACGAAGGAAAAGCTGCGCCATGGGGTCTACGCCACGTTGTCCGACCGGCTGCGCGAGGTGTTTCCGCAGGTGGCCAGCGAGCTCATCAGCCGGTCGCACCACCGGTACAAGGCGATCATCGAGCAGCTGACGCGGCTGCTCGACGGCCAGCCCGAGATCGCGCGGTTCATCGCCTTCGAGCTGCTCGACCACCCGGCCGAGCTGACGGCGTGGCTGAGGGCGGAGTTCGCGCCGTGGCTGGGCCTGGTGGTCGGCGTCGTTCAGCAACACGACGGGCCGACGCGGAAGCAGGTCGACCCCGAGGCGCACGTCGCCTCCATCGGCCTCACCATGCTCGCAGTCAGCGCGCTGATGCCGCGGGGCGAGCCGAAGAAGCACAAGCGGGTCCTCGAGGCCGCCCTGCAGATGATGCAGGTGGGCAGTCACCTCTCGGACGACTGACTTGCCGAGGCGGACATGCAGACTCAGCTCCCCGAGCCTTCGGGCCCTGCGAGAGCGCGGTCTTCAGCGTCATCGCGGCGGGAAGGAAGCGCCCCGAAGCAGACGGCACGTTGCTGTCGATGCTCCTTCACAGCCGCGACGCCGACACGAACCAGCCGCTGACGGATCGCGAGGTCCGCGACGAGGTGTTCACGATGTTCGTCGCTGGCCACGAGACGACCGCGCTCACGCTGACGTGGATGTTCACGTTGCTCGAGAAGCAGCCCGAGGTGGTCGGGGCGATGCGGAAGGAGGTCGACGCCGTTCTTGGGGGTCGCGAGCCCACCTTCGAAGATTTCCCGAAGCTGCCCTACCTGCTCCAGGTGGTCGACGAGACGCTGCGGCTGCGAGGGCCGGTGGCGATGACGGCGCGCACCGCAGTGGCCGACGACGCGCTGGGCGGGTTTCGCATCAAGGCGGGCGACGTGGTGCTGCCCTTCTTCTGGGCCGTTCACTGGCACCCCGGGTTCTGGGAATCGCCGGAAGCGTTCGACCCGACGCGGTTCACGGCCGAGCGCTCCAAGGGCCGGCACCCATGGAGCTACCTGCCCTTCTCGGGCGGCCAGCGCGCCGGCATCGGCAACATGTTCTCGCTGGTCGAGACCGTGGTGCTGCTGGCGCAGTTCTTCACCCGGTTCGAGTTCGAAGTGGTGCCGAACCAGAGCGTGGTGCCGCAGGTGATGGCGACGGTACGGCCCTCGTTGCCGGTGCAGGTGCGCGTGCGCCACAGGGCGGGTTAGCGATTGGGGCACTGCGCCTCAAGCTTCACTGCGTCATCCAGGAACTCCCCCTGAAACGGGCGAGGCACACCGAATGCAGAACCTCCAGGGGCCTGATTCACCTCAACCCGAAACCTGGAGCTACGACCATGCCCACCGCCACCAGCCACACCCAGAACTCCTCGACCAACGGCCACGAAAAGTCGAACTCAACCCTCAACGACGCGATCGACGCGGCGCGCGAGGCGGGCACGGTGGCGCAGAAGAACATCGTCATCGCGGCAGATCGCACCGAGAAGATGGTGAAGGCGCGCCCACTCGCGGCGATCGGCCTCGCGCTCGGCGGCGGCTTCATCCTCGGCGCGGTGTTGACGAAGGTGTTCAGTCACCAGATGACGATTGGCGAGCAGATCGAAGACCGCCTCGGCCTGAAGCGCCGCGTCGCCCGCGCGGTTCAGCGCTGGCTGTGAGAATCGCTCCGCGTGCGCACGGCGTGGCATGATTCCGCCCCTGATGCGCACTCTGATTCTTTCTCTCGCAGTCGCTGCTGTCGCCGCTTGCTCCCCCGCCGCTCCGATCATCCCTGAGGATGGCGGCACAGGCGGCGGCACCGGCACAGGCGGTGGCGGCACCGGAGTGGGTGGCGGCACCGGAGTGGGTGGCGGCAGCAACAGCGGCGGCGGTACTGGCACCGGTGGAGGCATGGGCGGCGCTGGCGGTGGTGGTCTCGTCATCCCCGACGGCGGCATCGTCGCGACGCCCGGCGTGTGGTCGTGGATTCCCGTCGTAGGTTCGCAGTGCGCCAGCGGCTCGACTGCGGGCATCGGCGTCAACTTAGGCCCCGCCGGAGACGACCTCTTCATCTTCGTGATGGGCGGCGGCGCGTGCTGGAACCAGGGCACCTGTGTTCCCTCGCTGCTCCAGTACGGCCCCATCTGCTACTACAACCCGAACCTCTGTGTGCTCGACGCGGCGGGCGGCACGAAGCCGACGGCGGCGAATGTGCTCGGCGACCCGTTTCCTCGCGACGGCGGTGGCGTGTTTCCCGGTGAGCTCGCGCAGATCAGCGGCTCGGCGCTGCTCCAGCGCTCGGAAGCGACGAACCCCTTCCGAAACGCGTCATTCGTCTTCGTCCCCTACTGCACGGGTGACCTTCACTCGGGCGACGCGACGCGCACGTTCCAGACGCAGTACCAGGCGTTCGGCCCGATCTTGAACGCGAGCGTTCACTTCGCCGGCGCGACGAACATGGACCTCTACCTCGCGCGCATCGCGGCGACGCTTCCGAACCTGAAGCGCATCTGGCTCACCGGTATCAGCGCCGGCGGCTACGGAGCGACCCTCAACTACGACCGCGTCGCCCGCAAGTTCGGCAACGCCGAGGTGCACCTGCTGGCCGACTCGGCGCCGATGCTCAACACGCCGCTGCACTGGACCCAGTGGCGCGACACCTGGAACATGCAGATGCCGCAGGGCTGCACGACGTGCGACGCGGGCTTCCCGCAGATCGTCGACTTCCTGGGCACGAAGTACGCCGATCGCCGCCTCGCGCTGCTCGCCACCGAGGCCGACCAGGTGATCACCTGGTTCTTCTTCGGCGGCACCGGCCCGAGTGAGTTCGCGACGCCGCCGTACGCGACCTACGCCGCGGCGCTGAACCCGCTGCTCGCGCAGTACGACGCAAAGGCGAACACGCGCTACTTCGTCGTCCCCGGCATGGAGCACGTCATCATCGGCGGCTACGGCGTGGTGCAGGCCGACGGCGGCGTGACGGCTGCGCGGAAGTCGCGCGATGGCGGCACGGACTTGAAGGTGTGGATCGACGCCTGGGCAACGGGCGTCGATGCGGGCTGGAAGTCGACGCGGTAGTCAGCGCGACCGAACTGCCCACTGCAGTGAACATGTAAGCCAAGGTCGGGTTGACCCTCGTTCAGAAATGGACACGATGCGTTGCCGTGCGACCTTTCCTCCTGGTGATCCTGCTGAGCGGGTGCGAGGGCAGCATCCTCTTTCCCGGTGAAGAGCTTCCCGGTACCGGCGGTGGCGGTGGCTCGATCAACAACATGGGCGGCGGCTCGGGTGCGGGCGGGGGCCTGGAGCCCGTGCTGCCCGATGAACCCGTCAGCTCGTCGCGCCTGCCGCGCCTCTCGCACGCCGAGTACGAGAACACCGTCAAAGATCTGCTCGCCCTGACGGCGCCGGCCAACCTCACCTCGACCTTCGTCGGCGACGCCTCGGGCGGCACCTTCTCGAACGTCGGCGGCGAGCTCGCCGTGAACAGCGACCTCTGGGTCGACTACCAGCGCGCCGCCGAATCGCTGGCTGCGACGGCGACGGCGTCGACGGCTTCGCTCACCGCCCTTGCTGGAGGAACCTGGCCCGCGGCGCCCGACGCGCAGCTCGACGCGATCGGCCGCCGCGTGTTCCGCCGCGCGCTGACCACCACCGAGCGCACGGCCTACCGCGCCCTCTACAACGAAGGCCCGTCTGACTACCCCGCGGTCACGCCGCTCAACGCGTCGGTTCGGGTCGCGCTCGAAGCGATGCTGCAGTCGCCACACTTTCTCTACCGCCCCGAGCTGTCGACGTTGGTGGCGGGCAACAAGATTCCTCTTGCGCAGACCGAGCTCGCGAGCCGGTTGTCGTACGCGCTGTGGCAGTCGATGCCGGATCAAGCGCTGCTGGTTGCGGCCGAGGGCGGCCAGCTGACGGGCGCCGGCTACCTCGCCCAGGTCGATCGCATGCTCGCCGACGAGACGCGGATGCGGGCGTCGTCGACGTGGTTCCATGATCAGCTGCTCGAGGTCGCGCGGTACTCCGACATCACGCGCTCGACCACGCTGTTCCCCGAGTACTCGAAGCCGCTGACCGTCGCGATGAAGGAAGAGACGCAGCGCTACGTGAACGCGGTGGTGTTCGAAGAGAAGGCGGGGCTCGATCGGCTGCTGACTGCTCCGTACAGCTTCGTGAACACCGACCTGGCGAAGGTCTACAACGTCACGGTGCCTGCCGCCGGCTACTCGAAGGTGACCTTCACCAACGGCCAGCGCGGCGGTCTGCTCACGCAGGTCGGTTTCCTCGCCACGAACTCGTCGTCGACGGATCCGGACGCGATTCACCGAGGCGTGTTCATCAACCACAAGCTGCTGTGCGCGAACCTGCCGCCGCCGCCGATGATGGTGCCGGCGCTGCCGATGCTGGACCCGATGGCGCCGCCGAAGACGATGCGAGCGCGCATCATCGAGTTCACCGGCAAGGGCACCTGCGGCCAGGGCTGCCACAGCACGATGATCAACCCGGCCGGCTTCGCCTTCGAGCACTACGACGCGCTGGGCCGCTGGCGTGAGACCGACCGGGGAATTCCGGTCGACGCGAAAGACACCTACGCGTTCGAGAAGGTGAACCGCACGTACGACGGCGCGCTCGAGCTCGGCAAGGCGATGGCGGAAGAGCCGATGGCGCACCGCTGCTACGCGGGGAAGTGGGTCGAGTTCCTGTTCGCCCGGCGGCTGACGGCGAAGGACAACGCGCTGATCACCCGCGCTGGCAAGGAATCGCACCTGGGCAAGATTTCGGTGCAGCAGCTGATTCGCACGCTGGTGGTGAGCGACAGCTTCTCGAGCCGAGGAGTCGCCAATTGAAGATCTCTCGACGACAGGTGTTGAAGGGCATCGGCGGCTTCACCATGTCGCTGCCGCTGCTCGAGTCGGTGCTTCCGCGCGAGGCCTGGGGCCAGGCGACGATGCGGCATCGGTTCGCGGCCTTCATCCGCGCGGGCAACGGCATCGTGCAGGCGGGCGGCGACGGCGGTGAGCGCTTCTGGCCGCGCGCGCTGGGCCCGATCACCACCACGATTCTGAAAGACCAGAACGGCGATCGCGCCACCAGCGAGCTGTCGGCCTACGCGTCGCGGCTCACGCTGCTCAAGAATGTGCGGCTGCCCTTCGCGCGGAACTCGTGCGGCCACGCCGAGGCGATTCCGCAGATGCTCACCGCGCGGAACCACACCGGCGGCAGCAGCAATGATCCAAAGGCGCTCGGCATCTCGATCGACTGGCGCATCGCCCAGGCGCTCAACCCCGCTGGCCTCGGCCCGCTGACCTTCATGGCCGGCCCGCAGGCGACGTACATCGGCGAAGGCTTGTCGTGGTCGGCGTCGGGCGTGCGCACCCCGGCCGAACGTTCGCCCGCGAATGCGTTCATGCGGCTCACCGGCCTCGCGACGGCTCCGGCCGAAGTGCAGGCGTTGATCGCGAAGCGCCGCAAGAGCGTGAACGACCTGGTTCGCACCGAGCTCAAGGCGCTGCAGCAGAACCCGGCGATGTCCATCGCCGACAAGACGCGGCTCACCCAGCACCTCGACTCGGTGCGCGACCTCGAGGTGCAGATGCGCTGCGACCTCGCGGTGGATCAAGCGGCGGCGATCAACAGCCTCAGCGGGCCGCAGAACAACGACGTGCGCGTCGACGTGGTGAAGCAGTTCGCGAACCTCGCCGCGTGGGCCTTCAACTGTCGGCTCAACCACGTCGTCACGCTGCAGGTCGGCGAAGGCAACGACCAGACGCAGTACACGATTGGCGGCACGAAGCTTCCCCGCTTCCACTGGATTTCCCACCGCATCAACTCTGACGGCGCGGACGGCACGCCGATCGCCAACGCAGTCGACCTCCACGCGCAGATCGACCGCCTCCAGCTGCAGCTGTTCAAGCACCTGCTCGACCGCCTCGACTCCTACGGCTCTCCGTACGGCGGCACGCTGCTCGATGACACGGCAGCGGTGTGGATGAACGACCTCGGCAGCGGGCCCCCGCACTCGGCCGACAACACGCCCTGGGTCATCGCGGGCTCGGCCGGTGGCGCCCTGAAGACGGGCGTTCACCTCGACCACGCGGGCAAGAACAACAACCTCGTCCTCAACACGCTGCTCAGCGCAGTGGGGGTGCGGAAGACCGATGGCTCGCCCACCGACGACTTCGGAGACCCGGGCCTCTCGAAGGGCGTCATCAACGCGATGCTCGCCTAGTACGACAGTTCAGCAGTTCGTGCACCGCTGGGACGCCGCCCCATCCCCATTGGCTGCGTTGAACTTCCTACGGCGCACAGAAAAAGTGCGCCTCGGGCTGTCGTACTAGCGAAAGCGCAGCGCCGAGTCGTTCATCACGTTGAAGCTGAATGCGAACCGGATGAGCCCGTTCTGCACGAGCGCGGCGGGCGGGTTGCCGAAAGGCGCGGCGCGCTCGAAGGCCTGAATGGATTCCTGGTCGAGCGCTTCGATGCCCGAGCTCTCGCTGACGAAGATGTCGGCGATGGTGCCGTCGGGGCGCAGCGAGACGCCGAGCACGGTGACGCGATCGCGGGTGCCCAGCTGGTTCGCGCCGCGGGGGTCTTTCGCGCGCAGCTTCCCCATTGGGTCCCACCGGGCCGACACCGCCTGCTTCACGCGGTTGAAGAACGCGGCGTACTTCCACTCGCGGGTGTTGAGGAAGGTGCCGTCGCCCTCGGCGACATCGCGAAGATTGTCGTTCGGAGCGCCGCCTCCGGTTTCCGTCGCGTCGCCCGTCACTGGCGGCGTCGGGTCCCCGTCTTCCTGGCCGGCCTTGTCGGGGGCGTCGAGGTTCGACTCGCGGCCGTTCGCGGCTTCCTGCTCGAGCAGGCTCAGCCGCTGCGGTCGGCCGCCGAGCATGCTGAGGCGATCCAATGCGCTGACGGCGCTGACCGCAGGGGCCGCGCGGCCTCCGGTGAGTCCCTTCACGGCGGGAGCCGCTTCGGGCTTCGCCTGGTTCTTCGCAGCGGCCCGGCTGTACTTGTTCGTCTGCTCGCGGGCGCGCGTCTCTTTGTCGACGACGTTGTTCGTCTCGGCGATGTACTTCGACTCTTCGGGCCGCTTGTTGTTGCCGGGCGCGACGTCGACGATCTGCCCCTTCGGCGGCGCCTCGGGCTTCGGCTTCGGCTGCACCTTCGCAGTCGCGTTGCCGACCTTGCCGCGGTTGTAGGCCCACTCGTTGTTGGTGATGGTCCGCATGCTCACCGGCCGCGCCTTCACGCGCTTCGGGGCGGGGTCGAGCCTTGCCCAAAGCAGCACCAGGGCCACCACGCCGACGTGGGCCAGGAGTGACAGGGGAAGTGCGAGCGCGCGTCGATTCACGTCGCTCGCACCCTTAACAGACCTCGGCGCCGTCACACCGGCGTGACACTGAGCACCCCAATGGGCACGTTCAAGTGGCTTTACGCCGGGGTGTTGGAAGGCCAGTCGCTTGCGACTGCATGCACCAGTTTTCGAAGCTTTACCGGATGTGAAACGCCCGCGACGGCTGGGGAACAGGAAGGGCACCAGCATTGCTTTGCTGGGGTTCTGCCTTGACCACCGAATCCAAAGAGAACCGCATCCCGACTGGCGCGTACCTGTTTCCGGAACACCACGGTTTCACTGTGAAGCCGTGGGAACCGCAGCACCACCCAGCCCGCGCGCGGAACGGGGTCGATGACGACGCGCTCGAGCTCGGCGATCCGTGCGCGGGGTGGGAAGTCGGCCCCTGCCAAATCATTCGCCGGCTGTCCCCCGGCTCGGTGAAGCTGCTGCTGGCGATCCGCGCGGATCCGCGTGAAGGCAACGCGCTGGTGGTGATGCGGCAGATCGACGTGCCCGAAAACCTCACCCGCGAGATTCAGACGCACGCGGAATGGGCTGGTCGCTTCCGTCACCCGAACTTGAGCCGCGTGTACCGCTGCGAGGCGTCGGACGAAGGCATCTTCTGGGTCAGTGAGCGCACGTCGGGTGCTTCGTTCGCCGAGCTCGCCGAAGCGTGCCGGAAGCTGGGCAAGGGTCTGCCGGTGGGCCTGGTGCTCGGAGCGGTCTACGACGCTG
>JBBRAX010000027.1:0-94481 GCA_038206395.1 Myxococcales bacterium | reverse complement strand
CGGTTTCTCCCGATGGCAATGTCGTCACCTGGGAACACTGCAACTCGTCCTTGAGCAACTGTGACGTGTGGAAGGCGGTTCGCACCGGCGCAGTGTGGAGCGTGGGCATCGTCTCCGACTCGTTCAACCCCGAAGCGAACCCCGACACCAACGGCAGCTTGATCGTCTACGACAGCTTCCGCGCCGGAAACGCCGACCTCTTCTGGCGGCCCGTCGCGGGCGGCGCCGAAGTGCAGCTGCAGCTGCCGGGCTTCGAGAACAACCCGAGCATCGCGGGTGACTTCATCGCCTTCGAGAGCCGCCCGGCCCTGGGCGCGAACACCGACATCTTCGTCTACGACCGCGTCGCGAACCGCATCTACCAGATCACCAACACCCCGACCGTCACCGAGCAGCTGAACGACATCACGGTGCTCGCGAACAGCTACGTGCGCGTCGTCTGGGCGAGCAACGAAGACGGCGACAGCGCGCGCAACGTGAAGGGCGCGACCTTCTACCTGGGCAACCCCAACGCGTGCCTCAACCGCACCGTCATTCTCGACGCGAGCAAGACGTACGGGCCGACCTGCTACCACGACGCCTCGGCGGTGATGACGCCCGCAATGAAGTTCAAGATTCCCGCGACGATTCCAGTCACTGCGGGCAACTCTGCCAACGGCTACGTCACCCTCTCGTACCGCACCGGAAATGGCAGCTGGACGGTGTGCAAGTACAAGGGCGGCTCGAACCAGGCTCACCCGACGTCGGCGACCGAGCTGGCGAAGGCGAGCAAGTACGTCTTCGTCTCGTGCAACGCGTACGGCGTCTGCAACGACCCGGAGGCGGGCGACGAGGTCAGCGCCACCAACGTCACGCTTCACGTCGACAGCGGCGACAGCAACAAGCCGAGCACGGCGGTTCGCGCCACCCTCGCCGAAGTCTGCTGCCCGGCGCCTCCGCCTCCGCCTCCGCCTCCTGAGCCGCCCCACGGGCATGGGCATGGGCATGGGCACGGGCACGGCGGGCACGGGCACCACCACGGTGGCGGTCACGACGACGGGGATGATGACGACGACGACGATGACGACGGCGACAACCACGGCAGCCACGAGGACGACCTGAGCGCCGCGCCCGATGCGGCCGCCGAGCCGATGGGATGTTCGGCTGCTGGCGGAGCACCGACGGTGCTGATGCTGCTCGCCGTCGCCGCCTGGATGCTGATGAACCGCCGCCGCGCCGAAGCCGCGGTGCGCGCGCGCCGGAACCGCAAGTAGTTTCCCTCGGTCGGCCGTGACGCAGCGATTAAGGTGCGCGCGCCTTGGCGAACTTCGCACTGCTCGCTGCGCTGCTGGTTTCGGGGCAGGCGTCTGCACCACGTCCCGAGCTGCTCGGGCCTTCGGGCTTCGTCTCTCCTGACGGGTTTTACGTCGCCGTTCGCAGAGCGCCTGACGCGAAGCTGACTGTCGAGGGCGGCGAGGCGAGCAAGACTGATCGCGGCTACTTCGTCGTGCCGAAGGCCGGGGCGCGCGTCGTCACCGTGAGGGCCGACTCGCTCGAGACCAAGTACCAGGTCGGGCCTCCGGCGGCGCGCATCTCGCTGCAGCTCATAGGGGCTTTGCCGGTGAAGAACCGCGACGCGGCGGCCGAGCTGTCGGTGGAAGTGCTGGGCGCTGAAGGCAAGCCGGACCCCCAGTCGGCGCCGCCCGTTCTTCGCGCGAACGTGGGGACGATCGAAGGGCTGAGCCGCGTGGCGCCGGGGCGGTACCGCGCACGCTACGTGCTGCCGACCACGAAGTACCCCGAGGTCGCCGTCGTGGTGGCCTTCTCGGCCTGGCCGCACCCGCAGTCGGTGCACGGCGCCTTTGGAGCGTTGCGCGTGCCGCTGGCGAGCGCGGTCGAGCTGCCGGGGCAGACCGAGCGTGACGCCGATTTTTCGATCGTCATCGCGGGGCAGAAGTTCGGGCCGGTGAAGGCGGGGCCCGATGGCCGGTTCAAGGTGCCGGTGGTGGTGCCGCCCGGGTACGGCAGCGGGCAGGGGACGGCGATCGATAGGCTTGGCAACCGGCGCGTCACTGCTTTCGATCTGCAGCTGCCACCGACCGATCAGCTGGCGTGCGTGATCAGCCCCACGCGCCTTCCGGCCGACGGCGCGGCCCGTGCGCGCGTGATGTGCGCCACCTCGGATCCCTTCGGCAACGTCGCCACCGGAGCGAAGGTGCAGCTCACTGCCGCCCGCGGCGCGCTGTCCCCGGCACGGCCCCTGGAGAACGGCGTCGTCGAGTGGACGTACGTCGCTCCGCGCGAGCTGTCGGAAAAGCCTGATGCGTTGGCAGCGAGCTGGAAGCTGGGAAGTGCGACCGCGCGCGAAGACCTGTCGCTGCAGCTGCAGCAGGGCCCAGCAGTGCAGGCGAAGGTGGCGATCGACGAGCCAGTGGTGCACGTCGGTGGGCGCGCGGCGCTGAAGCTTCAGGTCGCTGACGCGATGGGGCGGCCGCGCCCCAATGCCCAGGTCACCGTGCAGTCCTCAGGCAAGGCGTCGCCCGCAGTCGAGTCGTCGCCCGGGAAGCTGCGCGTCGATTGGTCTCCGGGAACCGCCGTCGGTCGGCAGACGCTGGTCCTGCGCGCGTGGGGACCTGCGGGCACCGAGCCGGCGCGGGTGGTCGCCTGGGCCGAGAACGGTGCGCTCTACGCCGCTGTCACAGATCTCGCGGGGCAGCCGGTGCCGGCGCAGACGCTGAGCTTGGGGACGTCGAGCCTGACCACCGATGCCGAAGGGGTCTGCCGGCTCGGCCCGCTCGTCGATGGCGATCTCGAGGTCGGGCACGCCGACTGGCCGGGGCTCACCACCACTGTTCACGTGCGAGAGGGCGGGAAGTGGGTGTTCCCTCCCGGCGCCCGGCCGGGCAGCGCGCCGCAGACGCTGGAGGTGGTGGTCGCTCCGGCGGTGCCGGTGAACGTGCGGGTCGAAGCGAAGGGCAGCGACGTCACGTGGTGGGTGGAGTCCGCGCAGGGCGAGGTGCTGCCGAACCGCAGAGTCGCAGTGCGCGTCTCGGCAGGTGAAGTCGGAGCGCAGGCCGAGAAGGATGGCCGGACGAAGGCGGTGGTGACAGGCCTCAACGGCCCGGCGACGATCTCGGTGGTCGACATCGACACCCAGGTGATTGGTCTCGCCGAGGTGAAGCCGTGAGAGCTGCGGCGTGGTGGGTGCTGATTCCCGCGCTCGCGTCGGCGCAGGTCGGCTCCACCGGCTACACCACCGACGGCGCGATCGTCGGCCGTGTCTGTGAAGACCTCGACCAAGATGGCCAGTGCAGCGCCACCGAGCCCGGCCTCAGCGGCGCCAGGGTGATGCTCGACACCGGCCTCACGGCGGTCACCGATGCGGCCGGCCGCTTCCACTTCGCGGCGCTCGACGATGCGCGCCACCCCGACGGCCTCGCGGGCGGCCGCCTCACCCAGGGTCGGCACCGCGTGAAGCTCGACGCCCGCGAGCTGTTTCCGGGCGCGGAGGTCACTCCCAACGGAGCGACGATCGAGGTCGCGATGGGCGCGCTCGCCACCATCGACTTCGCGGTGCGCCGCCCGGCCGCAGTGGCCCAGCGGGCTGGGGCGTCGTCCGTTCCGCCGCAGGCCGAGCTGCAGGGCGAGAACGTGCGGCTGCTGCTCACCGGTGAGGCCGCCGCCCGCAGCCGCGTCACTGTCGCGGGGAACGCAGCGGAAGTCGGCGAAGACGGGGCGTGGTCGGCGTGGGTCACGCTCGGCAACGGCAGCCACGCGGTGCCGTTGATCGTCCGCGGCGCAGACGGCCGGGTCGCGATCTTCGTTCAGCGCGTCGAAGTGGTGCGCCGGGCGAGCGGGGTGCTGATCGTCCCGATGCCGCCGCAGCCGCTGGGCGCGATCTCGATTCCACCGGCGATCGCGAGTGGGGCTGTGGTTTCCGTCGAAGCGCCCGAAGGCACGAAGGTGATCGTGGCTGGTCGGACCCTGGTGGTCGGCGCGGCGGGACGCGTGTCGGCGCAAGTGAAGTCGTCCACGCCATCGGCGATTCCGCTTCAGTGGGAAGCGCCGGGCCTGGCACCCATCATCGCGACGCTCGCGGTCGAGACGGCGAACACCCCGATGCTGGTCGGCCTGCTCGATCTCGAGGGCTCGATCGACGTCGGCCGGCTCGGCAACGGGCTGCGGCTCACCGGGCGTGGGGCCGGGGCGGCACGGGCGCGGCTCTTCGGGCTCGTCGACCTGTCGGCCGACATCGATCTGCGCGACACCGATGTCGAAGCGGTGCGGACCTCGGGCGCGGTCACGCTGCTGACGACGCGCGACGTCGCCGTCTTCGAACGCAGCGTCGACTGGCTGCGCACGCCGCTGACCTTCGGCGACGACTCGGCCACCGAGGCGAGCAACCCATCGGGTGGTCGCGTGCGCGTCGAGCTCTCACGCGAAGGGCTCGGCAGCGTCGGCTACGGAACCCACCGCGCGTGGTTCGGTGACGCCGAAATCGGCCGGTACCATCGCGCGCTGTTCGGCGGCTTCGTCGACGTGCGATCGCCCGATGGAAAGCTGGCCCAGGTGCGCGCGCAGGGCTTCGCGGCGCCCGATGAAGGCGACCCATCATCCGGTCTGTCGCGCCGGCCCGCGCACGAGCGCTTCGAGTCCACCGGCGGCAGCCTCTTCTACCTTTCTCACTTCGGCGTCGTGCAAGGCAGCGAGCTGGTGCGCATCGAGCTGGGTGATGGCGTCACCGGGCTGCCGATCGAAGAACGGCACCTGCTGCGAGGCCGCGACTACACGATCGATTACCTGTCGGGGCGGATCTTGCTCACGCGGCCGCTCGCGCTCACCGCTGCGGCCCCGCTGCTCGGCTTCGAGCCTCCGACGTCGGGCTCGAGTTCGGCACTGTTGGTCGACTACGAGCACACCGAGCTCGCGGCCTCTCGGGGCGCGTCATTGGGCGGCGAGCTGTCGGGAAAGATCGGAAAGGTGACCCTCGCCGCTGGCGGAGTCGCCGAGCGCGGCGCCGGTTACTCGCTGCTTCACGCGCGGGCTTTCGTCCCTGTCGGGCCCGTGTCGTTGACCGCCGAGGTCGCGCGATCGGAAGGCGCCTCTGAAGGCCTCGCGCTCAGCGACGACGGCGGCCTCTCTTTCGTGCGCCCTTCGGTGCTGTCGGCGGTGAACGGCTGGGCGCTGACGGTTCGCGCGCGCGGCAGCGGCCTGTTCGGCAGGGGGTTCTTCGACGTGGCGTACCGGCGGCGCAGCGACGGCTACTCGGACGCGTCGCACTACGACCCGGTGGTGTTCCAGCAGATCTCCGCGCGCCTCTCTCAGCCACTGGGCCCGATCATTGTCACCGCGCTCTTCGACGACCGCACCGGCGCTGACCCCCGCACTCCTTTCTCTTTCATCAGCGCCCACGCGCGATCGATCGGAGGCGGCCTCGGTTGGGAAGTCGCAAGGTGGGGCGTGCGCGTCGAAGCGCGGGACGCGGAGCTCGGGCTTGCCGAAGGTACGGGCGGGCGAACGTCGGTCGGCGTGTCGGGCCGCTTCCGCGCCACCGATTGGCTCACCCTTGTTGGCGCCCACAAGCAGCGGGTGGTCGAGCGCGGCACGGGCCCGGGAAGGTGGGACGACTCGTTCAGCTCGCTGGGCGTCGAGCTGCGGCCGACCCAGGCGGTCGAGCTCGGCGTGCGCGGTGGCTGGGGTCCCGTCATCGGCCCGCAGGTCTGGGGCAACGCGGCCTGGGAAAACGGCGACGTCACGTACTACGGCGGTCACGCGTTCGATGCCGATGCGCCGTCGCTGGGTGAGACGCGAACCGTGACGGGAGCGCGCCAGCAGGTTGGCCCGGCCTCCGCGGTGTTCGTCGAGGACGTGGCGGCCCACGACGTCGATGCGCTGCGCCTCTCGCGGGCGGTCGGAGTGACGCAGGAGGTCGCTCCTGGCTTCTCGGTGTCGGCCCGCTACGAGCGCGGGGTTCGGCGGCTGCTCGACGATGCGCCGCTGGTCGCGCGCGATGCGGGAGGCGTGTCGGCGTCGTTGGTGCGGCAATCAGCGCGGATCTACGGGCGGGGCGAAGTGCGGGCAGACGGAACCCAGGTGCAGTGGGTCGCGGCCGGCGGCGGTGAGGTGCGGCTGCTCGACACGGTCAGCGGCGCGACGCGCTGGCAGTTTGCCCACACCCGGCAGGGCGCCGTGATGATCGCGAGGCTGCTCGAGGGGACGGTGTCGGTGGCGTGGCGCCCTTCCTGGGGAGCGGTGGTGGCGCGGTACACTTTGCAGCGTGAGCTCGCTGCGCCGTCACAGGGAGGCTTTGCCGAGAAGAGCCTCGACCTGGTGTCGGTGATGCCGGCCCTTCGTCTCGGCTCGCGCTTCACGCTTGGCGCCGGCTTTCACGTGGCGTGGTCAGGCGTCGAAGCCCAGCGCACGCTGCTGTTGTCGGCGTCGCTGCGGCCGGCGGTGCGAGTCATCGGTGGGCTCGAAGTCGCGGCCGAGGTCGCGCGGCGATCGCAGGCGGCCGACGGCCAGCTCACGGCGCTGCGGGGCGAAGTCGGGTACCGCTTCAACGAGAACTTCCTGCTCGCCGCCGGCTTCACTGCGCTCGGCTTCAACGGCATCGGCCTCAACGACGGAGCGCCCGACTCACGCAACCGCGCCTACCTTCGCGCCGAGGCGGCCTACTGATGCGCGCCGCGCTGGTGCTCTGTGGGGTGATCTTCGCGCTGCCGGCGCACGCGACGTGGCGCAGCTCGCAGATCGCCGGCACGCCCACCGATGTCGAGGCGCTGGATGCGGGCCTCGCGGTCGTTTCGTCGACCAGCGCCATGTCTGTCTTCGGCGGGTCATCCGCGGGCGGCATCTCGGCGGGGCAGAGCGCCATCGGCAGCTTCACCAGCGCCACCTGGCGAATTCCCAACTGCCTCGTCGGCCTGCAGAGCGGCGCGACCGTGCTCTTCAGCGGCGGCTGCGGAAACGGAGCGAACCCCTTGAACGGCGGAGTCACCGTGTCGGGCCGGATCAAGCGCGTGTCCGATGGAGCGATCTACGCGAACGTGAGCCGGCCGGTGTCGGGGCAGCTGCGGATCCAGCGGGCCGCTTCGGCGGTGGGGCAGCTGGCGGCCGAATGGGCAATTCTCACCACCAGCTTCAGCGAGTCGAGCCTGCCCACCGACCCCTTCGCGGTGATCCGATTGTCGAACGGCATCGAGTACGGGGCGTGGGGGATCACGTCGGTCGCGAGCCCGGTGCTGAATGTGTACGTCGACGGCGGCTCGCTGCGCAGCTTCACGACCCTGGGCTCGATTCGTGACGTCGCGCTCTTCGAGAGAAACGGCAGTGCGGCCGCGCTGGTGCTGAACGACGGCGGCGCGGTGCTGCTCAACGAAGAGCTGATCGCAGGGAGCTTCGTCGAAAGTGACGCGCCGCTTCACCTCTACAGCGCGGTCGCATTCACCGCGCAGGGAGGCAGCGCCAACGGCACGGGCTTCGGCCTGCTCGCCAACGGCAACCAGCTGTTCGGCGCCGTGCCGAACCCCGCCGCAGTGGGGAAACAGTGGGTGCCGCGCACGGAAGACGCTGGCTTCGTCGGTACGGTGCTCCGCGTCTCCTGCTTCGACCCGGCATCGTGCGCGGTGATCACCAACAGCCCGAACACGTCGAACGTGTACGCGTACTTCAACGACTCGGCGCCGACTTCTGACCTGCGCGCCGCGACGGTTCCCGCGGGGGGCAGTGCGACCTATGTGCTCGACGCCGGCGACCCCGATGGCGATCCGATCTGGGTGACGTGGATTGGCGGACCCGTGAGCTGGGACGGCGGAAATCCGAAGGTGATCACGGTCACGGCTCCGGCGCAGGTGGGCTGTGCGGTTCCAGCCTCGCCGCCGCTGTTGGCGATGTTGTCCGACGGGCTCGCCGCGCACGATCGGCAGATCTCGATTCCGGTCACCGTCACCGCGGGCGCGGCTGCCGCCGTCCCACTCACCGCCACGCCCATGGCGCTGAGCTTCACCGCGGGAGACTCAAGCCAGGCCGTCACCGCTGACTACCCACCCGACAGCGGCTGCGCGGCGCCAGCGCTGTCGTGGTCGATTTCTCCCGACGGCGGCATCACGCTGACTCCGAATCAGAACAGCGTGTCGGTGGCTCCTCCCGCGGTGTTCTGCCGGCCGGCCGCGCAAGTCTTCACGCTCACCGCGGTCGACGCTGCCGACGCGTCGGTGGCGGTGCCGGTGACGCTGGCGCCGTGGGGCGCTCCGAATGCACCGGTGTTCAACCCGAGCGTGGTGTCGCAGCCCGCGGGCACCACCGCCACCTACCCTCCCACCGCGGCAGCCGTTCACGCCTGCGCCGCGACGGCGGGCTTCCCGGGTGCGGACCTGGTGTGGATCCTCGACGCCGGATCGCCGGGCGTCACCGTCACTGCCTCGGGCACTGGCCTCACCGTCGCCTCGTCCGACGCGTGCGTCGGCGGCTCGGTGTTCGCGACCTCGAAGCGCCGGGTGAACGGCTTCCCGCTGCAGCTCTCGTCTGGGTCGGGGCAGCTGCGCGTGGACCTCGCGCCCGACTGGCAGCCTGTCACCGCCTTCGACGCCGGCTTCGCCTACGACGAGGCGCTGAGCGCACTCACCGGCAACTTCAGCTCGAACGCGAACTGCGAGGCCGCGCGCGATCTTCGGGCGCGCGTCACCATCACCGCGTCGGACGGTGGAGCCATCAACGCGGCGTCGGGTCTCGCGGTGCCGGGGCCCTGGTCGGTGACGGTGCCAGGAGGCTGCAGCGGTGGCGGCTTCGTGGCGACAGCGTCGCTGGTGAACGACGCGGGCACTGCGTACGGGCCGGCGAGCACTCTCATCTTCGAGGCCAACCGCATTGCCGCGCGCGTGCCGGCGCTGACCGCCACCACCGTGCCCGTCACCTGCGGCGAAGGCGCGCGGGGATCGCTCGGGTTGAATCTGCTGCCCACCGACTGCGCCGCGCAGGACTTCCGGTGGACGCAGGATCAGGGGCCTAAGCTGTTGCTCGCCCCCGATGCGGGCGCCGTCGTTTCTTTCGCGACCGCCACGCAGGATCTTCAGAACCAGGCGGGCCAGACCCTGGGCTTCTCGATCACCGCGACCATCGGCCCGGGCAACACCGCGGTCGCGTCGCGGCAGGTGACGCTGGTGCCGGCGCCCTTCGTCGAGGTCGTGCACCACACGGATCTTCCGGTGGCGCAGGAAGAGGAAGTGGTCGGCGTCGAGGTCGTGCTCACCAACCCCACCGCCTGCGCCGTCAGCGGGCTGGTGCTGCGCGAGAGCCTGGGTGGCCTCGACTTCCTGGCTGGCAGCGTGCGCGTCGGCGGTCGCCGGGTACAGCGCGCGGACGAGGTGAACGGCACGATCGAGGTGCCCGATTTGGCACTTCCCGCGCTCGGGCGCATCCGGATCTCCTACCTCGCGAAGGTGCCGCTGCTGTCGAAGGCCCGGCCCTCGGCGCAGGTGTTCCTGGCCGGGACGGACGTCACTGCCGCGCCGCCTCTCAAGCCCACCTCGGGCTTCGGCTGCGACGCTTCCAGCAGCAGCGGATTTACCCTGATGGCGCTCGGGCTGGTGATGATGCGCTCGAGGCGCCGATCGAGGTAGCTTGCGCCGCCCCCGTCGTCCCGCTTCACCCAATCCCCCACATGATCTTTCGCCGCGCGCTGCTCGTCCTCTGTGCATTCAGTGTCGGTTGCGGGCATCCGCGGGTGTCAGGGAGCGGAGACGGTGGCGACGCTGGCCACGGCGAGTGCTTCTCGGATCTCGACTGCCCGCTGGGCAAGCAGTGCAGTGACGGCGTCTGCCTCGCCGCTGCGATTCCCGACTCGGGGCCGGCGCTCTGCTTCAAGGACGAAGACTGCGGCAACGGCCAGCAGTGCGTGAAGAGCACCGGCGTCTGCATTCAGGTGAAGCCCGTCGACGGCGGCATTCCCGACGCTGGCGCGCCCCCCGCCTGTACCCCCGACCTCGAGGTCTCCTGCGGCGTCGCGAAGCTCGGCGAGTGCCGGCTGGGCGTCACGAAGTGCGTCGAGGGCGCCGGCAGCTGGGCGTTCGGCCCGTGCATCGGCGCGATCAACCCGGTGCCCGAGAAGTGCGACGGCCTCGATAACGATTGCAACGGCATCGCCGACGACGGCATGGGCGACCTCAAGTGCGGCGTCGGCGCCTGCGAGCGCGTGCTTCCGTTGTGCGAGAACGGCGTCGAGCAGACCTGCGTCGCCGGCAGCCCGAAGCCCGAGACGTGCGACGGCCTCGACAACGACTGCAACGGCAACATCGACGAAGGGCTCAACCCGCTGTCGTGTGGCGCCGGCCAGTGCGCGCGCTCGATTCCCGCCTGCATGATGGGCATGCCGCGCACGTGCAACCCGGGCGCGTCGTCGGCCGAGATCTGCAACAGCATCGACGACGACTGCAACGGGCTCGTCGACGATGGAATGCCGGTGTTGAGCTGCGGCGTCGGCAGGTGCGCGGCCACGGTTCCTTCGTGCCTGGGCGGCGTGGCGCAGGTCTGCAACCCGGGCATCGCGGTGATCGAGTCGTGCAATGGCCTCGACGACGACTGCAATGGCCTGGTCGACGACGGCCTCGGGACGATCGCGTGTGGGGTGGGCGTCTGCGCGCGCACGTCGGCGCGATGCGTGGCAGGGACGCTGCAGGTGTGTACGCCGGGCGCTGCGTCGGTGGAGACGTGCAACGGGCTCGACGACAACTGCGACTCGCTGATCGACAACGGCCTGCCCGGCTTGAACTGCGGCGTCGGAGCCTGCGCGCGCACGGTGCCGAGCTGCGCAGGTGGCGTGGTGCAGACGTGCTCGCCGGGAATGCCGACGGTCGAGCTCTGCGACGGAATCGACAACGACTGCAACGGCCAGACGGACGAAGGCCTGGCGGCGATTACCTGCGGGCAGGGCATCTGCCAGCGCACCGTGGCCGCGTGCCTCACCGGCGTACCGCAGAGCTGCGTGCCGGGCGCGGGCAGCATGGAAGTGTGTGACGGCGTCGACAACAACTGCAACGGCGTGATCGACGAGGGCTGCAACTGCGTCAACGGCCAGACGCGCACCTGCTACGGCGGGCCTTCGTCGACGAACGGAATCGGCGTCTGCCACGGCGGCACGCAGACGTGCGTCACCGGAAACTGGGGCGTGTGCAACGGCCAGGTGCTGCCGTCGACCGAGACGTGCAACGGCGCCGACGATGATTGCAACTCGGCCACCGACGAAGGCTTCGGGCCGCTGTCGTGTGGCGTCGGGTTTTGCGCGCGCACCGTGGCGTCCTGCGCGGGTGGCGTGTCGCAATCGTGCGTGCCTGGAGTGGCGGCGATCGAAGTCTGCAACGGCGTGGACGATGACTGCGACGGCTCGACGGACGAAGGCCTCGGCGCGCTGAGCTGCGGCGTGGGGCTCTGCGCGCGGTCGGTGCCGGCGTGCGTTGGCGGCGTTGCTCAAGTGTGCGTGCCTGGCCCCTCGAGCGCCGAGGTCTGCGACGGAGCAGACAACGACTGTGACGGGGTCGTCGACAACGGCCTCGGCGCGCAGTCGTGCGGCGTCGGAGCGTGCGCGCGAACCGTGTCGGCCTGCCTGGGCGGCATGTCGCAGACCTGCGTGCCGGGAGGCCCGGTGGCCGAGGTGTGCGACGGCCTCGACAACAACTGCAACGGCACGACAGACGAAGGCCTGGGCAGCGCGGCCTGCGGCGTGGGTGTCTGCGCCCGCACAGTGGCGAAGTGCGTGGGCGGAGCGAACCAGACCTGCGCGCCGGGTCCGTCGACCGCAGAGCTCTGCAATGGCCTCGACGACGACTGCAACGGCGTGATCGACAATGGCACGTGTGGCCCGGTGACGACGTGTCCCGCGAACCAGACGGTGAACCCGAACTCGACGGTGACGCTGAACACGAACGCGACCTCGCCTGCGGGGCGGCCCTTCTCGTGTGCGTGGTCGGTGGTGAACCGGCCGGCGACCAGCAATGGGACTTTCAGCGCTCCGACCAGCTGCACGAGCTCGACGTACTTCGCCGACGTGGTGGGCACGCACACTCTGCGGATGACGGTGACGGATTCGCTGGGGCTGACGTCGACGTGCAACGTCACGATCACCGTGAACCCGCTGGGCGACCTCTGGGTCGAGCTCACGTGGAGCCACAACAACGACATGGATCTTCACCTGCTGCACCCGCTCGCAGGCGTGGCGACGTCGGCAAGCTCGTGGCACACGGCGTACGACTGCGACTGGAACAACCGCACCCCGAGCTGGGACGTGCCGGGCACGCTCGATGATCCTTCGCTCGACCGCGATGACATTTCGGGCAAGGGGCCCGAGAACACGCGCATCAACCAGCCGTCGACGTTGCACCCGTACACGATCGGCGTGCACATGTTCTCGTACTCCGCCTCGCCGGCGACCGTCACCGCGACGCTGAAGATCTACTGCGCTGGCGCGCTCAAGCAGCAGCTGACGAAGGCGTTCACCACCAACCGCACGATGTGGATCGTGGGGGCCGTTTCCTTCCCCGGGCCGGGCGGGTGCACCTTCACGCCCAACGGTGGAACGCTGATCGTCCCCTAAGCGCGGCCCTGGGAACTGCGCACGGTCAGGGGGCGTTGAGAGCCCGATGCTCGCGCTGGTGCTCGCCGGAGTCCTGACGGTCGACGTCCCGCCGAGCCTGACGGCGTACCTCGACCCATCCGTGCCGATCGCCGATGCGTGGTCGGCTGCGCAGCAGGGCTCCACCTGGCGCGCGATGGCGAAGGGCAGGGTGGAGTCGGTGGACGCGGGCACCGTCATCATCGCGCACACGTTCTTCGAGAACGCGGATCGCCGGACGGCGCGCTTCGTGGTGACGAACCTCGAGACGATCGCGGTGACCGCGGGTCAGGGGGTCGATCGTGGAACGCTGCTGGGCGCCGGCCGGAAAGCGAAGGCGCCAATGGAAGCCGAGCTGCTGAAGGTGCCGGTGTTCAACCCGCTGACGGCGCCGCGGGCCTTCATCGTCGAGGTCGACGCGCGAAGGGTGGTGGCGCTCGAGAAGGGCGTGCCGGTCGCATCGTGGGACGTGGGCATCGGCCAGGCAGAAGGGATGAAGGAAGTGCGGGGCGACCTGAAGACGCCGCGCGGCCTGTACTTCGTCACCGAGCGCTACCACGGCAAGTTCGGTGGCGACTGGGCAGACTTCTACGGGGGCTACTGGGTCAAGCTCAGCTACCCGAACCCGTACGACGCGGCGCGCGGGCTCGACGCTGGCATCCTCACCGCAAGCCAGGCGTCCGACATCGACCAGCGCTGGCGCGCGAAGGCGCTCACGCCCCAGAAGACGAAGCTCGGAGGCGGCATCGGCTTCCACGCGTGGGCGTCGAAGTGGTCGGCCGACGCGGGCACCCTGATGTCGTTCGGCTGCGTGGTGCTGCACCCGGAAGACATCGACGCCTTCTTCGCCCGAATTCAGCTGCAAGATCCCGTCGTCCTCCGTTGAGTGTTGACGCGAACGCGGGCGCGATTTATGAGGCACGCGCTTTTGCAGGAAGGCCCCGTCGTCTAGTGGCCTAGGACGGAGCCCTCTCACGGCTTAAACCCGGGTTCGAATCCCGGCGGGGTCATCACCTACGTCCAAGGCAGAGAAGGGCTCTCAGGGAAACCTGGGAGCCTTTTTCTTTTGCGGGGTCAGGGTCAAGCCCGGGCCTAAGACACCGTGGGTCACCAGCCGAACCAAACGGCTCACATAGGGGCCATCGACCGGCGCACGCTCGACGAACACCCGGTGCAGAAGGGCTCCAGCCAGGGTGAACAGCATCAGCTCGACGTCGGCCTGCGCCGAGAGTTCCCCGCGGTCGATCGCACGCTGGACGATTTTGTGGGGCAGGTCGCCCTGCGCTTTCTGCCAACCGCGCTGGGCGATCGCGCGCAACGTCGGGCTGTGGCCATCAACGAAGATGGTTCTGATCGTCCCCATTCCCTGGCGTGACTTGAGGAAGGCGCCGACCGATTGGGTGAGCGCAATCAGGTCACTCTCGAGGGCTCCCGTGTCGATGACGTCGTCGAGGTGGCCCATCGAGTGTTCGAGCGCCGCTGCGACCAGCGCCTGCTTGGTTGGCCAACGCCGGTAGACGCTCGTCTTGTTGACGCGCGCCTTGCTGGCCACGTCAGGAACCGTCAGCCCCTCGAGACCGACCCTCGCCAACTCGCGCAGGGTCACGTCGAGAACGCGCCGGACGAAGACCTCGCCCCCGTCTTGACGGCTCTTCTTCAGGGTCGGCATGGGCCGAGTGTCGCGCCGGCAGAGGCGTTCTGCAGCTGACAGTTGCAATGGGCAGTGCCGCCCGCCTGGGGTAAAGCAACTATGGGTTGCAATAGATTGGTGGTCCTCCTTGCTTCGGCGATCGCGAGCGCGGCAGCACCGGAGGAGCCGCAACTGGCAGGGCGATGGAAGGACGCTGACCGTTCGTGGATCCTCGAGTTTGCGAGGGGCTCTGACGGCGCCTGGACGGGAGCCCGCGTCGCCGCCGCACCGCCGTCGTCGAGAACGGTGATCTTCGAAAACCTCGTCTATGACGCGCGCGCGAAGCTCTTCCGGGGGACCTTGATCCAGCCGGAAGACGGGTCGCGGCACGAAGTGACCCTGACCCTGCTCACGCCCACGACCGCCGAAGCGGTGGTGAGGAAGCTGTTCTTCACCAAGCGGCTGTCGCTCGCGCGCCCACCAGGCCCAGCGGAAACAGACAAGCCATGATCGAGCCCGGGAATCCGATCATGATGTTCCTCCAGGCGTTCTTCACGCAGACGGTCGGGTACTTCGCGGTCGTGAGTCTGGTCTTCCTGGTCAACGCGCCGTTCTTCTCAGCCCGCGGAAGATCATCACCACCCCCGACGCCATCAGGCCAGTGGCGACGAAGGTCCGGCTTTCGCCCGACAGCGCGATGCTCAGCACGATGCCCAACAGCACCACGCTTGCCCCCGCGAGCACCAGCCCGCGCACGGCTGAGTGCACCAGCGACTTCGGCAACGTCCTCATCCCCGCCAGGTACAGCCCCATCGAGATGAAGAAGCCGACGAACCACGCATAGACGTAGATGTGATCGAAGACGTTCTCGGGCCCTTCGATCACATGGGCCGCCTTCAGGAAGCCCGGCACGTTCGGCAGAATCCCGATCGCCAGCGCGCCGACGGCGACAAAGTTTACCCCGCGGTAGATGCCTTGCTCGCGGTACAGCTCGGCGACGTCGAGCTCCTTCTTCCGCAGGATCCAGTAGTCCGCGATCATGATCCCGGCGATCGGGCCCAGCAGCGCCGAGTAGCCCACCAGCCAGCTGAAGATGTACGTGTCCGCACTCGCCAGCAGCTTCCACGGCATGATCGCGATGCCCAGAAGGCCGGTGATCAACCCGCCCGTCTTGAACGAGATCAACCGCGGCGCCAGGTTCGCGAAGTCGTTGGCCGGGCTCACCACGTTCGCCGCGATGTTCACCGACACCGTCGCGATGCCCACGCCCAGCAACGACACGATCGCCACCACCAGCCGCGTGCCATCCGACGCGATCAACGGCGCGTCCAGCCCCGCCGGCGCGCTGCTCGACGTCAGCTGCGACAGCAGGAACACCGGGTCCCACAGCTTCGACACCTCGACGTCCTTCAAGATCGCCTGCGTCGCGCTCGTGATCACCACGCCCATCGCCGAGAAGGCGATCATCGTCGTCGGCAGCCCCAGCGTCTGGCCGATCATCTGCTCGCGCTGGCCTTTGCCGAACCGCGTGAAGTCGGGGATGTTCAGCGACAGCGTCGCCCAGAACCCGATCATCCCCGTCAGCGACGGCACGAACACCTTCCAGAACTCGCCCACGGTCTGGAACTTCGACGGCTGCGACAGCATCGGCCCGATGCCGCCCGCGCGATTCACCGCCCACGCCATCAGGATCGCCGCCATCACCATCACCAGCGGCGCCGCCCAGTTCTCGAACACGCGCACCGCGTTCATCCCGCGGTAGATGATGAAGATGTTCAGCGCCCAGAAGAACAAGAAGGTGATCGCGCTCGGCACCGACAAGCCCAACAGCGAGACGCCCGCACCGACGCCCGCGAACCCCGGCCAGATCGCCTCGATGAAGGTCTTCAGCGCCTCGCCGCCGATGAACGTCTGAATTCCGAACCAGCCGCACGCGACGATGGCGCGGAGCACCGCGGGCACGTTCGCTCCGACGGTGCCGAAAGAGCTGCGCGCGAGAACGGGAAAGGGGACGCCGTATTTCGTGCCCGGGTGTGCGTTCAAGAGAATCGGCACCAGCACGATCACGTTGCCGAGGCCGATCGTCAGCAGCGCCTGCCACCAGTTCATCCCCACCGCGACCAGGCCACCCGCGAGCATGTAGGTCGGAATGCAGTGGGCCATCGAAACCCAGAGCGCCGCGAAGTTGTAGGTCGTCCATGTCCGCCGCGCCTTCGGCACCGGAGCGAGATCCCCGTTGAACAGCGGGCTCGTCGCGATGTCTGCGGGCAATTCGGCCAGTGCTTCCTTCGCGAGGTCGGCGTCGTGCATGACCCGTGAGCCTTACTTCTTCGGCGACGGCACGTTCAAGCGCAGCGCGAGCAACGCGGCCAGCCACAGAATCCCGCCCGCCACGAAGAAGGGCATTCGCGGCGAGAAGATCGTGAACCAGATGCCGCCCAGCGACGGGCCCACGATGCGGCCCAGGGCCCCCATCGACTGGTACGTGCCCAGCAGCTCGCCCTGGCGATCCGGCGGAGACAGCTGCGACATCAGCGACGCCATCGACGGGTTCACCAGCGAACTGCCCAGCGCCATCACCGCCACCGCGGGGAACATCCACGCGTACGACGGCGCCAGCGGGGTGAGGATCACGCCCAGGCCGAAGATCATCAGGCCTCCGCGCACCAGCCGCACCTCGCCGAACATCGGCCGCAGCCGGTTCAGTAAGCCGCCCTGGATCACGATGCTGACGACCCCAATCACCGTGAACAACATGCCCGCCCGGAAGGACGCCTGCTTCAGCACTGCCTCGTCCACGTGCGCCGACAGCTCGAACAACGAGGCCGTCACCTGCGCATCCGGCGACAGGAACCGGCTGAGCAGGAAGATCGAGAAGGTGCCTTCGACCTGCGCGAACGCCGCCGTCACCAGGAAGCCCAGCGTCAGCGCCACCCCGATGCCCGGGGTCCGCACCCGCTGCAGCCAGGTGCCCTTGTTCGTCTTGCCCGCCGCGCGCGCGCTTTCGGTCAGCGACTCGGGAAGAAAGAAGATCGCGAACACCAGGTTCAGCAGCGTCAGCCCCGCGCAGACGGCTCCGATCGCGGCGTTGCCGTGCCAGCTGCCGAGAATGCCGCCCAGCGCCGGGCCGAGCACGAAGCCGAGGCCGAAGGCGATGCCGATCATTGCCATGCCCCTGCCGCGATTCTCAGGGGTCGTGATGTCCGAGATGTACGCCTGCGCGGTCGAGATGTTCGCTCCGGCGAGGCCCGCCATGATGCGCGACACCCACAGCGCGAGCATCGAGCCCGCGAAGCCGAACAGCACGTAGCTGAAGAAAGAGAAGACCATCGTGATCAGCAGCACCGGCCGACGCCCCACGCGATCCGACAGCCGCCCGAAGAACGGAGCGCCTGCAAACTGCATCAGCGAATACACCGAGCCCAGCGTGCCGACCTCGATCGCCGACGCCTTGAACTGCACCGCGTAGACGCCCAGCTGCGGAATCAGAATTCCGAAGCCGAGCAGATCGAGAAACACCACCCCGAAGATGACGCCGAGGCTCGCCCTTCGGCTTTGGGTGGGCGGCCTTTCGCCTGCGGGTCCGCTCACCGGCCGGGGCCGAGCGCGTCGATCTTCAGCTGCGCCGTCTGCGCGTCTTGCTGCCGGCCTTCACCGCGGTAGAGCGTCATCAGCGTCTTCAGCACCATGCGCTGCTCTTCCTTCACCTTCATCTCTTCCAGGCAGGCCAGCAGCGCCTCGTGGGCGGGAATCGACTTCGGCTGCAGCTGCGTCACCTGCTTGATGATCGCCACCGCCTTCGTCGCGAACCCGAGATCCGTCAGCGCCTGGGCGGCCCGCAGGTAGTACTCGGCCGCTTCCGAGATCGCGTTCTTCGCCTTCAGCAGGTTGGCGAGGTCGAGCAACAGCTTCGAGTCTTTTGGCTTCGATTCGACCTGCGCCTTCAGGGCCGCGATCGGGTCTGCCTTGGTGAAGAACCCCATGGGTGGCCTAAATCACAGCTCGCGGGTCATTTCGACCATCGTCCTGCGAAACCCGAGCTTCTCGAAGAGCCGCTGCCCTTCGGCGTTGGCTTGCGCGCTCATCAAGACGACGCGTTCGGCCCCCAGCGCTTTGAGCCGCGCGCAAGCCGCTTCCAGCAGCTTCGAGGCGACGCCCTGCTTGCGCAGCGACTCGTCGACGTGAATGTCGTGAATGGCGCCGCAGCGATCGAGCAGCGCATTCCAGTTGCGGGGCTCGGTGCCGCCGTAGACGTAGCCGACGATCACCTGCTCGCGCGTCGCCACCAAGAGCACCACCTCGCCGTCCTGCAGCTGGCTCGAGAAGAAGCGGTGGTACCCCTGTTCCAGCGGCTCGATGAGCATGAAGCGCTTCGGATCCCAGTGGTGGTGCAGGCGCACCAGCGCCGCGGCCAGCTTCGAAACCTGGGTCAGATCATCAGGGGTGCAGGGGCGGATCTGAATCATCGGGGCAGAATCGTGGCTTCGCTCATTCGCAACATCGGGTCACCGAGGAACTCGATCGTCAGCACGCCGCCAACCCGCACCATCGTGCCGGGCCGCACTGCCGCTTCCTCGCCTTTTGCCATCATCTTGCCGTCGACCTCGGTCAGCGCCTCCGACACCGAGCGCAGCACGAACCCACCCGCGCGCCGATGCAGCTCGAAGTGCCAGCGGCTGATGCGGTTTGCGTCGCTCGGGTCTGCCACCACCAGCAGCACGTCGTTCGCGGGCAGGCCGTCTTGTTCCTTGAGCCGGCCGAAGCGGATCACGTCGTGCGAAGGCAGGGGTAACTCAATCCCGTCGACGAAGCGGATGTTTGCCGGGAAGAGCTGCGGGTCGTGCCAGTCGAGTGAGAGCAGCTCGATGGGTCTTTCGATGCCTTTGAGCATCGACGGCTTCAGGCGCCGGCACTTGAGTCGCAGCCGCACGTCGGTGAGCGCCGAAAACGCCTCGCGCGTCAGCCGAATCTCGCCCGCGCTGGCCGACCCCGTCACCCGCGAACAGAAGTTCACCGCGTCGCCCGACACCTGCGCGCCGTCGGTGAGCACCGGCCCGAAGTGGCAGCCCACGCGGACCACCAGCCGTTCGTCGTTCGACCGGCTGTCGTTGTCAAAAGCGATCTGCGCCTGCAGCTCGACCATCGCCGTCAGGGCGACATCGACGCTGGGGAAGACCAGAAAGGCGCCGTCGCCGGCGGTGTCGACGATGCGGCCGTGCAGGGGGCCGATCGCGCGCTGTACCAGGTCGACGTGGCGCTGCTGCAGCTTCCGGCCCGCTTCGTCGCCGAACCGGGCGAAGTAGGGCGTCGAGCCGACGACGTCGGTGAACACGAGCGCGATGCGCTTCTCGAAGCGCCGAATCAGCGCCTTCGATAGCTTGTCCTGCAGCCGGATGATCTCGGTCATCGACAGCTGCTCGGGAAGATCGTCGGTGGCCATCGACATCGGTGGCGACAAGTTATACCCGAAGGTCGGTGGCAGCGGTCTGCTGTCGAGAGACGAGATCGTGGGTTCGCTGCAGACGCTCCTGGATGAGGCCCATCACCATCGGCTTCACCGCGGGGTGGCTCACCACCTGAGAACGGAAGACGTCGGCGGGTAGCCACAGTACGACCACTGGCCCCGCGGCCTCGACCGTCGCCGTCGCTGGCTGGTTCAGCACCACCGAGATTTCCCCGAAGGAATCGCCCTCGCGAAGGTTCGGGTAGCGCACCATCGCCCGCGCGATGTCGCGGTGCATCACCTGGCAGGACCCGCGCAGCAGCAGGAACACCGACTCGCCCGGCTGGCCCTCTTCGATGATCGTGTCGCCGCTGGAATACAGGCGGGTGCGGAAACTCGTCGCCAGCTTCTGCTTCTGGGCATCGTCCAGCGGGTGCAGCAGCGGGCTCGACCGCAGCAGGTTCGCCAGCAGGCGGTCGCGGTAGAAGCGATCGATCGCCTCACCGACCTTCGGGTGCAGGGTGGTCAGCGCCTCGAGGTTGGCGCGCGCGAACTCGAGCACGATCACCTGCCCGTTCGCGATCACGGTCGCCAGCCGCGGGGAGTCCGACAGCAGCGCCATCTCGCCGAAGAAGTCGCCTTCGTGCAGCTGCGCCACCTTCTTCGCGGGCTGCCCATCGACCGTGCGCACCACGTCGACGTTGCCTTCGGCGATCGCGTACATCGCTTGACCCGACTCGCCCTCGACCACGATCGCTTCGCCGTCGTAGTAGGCGCGCGGCTCGACCACGTTCAGCACGTGCACGAACTCGTCGCGGCTCAGGTCAGAGAACAGGGGGATGACGGGAAGGGTGACGCTCGGCTTCGGCGGCTCGGCCTCGACGGGGATCTGCTCGAGCTCGATGGGGATGTCGATCTCGAGCTCGAACTCAGACCTCTCGGGCGGCGGAGGCGGCCCCGCTTCTTCCAGCAACGAACCCCGCACCAACGGCGCGCTGGGCGGCGGCGGAGGAATGTCTGCGACCTGCGGCGTCTCGGCCGGCCGGCGCCCCGCGTAGAGCTTCGCCAGCGACTGCTGCGTCGCCACGTGCGCCGGATCCAGCGAGAGGATCACCTTGCACAGCGCCGTCGCCTTGAAGAACTGGCCCTGGTCGGCATAGCGGGTGACGACCTGCGCGTATTGGGCGACCGCTTCCTGCTTCTTGCCGAGCCGCGCCAGAATTTCGGCCACCTTCTGCCGCGCGACGAGATCGCCGGGAACCGAGCTGACGACCTTCTTGAACTCTTCCAGCGCGGCCGGCAGCTTTCCGCGCGCCAGCAGCTGGGTGCCTTTGTCTTTGTGAAGCCGGGCTGCGTCGGACATGTCGATTTACCTCGCGGCGCTGAGCGCCCGAACCCGTTCGGCCAGGTTTAAGGTGAAGAGGCGGTAGATACAGAGCGCGGCCGCAGTGTTGTTGTAGACGTACTCGGCGAAGGAGTTGCGCGAGACGAACAGCGCCTTCACCGCCGTGCGCGCGGTCACCCGCGCCGATGTCGGCTCGTCGCGCACCAGCGAAATTTCCCCGACGTATGCGCCGGCGCCCATCGTGTTCAGCAGCCGCGAGCTCGCGTCGGGGCCGCCGTACACCTCGACCAGGCCGTCGACGATCACGAACAGCCCCGCGCCCGGCAGGCCGATTTGAATCAAGTCATCGCCCGGCTTGAAGGTCGCTTCCGTGCAGCTGCGGTACAGGGCCTTCATGTCGCCCATCGTCAGCTCGGCGAACATCGGCAGCGCCTTCAAGAAGCCGTAGCCGTCGGGGCCCGCGTTCTTCGCTGGCCCCACCGTCTGCTGCGGCCGCAAGACAGGCTTGGCGACCAGCCCCACAATCTTCTGCCGCACCTTCTCGGCCGCCGTGCCGTTGCCGCAGAGGTCGAGCATCTGCGCCAGCTCGATCAGCAGCCCGGGATCCTGCTTGCCCTCGGGCACGCTGCGCGCGGTGTCCAACAACAGCTGGGCCGCCCGCTGCGGGTGGCCGTACTGCACCATCAGCTCGGCGAGCCGGCGCGCCGCGGTGCTGCCGCCCTGCTTGCTCTCGATCGCCGCGCGAAGCACCTCGACCTCGGCGTGCGCGTTGCCCACCGTGCGGAAGATCGCCGCCGCCTCGTCGAACCGCTTCTGCCGCGCCAGGCACTCGGCCAGTGCCTCGTTCGCTTGGGCGCTGCGGTAGAGCGCGATCGCCTCGGTCGCCTTGCCGCCGCGCTCGAGACAGGCGGCCGCCTTCAGCAGCTCGCCGCCGCGGCGAAACGCATTGCCCGCCGCGAGGAAGTCACCCGCCTGCTCGTAGTTGCCGGCCGCGTCGTGCTCGAGCTTTGCGTGCTCGTAGACCTTGCCGGCCGCCGCGAAGTCGCGCGCCCGCCGGAACATCAACGCGATCGACTTCTTCGTCTCGAAAGACGCGATCGCCGCCTCGTCCAGCAGCCCCTGCCGCGCCGCGCCGCCCGACTCTTCGTAGACGCTCACGGCTCCAGTGATGTCGGCCCGGGCGAGCAAACGGCGCAGCTGCTGCAGCGGCCCGCCCACCGGGACGAACTTCCCCCCCGACGCATCTTCGACGAAATCAAAATCAGACGAATATTCCGCCACGGCTGCTCCTTCAAAGGGGGCGTTTCGGCGGGCGGGTCTACCACAGGGCTTCGTGGTGTAAGGGGCCCCATGCCGGGGCGGTTCGAAGAGGCGCTGGCGCAGAACCCCGCGCCGTCGCGGGTGGGCGACGTGGCCCTGCGCTATGAGCCGTCGATGTTGATCGGCGAGGCCGACCGGACGCCCCGCGGGCTGACGTTCATGGCCGTGCTGGTCTCGGGCATCGCGTTTGGCCTCGGCGCCCTGGGAGCCCTGTTCACCCGTACCTCCACTGAGACGCTGGCGGGCTTGTCGCTGCTGACCGCCGCCGCCTTCTTCACGGCCGCCCAGCTCGATCAGCGGGCGCGAAGGCAGCGGCGCTTCATCTTGAACTTCGGCACCACCAGCCTGCGGCTCGACTTCTCGACGCCGATCAGAAGCCAGCCCCGCACGTTGGTGGTTCACTTCGACGGCGTGCGCGACTGCGCGCTGGTGACGCAGGGAAATGGCCAGCTCGCGGTGACGGTGGACTTCGTGATGTCGGCGGTCAGCGTCGAGGTGCTGCGCGAGGTGATGGTCGCCAACATCCCGTTGGCCGAAGAAGAGACGGCGGTGCGGCTGCACCGGGTGCTGAAGGGCGCCTTCGGGCTGGGTGAGAAGCCCACCCCACCGAAGCCCCAGCCCGAGGCGCCGATCGACGACTTCAAATGAAACAGGCCCGGTCCGAAGACCAGGCCTGCTTGTTTGCGGAACGACGAACACCGAGGGGAAAGCTGGGTTAGCCGAGGTAGGCCTGCGCCTGGGCGTACTGCGAAAGGCGGGTCGCGTTGTGCTGAACCATCGTCTGGATGTCGGCCTGCTTCTGAGTATCGGCCTGCTGGTTCGACTTCAGCGCGTCTGCCGCCATGCCTGCGATCTTGAGGATGTCGTTCGAGTTGCCGCCCATGTTCTTCATGATGCTGCTGGCGAAGTTCATGCCCGCGGGCCCAATCCAACCGGAGACTTTGCCCATCACGCCCGAGAGCGTCTTGTTCAGCGCGCCACCGAGGCCCGTGCCGCCCAGCATGCCCGTCGCGGCGCCGAGGAGGTCGCCCTTCTTGAGCGCCTCGTAGCCCTGGTAGACCTTGGCGGCCATGCCGATGAAGGGGCCGACGACCGGAATGAACGAGGCGGCGAAGCTGAGAACCGGGCTCTTGAGCACCGTCTTGGCAATGTTGAGAACTGCACCACCAATCTTCTTCAGTACTCCGCCCATGGAAGCTCCGGACCGCGAAATGAGGATTTAATCAGGGTGAAACGTAAATAGATTGTCGGGCTCACAGCCGCGAAAGTTGCCTGCCAGTTCACACCCCGCCGCCCTTGCCGCGCATGCTTTTCTTCAGTTCTTCCTGCAGCTTGGAGTCGACCTTCTGTTCGGTCGACGGCTTTTCGGGGGTCGAGATGGCCAGCGGCTTCGCCTTGGGGTCCGTAAAATCTGTCTTGTCGGCGATGGTCGCCATCTCGTACTCGGCGTTGAACTTGGCCAGGATCTCGGCCTCTTTGGGCAGGGTCAGCCCGAAGCGTTCCTTCGCGACTTCGTCGGTGACGACCACCAGCTCGGGCTTCTCGTCGGGGTTCATCACGAAGTGCAGGACACCCTCGACGTACTCCTGAAGGTCCTGCCCCAGAGTGGCGGCGATCTTGGCGGTGTTGGGGTCGGCGAGGATCTTCTTCTTGATCTCGAGCGGGTCCTTGGTGCCCTTATCGTCGGTCATTCGAACGAAGGTACTTCGCACCAGGAGGCGAGTCCATGCAGGTTCAGCGCTTCGACCCCACGCTGCACTACGACGCGTTCTGTGCGTGGACGCGCTGGTACCAGATGACGCCGCTGGCGCTGCCCTTCCTGCCGCCCACCGGCTTCGTGGTCGACGGCGTGGCGATGGGCTTTTTGTACAAGACCGACTCGAAGATGGCGTGGATCGAGAACCTCTCGGCCAACCCGGTGCTGCCGCGCGAGCAGCGAACCTGCGGGCTCGACCTGGTCGTGGCGGCGATCATCGAAGAGAGCCGGGCCCAGGGCTTCGAGGTGCTGATCGGCTACACCAACGTGCAGGCGGTGATCGATCGGGCGCTGAACCACGGCTTCACCACCGACCCCGAACGCTTTCAGGTCGTCACGAAGGTGCTCTGAGCGTGGCCCAGGCTTCTTCGCGCGTCTTGTAGATCGAGCCGACCTGCGCGGTGCCGCTGTCGCGAAGGATCCGGTTCACCTGCAGCTCGGCGACCGCGCTGTCTTTCACCACCCGCGCGGTGCGGCGCATCCCCTTGCCGCGGGCCCAGACGTTCAACACGGCGATCTTCGGAGGCAGCTCAGGGGGCATCAGCGTCAAGGCCCGTTGGTCGACCAGGCAGTCCCACTCGCCGGCCCACGCCCCGATCGCCACGCGCACCGCCGCCTCGTACCGGGCGTAGCTTTCAGCCGTCGGCTTCGCCGGGTAACGGACCTCGAGGATCCGTTCGGCCCGATGGGCGACGATCTCGAACTCGGCGGGGCTCAGCCTGCTTTCTCCGGGTGGTAGAGCTCGGCGCCTGCCTGAAGGAATTCCTTCGACTTCTCGGCCATGCCTTCGGCCGCGGCAGCGCGAATCTCTTCGGTGATCTTCATCGAGCAGAAGTGTGGGCCGCACATCGAGCAGAAGTGCGCCGTCTTCGCGCCCTCGGCCGGCAGCGTCTCGTCGTGGAAGGCGCGCGCGCGTTCAGGGTCCAGCGCGAGGTTGAACTGATCTTCCCAGCGGAACTCGAAGCGCGCCTTGCTCATCGCGTTGTCGCGCTGCTGCGCCCCCGGGTGGCCCTTCGCCAGATCCGCGGCATGGGCGGCGATCTTGTAGGTGATCACCCCTTCCTTCACGTCGTCGCGGTTGGGCAGGCCGAGGTGCTCTTTCGGCGTCACGTAGCAGAGCATCGCGGTGCCGAACCAACCGATCATCGCGGCCCCGATGCCGCTGGTGAAGTGGTCGTAGCCCGGAGCGATGTCCGTCGTCAGCGGCCCCAGTGTGTAGAAGGGCGCCTCGTCGCAGTCGGCCAGCTGCTTGACCATGTTCTCCTTGATCATGTGCATCGGCACGTGGCCCGGACCTTCGATCATCGTCTGTACCTCGTGCTTCCAAGCGACCTGCGTGAGCTCGCCCAGCGTCTTGAGCTCGGCGAACTGCGCCTCGTCATTGGCGTCGTGAATCGAGCCGGGCCGCAGGCCATCGCCCAACGAGAAGCTGACGTCGTACGCCTTCATGATCTCGCAGATCTCTTCGAAGCGCGTGTAGAGGAAGTTCTCCTGGTGGTGCGCGAGGCACCACTTGGCGAGGATGCTGCCCCCGCGCGAGACGATGCCGGTGAGCCGCTTCGCCGTCAGGGGCACGTAGGCGAGCCGCAGCCCCGCGTGAATGGTGAAGTAGTCGACGCCCTGCTCGCACTGCTCGATCAGCGTGTCGCGGTAGAGCTCCCAGGTGAGGTCTTCGGCCTTGCCGCCGACCTTTTCCAGGGCCTGGTAGATCGGCACCGTGCCGATGGGCACAGGGCTGTTGCGAAGGATCCACTCGCGCGTCTCGTGGATGTTGGCCCCCGTCGACAAGTCCATCACCGTGTCGGCGCCCCAGCGCGTCGCCCACACCATCTTCTCGACCTCTTCTTCGATGGACGAGGTGACGGCCGAGTTGCCGAGGTTGGCGTTGATCTTCACCAGGAAGTTGCGGCCGATGATCATCGGCTCGAGCTCGAGGTGGTTGATGTTGGCGGGGATGATCGCGCGGCCGCGGGCGATCTCGTCGCGCACGAACTGCGGCGTGATCTCTTTGGGGATGCTCGCCCCGAAGGCCTCGCCCGGGTGCTGGTGGCCGTACAGCGCCTCGCGGCGCGCGTTCTCGCGAATCGCGACGTACTCCATCTCGGGCGTCACCTCGCCCCGCCGGGCGTACGTCATCTGCGTCACGCTGCCCGACTTCGCGCGGTACGGCTGGTGGCGGGTGTGGAAGCGCAGCGCGTTGAGCCGCGTGTCGGCGAGGCGCGCGCGGCCGTACTCGCTGGTCAGCTGCGTCAGCTGCTCGACATCACCGCGGCCGTTCACCCAGCTCTCGCGCATCGGCTCGAGGCCCGCTCGCAGATCGATGGTGGCGGTGGGGTCGGTGAACGGCCCCGACGTGTCGTAGACGACGACCGAAGGGTTCTGTTCCTCCCGGCCGCTGTGGTGGTGCGTCGGCGACAGCTTGATCTCGCGAAAGGGCACCCGCAGCGACGGGTGCATTCTGCCCAGCGCGTAGACCTTGCTCGAGCCGGGCAGGGGCGCTCGCGTGATTCCCGCGAGCGCGTCGTCGTCGACTTTCAGGGCGTTCTTCTTGTTCAAGGCACTTCCTCTGCCGGCATGACTTGGGGAAAAGGTTTCCGCGGGTCGGCTGCCTGCGGCTTCTTTGGTGCGAGCGGCAAGCAATTAACCGCGCCAGCCCTCGCGGTCAAACGGCCTTGCGGTTGAAGCCATTCATCGCCTTCTGCATTCCGAGCCGCGCCCACGATTCGCACCCTTCTACGGCCTGGGAAATCGCCGCGGCCAGCAGCGGCTGTTCTTCGGTCGAAAAATTCGAGAGCACGTGCCCGACCACGCGATCGGGGCCGGGCTCGCGCGGCCGCCCGATGCCAAACCGCAGGCGCCCGTAGTCCTGCTCGCCCCACGACTCGGCGATGCTCTTGAGCCCGTTGTGCCCGCCGCTGCCGCCGCCCAGCTTCAGTTGCTGCCGCGGGAAGGGCAGATCGAGCTCATCGTGCACCACGAGCACGTCGGTGACGCCCACCTTGTAGAACCGCGTCGCCGCCCCGACGGAAGTGCCCGACAGGTTCATGAAGGTCTGCGGCTGCATCAGCAGCACCTTGTCGCCGGCGAAAGACGCAGTCGAAAGGAAGGCGTCGAACTTGTTGCCGGTGATGGGCGCCTTCCACTTCGCCGCCAGCGCGTCGAGCACGAGGAATCCGATGTTGTGGCGGTGCCGTTCGTACTCGCGCCCGGGGTTGCCGAGGCCACAGATGATCTTCACGAAAGGGCTCCTGGAAGGTGTGCCGCAAAAGAAAACCGCGGGCCCCAATCTGGCAGCCCGCGGTTCTCGAAAGCTGTATCGAAACGAAGAACGACTACTTCTTCTTCGGAGCCGCCGCTGCTGCAGCCGGGGCCGCCTTGCCGCCCGCCGCCGCCGGAGCCGCCTTGCCGTCTGCCGCCGGAGCCGCCGCCGCCGCCGCGCCTGCCGCCGGAGCCGCCGCGCCTTCCGCGCCCGGAACCACCGCTGCCGCGACCGCAACCACTTCGGCCTCGGGGATGGCGACGATCGCGACCGTGTAGTTCACGTGCGACTTGATGGTGACGCCCGCGGGCATCTGCACGTCGTTGATGTGCATCGCCTGCGCGACCTTCAGCGCGGTGACGTCGACTTCGATCTTCTCGGGGATCGCGCTGGGCAGCGCGAACACTTCGATCTCGCGGCGCTGCTGCGAGAGAATGCCGCCTTCAGCGACGCCGACGGCCTTGCCGACCAGCACGAGGGGCACGTTCACGCGCACCTGGTCGGTCTCGCGCACGTCGATGAAGTCCGCGTGAAGCAGCGCGCGGGTCACCGGATCCTGCTGGTAGTCCTTCAACATCACGGTGTGCGAGGTGGCGCCGATCTTCAGCGTGATCAGGGTGTTGAGCTTGCGAGGGGTGTTGATCGCCGTCTTCACCGCGGCCGGGTCGACCGAGATCGAGATCGGCGCCTTCAGGTGCTTGCCATAGACGATGGCCGGAATCTGGCCTTCCAGGCGGGTGCGGCGGGCAAAGCCCTTGCCTGAGCCTTCGCGGGCCTTCGCTTCGAGATTAGAGGTCGTGACAGCCATGTTGGTCTTGCTCCGTGCCTTCAAGTCTGCGATCCCCGGCATCCCACCCGTATGGTGGGCCCCGAAGTCGTTCGCAGGTACAAACAACGGGGCCTTTTGGCAACAGTTGAAGCCGCACGTCAAGTCTGGTATCCGCGCCGTCCCAATTTCCATTCGCCCGAATTGATGGGCGCGTTTCAAAGGTGTCGACCATGCAAGCCGCGATGATGCAGTTCATCGAAGACCGTCAGATTCGCAAGAACGCTCCCCAGTTCCGCACGGGAGACACCGTTCGGGTGAACTGGAAGATCAAAGAAGGCGAGAAGGAACGCGTCCAGGCGTTCGAAGGCATCGTCATCCGCAAGACGAAAGGCGGGGTTCGCGCCTCGTTCACCGTGCGCAAGATGAGCTTTGGCGTCGGCGTCGAGCGCATCTTCCCGCTCCACAGCCCGCGCTACGAGACGATCGACATCCTCAGCCGCGGCGCCGTTGCGCGCAACCGGCTCTTCTACCTCCGCGGTCTGCGCGGCAAGGCTTCGAAGGTCGACACGATCGAGGATCGCGAGGAAGAGAAGACGGCCGCTCCTGCCGCCACGAAGTAACCTCTTCCTCGTTCGGCGTTCTATCGAGGGGGGCTCTTGCTACTGCTGGAGTTGGCGGCGCAGGCGGTGCGGGGGTTCTCCCCTGCGGCACGCGTCGCACTGAAGCCCGGCTACCTCGTGCTCAAGAGCCCGGCCGCGACCCCGAGCCCTCTGGCCGGGTTGCTGTCGGCGCTCTGTTTTCCCGATGGCCGCGGTGGCGACGCGTCTTTTCTCGCGCCGGGTGCCAAGGCGGGCAAGGCGGGCTTCTCGTTTCAGGGCAACGATCAAAGCGCGTGGCGCCTGGTGCGTGAGCTCGGCGGCGCGGGCAGCCTTCACCGTCTCAACCGCACCAACAACCAGTTCGAGATCGTGACGCAGGACTCGGCTGAGATGGCGCAGATGCTGCGCGCCACCGTCGGGATGCCGCCCCGCACGACGTTCGAGCAGCTGTTCACCTTCTCTGTCGCCCAGCTGCCGACCCGCCGGCCGAAGTCGGTGAAGACGGGCACGCACGAGAAAGTGAAGCCGAAGCTGGCCTCGAGCATGGCGCCTTTGCCGGATCTGCCGCAGCCCGGGGTGAACCCGGACGAAGCGCGAGACCGCATCGTCGAGCTCGAGAAGGAACTCGTGATGAGCAAGCAGGTCGCCGAGATTCAGTTCCGGCAAGACGGCCTGCAGGCCGAGCTCTTCAAGTTCGAGTCGATGGTGAAGAGCTACGACGACGCAAAGTCCGCCGCGAAATTGGCGATGCAGGCGGTCGCGGCCTCGCCAACGCCCCAGTCGCTGGGCCTGGCGCCCGACATCCTCGAGAAGGTGAAGCGGTTCCCGGCCGAGCAGCAGAAGCGCGACGAAGCGATGCAGAAGATCGAGGACGAGAGGCTGGCCGCGGAAGAGAACGGAGCCAACGTCACGGTGGCTGCACTTCAGCAGGATCCGAAGTTCCTCGGCGCGGTGGTCGGCGGTGTGGTGTTGGTCGCGGTGGCGGCTTTTCTCGACGGCGGCGGTCGATACCTTGCGCTCCTCGGCGTGCCGGCCTTCACCTTCGGCGCCCTGATCGCGCTCAAGTACATCGAAGATCTGCAGCGCGTCGCGCGGCAGTCGAGCCGGGTCGACCTGTTCTCGGTGCGGGAAAAAAAGCTCAACGACGACTTCACCGGCTTCTCGGGGCAGGTGAAGGCGGCGCTGCGAGCGGCGAACGTCGAGACGGGGGAAGAGCTGGTCGCGCGGCTGTCGGGGCGCCCGGCGCTCGAGGCGGCGGCCGCCGAAGCCCAGACGCGGCTGCTCGAGCTCGAGGCCGACCCGCAGGTGTCGCAGGCGCTGGCGCAGGCTGCGGCGCTGAAGGCCGAGCAGGAACAAATCACCGAGAAGCTGCTCGAGATGTCGGGTGGCTACATTCGCGACGAACGCGACGTGGTGCGCGAGCTGGTGAAGGTGAAGGAATCGTTGGGCAGACCCGCGACGCCTGCGCCCGCCGCCTCGCCGCCGGGCGCCGACGAGTTCGAGGCCGTTTCCACCGAGCCCACCGAGACCTTCGATGATCCGGTGCCGGCGCTGATGGTGCTGGGCGCTGACCTGTTCAACACCGACGTGCCGAGCCTGTGGGGCGCGCTGAAAGATCGCAGCGCCCAGTACATCGCCGCGCTCACCGACCGCCGGCTGCACGGCGTCGACGTCGACAAAGACGGCAAGGCGAAGATTCACGCGCCGGGCCGGGTGGTGCCCGCGGGCGAGCTGCCGGGGAAGGATCTCGACCTCGTCTACCTGTCGATTCGCCTCACCCTGGTCGAGAAGTACTCGGCGCAGTCGAAGGTGCCGGTGATCTTCGAAGACGCGTTTCGCGGCGTGCTCGATGACGCGAAGCTGCCGCTGGTGATCCGCATGCTCAAGCACCTGGGCACCTTGACCCAGATTCTGCATGTCACCCCTGCCAGCCATACTGCCGCTCCTACGGATCCAGTGTTGGCGCTCTAGCGGCGCCTGGGGGGCAGGGCGATGGAGCTCAAGGGGCAGGACACGCGGCGCCAGTTCGGCGATCGCGGAGAAGGGCTGGCGGCAGCGCTGCTCGAGCGCGACGGCTACGAGATTCTCGACCGCAACGTCAGCTGCCGGTTCGGCGAGGTCGACATCATCGCGGTGAAGGACACCGTGCACTGCTTCGTCGAGGTGCGCAGCCGGGCGACCGACATCTTCGGCGCTCCATCCGAGTCGGTGCTCTTCGCCAAGCAGCGCAAGGTGGTGAAGGCGGCCATCTACTGGCTGCAGCGGCAACGGCTGCTCGACCGGGTGCCGGTGCGGTTCGACGTGGTGGCGGTGGTCGGCCGGGGGCCCAACGCGACGGTCGAGCACATCCCCAACGCGTTCGACGCGGGGTTTTGATAGCAGCGTTAGAGATGACCGGCCGCCTCTTCCTCGTCGCGACTCCGATCGGCAACCTCGACGACATCACTGCGCGCGCGGTGCAGACGTTGAAAGACGTGCAGTTCATCGCCTGCGAAGACACGCGGCACTCGCGGATTCTTCTCGACCACTGTGGCGTCCGGAAGCCGACGGTGAGCCTGCCGGCCTTCGCGGAAGGCGAGCGGGCGGGCGGGCTGCTCGATCGCATCGCGGGCGGCGACGACTGCGCGTTGATCACGGACGCGGGCTCGCCGGCGATCAGCGACCCGGGCGAAAGGCTGGTGGCCGAAGCGGTCGAGCGGGGCATCACCGTGATCCCGATTCCCGGGCCGACCGCCCTCGTCTCTGCCTTGTCTGCCTCGGGGCTTCCGACCGCGCGGTTCCACTTCCTGGGCTTCCTGCCGCGCACGGGGAGCGACGCAGACGCGATGCTGGAAGAGGTGAAGGGGCTGTCGGCGACGATCGTGCTCTACGAGTCGCCGCGGCGGGTGGGCGAGACGCTGGAAAGGCTCTTGCGGATCTTCGGCCCAAGGCGCGCGTGCATCGGGCGCGAGCTGACCAAGCTTCACGAAGAGCTGGTGCGGGGCACACTGCCCGAGCTCGTGCAGCGCTACGCGGGCGCCGAGGTGAAGGGTGAGGTGGTGGTGGTGATCGAAGGGCGCACGGGCGCCGGGCGTTGGTCGGAAGCCGAGGTTGCCCAGGCGCTTACGGCCGGGCTGCAGCGCGGGGAAAAGCTCAAGGGGCTCTCGACCCAGGTGGCCGAAGCCAGCGGCTGGCCCGCGAAGGACCTCTACCGGCTCGGGCTCTCGCTGAAGGCCTGAATCATTTCGTCGATCGTATTCGCGAGCCAGCGCGACTCGTAAGGCTTCTGGACGATCAAGTTGGGGATGGACGCGAGCCACAGCGCGGTCGACGAGTCGGGGTGGAAGCCGCCACCGGTGAGGAAGATCATCCGCTGCGCGGCCTGCGGGTGGATTTCCTGCAACGAAGCGAAGAGGTCGATGCCACTGAGCCCCGGCATCAGCAGGTCGCAGACGATGAGATCATAAGAGTGATCGGCGAGGAGGCCCAGCCCGGCCCTCGCACTGGTGACCGCTGTCGCGTCGTGCTGTTTGCGCAGCAGCCGCTTGAGCGCGACGCCGATCAGCTCTTCGTCGTCGATGAGCAGCACGCTGCCCCGCCGCGGTGCAGTGGGGGCAGCACGTTCGAGAGGAACCAGGTGTGCCGGGTTGAGCTCGCTCATGGGTCGACTTGAGTGCGAGAAGCGGACCTTCTCGCCAACCCCCGCCGTCAAAAGGATTGGGGCAAAATCGCCCACCTCGGGTCAGGGGCGTTCCTGCGCAAAGTCGAGGGCGACCCTGTCTATAAGGGCGCAGCTCGCGCAAACCACACAACTCGAATGGAAAGGCGACGTGTGGGGGTTGCAGAACCCCGGGTCGGCTCAAGGCGCCGTGGTCGCAGGGCAGAAGCCCGAGCTTGGAGCGCAGGCCTTGAAATACTCGTGGGGGTTGCCCGAGCTGTCGGCGCAGAACTTCTGGGGCCCGTCTTCGTTCTCGACCAGGTACGAGTTGCAGGTGATCGTCTCACCGGCCACGGCCTCGCACGACGACAGCGCGTTCGAGCAGTCGAAGATCACGCCGCCGCAGTCGAAGCCCGCCGGGCACTGGTCGTTGGTGGCACAGTCGAGGCCGCAGAACCGCATCGTGGTGCCTTCACTGACGAAGCCGAGGCAGTGGCCTTCGATGAAGGTCGGCGAGCCCGCCGAGCCGAAGTTGCAGGTCGTCGGGTCTGCCCCGCAGGACTTGCAGTCGGGCCGGGTGGCGACCGCGGCGCAGACGCCCGAGGTCTTGTTGCAGAACTGATTCACTGCGCAGTACGAGTTGTCGCGGCAGAACACCGAGCACGTGCCGTTGTTGCAGGTCTTCTTCCCCGCGCAGTCGCCGTCCTTCCGGCAGCCGGGCTTGCAGGCCGCCGTGGTCGCGTTGCAGATCTGATCCAGAGGGCAGTGCTCGTCGAGGGTGCACGGGCCGCCCGGCACGCACTGGTTGTTCGTGATGTCGCAGAAGTACGCCGTCGGGCAGTCGGCGTTGCTCGTGCACGCGGCGATCGACTGGCAGAAGCCCAGCGCGTTGCAGAAGTTGCCCGCCTTGCAGCCCATGTCGTTGAGGCACTTGCAGGCGCCCGTCACCGCGTCACACACGTTGTTCGCGCCGCAAGCCGCGTCGCTGATGCAGACGCAGCGCTCCATGTCGGTGTCCTTCTTGTAGCCCGTGGGGCAGCACGCATCGCCGATGCACACGCACGCGCGCACGGTCGGGCTGTACTTGTGGTTCGGCGGGCAGCACGCGTCCTTTGCACAGACGCAGTCCTTCGCGAGCGTGTCGAACACGAAGTCGACCGGGCAGCACGAGTCGGCGTTGCACACGCAGGCGAGCTTCGTCGGCGAGGCATCGAAGATGTAGCCGACGGGGCAGCACTGATCGCCTGCGCATTCGCAGCTCTTCGTCGTCTCGTTGAAGGTGTAGCCGTCGGGGCAGCAGTCTTGCGCCGCGCAGGTGCACTTCGACTCGGCGGCGATCCACCGGTGGTCCTTCGGGCAGCACGCCTCGGCGCGGCAGACGCACGCTTCCGACAATGTCGAGTACTGGTAGCCGGTGGGGCAGCAGCTGGTGGTGCGGCACTGACAGACGCTCTCTTCACACGAGTAGCCGGTGGGGCAGCCCTCGTCGGTCGAGCAGACGCACTTGTTGTCTTTGTTCAACGTGTAGCCGTTGGGGCAGGCGGGGTTCAGCGCGGTGCGCGAACAGCCGGCAGCGGCGAGCAGCACGAAGGCGAGCAGGGCAGGGGCGCGGATCATTTGGCGAACGCGTACTCGAGGCGAAGAATCGCCCCCGGAGGAGGAATGTACGTGCCGAGGAACACGATGCTGTTGGTGTCGAGCCGGTACTGCCAGCCGCTGATCGGATCTTGAGGAATCGTCACCCCGTTCACTTTGACGGTGAGGGACGACAGCAGCGGCTTGAGGGTCAGCGGGAAGACGCGGCGCAGGGTGTTCAGCGCCTCGGCGATCGACACCAGCGTGTTCTCGAAGGACGCGTCGCAGATCGAGCCGACCACGCCTCCGGTCTTGGTCGACACGGACGCGTAGCGAAACGCGGGCTCGGCGAGGCTGCCGTAGTAGATCGACTCACCCGGCGGGGTGCAGCCCACCGGCGTGGATCCAGCGATCGTCGAGAAGGTCACCAGCGCCTCGTTGCCTTTGCCCTTCGCGGTGCGGAACACGCGGGCGAAATGGTCGGGCGTGCCGAAGCTGCTGTCGTCTTCGTCCGTCACCACGATCACCGCCAGCGCCGCAGTGGGCCGCAGGAAGCCGTCGTTCGGCCCGTTCGGAGCGATGTTCGTGCCGGTCACCGCCAGCTCGGCCATGCGCAGGCCCTGTTCCCACCGCGTGCGCGAGCCCATGAAAGTCGTGTTGGTCTCGAACAGCAGCTTGGGGTTCGGGGTGGTGAGCTTGATGATCTTGGTCGTGCCGCGAAGCTTGCCGAGATCGAGGGCATTCGTGGTGGTGACGCCCATCTGCCAGCTCACCTTCAGCGTCAGCAGCGCGCCGAGGAAGCGATCGAAGTTGTTCACCAGCGTCTTGCGCTGGTTCGCCATCGAGCCCGAATCGTCGACCACCCAGAGGATGTCGACGATGCCATCGGCCTGCTTCACCAGGTCGACTTGCGTCGCGTCGATGCGCGGGGGATCGATGACCTCGACCCGGCCGGTGATCGACCTCTCAATCTTCGGCGGCTTGATCTCGACGGGAGACAACCGCGGCGGCGCCACGTCCGGAGCAGCGGTGCCACGACCGTTCTCGCGTCCGACCCGATCACAGGCGAAGAGCACGAGCGCAGGCAGCAGTAGAAGAAGGACGCGTTTCATCGGGCAGGAGACATTGCGAGAGTGGCCCTCGCCGTGCAAGCAGGATGCTCAACAGTCAAGCTGGCTTTTCCATTCAATGAGTTGCAGCGGACTTTCTTCCAACCTACGACAATGGCGTCGCGCATGAGACCCTTCGTTGCCTCTTTCCTGATTGTGTTCGCCATTGGTTGCCGATGTGGCACCTCTGATCCCAAATCGATCACGTTGAGGGTGAAGAACACCTCGAGCGCGCCGATCTTCGTCGACGACTCGAACGACATTCTGGGCCTCGAGGTGCAGCGGGGCATCGCCGGCGCCTGGCTCGGGTTCGAAGACACGGTTCCGTGCGCGTGCCGCACCTGCGACCAGGTCTGCGACTCCACCTGTTCGTGCGGCGACGGCGGCCCGACCAGCTTCGTCCGCAAGATTCAGCCGGGCGACACGTTCGAGCGCACCTGGAATGGCGTGGTGCATGTCACCTCGATCAGCACGTGCGACGTCGCGTGCCTCGCGCCAGAGAACGCGCCCACCGACGAAGCCTTCAAGCTGCAGCTCTGCTACCAGAGCGAGGTGCTGGGCGTTGAGCTGCCCGACGGCGGCCGCCTCGCTGCCGCTTACCCGAAGCCCGACCAGACCTGCGTCGACAAAGAGTTCCGCATCGCCGACGGCATCGTTGAGGTGAGCCCGAAGAAGGGCACCACCTGTACCCAGCAGTCCGACTGTGTCGGTGTCGGCGAGCTCTGCCTCGCGGGCTCATGCACGGCCAGCTGTCCGGCCAACGGCTTTCCGGTGCTCGGCGCGGGCTACGCCCTGCGCATCGACTCCACTGACCAGGGCTTCTTCACCACGGCCACTGCCGACGCGGGCGTCGCGGTCTCGACGGGCACCGGCGAGATCACCTCCGTCATCTACAACGGCGGCACGATGACCGTGCGGCTCAAGCGCACCGGCCCGAGCGGCGAGACGCTGACCGCGGCGGTGTTTGTGACGCTGCCGATGGGGCAGGCCGCTCCGGTGCCGCAGGGCGCGAAGGTGACGGTGAAGCTCATCGACCGCTCGACCTCGACCAACCCCGAGAACCGCGCGCTGACCATTCGCGAGGCCACGGGCGCGCTGCTGTTCGCGGCGGATCACGCCCAGCAGGGCATGTCGCTCAAGGCCGAGGACACCGCGCCTTTCACCGTCACGTCGACCACCCCCATCATCGGTTGCCGCTTCAATGAGTGTGGAAAACAGCTGTTCTTCAAGACGAAGTTCTCGAACGCGCCAGTGGAGTCGAGCCTCGAGCCGGGCAAGGCGGCGCTGCTCACGGTGCCGCAGGGCGCTTTCCGGGCGCTCAACGTCACCGACAGCAGCTTCGGGACCACGACCTGCAAATTGTTCGACATTCGACCCTTCGCGATCTGGCGGGAGAAGGCGCCGTAAGCTAGCGTCCGCGCCTACTTATGCCGCCGGGGACGCTCGCACCGGACTTCGATCGCGGGCGACGAATTGGAAAGTACGAGATCCTGACCCGCCTCTCGATGGGAGGCATGGCAGAGCTTTTTCTCGCGTACGTCGCCGGCCCCGGTGGTTTCCGGAAATACGTCGCGGTGAAGCAGATCCTGCCCGACATCAAGAAAGACGACAGCTTCGTCAAGATGTTCCTGGACGAGGCGCGGATCACAGCCGCCTTCAGCCACTCGAACATCGGGCAGGTCTACGACCTGGGCGAAGAGCAGGGCGAGCTCTACCTCGCGATGGAGTTCCTCTCGGGGCAGAACCTCGAGCAGATCATCAAGCGGGCGGCGAAGCGCGAGGTGCTGCTGCCGATTGGTTTTGCGTGCCGCGTGGTGCGCGACTCGGTGCTCGGCCTTCACTACGCCCACCACTTCACCGACCAGGCGGGCCGACCGGCGCCCGTCGTGCACCGCGACGTCAGCCCGAAGAACGTGATGGTCACGTACACGGGCGACGTGAAGATGATCGACTTCGGAATCGCGAAGGCGCGCAATCGCTTGAACCGGACCCAGGTCGGCATCGTGAAGGGCACCAGCGGGTACATGTCGCCCGAGCAGGTGAAGAACGAGCCGCTCGATGGCCGCACCGACCTGTTCGCCGCGGCGGTCTTCCTCCACGAGATGCTGACCGCGCAGCGCCTCTTCACGGCGCCCAGCGACGCCGCGATGATGATGAAGATCGTCGACGGCGAGATTCAGCTGCCGAAGAACCTGAACCCGAAGGTGTCGGGCACGCTGTCGGACGTGGTGATGAAGGGCCTGGCCCGCAAGCGCGAGAACCGGTTTGCGACAGGCAAGGAGTTCGCGCGCGCGATCGAGCAGGCGTGCCCCGAGCTGTTCGACGAAGACCAGAGCTCCGCGCTGATGACGCAGCTGTTCGAAGACAAGATTCAGACGACGCGCGCGCTGCTCGAGCTCGCCAACACCGACGACACTGGCAGCCTGACGAAGGCCGTACAGGAGCTGGCCAGCGAAGACCTCGAGTCGAGCACGCCAAAGGGCCGCAAAGCCGCGTCGCGCGCCACACCTGCGCCCCGCCCGGGGTTGCCGAAGAAGGCGACGATGTCGAAGCAGAACCTGCGCCCGGTGACGGATGACGCGTCGCCGCCTGCGCGCCGCAACTCTTCGACGTCGAACAAGGATCTCGACGCGACGATCGCTCCGAAGAGCCGGACGCCGAGCCACGCGAACCTGGGCGCCAACCGGTACGCCTCGAAGGTGAACCGCGACTACGCGATGTACGACGAGCCCGAGGTGCCCACCGACACCTCGTCGTCGAAGAAGGCCTTCAAGTCGTCGAAGAAGCTGCCCGAGATCACGGGCGACGGCACCGACACGCACCGCGGGCACACCCCGAAGAAGAAGGGTGGCTTCGGCGGGATCTTGATCATGTTGCTCGTGGTCGGGCTGATTGGCGGGCTCGGCTGGGCTGGGTGGGCGGGGCCACTGAAGGATGTGGGCCCCTTCGCCGCGCTGCGAGCCAGCATCGACAAGGAGCTCAACGGCGAGCCGCCGCCGCCGCCGCCGCCGTCGCTGGCCGACCAGATGAAGAAGCCAGGCGGGCCGAAGCCGCAGTGGGTGATTGACAAAGAAAAGGCAGACGCGATCGAGGCCGAAGAAGCAGCGCGCCGGGCCGAGATGGATGCCGCGGCCAACGACCCCGACCGCGTGGCGATGCTGGCCGAGCTCGACTCGCAGATTAAGCAGCTCGACAAGCTCGAAGACGAGCAGCGCAAGCTGAAGCAAGAGGCCACCACCAACAAGGCGTTGGGTGCGTCGAACACCAAACGCATCGACGACCTCGAGAAGCAGATCGCCGACCTGAAAGGCGCGATCGACGTGAAGAAGGCGAGCAAGACGAAGAAGACGCAGAACGGGGTCGAGGTGGTGCGCGACCAGAAGTCGGCGAAGAACGCCGACGTTGGGTACCTCTCGCTGCGCACGATCAACCCGTCGTCAGCGGCGGTGTTCAACGGCTCCGAGGCGCTGGGCTCGACGCCGCTGAATCAGCACCCGATGGACGTCGGGGTGCACCGACTTCGCGTCGTCGACGGCGACTCGAAGAACCGCATGCTCTCGGTGACGATCGAAGCTGGCAAGACCGCCGAGATCAAGGGCGTCAACGTTCAGTCCTTGCCGCTGCAGTAAGCGCGTCTATGTTGCGCGCCCCATGTACTTCCAGGACCTGATCTTCACGCTGCAGAACCACTGGGCGAAGCTCGGCTGCATCATCTCGCAGCCGTATGATCTCGAGGTAGGCGCCGGTACGATGTCGCCTTCGACCTTCCTGCGCGCCCTCGGACCCGAGCCGTGGAACGTGGGGTACGTGCAGCCGTCGCGGCGCCCGGCCGACGGCCGCTTCGGTGAGAACCCGAACCGCCTCTTTCAGCACCACCAGTTCCAGGTGATCCTGAAGCCCGCTCCGAAGAACACCCAGGAGCTCTACCTCGACTCGATCAAGGCCTTCGGCATCGACCCGATGGCGCACGACATTCGCTTCGTCGAGGACGACTGGGAATCGCCGACCCTCGGGGCCGCTGGCCTGGGTTGGGAAGTCTGGTGTGACGGGATGGAGATCACCCAGTTCACCTACTTCCAGAAGTGCGGCAGCTTCGAGTGCAAGCCCGTGTCGGCCGAGCTGACCTACGGCCTCGAGCGGATCTGCATGTACCTGCAGGGGGTCGAGAGCGTCTACGACCTCGAGTGGGTGAAGGGCGTGAAGTACAGAGAGATCTTCCACGCCAACGAAGTCGAGATGTCGAAGTACGCGCTGCACGAGTCGGACCCCGCGCAGCTGTTCGCGCTGTTCGACAGCTACGAGAAGGAATGCCGCCGCCTGGTGGTCGAGAAGCAGCTGCCGCTGCCCGCTTACGACTACGCGCTCAAGTGCAGCCACGCGTTCAACCTGCTCGACGCCCGCGGAGCGATTTCCGTCACCGAGCGCGCCGGCTACATCGGCCGCGTGCGCGACAACGCGCGGCTCTGCGCCGAAGGCTACCTGCGGATGCGCGAGAAGCTCGGCTACCCGTTGTGCAAGACCGCGTGGACGGTGGGCGAGCAGCCCGCGATTCTCGAAGGCAAGCCCGCGTCGGATCATTGGAAGACGGTGAGCTTCCAGCCGAAGGAAAAGAAAGAAGGAGCCCCCGATGCCCGCTGATCTGCTGCTCGAGCTTCACGCCGAAGAGCTGCCGGCTTCTTTCATCGGACCCGCGCTCGAGGATCTGGCGAAGAGCATCACCGAAGGCCTCGCAGCCGCGCGGCTGAAGCACGGCGAGGTGCGGAAGTTCGGCACGCCGCGGCGCCTGGCGATTCTGGTCAAAGAGGTCGCCGACACAGGCGAAGACGTGACGAAGGAACAGCTGGGCCCGTCGGTGAAGGCGGCGTTCGACGCGGACGGCAAGCCGAAGCAGGCGGCGATCAAGTTCGCTGAAGGGCTGAAGCTCACCGTCGAGCAGCTGAAGCGGATCACGACGGCGAAGGGCGAGTACCTGGGCGCGCAGGTGGAAGAGAAGGGCGGGCGCGCGGCCGAGATCATGCCGGGCGTGCTGCACGAGGCGGTGCACGCGTTGAAGTTTCGCAAGTCGATGCGGTGGGGCAACGTCGAAGGAAGCTTCGCGCGGCCGCTGCAGTCGATGATCGCGCTGCTGGGCTCCGAGGTCGTGCCCGTCGTCTTCGCTGATGTGAAGTCTGGCCGGCAGACGCGCGGCCACCGGTTCTTGAGCAACGGCCTGTTAACGATCGACAAGCCTGCCGACTACGAGCAGGCGATGGACAAGGCGAACGTGATCGCCGACATCCCGCGTCGTCGGGCGATGGTGGTCGAGACGATCAGCGCGGCGGCGGTGAAGGCCGGCGGCAAGCTGCTCGAAGACAACGCGCTGGTCGACCAGGTGACGAACCTCGTCGAGCTGCCGAGCCCCGTGGTGGGCAGCTTCGACAGCAAGCACCTCGACCTGCCGCCCGAGGTGCTGGTGCAGGAAATGAAGAGCCACCAGCGGTACTTCTCGTTGCTGGACCCGAACGGGAAGCTGCTGCCGCGGTTCATCGCCGTGTCGAACACGCCGGTGCGCGACGAGAAGCTGTCGGTGAAGGGCTACGAGCGCGTGCTGCAGGCGCGGCTGTCTGACGGGCGGTTCTTCTTCGACGAAGATCGCCGTTCGCCGCTGGCCGACCGCATTCCGAAGCTCGAGCGGGTGACGTGGCTGAAAGAGCTCGGCTCGGTGGCCGAGAAGGTCGAACGCTTCCGCGTGCTGGCCGCGTGGTTGGCGACCGAGACGGGAAAGAAAGAACAGCTCGCCACGATCGATCGCGCCGCTCAGCTCTGCAAGGCGGACCTCGTCACTGGCATGGTGGGCGAGTTCCCTGAGCTGCAGGGGGTGATGGGCCGCGAGTACGCGCTGGCCAGTGGTGAGCCGAAGGAGGTCGGCCTGGCGATCTTCGAGCACTACCTTCCGCGCAACGCGAACGACGGGCTGCCGACGGAAGACGCGGGGGCGCTGCTGGGCCTCGCCGATCGCCTCGACACGCTCTGCGGCATGTTCGCGATCGGCAAGCGCCCGACGGGAGCCGCCGACCCGCAAGGCCTGCGGCGCAGCTGCATCGCGATCATCAACCTCACCCTGGGCAAGGGCTACCGGTACTCGCTGAGCAAGGCGATCGACAAGGCGCTGGAAGGCTTGGCGCCGAAGCTGAAAGACGTGAAGGTGAAGCCTACGCAGGCGCCGGCGAAGGACGAGATCCTCGAGTTCGTGAAGGGCCGGCTCGAGCAGCTGTGGGCCGACGCGGCGCGCGCCGACGTGGCGAACGCGGTGTTGTCGGCGGATTTTGACGATCTCGTGGCGGCGAAGAAGCGGCTCGACGCGATGGCGAAGCAGGTGGCGTCAGCGGACTTCGCGCCGCTGGCGGCGACGTTCAAGCGGGTGGCGAACATCGTCGCGAAGCAGGCGAAGGACGTGCAGCGGGGCCCGGTGGACAAGGCGCTGCTGAAAGACGCTCCTGAGCTGGCGCTGTACGAGGCGCTGGAAGGGGTGAAGGGCCAGGCAGCGGCCGCGGTGGCAAAGGACGACTACGGCACGGCGCTGCAGGCGATGGCGACGCTGCGGCCCACGGTCGACGCGTTCTTCGACAAGGTGATGGTGATGGCCGAGGACAAGGCCCTGATGCAGAACCGCGTGCGTCTGTTGATGGACGTCGCGGGGCTCTTCGACCGGGTGGCGGATTTCGCGCAGATTCAGGGCGAAATCTAAAGCGCCTTCGATCGTTGGTTCTGCTAGGCCGTGCCCCCAAAATGCGCAGTGTCCTCTTCTACATAGTCGGCGTGGTCATGTTGACGGGCTGCCCCCCGCAGACGGTCGAAAGACTGCCTCCCGTTGGGCAGTTCTATTCGCCGAGTGGGGTGGTGCACCTCGACAAGCCCGCACTCGCTGGAGGCAACGAGAGCGAAGGCGTGCTGTACGTGGCGAGCGCGACCTACGACAAGCGCTACGACTTCGGGTCCGTGACGGCGTTGGATCTCGACCTCATCGGTTTGCCGCCTTTCCTCGATGGTGGTTTCGGGCCGCCCGTGCAGATCCTCGACTTGAAGCTCACCAATGCGAACACGGCGTTGATTCCACCTTTCGCGGGCGAAATGGCGGCGCTGCCGATTGACGGCGGCCTGCGGCTGTACCTGCCGACACGTTCGGAAGACTCGAGACTGTACGGCCTCGATGTCAGTGTGCCGAAGCCCGGCGAGCCTGCGACGGTGCGTTGCTTCCAGCCGGCCCTGACCTCCTCGCCGAAGACGAGCGAAGACGGCGGTGTGCTCGACTGCACGCCGACGGGCATGTCGTTGGTGGCCTTTGAAAAGTCGGACACTGGAATTCCCCGAGCCCCAGCTCCCTATGGAATTGCGGTTGCCCGCCCTCCGGCGCGCGATGTCTGGGTCACGTCGCTCAACCAGGTCGACACCCCGCGAGGCTCGACGCTCGACGCTCGTGGCTACGTGGTGCACGTGAACGGAGACAACCCGGTGGTGACCGAAGACAGCTTCGTCAACGTCGGCTCGGGCGGCAGCTACAACATCGTCGTCGGGCAGCGCTACGCGTACCTGACGGGGCGCATCTTCCTCACGGGCGTGCCGGCGAGCCTCGTGCGCGCGGTTGACACCACGAGCCTCTCCTCTTTCAACACATTCGTCGAAAGCAGCTATACCGCGTTCGAAGGGCGCGGCGTCACGCTGTCGACGGGCGACGAGAAGCGGCTCTACACGCTGACTCGGTCACCAGACACGTTGGTGATTTCGAGCATCGGCGATCCGACGGGTCCGGATCCGCTGGTGCGGGTCGAGCGCTCGGTGCCGCTGCCCCAGTCGCCGAACTTGATCACCGCGATTCCCCGGCCGGGCAAGAGCGACTTGATCATGATCACCTGCAGCGACGCCGGCGCGGTCGTCTTCTACGACGACGAGGTCGGTAACCTCACGGGCCAGATCGCGGGCGTGGGGCGTCAGCCTTACGCACTCGCAGTCGACACGCGGGCCTCGGGTGGCGCGCGGGTGTACGTCACCAACTACGCCGACGGCCGCGTCACGGTGATCGACATTCCGGATCTCAATCGCCCGTCGAGCGCGCGCATCGTCGCGTTCCTCGGCAACAGCCAGCTCTGCATCACCCGGCCTGTCAATGAGACCTCGTGCGACGGAGGCGCCCGGTGAAGCGCTTTCTGCTCGCAGTCACCGTGGTTCTCACCGCAGGGTGCAACTCGACCCCGACCAGCTCGGGCGCAGGCATCGTCGGCGCGCACGACATGGTTCAGGCCGGCCGGCTGATGTTCACCACGTCGACGGATCGCGACGAGCTTCGGGTGCTGGATCTCGAGCCGCCGAATGCGGTGGCAGGTGTCCGCGAATGGGTGCGCGCGCCGAACCCGCTCGAAACCTTGTCGATTCCGGTGTTGGGCCGGCCGTCGGCCCTCGCGCGCGACTCCCAGTTCGTGGATGCCGTCGTGGGCGACGTGACGATTCCGCGCGGCGCTGAAGTGGCGGGACCCTTCGTCTACGCGTCGCGTTCGGGCGGGTCTGAGATCTCGATCGTCGGAGCGGATCCTGCGCAGCTGATCGAAGTGCAGCGCATGCCGACGTCGGCGCCCGTGACGGCGACGGCAGGCCTGGTCGCGTCGCCCACGATCAGCCGGCTCTTCTACGCCACCTACGACGGCACGGCCGCCTACCTTCACTCGGTTGACCTTCCCGCGACGGTGCCGGGGCTGAAGGCGAAGGCGCCGGGCGATCTGACCAAAGCGGTGGTGACGTACCCGGCGTTCCCCGGTGAGGTGATCGTTGAGCTGGTGCTGGTGCCCGGCATCCCTGGGCGCGGCATCTGTGAAGCGCCGGAAAAGACGTGCGCGATCCTGGCGACGCGAACGATGCAGGGCCGGGCGGGCAGGGTGCTGCTGTTCGACCCCGAGACGAACAACCTTCGCGAGCTCCACTTTCCTTCTGCGGTGAGGTTGTTGGCGGTGCACGCGGGCACGCAGGGCAGGGCGGGCTACCTCGCTCCGGGGCAGCGCGTGTTCGGCGTCCTGGACGAAGAGAGCTGTACCGTCGCCGCATGCGGCGGCGTCGTCGCGGTCGACACCTTCACCGGCCAGATCGCGTTGGACAGCGCGGGGCTGCCGATGATCCCGATCTCTGCCGGCGCCGCGCTGATCACGGGCCTGTCGGTGGTCGCGCGAGGCGAGACGCTCCTGCCCCCGGCGCTGATTCCGGTGGATCCTCCGGTTGCATCTCCGACACCCTTTGCGCTCGTGGCAGCCGGGGTGATGACCACGTCGAACGGCACGTTCATCATCTTCGACGCCGAAGGTCTGACGCCAATCGACCTCAACGCCACGAGCACTTTTGCAGACCCGATCAACCTGGGGTTCTACGAGCCGAACGGCGTGCTGCACGTTTCCGATGGGGGTGTGCCTTCCTATGTCGCCGGGCCGGCGCAGAAGCGCGACGGTGGCCTCGAGGTCACGTTCAGAGACGGCGCCTTCAAGAGCGAGACGATTGATATCGTCGTCAATGGTCTCATCCCCGGCTTGTCGGATCTTCCAGTTCCGAATGCTTCTGATACCGAGTTTGTGGTCGACGACGCACTGGTCTCGCGGGTGATGCCGAACGACATTTTGATCTTCAAGACGGCGACGGGCGCATGCCAGACCACAGTCGCCTCGGTGACGGGCAACTCGATTCGCGCCGCCGCGGTCGATGCCTGTGCTGGCCGATCGCGGTTCGCGGTACGGGCAGCGGGCGCCGAGCCGTACATCGTTCAGGGCACGCTCACCGGCTACATGGGCCGCGCCGCGCCGAACACCACCTTCCGGTACTTCGGCGGCTACTTCGCCCGGACGCCGCCGTTCGACCGAAACGCGCCGACTTTCACGGTGCAGCTGGGGGCAGGGGACGCACGCGTCGAGAAAGACTGGCGCTGGAGCATCGACGTGCAGCCGGCGCTGTCTGAGTTCGTGTTCAGGGTCGACCCCTCCGCGGTGGGTTGTTCGACCAACGTGGCCAGCAGCGTGATCTGGGACGTGGGTCATGTCGCGATCTTCAGCGTGTTTCCGTCTGCGAACGCGGTGATTGAGGTCAACCCCCGGACTGCATCCCCAGCTCGCCAGGGGCTGACGGGCAGCCAAGCGACCTGCTGGAGGTAGAACCACCCTGTAGCGCCGTAGACATTCGAAAAAAGGGGCTGATATCTTGCGGCCCTCCCCGTTCCGACTTTGACTGACACGAAATGATGGACCCGAGCAGCCGCCCACCGCGCAAGGTCGCGATCGCCGATCACATCTGGGAAGCCTTTGAAGAAATGGCTTCGCAGATGGGATCCGAGCGGGATGCGCTCATCAACCAGGCGATGTTCATGTTCGCCCGGCTGAATGGCTTCATCGAGTCGGACAAGGCGGCGCCGATGGCTGCTGCTCCAGCGGCGAAGGGAAATGGGGGCGGTTCGACGGGCCGCCCGAACCCTGCGCCCGCGCAGCGCAACGCGCCGCCGGTGTTGGCGCCCGTCAAAGATCCTCCCCGCCGCCCCGAGCCGCCGTCGCAGAAGCTCGATGATGATCCTGTTCGTCGTGAGGTCGCCGAGCGCGTGCTCGAGACTGCGGCCGAGCTCGAGCGGTTGATCAAGGGCAAGAACAACCAGAGCCAGAACCTCGACGACTCGGTTCCCGAGTCTCCTGCCGATGACGACATGGGCGGCGTCGATGTCGAAGAGCCGTCGGTGGACTCGTCGGCCGACCCCGCGCTTTACCTGATGGCAGAAGGCGGCGAGCTCGATCGCATCGCGAAAGATCGTTTCGTGATCGGCCGCGGCAAGCATTGCGACTTCGTGATCAACTCAGGGAAAGTCTCTCGCGAGCACGCGGTCATTCTTCGCGACGGCAACGAGTTCTTCATCGAAGATCTCGGCAGCAGCAACGGCACCTGGTTCAACAAGCAGCGAATCAAGCGCCGCAAGGTCGAAGACGGAGACGAGTACTTCATCTGCAGCGAGAAGGTGAAGCTGGTCTTCCGCTAGCCGCTCTGGTTTTATTCCGCGCCGTTGGACCTCAAACACACCCTGTGGATCGTGCTGGCGATCGCGCTCGTGATCTCGGTGGTCACCGATGTGGTGAGCCGGCGCATCCTCGATGTGGTGACGTTTCCCACCATTCTGCTGGCGCTGGTGCTGCGGGCCTACCCGTTCGACGGCCTGGGTGACGCAGAAAACGGCCTGCTGTCGGGGCTGCTTGCCGGGGGTGCCTCGGCTGGATTTTTCGCCGTGCTCGCGTGGCGGGGCGGGGCTTTTGGCTGGGGCGACGTGAAGCTGGTCGCCGCGGTCGGGGCCGTCTTTGGCTACCCGTTGATCATGGGGGCACTTCTTTTCATTTCACTTGCGGGGGCGTTGCAGGCGATCGTCACGCTGATCTGGCAGGGAGCAGTCTGGGATACGGTGCGAGCCGTCGGACTGAAATGGGGGAAGCGGCTCAAGCTTTCGAAGGACGCTGTGCAGGGTCCTTCGCGTCACATCCCGTATGGAGTGGCGATCGCTTTGGGCAGCTTCTGGGCCATGTGGTGGGACACGTCGAACCCGTAGTTCACGAGGAAATGCCGAATGCGTCTTTCTGGTCTGACCGGCCTGGCTGCAACCCTTGTCTTGCTGACGACTTCTGTTGCGATGGCGCAGGAAGGCGGCAGCATCAGCCTCGGCGTCGGGACGCAGCGGGTGCTCACGATTCCCGGCATTCAGCGGGTCGCCGTCGGTGACTCTGCGATCGCGGACGTCAAGACGATCGGCAACAACCAGCTGCTCGTCATCGGCTCCAGCGAAGGCAAGACGACGCTGCTGATCTGGAAGGCCTCGGGTCAGCGCATCAACTACCTGGTGTCGGTGCGGAAGCAGGATCCGAACGAAGTGATCGGCGAGATCAAGAAGCTGCTGGGTGAGATCGAAGGCGTGACGGTGCGAATGGTCGGCGACCGCATCTACCTCGACGGTCAGGCGTACACCCAGGCGGACGCGGATCGCATCGACCAGGTCGTCGGCCTGTACCCGAACGTGAAGAGTTTCGTGAAGATCGCGCCGAACGCGAAGAAGCTGGTCGCGCAGAACCTGAACGCGGCGTTCCAGAAGGCGGGCCTCAAGAACGTGCAGGCGAACGTCGTCGGCTCGACGATCTTCCTCGAAGGCTCGGTGGAATCGCAGCAGGACCTTCAGAAGGCCGAGCTGATCACCAAGGCGATCGGCGAGAAGGTCGAGAACCTGCTGGTGGTCGGCATCAAGCGCATGATCCTCAGCGAGGTGCAGTTCGTCGAAATCCGGCGCGACTCGAAAGATCGCTACGGCATCCGGTACCCCACCGACATCTCGGGCTCGGCCGGCGCGAACTTCACCTTCACCAAGGATCTCTTCCCGGGCACCTTCGCGGAAGGCGCGTCGGCGTACCGCATCGGCCTCACCTCAGGCATGGCGATCGGCTTCCAGAACAACGACGGTTACGGCCGTTTGCTCGCGCAGCCGAAGCTGGTGTGCGCCAGCGGTGAGAAGGCCGAGTTCATCTCGGGCGGCGAAGTGCCGATTCCGCTGATCACCAACAACCAGTTCACCGTCGAGTACAAGCCGTACGGCGTGATCTTGAAGCTGCGCCCGACGGCTGACCGCAGCGGCAACATCCAGACGGAAGTCGAAGCTGAGGTCTCTGAAATCGACCTCTCGGTCGCGGTCTCGATCGGTGGGTCGGCGTCGGTGCCCGGCTTCCGCAAGCGCGCGGTGAAGACGAACGTCACCGTTCGCCACGGCGAGACGATTGTCCTGTCAGGTGTGTTCAGCCACGACGAACAGAAGCAGGTCAGCAAGCTGCCCGGCCTGGGTCACATTCCGATCATCGGCGAGCTTTTCAAGAACCGCGCGTTCGACACCACCAAGCGCGAGCTCGTGATCTTCGTCACCCCGCGCATCGTGAACCCCGACTCGGACAAGATCCGCACGATCATCGAAGACGTGAAGAGCCGCTACAAGCAGGCGCGCGGCGAAGTGAACTTCGGCATCTTCGACTGAGTTTCTGGGGGCCGATCGTTCGCCTGCGGGTCCCATGCGGGACCCGCTGAAGCGGCTCTCTTTTCGGCCCCGTGCGAACTCGGCACGGGTGGGTCAGACGGGGCGGGTGGGTCAGACTCGGGGTGTGCAGGTGAGGCGAGATGCGGGACGCGCTGCTGCGGGTCTCTTTTCGGCCCGTCGGTCAACTGGACGCACAAGTAGGATTCTTCACTCCTTTCCAGTGCTTGGAGCTGGTCAGCCGGCATTGGTAGGATGCGCGTCATGTTTCTGATCACCCTGGTGGAGAAGGGCGGCGGCGGCGAACAGTCGCTCACCTTCGAAAAGGCCGAAGTGACGATCGGCCGCCTTGCTGGCAACGACATCGTGCTCGGCAAGGGCAACGTCTCGAAGTACCACTCGCGCTTCGTCCTCAAGGACGGCAAATACATCGTGGTCGACATGCAGTCGACCAACGGCACCTTCGTCAACGGGAAGAAGATCGCGGCGCCGCAGGTCGTGAAGCCGACCGACAAGATCTACATCGGCGACTACATTCTGAACGTCGAAGCGCCGCCGGAAGACGAGCAGGCCGCCGACGAGGAGTACGCCGAAGACGAGCAGGCCGAAGGCGGCGGTGACGAAGAGTACGCCGAGGACGAGCAGGCCGAAGAAGGCGCCGAAGAAGAGTACGAGGAAGAAGAAGCCCCTCGTGAAGAGACCCGCGCGCCCGAGCCGAACAAGCGCATGCCCGCGTCAATGGCGAACGCGCTTTCGAAGCGGAAGAGCAAGGTCGACCCCGCAGTCGAGGCGTACGCCCGGCTTCAGAAGGACATCCACGATCGTTTGATCGAGTACCTCGACCTGCGCCGCCTCGACATGGATCGCCTCGGCGATGAAGAGCTCTGGCGCCGCACGGAAAAGGCGATTCGCGACATCCTCGACCAGATGGATTCCGACGGTGAGCTGCCCGAGGAAATCGATCGCGAGGCCCTGCTCACCGACGTGCTCAACGAGGCGCTGGGGCTCGGGCCGCTCGAAGCGTTTCTGGCTTCCGATGAGATCTCGGAAATCATGGTGAACCACGCCAACCAGATCTACATCGAGAAGCGGGGCAAAATTACGCTGAGCGACAAGATCTTCTCGTCGAACCAGGCGGTGTTGGGCGTGATCGAGCGAATCGTCGCTCCGATTGGCCGACGCATCGATGAGTCGAGCCCGCTGGTCGACGCGCGCCTCAAAGACGGCAGCCGCGTGAACGCGATCATTCCTCCGCTCGCGCTCAAAGGGCCGTGCATCACCATTCGTAAGTTCAAGCGCGACGCGCTGAAGATCGAAGACCTCATCAAGTACAAGACGATGACGGCGCAGATGGCCGAGTTCCTCGAGATGTGCGTGAAGGCGCACAAGAACATGGTCATCTCGGGCGGCACGGGCTCGGGAAAAACGACGACGCTAAACATCATCAGCAGCTTCATTCCCGATGATGAACGCATCATTACCGTCGAAGACGCCGCCGAGCTCCAGCTGCCGCAGGATCACTGGATCCAGCTCGAGTCACGCCCCCCCAACCTCGAAGGCAAAGGCGCGATCACGATTCGCGACCTGGTGAAGAACTGCCTGCGCATGCGGCCCGACCGCATCGTCGTCGGAGAATGCCGCGCCGGTGAGACACTGGACATGCTGCAGGCGATGAACACCGGCCACGACGGGTCGCTGACCACGCTGCACGCCAACACCCCGCGTGACGCGCTGTCGCGCATGGAAACGATGGTGCTGATGGCCGGTATGGATCTGCCCGTGAAGGCGATTCGGGAACAGATCGCGAGCGCCGTGCACCTGATCGTGCAGCAGACGCGGTTCTCGGACGGCAGCCGGCGCCTGAGCTACATCACCGAGATCTCGGGCATGGAAGTCGACATCGTCACCTTGCAGGACATCTTCTATTTCAAGCAGGAAGGCTTCACGGAAGACGGCAAGGTGCGTGGGCGTTACGTCGCGTCAGGCTTCGTGCCGAAGTTCTACGACGAGCTTCAGCGTCGCGGCATCCCGGTGAACATGGGCATCTTCCGCGAGGAGTAATTTTGGCCGCGATCGTCATCCGCTACCCCGACGGCACCGAGCAGGAACACGAGCTCGCCGGGCAGCTCACGGTGGGCCGCGCCGACGGCAACGACCTCGTGCTCGCCGAGGGTGGCGTGTCGCGCAAGCACGCCCGGTTCTTCACCGAAGGCGCCGAGGTGATGGTCGAAGACACTGGCTCGGCGAATGGCACCTTCGTTGACGGTGAGAAGATTGAAGGGCCGACGAAGATCGGCGCCCGCGCGCAGGTCGTCATCGGCGACTACGAGATCAAGCTGAAGGGCGCCGGCGCCACCACCGATCGGCCCCGGTCGAAGGCGAACGGCAAGGGGGGGCCGATTCCGCAGAACCCCGGTGGCACCGAGCGGACGACGGCGCAGAAGGTGGTGAAGCCTCCGCGCGCGACGACGACGATGCCGAAGATCAGCGCCGACCCGGCCGCGGGCGCTGCGTTGGCCAAGCGCACCCGGCCTTCGGGAGCGTCGGCGGCCTCGGGGCCAGTGCTGCGCGGGCTCACTGGCCCGTTCATGAACAAGAGCTTCCCGCTGAAGGGCACGATGGTCGTCGGCCGCGTGGCGGGCACCGACGTGCAGTTGGAAGACGACTCGGTGAGCCGCCGACACGCCGAGGTGGTGATGTCGAGCCGTTCGGTGGTGCTGAAGGATCTCGGCAGCGCGAACGGCACGACGGTGAATGGCCAGCCGCTGACGGGCGAGGTGACGCTGAAGTCGGGCGACATCATTCAGTTCGGCGTGGTCGAGATGGCGTACGAGAACGGCGCCGGCTCGGCGCTGTCGAAGCGTCCTGTCGGGGGCCGGGCCCCGCCGCGCGGTGGCCGCCGGGGGCTGATCGCCGAGGACGATGATCCGTCGGGAACCTTCGAAGGCTCGTCGGCGGGCCTCGATCCGCGGAAGAAGAAGCTGCTGGTCGGCGCGGGAGTGGCCCTGGCGCTGATGACGGGCGGGGTCTTGATCTTTGCCTTCAAGACGCCTGCGGTGGACACCGGAGCCGACCTCAAGCGGCCGATGGTGCAGCAGCTGACCGTCGAACAGCAGATTGAAGAGTACCTGTCGCAGTGCCGGCAGTTCTCGTCAGTCGACCTCGGCGAGCCCAACTGGGAAAAGGCCGAGAGCAACTGCAAGAAGGTGCTCGACCTCGAGCCGATTCACGCCGAAGCGAACCAGCTGCTCGCGCGGATCAAGGTCGAACGGAAGTGCGAGGACAACTTCAACAAGGCGAGGAAGCAGCTGTCTCGCCTGCGCGAAGACGACGCGCTCGACGCACTGAAGGAAATCACCAACGCATGCAGCTACTACATCAAGGCCCTTCCCCTGGTGAAGGAGGCGATGGAGGCCGTGAAGAAGCGCGTCGGCCAGGAGTGCAAGGAGTACAGCAACGCCGGGAAGATCGCCGAGGCCCTGAAGCCGTGTGAGCGATACATGTCGTTCGCCTGCCAGTCGATGAAGTCGGACGACCTCTATCCCCCGGCCCTCAAGGTGCTGTGTCTGAACGGCGGCGGCAAGAACTGCTGGAAGCCGAGAGACGCGATGTACGTGAACCTGTTGAAAGCGCGAATGGCGGCAGACCCCAAGGGGCCACCCTGGAAGTGCGAGCGGATCACCATCTACCCGGTCGAGAATCAGGATCCGGGCGGCGCTGCGCGGGAACAGCGCGACGTCTTCGTGAACCTCTACAAGGCGAAGGACTTGTCGGACGCGGTGGGGCTCTACTTCGTCGGCAAGGCGACGGAAGGCATGGCCTCGCTGCAGAACCGCGTGGTGAACAACATCGAGAAAGCGCCGCTGCACGAGCAGGCGAAGAACCTGGGCAAGCAGATCACCACCGTCGAGCAGCTGTACAAGGCGGGGCAGGGCGAGATCGGCAACAGCCGGCCTGACAAGGCGCACGAGTTCTTCAGCGAAGCGTTGGTCATCGACGAGCAGCTGGTGCTCGGGCCCGAGAAGGCCGCGCTGCCGCTGGAAAAGAAGAAGAAGGATCTCGACAAGCTGACCAGCTACTACCGGCGCAACATCAACCAGGACATGGCGACGTCCTGCTACGCGCGTGGCAAGGATTTGATGGATCGCCAGGATCGCCGCCAAGCCTGCAAGATCTGGAAGTTGGGGTTCTCGTACTGGCGCGGCAACACCGACCTGCTGCGCGCGGTCACGAACGTCTGTACGCAGGAAGCGGCGCGGCGGCTCGAGGCGGCGGGTGGGTGCGAGGATCTCGAGGTGGTGCTCGAGTTCGCCGTCGACGGTGACGGGCACAAGGAACAGGTCGAGAAGAAGAAGGAAGAGCTGCAGTGCGTGGCCGCCGCTCCCTGAAGCTGTAAAGGCTGACTCTCGAAGGGGTCTTCGGCTAATCCGTGGCCCATGAGCGGCACTGATCAGGGCGATCTCTTCGGCCACGCGCCGGTGGCTGCCCCCAAAGGCAAGAAGAAGGCGGCGGGCGCAACGCTGCAGGCGATGGCGCCGGTGGTTCAGGAAGGCCCGCCGGCGATCACGCTGATCGATGCCTCGGGCTTCATCTTTCGCGCGTACCACGCGCTGCCGGGCCTCACGACGTCGCGGGGCGTCGGCACGCACGCGGTGCTGGGCTTCACGCGGATGCTGCTGAAGCTGATGCGCGAGAGGCAGCCAGGGTACCTGGCGCTGTGCTTCGACAAGAACAGCCGCAAGGGCCGCCTGGCGATCGACCCGAACTACAAGGCGACGCGCGAGGCGCCTCCGCCCGACCTGTTCGCGCAGGTGGACTTGATTCGAAAGGTGGCCCAGGTGCTGGCGCTGCCGATCATCGAGTTCGACGGGTGGGAAGCGGACGACGTGATCGCGACGCTGGTGAAGCGCGCGCGGGCCGAGGGCTACCAGTCGCGGGTGATCACCTCTGACAAAGACTTTCTGCAGTTGGCGGCCAACGACGTCGAGCTCTACGACCCGATGAAAGATCGGATCCTCGACGAGGCGTACTCGCTCGAGCGTTACGGGGTGAAGCCGTCGCAGATGCGCGACTACCTGGCGCTGGTGGGCGACGCGATCGACAACATCCCCAAGGTGCCGGGCATCGGGCCGAAGACGGCGCAGGATCTGATCAAGCAGTTCGGTGATGTGCAGACGCTGCTGACGCGACTGCCCGAGGTGGTGCGCCCGAAGATTCGCGAAGCGCTGGTGACCAACGCCGACCAGCTGCGCATGGCGTACGACCTGGTCGGCTTCCGTTCGGATCTCGACCTGCCGATTCCGCTCGAGTCGCTGAAGCGCGGAGAGATTCACCAGGCCGAAGCGCGGGCCTTGTTCACCGAGCTCGAGTTCTACCGGTTGATTTCCGAGATGCCGTCGGCGCCGGCGACTCCGCTGGTGCACGAGGTGACGGTGGTGAAGGACGCAGCGGCCCTGGCGCAGGTGGCCGAGGCGCTGGCGAAGGTCGAGGTGGCCGGCTTCTCGCCGCACTTCGAAGGCGCGGCGCACTCGGCGGCGTTGATTGGCCTGGGGGTGAAGACGGAAGACGCGTGCTGGTACATCGACGTCGCCGCGGTCGGCCCGAAGGAGGTCGAACGGGTGCTGGGCCCCGCGGTGTCGCGGCCGGCGATGACGGCGGTGGCGCACGACGGCAAGGTCTTGCTGCACCTGCTGCACTCGGTGGGCATCACGCCGGGCGCGGTCGATGACGTCGAGCTGATTTCCTACCTGCTGAATCCTTCACGCAAAGAGCACGCGCTGCTGGACCTGGCGCGCGAGAGGCTGCGGGTCGAGCTGCCGATGGAAGGCGATGCGTCGCTGGTGCATGGCGCGGCGGCGGACGCGGTGCTGCGGCTGCGCAAAGAGGTGTGGACGGAGGCCGAAGGGGTGGGCCTGGCGGCCTTCGCGCGCGAGCTCGAGCTGCCGTTGATGCGCGTGCTGGAAAAGATGGAAAGGGCGGGGGTGCTGATCGACCCCAGCGCGTTGAGCGAGATGTCGACCCAGGTCGAGGCGATGGTGAAGACGCTGTACGCCGACGTGGTGCGCATCGCGGGCAAAGAATTCAACGTCGCAAGCCCGCAGCAGCTGGCGCAGGTGCTCTACGACGAGCTGAAGCTGCCGGTGCTGAAGCGCACGCGCACGGGCCCTTCGACGGATCACGAGGTGCTCGAGAAGTTGGCCGAGCAGCACCCGCTGCCGCAGGCGATCATCGAGTACCGAAACGCGAGCAAGCTGAAGAGCACGTACCTCGACACGCTGCCGAAGCAGATCGCCGCCGACGGCCGCATTCGCACCACCTTCCACCAGGCGGCGACGGCGACGGGGCGGCTCACGTCGTCGGATCCGAACCTGCAGAACATCCCCATTCGCACCGAGCTGGGGCGTTCGATTCGCAAGGCCTTCGTCGCCGAGCCGGGGTGGTCACTGGTGTCGGCCGACTACAGCCAGATCGAGCTGCGGATCCTCGCCCACGTCTCGCAGGACCCGGCGTTGATCGCCGCCTTCCACAGCGAAACCGACGTGCATAGGCGCACCGCCGCCGAGGTCTTCTCGATCGCGCCTGAGGACGTCACCGATGTTCAGCGGCGTACGGCCAAGATGATCAACTACGGCATCGCGTACGGGCTGGCGGCGCAGGGCCTGTCGCTGCGGCTGCGGATTCCGGCCGACGAGGCCCGCAGCATCATCGCCCGGTACTTCGAACGGTTCCCGGGCATTCGCGGCTACATCGACGGCACCATCGAGCAGGCGCGGAAGCAGGGCTATGTCGAGACGATCTTCGGCCGGCGGCGCTACATGCCGGACATCGTGAGCAAGAACCGCAACATCGCGATGGCGGCCGAACGGGCGGCGATCAACATGCCGATTCAGGGCACGGCGGCCGACCTGCTGAAGCGGGCGATGCTGAAGGTCGATGGGATGATCGAAGCGCGGGGCTTGAGCGCGCGCATGCTGCTGCAGGTGCACGACGAGCTGCTGTTCGAGTGCCCCGAGGGCGAGATCGAGGCGACCCAGGCGCTGGCCCGCGAGGTGATGCAGGGGGCGGCCGAGCTGAAGGTGCCGTTGATTGTGGACGTGGGCGCAGGCAGGTCGTGGGCGCTGGCACATTAGGGTTGAGGTGGTAAGTCCTAGGCCAATGCACGGCATTCGAGGCGAGTCCCGCCAGTCGCCCAGTGGGCTGGTGACAGGCCTTTCGGAGAAGCTGAACGAGCTCGAGCAGGCGGTGTCGCGTCAGGCCGAACGGTTCACGGCAGTGCTCGACATCGGCACCCAGATCTCGGCGGCGCGCGACGTCGACGATCTGCTGCGGCTAGTGATGGATCGCCTCACGGCCTTGCTGGGCGCCGAGGCTTCGACCCTCTTCATGGTCGACGAGTCGACGGGCGAGCTCTGGTCTCGGGTGCTGTCGGGCTCTACCCTGAAAGAGATTCGCATTCCGGTGAACGCGGGAATCGCGGGCAACGTGGTGAACTCGGGCAAGACGCTGCTGCTGGCCGACGCCTACGCGGACATTCGGTTCAACCCGGAAATCGACCGCCAGTCGGGGTTCCGGACGAGGTCGATGATCGCCGCGCCGCTGCGGCATGTCAGCGGGCGGATTCTCGGCGTGGTGGAAGTGCTGCACCGCAAGGTGAACGCGTTCAGCCACGAAGATCGCGCGCTGGTGGAAGGCGTGGCGAGCCAGATCGCGGCGGTGCTCGACAACGTGCTGCTGGTCGAGCAGCTGCGGTCGAAGAACGAGAAGCTGACCCAGGCCAGCGATCAGCTCGCGGGCGCGGTGCGGGACCTCGACGTGCTCTACGAGGTCGAGCGCGCGCTGGCGCAGGCGGAGGCGCAGGAAGATCTGCTCGAACGGATCTTGAGCAAGGCGATCGCGGTGGTCGAGGCCGGCGCGGGCAGCATCCTGCTGATGGAAGAAGAGAAGGACGCGCTGTACTTCCGTTCGGCCCGGGGTGAGCGCAGCGACTCGCTGCAGGCGATGTCGTTGAAGGCGGGGCAGGGCATCGCGGGGCACGTCGCGGAAACGGGCGAGGCGGTGCGGGTGCTCGATGCCGCCGACTCGCCGTACTACGACAAGACGATCGCGAAGAAGCTCGGGGTCACCATCGGCGCGCTGCTGTGCGTGCCGGTGATCGGCGACGGCAAGATCATCGGAGCGCTCGAGCTGCTGAACAAGAAGGGCGGCTTCGACCACGGCGACGAGCGGCTGGTGACTCTGTTGGCGGGCCAGGCGGGCCGGGCGATCACGCTGCGGCGGTCGCGTGACGAGGGCGAGCGCAAGGGGCGGATGGCGGCGATCGGGCAGATGCTGTCGGGCGTGCTGCACGACGTGCGAACGCCGATGACGGTGATCGCGGGCTACGCCGAGCTGATGGCCGACGAGACGGATCCGAAAGAAAGGCAGCTCGCGTCGCAGATCATCTTGAACCAGCTCGAGCACCTGAACGCGATGACGCGCGAGACGCTGGCGTTCGCGAAGGGCGAGCGCAGCGTGCTGATTCGCAAGGTCTACCTGCAGAACTTCATCAAGGAAGTCACGGTGCTGTTGGGCCAGGAGTTCCGGAACACCAAGGTCGAGCTCAAGGTGCAGCCTGACTACACGGGCGTGGCGCGCTTCGACGAGAACAAGGTGAAGCGGGTGGTGTTCAACCTGGCGCGAAATGCGCTGGAGGCGATGCCGAAGGGTGGGCGGTTCACGTTTGTGGTCGCGCGCGAAGAAGACGACCTGCTGCTGAAGTTTCAGGACAACGGCCCGGGCATCCCTCCAGAGATCGCCGACAAGCTGTTCGGCTCGTTCGTCACGGCGCGGAAGAAGAACGGCACGGGGCTGGGGCTGGCGATCGTGAAGACGATCGCAGAGGAGCACGGCGGCACGGTGGTGTGCCGCAGCAAGCCGGGCAAGGGCACCACGTTCGAGCTGCGACTGCCGGCGGCCGCTCCTCGCGACTGAGCCCCGTCAGTTCTGCCTGAACAGCCGCATCCGCGGCGTACCGGACATCTCGAGGAAGAAGCCGAAGCTGAAGTTCACGTCGGCGTCGTTCTTCGCGAGGCCGGGAGGCGGGTTGGGGAAGGGCTGCGCGCGCTCGAAGGACTTGATCGCCTCGAGATCGAGGAAGTCGAGGCCGCTGCTCTTCTCGACGTAGATCTCTTTCACGTTGCCGCGCTGGTTCAGCGTCACGTTGAGCACGGTGTAGCGATCGCGGCCCGCGTAGATGTTGCCAGTGGGGTCGCGGGTGCGCAGCGGCTCCGACGGGTTCCAGTGCATGCCCACCGACTGCTTCACGCGGTTGAAGAAGCCGGCGTACTTCCATTCTTTGGTGTTGAGGTAGGTGCCTTCGCCTTCGTCGACGTCTCTGAGGTGATCGTTCGCGGCTGCGCCGGTGATCTTGTCGAGCACGGCGGGTGAGGGCATCAGGTTCAAGGCGCCGGGCAGGCCCGACTTGCCGGCCGAGGCGTCGTCGCTGCCTTCGGTGCCGGGGCGCAGCAGCAGGCGGCTCGAGTTGCCTTCGATCGACTCAGCCTCGCGGCGGTTGTCGAGCTCGGCGCCGGGGCCAAGGGTCTTCTCGCGCATCGCGACTTCGCTGTGGGCCTCCTGGGTGGGGACCTCGAGCACCCTGGCCTGCTTCGCCGACTTTTCCTTCAGTGGGCGATCGTCGTTGCCGACGCCGTTGTTGCCGTTGGCCTGGGCCTTGTCGACTGCGTCGTTGCCGCCGCCTTCGTTGGGGTTGGGCGAGGTGCGCTTGGGCGCGGCGTTTCGGTAGAAGGCCGTTTGATCTTTCGCGCGGGTCTCTTTTTTTACCGCGTTGTTCGTCTCTGCGGCGTACTTCGCTTCCGGGTCGATCTGGTCGTTGCCGGGAGCGACGTCGACCACCTGGCCGGGCGCCTGCTCGGGCGCCTTCGGCTCTTCCTTCTTCTTCTTCTTCTTCTCTTTGCTGCGCTCGCGCCGCGAGTCTTGCGCTGCCTGCTGCGACGGCGCCTCGCCGCGGTTCTGCGCCCACTGTTGCGGGGTCAGGCCGCGCATCACGACCGGCCGCGCGGGGGCTTTGCGTTTGGGCTCGGGGACGTTCAACTTCAGCAGCGAGAGGAACAGCAGCATCGAGACGAGCCACGCGTGCCCGACAATCGCGAGCACAGCCGCCAGCACGCCGCGCTTGAGCGGACGCATGCGAGCAGGGGGCTGACCCAGCGGAACCAGAGGCACGGTTGCGAGTGTAACGCCGCTCTAACCCGTGAGCATTCCCGCGCCTTCAGTAGAGAGGCGCCACCGTGGCGCCGTTGTAATAGTGCGACAAAATTTCCCGATAGCTCTGGCCGGCTTCGGCGCGGCCGATCGCTCCTGTCTGACACATGCCTACGCCGTGGCCCCAACCCCCACCCGTGAAGATCCAGGTGGCTGGCTGGCCCTTCGCGTCTTTCTCGAGGCGGACCTCGAACATGGCGCTGTTGAGCATGCCGAAGAGGCGGCGAATGTTGAGCTCGCCGCGGATCTGCGTTGCGCCGTTCTCTCCTGAGATGTTCAGCAAGCGAGCGCGCCCGGAGACGCCGCGCTCGATCACGGTGAGGGTGAAGATCGCGCCCAGCTTCAGAGCGGCCGTCTTCTCATCGAGCTCTTTGGCGGTGAAGCGCTTCTCCCAGCGGTACTTGGTGAGCTGCGCGAAGCTCGACAGGCGGCAGGCGTGCGGCGCGTCGGTGGTGAGGAACTCGAGGAGCTGCGCGGGGGACGCCTTGGCCTTGAAGCCGGGCAGGGTGTCGGGGCGGCCGCGCAGCGACGGGTTGGGGACGCCACCCCAGACGATGTCGTTGTTCTCGGTGTGACCGCCACAGACGGCGCTGTAGACGGAGTCGACGAGCTTGCCGGCCTCGTCGAAGGCAGCTTCGCCGCGCGTGGCCTCGACGGCGGCGTTGGTGGTGGCGGCCTCGCCCGAGACACCGCGGTAGACGGCGCAGTGTTGTTCGGTGCAGAGCAGGTACGGGTCGGCGTGGTGCTTGAGTCCGATCTTGGCGAGCACTTCGCCGCGCGCGGTCACGGCCTGGGCTTTGAGCGCCTCGAGGTGCGCGCGGGCGAAGATCTCGGAAGGCACCAGACCCTTCAAGAGATCTTCGAGGCCGATGAGGTTGACCGCCGCGATCTTCCCTGCGCGATCGGGCGACAGCTGCAGCGCGCCGCGGTAGGTGCGGTCTTCGAAGCCGTGGTTGTCGTAGCCGACGCCGTACTCGACCTTGCGGACGTCGAAGAAGCTGCCGGGCGCGGGCTCGGCGATGATCTGGTTCTCGGCGAGCCCGATCGACACCCCGTCGGCGTCGAGCACTTCGAGGATCGCGGTGGCCCCGACCTGCAGCTCTTCGAGCAGCGTGGTGCGAAGGCCCGTCGCTTGAAGCAGCTCGGCCTGGCGGGCCGTGGCCTGCTCGACGGGGCGGGCGGGCTCGTCGATGATCAGCAGGTAGCGGCGGTTGTCGATCACCTTGCCGGCGATGCCGAAGACACCGCCGAGCACGCGCGAGGTGACCTTGAGTCCCTGGCCTTCGAGCTCCACCTGGGCGGAGGCCAGCCCGGCCTTGTCGTTGAAAGGAAACTCGGCGAGCAGGATCGCGGCGACGACGACGGCGGGCACCGACTGGCGCACGCGCACGGTCCACACAGCACCCGGCGCGGTGTCGATCGTCTTCTCGATTTTGCCGGCGAGCTTCAGCTTCATCCGGCCCTTCGACGAGAAGGTGACGCTGGTGGCGTTCTCCATCAGCCGGACGGGGATGACGGGGTTGCCGGACTTGAAGTCGACGCGGCGGCTGGTGGGCTCGGGCGCGGGGGGCAGATCGACGGGGGCGGCGGGGGCCTCGGCTGCGGGCGCAGGAGAAGGCGTCGGCGCAGCGGGGGGCAGGGGCCCCGGCGCGGTGGCGCAGGAGGCGAAAAGCAGGAGGAGGGGAAGGGGCTTCAAAGAGGTTGAAGCGAAGGCGGCACCCGGATTCGAACCGGGGAATGAAGGTTTTGCAGACCTTTGCCTTACCACTTGGCTATGCCGCCGTGCGCCGCGGCTTATACGCACCGCGACGGAAGGCGGTCAACTACACTGCGCGGCCGTGAGCTTCGGATTCGGGTTGTACGCAGAGGAGCACGACGCTTTTCGGAAGACGGCACGGCAGATCATCCAGAAGGAGATCCGCCCGCACGCCGCGGCGTGGGACGAGGCGGAAGAGTTCCCGCTGGCGCTCTACCGGACCCTCGCAGGGCACGGCTTCTTCGGCCTGAAGTACCCCGAGGCGTATGGCGGCACGAACGCGGGCTACCTGTACGAGGCGGTGCTGCTCGAAGAGCTGGCGCGGTGTGGCAGCGGCGGCGTGGCGGCGGGCATCGGGGCGCAGATGACGATCGCGACCGCTCCGCTGAACTCCTTCGGCACGCACGAGCAGAAGCTCGAGTACCTGAAGCCGGCGATCGCGGGCGAGAAGATTGGCGCGTTCGCAGTGACGGAAGCGTCGGGCGGCAGCGACGTGGCGGGGATGCTGAGCCACGCGAAGCTCGACGGCGATCACTGGGTGCTCAACGGCAGCAAGACGTACATCACCGGCGGCGTGCGCGCGGACTACGTGATCGTGGCGTGCAAGACGCGAAAGGACGAAGGCCACAAGGGGTTGTCGATGTTGATCGTCGACACGAAGACGCCGGGCTTCACGGTGGCGCGGAAGCTCAAGAAGCTCGGGTGGCGCGCGTCGGACACGGCCGAGCTGTTCTTCGAAGATTGCCGGGTGCCGACGGCGAACCTGCTGGGCGAAGAAGGGCAGGGCTTCTACCAGATCATGGGCAACTTCCAGTGGGAGCGCCTGTCGCTCGCCCTGGGAGCGGTGGGCGCGGCGGACGACATTCTCGAGGCGGTGGTCGCGTACGTGAAAGAGCGGCGCGCTTTCGGGCGGGCGGTGGCGCAGTTCCAGGTGGTGCGGCACCGGCTGGCCGAGATGGCGACCGAGCTCGAGGCGGCGCGGCAGCTGACGTACCACGCGCTGCGGCTTCACATCGCGGGCGAGTACGCGCTGGGACAAACGGCGATGGCAAAGAAGCTGGCGACCGAGATGTGTTGCAAGCTCGCCGACCAGGCGCTGCAGCTGCACGGCGGAGCGGGGTACATGATGGAGTACGACATTCAGCGGCACTGGCGCGACGCGCGGCTGGGGCCGATTGGCGGCGGCACCAGCGAGATCATGAACGAGATCATCAGCAAACAAATGGGGCTCTAGCGACTGATGCCAGATCAGCTCACGTTGTCGGACGTGGTGCCGGTGCTCCGGGCCGACCTGAAGATTGGCGACCCGCAGCCGGGGCGCGGGGAATCCGAGATTCACGTCGAGGATCCGCTGACGGGAAAATCGCTGCTGTTGAAGGGCTTCGAGCTGTCGCTGGCGCGGATGCTGAACGGGCGCCGCACGGCGGAAGAGGTGTTGGTGTCGGCGGGTCAAATCGGCCTGCCGATGTCGATCGAGAGCCTGAACGGCTTCCTGCGGAAGCTGGGCAAGGAAGGCTTCCTCACCGAGCTGGCGGGGCTGGCGCCGATCGACATCACGACGTGGGAAGCGAGATCCGAGTGGGGCGAGGAGATTCGCCGGCTGTTCCAGGAGGCGCTGCGCGAGGCGCGGGCCGACCGTTTCGTGGCGGCCAAATCGCGGCTCGACGCGCTGCTGGCGCGATCTCCGGCGATCAAGGAAGCGCAGCAGCTTCTTCACTGGGTGATGCAGCGGCTGCGGCCCGAGTCGGGCCCGCGGACTCCTCCGTTCAGCGACGTGTTCGCGATGGTCGAGAAGAGCTGGTTCAACGAAGGCGAGCAGCGCTCGGCGGCGAACGAAGCGGCGGCGGCCGAAGTGAAGTCCAACGACCCGTTCAATGATCCGACGGTGCCGGCCGAACCGGGTTGGAGGCCGCCGGGCAAGTCGCGCAAGGGTCTGATCGCGGCGGTGGTGGCGGTGGTGGCGGTGGGCGGGCTGGTGGTCGCTCCGATGCCGCATACGGCGACGGCGCCGTGCACGCTGGTGCCCAAGCAGGTGACGCCGGTGACGGTGGCGCGCGCGGGGACGCTGGCGGCGGTGACGGTGACGGAAGGCCAGTGGGTCGACAAGGGCACGACGATCGCGAAGTGGGACACGGCGGCGGCGGTGAAGAAGGTCGCGGCGCTGGAGGCGCGGATCGCCGAGGTGCAGAAGAAGAACAAGGCGAGCGCGGCCGGGGCGAAGAAGCTGGCTGACGCGCAAGGAAAGCTCGACAAGGCGCTGGCGGCGCAGTCGAAGGCGCAGGCCGAGGTCGACAAGCTGAAGGCCTCGAAGGCGAAGCGGGCGGTGGTGGCGAAGGCCGAGAAGAAGGCCGCGGCCGCGGGAAAGGCCGTGGCGGCGGCGCAGAAGCCCGTGGCGGCGCTGACGGTGCCTGCGTCGAAGGAAATTCAGGGCGAGGTCGCGATGCTCGAAGGGGAGCTACAGCGCGCGAAGCTGGAGTCGACGGAAGTGTCGGTGGTGGCGAGCGCCGACGGGTTCGTGAAGAAACTGAGCGTGAAGCCGGGCGCGGCGGTCGAGGCGAACGCGGTGCTGGCGCAGCTCGAAGACTCGCGGACGCTGAAGGTGGTGGTCGCGGTGCCGCGCGGCGAGAAGCTGCAGGTGGGCGACGCGCTGCAGCTGAAGGTCGGAACTGTGGTGGCGAAGGCCGTGGTCGATAAGGTCGAAGGCGCGTCGGCCGAGGCGCCGCTGGACAACACGAAGGGTGGGTTTCAGGGCGGTGCGACGGGTGAGACGCGCTTCGCGGGTGCGTCGAAGTCCTTGCTGGGGCGGCTCTAGTAAGGGCAGACGCTCTCGAGCTCGACGCGGACGAAGGCGTCGTCGAGCAGCGCCTTACAGCTCGAAGGACAGAGCGCGAAGGCGGTTCCCTCGAGCCGGTACCTGTCGGTCGAGAAGTCGCACTGCCAGGGTTCGAACGCCTGGTAGAGCGTGCGGCGCCGGCCATCGCTGCCAATGGCGAAGGAATTGAAAGCCCGGTCGACGGGGAACCCCAAAGGCAAGCTGAGCCCGCAGCTCGGCGTCGGGTCCGTCTTCGCAAAGATGGCGTCGGCCAATTTGTGGAACGAATCGGGGCGGCACATCGAGCCGCGCACGCCGCCGGTGTCACGAATGATCTTCTGGTACGCGATGCCGGGTCTTCCTCCGCACCTCTTCGTCTCGAAGGGAGCCTCGGGCGGCGTGATGGCCTCCGGCGACTGGTAGGCAAGCAGCCCGTGAACCCTGAGCTTCGGCGCCGCCTCGGTGCCGAGACGACCGGCGCCTGCCTGAATGATCTGCTTCATGAACGACGACGCGAGCTCAGGGCTGGGGTTGTCGTCGGTGACCAGAATCAGATTCGCAGACGCATCGGGCCGGAGCCGTTGAAGCCACCCACTGCCGCTGCGGGCGTTGTTCAAGATCACCTCGAGCACGTCGTTCGAGTCCACGAACTGAACATTGTGGGTGGTGCCTTTCGGTGCGGTCCACGCCGGAAGCGCAAAGGCCCGTGGCGACAAGTCCACCAACACCTCGAGCCGAACGTCGATCTTGGCATTGGCCCTGGTGGACTCGAGGCTCTTGAGCCAGTCAATCACCGACGGCAGCTCGGCGCGCATTGACGAAGAGGTGTCGATGGCGACGACCAGGTCGAGCTGTTTGTCGACCATCACCAGCCGAGCAGTGGAAATGCAGCGCGGTGGGCCGGCGTCCACTGGCGCTTCCTCCAGACCGCCAGCGTCGTGCGACGTGAAGCCCGCGTCGTGCGCGGGTACGCCCGCGTCGAAGCGCAGCGGAGGTCCCGCATCGGAGGAAGGCGAAGGCGCTGAAGCAGCTGCCATCAGGGGCGCGAGCGCTCTGGCCCACGCTGCTGCGGCAACAAGCCCGGCGTCGAGCTCCATTGCTTCGCGATTCAGGGCCTCGCGCTGCGCGGGCGTCACGTGGCCTAAGGGCATCGACGGCCTGGGGCCGGAAGGCTTGTCGACGATGTTGAGGATGATGTCGACGATCCACGAGGACGACTCGAGCTCGACCGACGACGGGTCGCCCGCGGGCGGATCGTCAGACGACCCAGCCCAGTAGACGCCGCAGGCTCCTGCGAACAACAGCGCTGCCGCAACGAAGCCTCGGCGGCGCATCGGACCTCTAAATTAGAAGCGGGCCTGCATGATCAGGTTGAAGCCCAGCGCGCTCGGCTTCTCGAAGGTCGGCTCGGCGATGCCGGCGACGCTGTCGCGGAAGGTCGTCCGGTTCGGGTTGTAGGTGTAATAGACCTCTCCGATCAGGGCCATGTAGTCGCTGATGTCGAGCTTCGCGTTCGCCTTCGCCGAGATGATCGGCAGGGCGCGGAAGCTGGTGGGCAGAATCTCGACGTCGTTGACGCCGCTGAGCACGACGGTGCGCGAGCCGGTGAAGCCGCCGGGCGGATTGTTGCCGCCGAGCAGCGTCGAAGGGCTCTTGAAGTTCGCCGGCTGCTGCACGCCCACGATCACGCCCGGGGTCAGGTGCAGGCCGGGGAAGTGGTAGTCGGCGCCGACCGCGACGAACATCTCGGGGTTCTGCTCGGTGCCCGTCGGGAAGTCCTTGTACGGAGGAATGCCGGGCACATCGAACTGGATGTACGAGAGGGTGCGGTACAGGGCGAGGACGTTGAAGCGCAAAAAGTTCCACTTCGCGCGGGCCTGGAGCGCGATCGCGGTCGCCGACTGGATCTTCGTCTTCGCGAACACGTCTGGATCTTCGAGGGTTTGATCGAGGTAGGCGCCTTCCAGCGAGACGCTGTACGAGAAGCCACCCGGGTACGCCTCGGGGGTGAAGAACTTCTGAAGGATCTCGGGGTCGTTCTTGTAGAGCTTGAAGTCGATGCTGGTGCCGACGGGGACGCCGACGTGCCAGGTGACCTGCGCCGACGCACCGCGCGCATTCACGGGCGCCTCGATGCCCTGGTTCGCGAGGCCGGGGACGATGCCCTTCTGGAAGTAACCGCCGTTGGCTTCGAGGCGGAGCTTGTCGGTGATGTCGACGCCGCCGCCGAACATGCCGCCGTAGACGCGCTCCTTCTCGAGGGTGCGGTCGTTCAAGAGCAGACCCGTCTTCAGGCCGGCGAACAGGTACCAGCGGTCGCGGGTGAGCTGCAGGCGCGCGCCGGGGACGCCGTCGTTGATCGCGCGGTTGGTGAACACCGAGCTGCCGCCCCAGCTGATGCGGTAGGCGTAGCCGAGGCGGAAGCGATCAGAGCTCACCGGGAAGCCGGTGAACGACAGCTCTTCGCGCTCGCCCCAGCCCGGCGGGCGCCAGTTGAGCTTCAGGTAGCTGCTGGCGTCGCGGAAGTCGATGGTGCCGGCGGGGCGCACGAGCACGTTGATCGCGAGCGCGGCTTCACCGGTGAAGCCTTCGAAGAACGAAGGCGACTTCTTGTAGAGCACGATGTTCGAGAGCGATTCGAACCCGGAGAACCTGGTGTTGAAGTTGTCGTAGAACTGCGTGTTTCCCGCCGTCGCGCCGAAGCCCGGGTCGGGGCTGTTGATCTTGGTCTCGCCCGATCGTGCCAGCAGGTTGTCGTCGGCCAGCGAGAAGCTGATGCGGGTGTCGACGAAGTCTCCGGCGTGCGCCGAAGCAGCGGCGAACACGGACAGCGCGACGAAACGGGGAAGCAGTCTCAAGAAACCTCCAGAAGGTCCTGCGGCGAAGAAAGGAGCGAGCTCATGGACAGGGTTTGACGGGCCGGGGGCACTGAAGCCCTGGGCCTGGGTGACAGCAGACGTCGTCGGGATCACGCGGGAGCACGGCCCAACGCGGGCGGCCGGGCTGCAGGTGGCGAAGGTGGCCGACGAGATCGAAGGTCGCTCCGCGCACGTACGAACACTGCTTCGCCTTTTCAGGATCCGCGTCGTCCAGCGCGCAGTCAGGCTGAAGCTCGGGCAGCGCGTCCTTGGTGATCAGGTTGATGCGGTTGTGGAAGTTCTGCGCGACCCAGCAGCTGGCCACACTCCCGCTGAACGGCAGAATCGAGACGGTGCTCTCCATCGCGCCGATGGTGTGCTTCAGCGGCGTGCGCGCGGTGAGCATCGGGTCGGCGGAAGTGGCGACGACGGTGGGGCCTCCGAAGCGCACGTGGACGTCGACGTCGCAGCCCAGGTTGACCTCGGTGCCGGGCGAGTAGCCCTGCGCCGGGCGCGCCGTGGGAAGGCCCGCGTCAGCGGTGCCGCCGTCGTCGACCGCCATACCGGCGTCGAGGGAGAAGCGCTGCACGCGGTTGGGGACGCTCTCGTCGAAGCCGAAGGTGGAGTCGCCGGGGGGATTCATCTCGGCGACGAACTGGCCGAAGCCGACGAAGGTGGTGCGCTCAGAGCAGACCTTGCCGGCCCACGCGCCCGTGCCGATCACGCAGTCGCTGTTGCAGACGCGCTCGATCGTGTCGGCGGGGGGCTCGGGAGGCGACGGCGGAAAAGAGCAGCTGCCCCACTGCCAGTTTTCGCCCGGCGGCTTCGTGTCGCAAAAGAAGGGGACGCTGAAGTCGGCGTTGAAGTCGCAGTTCGTGAAGGCCTCGGGGAAGCGGACGTTGCGCAGCTTGACCAGGCCCGACTCGAGGCTTTCCATCTTCAGGTTGCGGCGGTTGTGACCGCAGAGCTGATCGGTGAGGAAGGGCGGGAACACGTTCTCGGCGCCGCAGGTGCGGTTTAAGATCTCGTAGGGCGGCGCGTACTGCAGCCACTTGTTCCACTCTTCCATCGGCAGCTTGCGAACCTTCTCGGCGATGGTCCAGCTGGGGAAGGTCATCTGCGTGGTGCTGGTGAATTCCTGCACCGAGCCGTTCAGGGTCCAGAGCAGGTCGCCTTCGTCGAGGCCCTCGGGGAAGCTGTAGTTGTAGATGAACATGTGGCCGTAGGTGCCGGGCAGGTAGCTGCGGCAGGCGGCAGTGGTGGTGCAGAGCTCGTTCGAGATGCGGCAGCGGGCGTTGCCGACCTTCGAGCCGCCATCCCACTGCTCGATCGGGACGACGACGCCGCCGCCCGTGTCGACCTGGCAGGGCTCTTTGGGCTCGGCGGTGCGGGGGGCGTCGAGGCCACCGGCGTCGGTGAGCTCGAGCTGGCGGCAGGCCGAGACGTCGGTGACGTAGAAGCCGGCGGGGTCCGTGCCGGTGATCACCATCAGCGCGGGCTCGCCGTTGCGTTGCGGGTCGCTGGGGCAGCTCTGCAGCAGCTGCTCGCCGGACTCGGGGTTCTTGCCGATGGTGAGGAACTCGCCGACCAGGGGCGAGCTGCGGTTGTCGAAGCCGTCGGGGATCTGCACCTTCGCGAGGGTCGGCTCCTCGAAGAAGATCTGCGGCGAGAGGCCGGTGGCGTAGGTGCGGTGCGTGGGCTCTTCGGGAAGGCCGGGCACGACGCCGCCGTCGGAATAGATCGGAGCTGGCGGCGCGTCTTCGGCCCAGATTCGAACGGCGCCATACTGGTGGAGGGTGCGAATGGTCGAGGTGACGACACCGGCCGCGGCGATGCCGAAGCGATTCTTGTAGCCGCCCGCCAGATCGCCGGGGACGACGCGGAAGCTCACCGGGCCTGCGAAGGAAGTGGCGGCCTTGCCGCTGATGTCGAGCGCGGTGGCGGTGAGGTCGATTTCGATCTCACCGCGGGCGATCGCGTAGGGGCACTCTCTGGTGCCGCGCTCGGCCACCGGAACCTGCGCCTGCGAGCCGTACTTCTGCTCGCAGACGGTGATCACCGGTAGCAGGGTGCGCGAGGCGCCGGTGCCGACGTAGAGGCCCAGGGCTTCGACCTTGAAAGACGACAGCGCCGCGGGCGGGGGAGGCTTGATGTTGCCGCACGCCACGAGGGCGAGGGCAAAGGCAGCCGGCAGGAAACGGCGCATCACTTGACCCTCCGGGCGATGCGGCCGTCTTCGGTGCCGACCGCGATCGACAGCGCGGTGGGGTTCTCGCAGAACGAGCGGATCTGGTTGGTGACGTTGCCGCACAAGGGGTCACTGTTCAGCGCGTCGCGGCAGGTGCACTTGCCGAGGGCAGGGCCGGCCGGGATGCTGCCCAGGCAGGCGGCGACGCGTTCAGGCGTGGAGCATGGGCCGACCTTGCGGAAGACATCGACGCACGAGCAGGCGCCGTCGATCTTCTCGGTGAGCTTCGACTCGTAGTCGGCGGCCTGTGCGCAGAACGACAGCTCTTGCGGAGCGATCGCCCACTTGCCGCTTTCCAGGCTGCCGCACAGCTGCTTGTTCTTGCCGATGATGTTGCCGAAGCTGTCTTTGTTTCCGGCCAGCATGTCCTTGCAGCTGCAGAAGCTCTGCAGGTAGCCAATCAACGAGTCGCGAAGGGGAATGCCGGTTTCGAAGCGGGTGGTGTTGCGCTTGAGGACGACGAAGCCCGAGCCGCCCTTGGCGATGTAGTCGTTGGTGGCGAGGCGGTAGGTCGAGAAGCCATCCAGCGGCTTGCCGTTGAGCTCGATGTTGGTCGCGGTGTGCGCCCAGCAGCGATCGCCCGCGGCGTCTTCGAGGCACTGCCACTTCGCGCGGCCAGTGCGATCGTCGGTGGGGCAGTCGGCCGCTTTCTTCGCGGGGTCGCAGGCGAGGCGCAGCTCGTTCAGCTGCACCTGCGCGCAGTCCATCGTGAAGCGGGCGCCCGAGATCTGCGCCTGGCTGACGCAGCCGCGGCTGGCCGAACGGTCGGCGATGAAGTCGAACATCTCCTGCATCTCGAGACCCGAGAGGTACATGATGTTGATCGTGTTCTCGAAGGGGAACACGTTGAACATCGACTCCTGGGTCAGCGGGCCCGCGTAGAGGTTGTCGCGGATGCCGAGCGAGTTGGTGACGGCGACCTCGGCTTCGACGCGACGGCGCTTGCGCATCGAGTCGGCGGCGACGTTGCCCAGCGGCGAGTCACCACCCGTCGAGTTGTTGCGGCGGGCGATGTCGCGCGGCGCATAGGCGAACAGCGAGGTCAGCGAGAGCTTGAAGTCGAGGTCGACGATGTACGGCTGGAGCAGCTGCGTCGTCTCTTTGTCTTCGGACTCGGTGCACAGCTTCAGCGCGGCCTGCACCTGCGGGTCGCCGATGAACTGGCCGGGGCTCCAGAACTTCGAGTTGTAGTAGGCGTGCATCGAAGGTGAGCACCACAGCGCGTCGACGGGGAAGACCTTGTAGTCGTGGCTGATGATCTCGGCGCCTTCAGGCGCGCCTCCGACTGGCGGCATCTTCAAGACGACGTCGAGGCGGCCCAGGTACTTCGCGAAGGCGCCGTTGTGGCTCAAGATCACCTTGCGGCCAGCAGGGTCGGTGAGCTGCTGCGGCGGGTTCAGCACGATGTGAAGGTGGCCGCCGATGATTACGTCGATGCCAATGACGCCCGGAATTTTCACGCGGACGACCGAGGTCCGATCATTCTCGGGGCCGAACCACTCGAGGATCTTCCACTGGTTTGGGCCCTTGCGGTTCAGGTAGTAGCCGATCTTTCCAAACTCGTAAAAGGCCTCGTAGCCCTGGATCAGATCCTGGTCTTCGGTGAGGCCAGCGTGGCTGACGATGGCGATGACATCGACGACGGGCTTGAGCAATTCGACGTAGGCGCGGGCGGCTTCGTTCTGCTCCAGCGGGGTCGCCTGCAGCGAGTTGCCGCCTTCGACGATCGAGTTGAGCGAGCTGATGTTGGCGAGGCCGATGATGGCGACGCGGACGCCGCCCACGTTCTTGAGGGTGTAGGGCTGGGTGTAGAGCGCGGTCTTGTTGCTGTTGAGATCGCGCACGTCGTCCCACGAATAGTTCGCGGCGAGCACGGGGAAGGCGGCGTTGTCGCGGGCCTGGACGGTGAAGTTCAGCGCGCCCGAGTCGAACTCGTGGTTGCCGATGACGGCCGCATCGAGCCGCACCTTCGAGAGGAACTTGTATTCGACCTCGCCGAAGTTCACGTTGAAGATCGGAGCGCCCTGAAAGCTGTCGCCCGAGTCGAGGTGGATCACGCGGTCAGCGCTGGCGCGCTCGCGTTTGATGAGGGCGCCGAGCCGCGCGACGCCACCGAACGGGCCGGCTTCGGGGATGAGCCCCAGATCGGTGTCAGTCTTCAGCGGCGCGAAGTCGTACGGCAGCAGCCGCGAGTGGATGTCGGTGGTGCCGAGGATGGTGAGCCGGATTTCCTGCCCTGCCAGCTGGGTGGGCTGGCCTTCGAGGACGGGCAGACAGGACGCGGCCATCGAAGCCGCGAGGAGAACGGCGAGAAGGCGAGTTGAATGATTCACGAACACCATCTTGAGCTTGGCCTGGGGGGAAAACGCGGCGGACCCTATGTGCTGGCCTGCTTCTGGTAAAGCCCTGCCCGCATGGGTGACAGCGACGTGACGGGGCTGGACGTGATCGAGGACTTTTCGGCCACCGCCCGGTGTGACGAGGGTTTTTTGCAGGTGCGGCGGCTACGGGTGAAGAACCGGCGGGCCGATGGCTCGGTGTCGCCGGCCTACCGGGTCGACGTGGTCGATCGGCCGAAGCTCGACGCGGTGTCGGTGCTGGTCTGGCGGGTGGCGGCAGGCGGGGGAAGAGAGTTCCTGACGCGAATGAACCTGCGGCCGGCGGCGTACTTCCGGCCGGCGGGCATGAACCAGCTGTTCTGCGAAGAGATCGTGGCGGGGCTGCTGGAGCCGGGCGACGACGGCGAAGCGGGGCTGCGGACGCGGTGCGCGGCCGAGGTGCTGGAAGAGGCAGGGTTCGCGGTGAAGGCGGAAAGCGTGAAGCTGCTGGGGGCTGCGTTCTTCGTGGCGCCGGGGATTCTGTCGGAAAAGATCTTCCCGGCGGCGTGCGACGTGACGGGGCTCAAGCAGGTGGTGCCCGAGGGCGATGGCTCGCCGATGGAAGAAGGCGGGAAGCTGGCCTGGCGAACGGCCGAAGGGTTGTTCGACGCGTTCGCCAGCGGTGAGATCCAGGACGCGAAGACCGAGATCAGCCTGCAGCGATTCCTGCGGGCGCTTTGAGCTCGCGCAAGATCTTCGCGCGCCGGGAAAGCGGGCCGCGGAGCGCGAGCTGCCCTGCGGCGCAGAAGACGCCGATCGCCGTGCAGCCGAGCCACAGGGTGGGCAGGTCGCTGACGCGAATGACCCACGGCCCCAGCAGCGGAGCGACCGCCATCGCCAGCCCCCAGGTGACGAAGAACGCGCCCTGGTAGCGCCCGCGCAGGTGCTCGGGCGAGAGGTCGGCGACGATGCTCGAGGTGATCGGCGACATGATGATCTCGCCGATGGTCCACACGGCGACCGAGAAGACGAACATCGGCAGGCCGTGTGCGAAGGCGTTGATGCCCATGCCGACGCCCGTGAGGAAGCAGCCGGTGGCCATCACCCAGGCGCGATCGGCGTTCTTCAGCAGGCGTCCCGCCATTGGCTGCAGCAGCACGATCAACACGCCGTTGGCGGCGATCGCGAGGCCGTAGTCGCTGGAGCCCAGGCCGACGCTCGACATGTGGCCGGGCAGCGAGACGAGGTGCTGGAAGAAGACGACGACGATCACGAAGTTGAGGACGAGGAAGGGCAGGAACGCGAGGTCGAGAAAAGGGGTCAACATCGAGCCCGACTCGTCTTTCGACGGCGGTGGCCGCGGGGGCTCGGGCACGAAGCGGTAGATGATCGCCGCGAAGACGAGGGTGGTGAACGCGTCGGCGACGAAGAGCGCGGTGAAGTGATTTTCGGCGAGGAACCCCGCGACCCCGGTGCCCACCGCGAACCCTAAGTTGATCGCCCAGAAGAGAAGGCTGAACGCCTTGAGGCGATGCTCGGGAGCGACGAGGCGGGCAATCAGCGCGCTGGCGGCGGGGCGGTACATGTCTCCGAGCGCGCCCAGGCTGAAGGCAGCAAGGCCCAGCTGCCAGCCTTCGGTGGATGAGCCGAGGGCGAGCATCGAGAGGGCGCTGCAGAAGAGCCCTGAGACGAGGGTGAAGCGGGCGCCGACGCGGTCGGCGAGGACGCCTCCGAGGGTGACGCCGAAGAGCGAGCCGACGCCGAAGCCAGAGACGATCAGCCCCGCTTCTTCCAGGCTGAGGCCGCGGCGGCGGGTGAGGTAGATGGTGAGCATCGGCAAGACGAAAGAGCCGAGGCGATTGACCAGGGTCCCGGCCCAGACGAACCAGTAGGCACGCGGAAGGGCGCCCGCTTCGGCATCCAGGATTCTCAAGAAGCGCATCGTTGCGGGTGGCATGCCTGCTTGACGCAGGACGGCAGCGAATCAGACGCCGCGTGGCATTTGCGAGACGCGGGCCTTCGACAGCTTGGCGTGCAGGGTGTCGGTCAGCAGGTACCAGAACTGCACTTCGCCGAAGCTGATGATGTCGCCGTCTTGCAGCAGGCTGGGCTTGTCTTTCTTGAGGCGGATGCTGGCGTTGAGAAAGGTGCCGTTGGTCGAGCCGAGGTCTTCGATCGTGGCGCGGGCCTTCGCGGCGTCCCAGCGCAGGGTGGCGTGCTTCTTCGAGACGGACGCGTCATCGATGACGAGCTCGCAGTCGGGCTGGCGGCCGACCGACAGCGCGTCTTCGCCTTGCAGCGGGGGCAGGGTGGCGACGACGAGGGTGTCGAACTGAAAGAGGAGACCGAGGGTGCCGGAAGAGACGGCGCCGGGGCGGGACATCGTGGTCGACTGCACGTTCATCGGCAGGCCGAGCAGATCGGTCTGGCTGCCGTCTTGCGATTCAGGCGGGCGCTGGATGAGGACGAAGGGCCCGAGCTGTTTGCGAAAGGCGTCGGCCTTGAGTGAGCCGGCAAGCTTCTCGAGCTCTTTGATCTGGAACACGGTGGGTTACCGGTAAGCCTTGAACTTGCCGGTGGTGAGGCGGCTGTGCAGCGTGCCAGTCGACAGGTAGCAGAACTGGGTGTCGCCGAAAGAAATCGTATCGCCGTCACGCACGGCCATCTTCAGGTGCAGCTCTTCGGCGTTGACGCGGGTGCCGTTGGATGACTTCAGGTCTTCGACGAAGGCGTCCTGGCCGTCCCAGACGATGCGGGCGTGGTGCTTCGAGACGGAAGGATCGTCGATGACGAGATCGCAGTCGGGCATGCGGCCGACGTTGAGGGGTGAGCCGGTGTCGAGGTTGGGAAGGGTGGCGACCATCAGATCGTCGAACTCGAACAGCAGGGACACGTCGTCGGTGGCCTCGCCGCGCTTGAGGGCGACGGTGCGCTTGGCGCCCAGCTGCAGGGCCTTGAGCTGCTTGAGCTGATCAGGAGGGCGTTGAATGAGCACGAAGGGGCCCAGCTGCCGCTCGAATTCCTCGCGGCGCATCGTCCCTGCGATTCTGTGAAGTTCCTTCACCGACAGCACGCTGCGCACGCTAGACCCGGGCAGGTCTGTTTCGCTATGGAGACGTGCAATGGCCGATTCATCTCCCATCACTGCACCAGGGTTGCGCAGGCTCAAAGATGAGCTGAAGCACCTGACCTCGGTCGAGCGGCCGAAGATCACGCTCGAGATCGAGATTGCGCGGGCGCACGGCGACTTGAAGGAAAACGCCGAGTACCACGCGGCCAAAGAGAAGCAGAGCCACATCGAAGGCCGGATCATGGACATCAACGGGCAGATCGCGCGTTGCGAGGTGATCGACACCTCGAAGTTCAAGGGCACCACCACGATCGTCTTCGGAGCCACCGTCGAGCTCAACGACACCGAGACCGACAAGAAAGTCACCTACCGGTTGGTGGGCGAGTACGAGTCTGACTTCAAGAAAAAGTGGATCAGCATCAGCACGCCGGTGGGACGCGGGCTGGTCGGCAAGACCGTCGGCGACACCGCGACGATTCAGAGCCCGGGCGGCGCCCGCGAGTACGAGATCCTCAAGGTGACTTTCGAGGATGGCGAGTAGCAGCCACCCGCTGTTCCCCCTGCTCGGGCCGCTGCGCTACGCGTGCGCCCGGGACTTCACGAACCTGCCTGCGATCAAGACGCTGAGGCCGGTGCTGGCGGCCGCGGTCGCGCGCGGCGGGGTGAAGGCGGCGACCGCGATCGCGCTGAATGCGCAGCTGGTTGCGATCGATGATCGGGACCCGGTGGTGCGGAAAAACGCGATCGTGAAGGTGCTGCAGGCGATGCGCGATGAAGGACTGCCCGTGGATTTTCTGCCCGGCGCCGCGCCCGCACCACGCGAGGCGCTCGTGTTGGCCCCGAGTGCGCCGCAGGCCGGGTCAGTCGCAGAAGCGCCCCGTTCAGCGGGAGAAGCGCCCCGTTCAGCGGGAGAAGCGCCCCGTTCAGCGGGAGAAGCGCCCCGTTCAGCGGGAGAAGCGCCCCGTTCATCCCGAGAGAAGTCGAGGGATACGCCTCCTCCTGGCGCGGCAGGTCCCGACCGACGGCGGAACCGTACCGCAGAGGAGGCTCATCCCTCGACTTCTCTCGGGATGAACGGGCGTCCGGCGGTTCCGGGGCCCAGCGCAGAGGAGGCTCATCCCTCGACTTCTCTCGGGATGAACGGGCGTCCGGCGGTTCCGGGGCCCAGCGCTGCGGAGGCTCATCCCTCGACTTCTCTCGGGATGAACGGGGGACCCAGGGCGAAGAAGGCCCGCCAGCCGAAGCCCGAGACCGACGAGGCGGGGCCGGCGCGGATGTTGTCGATCGCGCCGATCGACGGCCCGCTGGCGACGCCGCTGAACGAGGTCGGCTGGCGGCTGAACCCACGACTGGTCGGCCTCTTGAACAAGAAGGGCGTGCGGAAGGTCGGCGACGTGCTGTTCCTGCTGCCGCGGGTGTACGAAGACCGCCGGACGCTGAAGAAGATCTCGCAGCTGGTCTCGGGCGAGCGCGGCACGATCATCGCCGAGGTGAAGTCGGCCGAAGAGCAGTACGGGCGGGCCGGGCGGCGCACCTTCCGCGCGGTGCTCGCCGACAGCACCGGCACCGTCGCCGCGACCCACTTTCAGTCGGGCGGGTGGCTGAAGGCGAAGTACCCGATTGGCCGCCGGCTCGTGGTCTCTGGCGAGGTGCGCCGCACGTCGTACGGCTGGGAAATTCCGCACCCCGAGGTCGAGCCCGCCGACGACGTCGAGAGCTCGCCGGTGCACTTCAACCGCATCGTCCCCGTGTACCCGGGCTTCGAGCGCCACGAGCAGCGCAGCCTTCGCGAGCTCGCTTTCAAGATCGCCTCGCGCTTCTCGAACGATCTCGAAGAGCCGCTGCCCGATGACCTGCGCGAAAGACACCACCTGATGACGCTGGCCGATGCGCTGCGGTACCTGCACTTCCCGCCGGCCGACGCGCCGCTGGACGCGCTCGATGCCCATGCCAGCGTGGCGCACCACCGGCTCGCTTTCGACGAGCTCTTCTTCCTTCAGCTGGGGCTTGCGCTGCGCCGCCAGGGCTTGAAGGTCGAGCCCGGCATCGCCTTCGACACGTCGGCGCCGCGCCAGCAGATCGCGACGAAGCTGCTGCCCTTCGCGCTCACGGGTGCCCAGGCCCGCGTCGTCGCGCAGGTGTCGCGCGACATGTCGCGGCCCGAGCCGATGAACCGGCTGGTGCAGGGCGACGTGGGCTCGGGGAAGACGGCGGTGGCGGTGCTCGCGTCCGCGCTGGCGCTGCAAGACGGGTATCAGGTGGCGGTGATGGCCCCGACCGAGATCCTGGCCGAGCAGCACTACCGGACTTTCAGCAAGATGCTCGCCCCGCTCGGAACGTCGGTGCGGTTGATCACCGGCAGCGCGAGCGCGAAAGAGAAGCGGCAGCAGCGCGAAAGCCTGGCCAATGGCGTGGTGCGCGTCGCGGTCGGCACGCACGCCCTGATTCAAGAAGGCGTCGAGTTCCACCAGCTGGGCCTGGTGGTGATCGACGAGCAGCATCGGTTCGGCGTGATGCAGCGCCACACGCTGATGGCAAAGGGCCCGCGGCCGGACACGCTGGTGATGACGGCGACGCCGATTCCGCGAACGCTGGCGATGACGCTCTATGGCGACCTCGACGTCTCGGTGATCGACGAGCTGCCGCCGGGCCGCACGCCCATCGAGACGCGCGTCTACAACGAAAAGGCGCGCCCGAAGGCGTACCAGGCCGTCCAGGCCGAGCTCGACAAGGGCCACCAGGCGTACATCGTGTACCCGCTGGTCGAAGAGTCCGAGAAGGTCGACCTCGCCGACGCGACGCAGGGCGCCGAGGCGCTGACCGCCCAGTTCCCCACCGCGCGCATCGGCCTGCTGCATGGGCGGATGAAGAACGACGAGAAGGAAGCGGTGATGCTCGAGTTCCGCGAGAAGCGGGTCGACGTGCTGGTGTGCACGACGGTGGTCGAGGTCGGCGTCGACGTGCCGAACGCGTCGATCATGGTGATCGAAGGCGCGGAACGCTTCGGGCTCTCGCAGCTTCACCAGCTGCGCGGCCGCGTCGGCCGTGGCGCGGCGAAGTCGTGGTGCCTGTTGATGGCCGGCTACGCGAAGAGCGCCGTCGCGGCGACCCGGCTCAAGGTGATGGAAGACAGCAACGACGGCTTCGTGATCGCGGAAAAGGATCTCGAGCTGCGCGGCCCCGGCGAGTTCCTCGGCACCCGGCAGAGCGGAATCCCCGAGCTCGCCGTCGCCAACCTCGGCCGCGACCAGGCGCTGCTGGCCGAGGCGCAGGACGAGGCGCGTGCGATCGTCGCGAAGGACCCTGAGCTGAGAGAGGGCCGGCATGCCCGGCTGGTGAAGGCGCTGGAAGAACGTTGGGAAGGCCGGCTGAAGCTGGCGAGGGTGGGCTGATGAAGACGCTGATCGCAGTGACGATGGTGGTGCTGGGCGCAGGCAAGGCGACGAAGGCCCCTGCTCCAAAGGTGGCGCCGCCCGTCGAGAAGGTGACGCCTCCGGCCGACCCGTGGGAGTTCGACGACGTCATCTCGAGGGTGACCGCGAAGACGACCCCGCTGGACGACGTCAGCAAGCTGGCGGTGACGCAGCTGCCCCAGCTGAGGCTCGACGGCGAGGCGGTGTTCAAGGTGTCGGCGCACGCGAACACGGTCGGCGGGGTGACGCTGACCTTCGAAGATCGAGCGGACCCGAAGCTGTCGTGCCAGCTGTACGCGACGAAGGAAGGCGAAGCGCTGACCTTCAAGGACAGCCGCTGCGCGTTTCCGGTGCTCAAAAATCAGCTGCGGACGATGGCGGTGTGCCGGCGGATCTCAGGCACGGCGCGCCGGGTGAAAGACACGGTGTCGATCGAGGCCGAGGCGCCCGACTGCAACGCGTCGATCATGGGAATGACGTTGACGGTTCGGGTCATCGTCCGCCCGCTGTAAGGTCCAAAGGCGCCCCATGATCGTCTGCCCCGTCTGCGAGACCCAGGTCGAGTTCGGCTTCGAGTGCGAAGTCTGCGGCAAGGATCTGTCGGGCGTGCTCGGCGCGATGCCACCGCCGCCGGTCACCATCCAGAAGCTGGCCGACCTCGAGCAGACGATTCCGGATCGTGTGGGCGAGGTCGCGGTCGAGCGCGCGCCCGACGTCGAGGTGACTGCGTTCGCGAAGACCGCTGAAGTCGCGCAGGCGCCGATGGCAGACTTCGAGAAGACGACGCAGGACGCGGTGGGTGACATCGCCGTGCTGCCCATCGACGACATCGCCGAAGATCGGGTGCCCGACGACGGCGTGCGCACCCCGCTTCAAGTCGGCCCGCTGACCTGCCGCTACTGCAAGAACGTGCAGGCGGCCGGGAGCATCTGCGAGAAGTGCGGAATGAAGCTGCCCAGGGTCGCGGTGGCGGCGGTGGCCGGGAAGCCAAAGAAGAAGATCGAGGTGTGGACGCGTTGCAAAGCGTGCGCATCTCCGGCATTGGGCGGGGAGCCGTGCCGCGAATGCGGGCGCTTAGTACCGATGCCGGAGCCATGACCGTGACGACTGCCACCGCTGACCAACAGACCCTCGCCGAGCTGCAGGCCGTGCTCGCTTCCCGCCAGAGCATTCTTCACTTCGCGCACTTCACTGTCGCGACGGTGATCGCCCTGATTGGTGCGGGCACCACGTCGAAGCTGATTTGGGATTTGACGAAGAAGCCGCAGCTCGAGGTGTACGTCGCGCCGGTGGCGGTGGTGTCGGCGGGCTTGCTGATCTACGGCTTCGTGCGGTACCTGTACGGCCGCAGCGCGCTGAAGGTCGAGATGGTGCAGTTTGGGCAGCTGAAGTCGCTGCGCCAGAAGCTGAACCTCGACGACCCGTCGGCGCTGCTGCCGCGATGAGCCGTTTCGTCGTGATCGAAGGGCTCGACGGCGCGGGCACGACGACCCAGTCTGCGGCGATCGCGAGAGCCCTGCGGGCGAAGGGCCGGGAAGTGTTGACGACGCGCGAGCCGTCAGACGGCCCGATCGGCAAGATGATTCGCCAGGCGCTGACCCACGCGCTGCAGATGACCCCACAGACGCTGGCGCTGATGTTCGCGGCCGATCGCGTCGATCACGTCGCGCGGGAGATCGAGCCGGCCCTGAAGCGCGGGGCCGTGGTGCTCAGCGATCGCTACCTGCTCTCGTCGCTGGCGTACCAGGGCTCGCAGCTGCCGATTGGGTGGGTGGCCGCGATCAACTCGGAAGCGCGAATGCCGGATCTGACGCTGTTTCTCGAGATCGACCCCGACGTCGCCGCGAAGCGCCGCACCGTTCGCGGAGGCAAGCGTGAGCTCTACGAGACGAAGGCGATTCAGAAGCGCACCGCGAAGCAGTACCTGGCCGCGATCGCGCTGCGGCGAAAGGCCGGCGAGAAGATCGTGGTGATCGACGGCGGCGCGCCGATGGCCGACGTAACGGCGGCGGCGCTGAAGGCGCTGGGCAAGAAGGTCTAGGGCGATGCGTACGGGCGCGTCGGCGATCATCATCGGCAACGAGGTGCTGACCGCGAAGGTCACCGAGGCCAATGGCTCGCACTTGATCTCACGGCTGCGCGAGCGCGGCGTGCTTCTTCACTCGGTGCACTTCGTTCTCGATGACGTCGACGCGATCGTCGAAGCGCTGCAGCTGGCGCGCCGAAAGGCGAAGTGGGTCTTCACCTCGGGCGGCATCGGGCCGACGCACGACGACGTGACGGTGCGCGCGGTGGCGCTGGCGCTGGGGCGGCCGGTGGTGCGGCTTCCCGAGATGGAAGCGCTGGTGAAGCTGCAGTACGGCGAGGGCGCGACGGCAGAGGCGATGCGGCTGGCAGACGCTCCGGAAGGCGCAGAGCTTCTCTACCAGGCGGGCGCGCGGTACCCGGTGCTCGCGTGCGAAGACGTCTACCTGCTTCCGGGCGTGCCGCAGCTGTTCAAGCACCAACTCGAGACGGTGCTCGCGCGGCTGCCGGTGACGGCGGTGAACATCCAGGTGCTCTACCTGTCGGCGTCGGAGGCCGAGATTGCGCGGGTGCTCGATCAGGTCGCGCTGGCGATGCCCGACGTGGCGATCGGCAGCTACCCGAACTTCGACCCCGAGCAGGACTACCGGGTGAAGCTGACGATCGAGCACGCCTCGGCAGCGCCGGTGGCCGAGGCGGTGCAGCGGCTCGAGGCGGTGCTGCCGAAGGGCTGTTTGCTGCGGCGCGAGTAGCGCGCTACCCCAGCGAGATTCCGAGCCGCTGGCGCAGCCGGAAGAAGTCGTCGGACAATGAGAACCCGATCAGCTCGCGAACGTCGCGGCGCTGGGCGACGGCCGCTGCGATGGCCTCGGTGGACTCGGGGCGGGGCGTGCCGACCGGCAGATCTTCCCGCAGCAGCAGGGTGATCGCCGCGCCGACGTCTCCGGCGAGCAGCAGGCCTGCGCGATCGCCCGACAGCGCCAGCGCTTCGACGGTGGCCGCGACCTCGAGGCCCGCCGTGTTCGCCACTGCCATCGCCGGCTCTTCGAGCAGCTTCAAGCAGCGCCGCGAGTACGCCTTGCGCAGTGCCTTGCTCTGCTCGTCGTTGCGGCGGCCGATGCCTTCGAACTGCTGTTGGTGGATGCGCACCGTGTTGCCGAACAGATCGGCGAGCTCACCAGCCGACAGGCGCCGCACCACGGGCGTCTTGTCGAGCAGCCCGAGGGCAGCCCGGCCGAGGAAGAAGCGCTGCTCCCGCGCATTGAAGCGGCGCACGACGTCGGCGCCGACGAACACGCTCAGGGGCTCGGTGGTCTCGAGCACCACGAGGCCGCGCTTGCTCTGGTAGACCTCGAAGTCCTCGACGCCGAACACCTGCGCCGCGCCCCGCACCGCCTTGAACACGGCGTGATCGGACTTCAGGCGGTCGACCTTGCGATCGACGCCCCACGCCTCGAACTGCGGCGGGTACACCTTCACGAACTGATCGCCGATGGCCCGCATCACGTCGGCGAGGGCGTTGCGCGCCGCCGGGTGGTGCAGCAGCGCCAGGTCGGGCTCGGGCAGCTTCACCGAGAGCTCGTTCGGCAGCCGGTTGCGAAGCTCGAGGTAGAACCCCTGCTCGGTTTCATTGGCCTGCTTGAGGAAGGTGAGCACGCCCGCGGCGCAGAACGCCTTGTCGAGCTGCTTCACGCTTTCCCATAGCTTGAACAGCGCGTGCAGGCTTTCGACGCGGGTCGGGTCGAGCTTCAACAGCGCGCGGTGCGACTCGACCGCCATCGCCGTCGCCGCCGGATCGCGACTGAAGAGCTCGGCCAGCGCGACGTGCGCGGGCAGGTTCACCGGATCCAGATCGAGCACCGCGCGGAAGGTGCCGATCGCGCGCTGCGGGTTGTCGAGCTGCTTGCCGTAGAGATCGCCGATGCGCAGCCGCAGCGCGACGGCGCGGCGAACGTCGGGAGCGTTCTTCACCTGTTCCTCGAGCACCGTGACGAGCTCGCCGAGGTTGCCCATCTTTTCGTAGAGCTCGACGAGGCGATCAAGGGTGCCGGTGTCGCTGGGCGCGAGATCCAGGGCCTGCTTGTAGAGCGCGGCGGCCTGGGCGGTGTCGGCGAAGCCTTCGTCGTAGATGCGGGCCAGCAAAGAAGCGACCCTGGCGCGCTGGGCGGGGTTCTTCTCGACCTCGAGCAGGCGACGCAGGCAGTCGGCGGCCCCCGTCCAGTTCTTCGAGAGGGTGTGAATCGAGCCGAGCCGTTCGAGCGCTTCGACGCTGTCGGGCTGCGAGTTGAGCGCGGTCTGCAGGTGGGCGGCGGCGCGCGTCCCGTCACCCAGCTGGTCGTGGTACAGCGCGCCGAGCTTCAGGTGAATCGAAGCGAGCCGCTGCGCATCGCCGCCCTGCTGCACGCGCACCGCGAACGCGGCGGCGGCCTCGGCGAAGTCCTGCTTTTCCAACGCGAGGTCGCCCTTCAGCTCGAGCGCTTCGTTGTGGGCTGGCAAGGCGAGCAGCGCCTTCTCGAGAAGCTGGGCGGCGCGATCGCGATCTTTGAGCTGGTCGAGGTGGACGCGGGCCGAGGCGTAGAACTCCTGGCCGGCGGCCGCGTTGTCTTTCTGGGCGAGGCGGCTGTCACCGCGGCGCTCGTGAAGGGCGGCGAGGTCGGAGGCTCCGCCCCGCGAGGCGAGCAGATCTTCGAGCGCGGTGCCGGCTTCGGGGTGCAGCGGGTCGCTGTCGAGGACCCGCTGGAAGTAGCCCTGGGCACCCTGGGCGTCTCGCGCCTGATCGCGGCTCATCCGGCCGGCCTGCATCAGGGCTTCGGTGATCGTCGCCTTGTCCTTCGCGTTGGCGGCGATCGCCTCGAGCGCCTGGCGGGCGCGATCGTGGTTGCCCATGCGCCCGAAGACGCGGGCGAGGCCCGTCTGCGCGGGGAGCAGGTTGGGGACGAGCGCGAGCGCGGCTTCGTATGCCTGGGCAGCACGACCCGGGTCGTTCAACTTGTTCTCGTAGAGGTCGGCAGCACGAAGCTTCAGCTGGGCGCCGTCGGTGGCCTCGGTGGTCTGGCTGCTGCGCGCCTCGTAGAGCTCGACCAGGCTTCGGTGATCGTTCGCCTTCACCAGCGCGCGTTCGAGCATCAGGTGCAGCGCCTCGTCGCCGGGGTCGGCTGCGTGCGCGGCCTTGAGCTGCTTGATGACTTCGTTGGGCAGCTCGGAGGTCTGGCCCTGCTCGACGGCCGCCAGCTTCATCGCCGCCGACAGCTTCGGGTCCCCCATGATCTCGGCGAGGCGGGCGCGCAGCTCGTTGCGGCGGGTGCGATCGCCCGCGCGGATGCGTTCGAGCAGCTTCAGCGCGGCGAGGTTCTTGTCATCGAGCTGTAGGGCGGCGTCGCAGCACGCAGCGGCGCGCGACGGCTCGTTGAGGCGATCGAGGTAGATGCGGGCGAGCTTCAGGTTCGCCGAGATCTTGATCTGTGGCGAGCCCACCTGGGTCTGGCGATCGAGGAGGACGATCAGCTCCTTCGTGTCGTCACCCGCGGTGAGCAGCCTTTCGAGCTGCTGCAGCGCGGTGAGGTGGCTGGGCGCGAGCCGCAGCACTTCGTTGTAGCCCTCGATCGCGCGGGCGGGGCTCTTCAGCTGGTCATCCCAGATGGCGGCGGCCTGGAACATCGCGTTCGCGCGTTCCATCGGGTCGCTGCGGTTGGCGGCTTCGGCGCGAAGGATCTCGATCAGGCTTTCCCACGCGCCCTGCGATCGGTAGATGCGGCCGAGCGCGCGAACCGCCGGGAAGTAGTTCGGCGCCAGCGTCATCACCTCTTGGTATGAGGCGATCGCGTCGTTCTCGTTCTTCAAGCGCTGCTCGTGCAGCTCGCCGATCTTGAACATCAGCTGCGCGGCCTGCTCGGTGGTCGGCGCGATCTCGGCTTCGGCGCGGTACATCTTGATCAGCTCGGCCCACTTGCCGTCTTGCGCGTAGAGGCGGCCCAGGGCCTTGAGCGCGGGCGGGTAGGTGGGGGCGTGGGCGAGCACGCGCTCGTAGGCTTCGACGGCTCGCGCGCGATCTTTCAGCTGGTCTTCGAGGATCTCGGCGTTGCGGTGCGCGAGCGAGACGATGTGGCGCGTGTCACCCGACAGCGCTGCTTCCTGCTCGTTCAACAGAATCAGCTCTTCCCAGCGGCCCGCGCGTTCGTACAGCCTCTCGAGGTTCCGAACTGTCGGCAGGTGATCCGGGGCGATCTCGAGCACGCGCCGGCAGCAATCGATCGCGCGGGGCAGATCGGTGAGGCGGTCTTCGTGAATCGCCGCCATCCGGTTCAACGTCTGAATCTGCTGCTCGCGATCGGTGGTCTGCAGCAGATCCTGCTCGTACATGCCGACGAGGTCGACCCACCTGCCCTGCTTCTCGAACAGGCGAACCAGCGCCTTCTGCGCCGGCAGGTAGCCCGGGTAGAGCTTCAGCACTTCGTTGTAACGGTTGATGGCGTCGTCGGTGCGCTGCAGGCGCTCTTCGAGGACCTCGGCCGACTTGAAGATGCGAATCGCCTTCTGCTTCGGCTCGTCAATCGACGCGGCCTCCGAGTCGTAGGTTCCGAGCAGGCCGGCCCAGTTCTTCGATCGGTGGAAGAGCTTGCCGAGGTTCGCGAGCGCAGTCGGGTGGCCGGGGATCCTGTCGAGAATCGCCTGGTATCGGGCGATCGCGTCTTCGTCGCGGCGCAACTGGTCTTCGAAGAGCGAGCCGAGGCGCAGGTTGATCGCGATCATCTCGCTCTCGTCGCCGATGGCGGTGACCCACGACAGCAGCACATCGGCCAGCTCTTCGAACCGGCCCTGGCTCTCGAAGATGCGGGCGAGCTCTGAGAGCACGAGCGGATCTGACTGGGCGATGCGGCGCGCGGCGACCAGCGCCGACAGCGCGTCTTCCGGCCGGCCGAGCCGTTCATACGCCTTGCTGATCTGCAGGAAGGTGGGGGCTGCGTGCGAGCCCTGGCCTTCGGCTTCGGCGGCGAGCGCCGCGAGCTCTTCGTCGACGGTGCCCTCGCGCTGCGCGACGCGCTTCATCGCGGCGAGCAGCAAAGAGTCCTGGCGGTCGAGCGCGAACGCCTCGCGGAAGCACGCAGCGGCGCCGTTCAAGTCCTTCAGCCGGTCTTCCAGCAGCAGGCCGGCCGAGGTGAGGTAATGCGCGCGCGCGGCGTCGTCGGTGACCGCGCGGGCGATGAGCTTCTGGGTGGTGACCAGCGACGCGTGATCGCTTTTTTCCGAGTACAGCTGCTCGAGCTGGCAGAGCAGGGTGATGTCTTCGGGCTCCAGCGCGAGGCAGTTGGCCCAGGCCGCGGTGGCGTCGGCTTCGCGCGAGAGGCGCTGCTCGAGCACGAGGCCCTTCTCGAAGAAGAGCGCCGCCTTGCCGCGCTTGTTCTCGGTGGCGTTGAGCTCGGCGTCGAGGAGCGTGACGACCATCTGCCAGTTGCCGACCTCGGCGAAGAGGCGGCGGGCAGCGCGGATGTTGGCGAGGAAGCGCGGCGCGAGCTTGTACGCAGCCTGGTACGCGACGGCGGCGAAGCGCGGGTGCTTCAGCGGCGATTCCCATAAGAGCCCCATCTCGTGAAAGAGCAGCGCGGCGGCAGGGTCTGTGCCCAGCAGCTTGGCCTCGCGCTCGAGGGTGGCGATGCGCGCGCGGGCCTCTTCGTCTGTCTGCGTGGGTGGCGCGCTCGTCTCGACCGGCATCGCGATCGCGGGGATCGCGGTGGACATCGTGCGGGGGTAATCGTGCCCGTCGTTCATGGTCGTCTAGCTCCGGCTGGAAGGGCGGCAGGCGCGGCGAACGGTCTCGAGCAGCTGCCCCGAGTCGATCAGGGCCGCGACGGCCGAGATGTCTTTGTGCAGCTCACGGTCTCTTTCCATGTGCGGCACCTTGCTGCGAATCAGCTGGTGGGCGGCCAGCGCGCCGATGCCCGGCTTGTGCGGCAGGCGGAAGTCCAGCGCCTGCGCGGCGCACAGCAGCTCGATCGCCAGGGCATGAACCGCGTGGCCGACGACCTGGCGGGCCTTGAGCGCCGCGGTCATGCCCATCGAGACGTGATCTTCGCGGCCAGCTGAGGAAGGAATCGAGTCGACCGAAGCGGGGTGGCAGAGGATGCGTGACTCGGCGACCAGCGCGGCGCTGGTGACCTGCGCGATCATGAACCCTGAGTTGAGGCCTGAGTTCCTCGCGAGGAACGCGGGGAGGCCCGACAGCGCGGGGTTGACCAGCTGCTCGACGCGCCGCTCGCTGATGCTCATCAGCTGGGTCAGCGCCATCGAGACGACGTCGAGCGCGAGCGACACGGGCTGGCCGTGGAAGTTGCCGGCCGAGACGATGGTGCCGGTCTCGACGAAGACCAGTGGGTTGTCGGTGGCGGCGTTGACCTCGACCTCGAGGATGCGGTGGGCAAACAGCAGGCCTTCCCGGGCGGCGCCGTGCACCTGGGGCATGCAGCGCATCGAGTAGGGGTCTTGCACCTTGGCGCAGTTGGCGTGGGTCTCGACGAGCTCGCTGTGCTGCAGCACTTCGCGCAGGTGGGCGGCGCAGGCCTTCTGGCCCTCGTGGGGCCGCACATCCTGGACCTCGGGCGCGAAGGGCTTGTGCGAGCCCAAAAGGCCTTCGAGCGTCATCGAACCCGCGACGTCGAAGAGCTCGGCCAGCTCGTCGGCGCGGAGCAGCGACAGCACCCCGACGGCGCACATCGCCTGGGTGCCGTTGACGAGGGTGAGGCCTTCTTTCGCTTCGAGCACCAGCGGCTGAAGCCCTGCCTTCTCGAGCGCGGCGCGGCCGGGCAGCCGCTGGCCTTCGAAGGTGGCCTCGCCTTCGCCGATCAGGACGAGCGCGAGGTGGGCGAGGGGCGCGAGATCGCCGGACGCTCCGACGGAGCCGCGTTCGGGGACGATCGGGGTGACGCCCTTGTTCAGCATGTCGAGCGCGAGCTGCAGGGTCGACCGGCGGACCCCCGAGTAGCCGCGGGCGAGCACGTTGGCGCGCATCAGCAGCAGGGCGCGGGCCTCGCCGACGGACAGCGGCTGACCGACGCCGGCGGCGTGCGAGAGGATCAGGTTCCGCTGCAGCTCGCGCAGATCCTTCTTGTCGATGCGGATTTCCGACAGGGTGCCGAAGCCGGTGTTGATGCCATAGGTGGGGGCGTCGGCGTCGGCCATCTTCTCGACGAGGGCGCGGGCGGCATCGACACGGGCGACAGCGTGGGGGGCCAGCTCGACCTGTGCGTTGTCGAATCCGACGGCCCTGATCTGCGCCAGCGTGAGGCTCTCGCCGTCGAGCTGGATTCTTAGGGTTGTCACGAGGGCGGCGAACCTAGCGCCAGAAATCGGTTGAGGCGACGGTTCTCGTTGCTATGAAGCGCGCCCCCTATGGCGTTGATAGTTCAGAAGTACGGCGGCACGTCCGTCGGTGACATCGAGCGAATCAAGAACGTGGCCCGCCGCGCGATCGCGACCCAGAAGCAGGGTCACGATGTGGTGGTGGTGGTCTCGGCGATGTCCGGCGAGACGAACCGGCTCTTGAAGCTCGTGACCCAGATCTCGCAAAGGCCCAGCGAGCGCGAGCAGGACGTGGTGCTGGCGACGGGTGAGCAGGTGACGATCGGCCTGCTGGCGATCGCGATTCAGGAGCAGAAGGGGAAGGCGACCAGCTTCCTCGGCGGCCAGTGCCGGATCATCACCGACAACACCTTCACGAAGGCGCGGATCAAGAGCATCGACGCCGAACGGATCGTCGACGCGATGAAGCGCAAGCACATCGCGGTGATTGCGGGCTTCCAGGGTGTGGACGAAGACGGCAACGTGACGACGCTGGGCCGCGGCGGCTCGGACACGACGGCGGTGGCGATCGCTGCTGCGCTGAAGGCCGACGCCTGCGAGATCTACACGGACGTCGACGGCGTCTACACCGCCGACCCGAACATGGCGCCGGCGGCCAGGAAGCTGAACAAAATCAGCTACGAAGAGATGCTCGAGCTGGCGAGCCTGGGCGCGAAGGTGCTGCAGATTCGATCAGTCGAGTTTGCGATGAAATACAAGGTGCCCCTGTGGGTGAAGTCGTCCTTCTCGGACGACCCGGGCACGCTCGTCTGCGAGGAGGATAAGTCGATGGAAGACGTCGTCGTTTCCGGAGTGGCCTACGACAAGAACGAAGCGAAGATCGCGATCCGCGACGTGCCCGACGGGCCGGGCATGGCGGCGAAGATCTTCTCGGCGCTCGACGAAAAGGCGATCGTCGTCGACCTGATCGTCCAGAACCCGCCGAAGGGTGGAAAGACAGACCTGACCTTCACCGTTGGCAAGGCAGACCTGATCAAGGCCTCTGACGTGGTGAAGAAGATCGCCAAGGCGATCAAGGCCGGCGCGGTCGAGACGGACGATCAGTGCTCGAAGGTGTCGATCGTCGGCGTCGGCATGCGCAACCACTCAGGCGTCGCGGCGAAGATGTTCCGTGTGCTGGCGAAGGAAGGCATCAGCATCCAGGCGATCTCGACTTCCGAGATTCGCGTCTCGTGCCTGATCGACGCGAAGTACACCGAGCTGGCGGTGCGATCGCTGCACACCGCGTTCGGGCTCGACGGCATCGAAGCGAAGTGAGCGAAGGCCGCCCACGAGCGGTCGCTGTCGTGGCCGCGGTCGCGGTGGCAGCGGGCGTGGCCGGCTATCTTTTCTGGCCGTCGTCGAAGCCCTCGCTCGACTGCCCGCCCGACGAAGTGCACCTGGGCCCCGATGGCGTCGCGCGGTGCGGGCCGGGCGCCGCGCTTCCAGCGGCGGCGAAACGGACGCTGGGAATTGCGCTGGATCTGAACACCGCGAGCGCGGACGACCTGGCGCAGCTGCCAGGGGTCGGGCCGTCGCTGGCGAAGGCGATCGTCGAGGAAAGGACGCGCCGCGGAGCCTTTAAAAGCTGGGACGAGGTGGACGCGGTTCCGGGGGTGGGGCCGGCGCGAATCGAGACCCTGAAAGCCGAGGTTGAGATTCGTTAGAGGCCTGCATCTCGGTGCTATAAACGCGGCGTGCTTATCGCCTGTGAGAAGTGTGCGACGACGTATGTGCTCGACGAGCGGCTGATTCCTGCCGCTGGAGCGCCGGTTCAATGCACACGGTGCAGCCACGTATTCACTGCCCGGCCTGGAGGCAATGCTGCGGCTCCTCCGACCGCCGACACCCCGGCCCCGCGCTCGACGATGATGTTCGGCAAGGCGGGCGACAAGCCGGTGAACACCACGATGATGTTCGGGGCCGCCGGAGCCGGAGCGCCGAAGGCCGCCGAGCCCTCTGAGTCCGCCGCGCCCAACCGGACGATGATCTTCGGCGACGCAGCGAAGGGGGCCGCGGCGCCGGCGGCGAAGAACACGACGATGATGTTCGGGGCCGAGTCGGCGGCGAAGCCTGCGCCGGCCGCTTTGAAGAACTCGACGATGATGTTCGGCGCGCCGCCCCCCGCGGCAGCCGCGGCTCCGACCAACCAGACGATGATGTTCGGCGCGGTCGATGCGGCGCCTCCAGCTGCGGCGCGCGGTGCGGTCGCGACGATGGCGTTTGGCACCGCGGCGGTTCCTCCCGCGCCAGCGGCCCCGACGAACCGGACGATGATGTTCGGCGTCAACGACAAGCCCTCGGAGCCGGCCCCGAAGCCTGTGCACAGCACGATGATGTTCGGCGCGCCGGAAGCCGCGGCGAACCCGGGCAAGCTCACCGAGCGCACAGTGCGCATCGGGCCCGACGATCTCGAGCGGATGATGCGGGAGCACAACGCCAAGGGGGAACGCGGGGGCGAGATGACGCCGCCCGAAGGCGCCCCCTCAGCGCCGGGCGCTTCGCAGAAGACGCAGATGTTCGCGATGTCCGACATTCGCCCGCCCGAGACGACGCCTTCCGATGGGTCGCAGCCCGTGGAGCGCGAGGCGCCGGCCGACATTCAGGCACGGCATGGCCGCACCGCGATGTTCGCGATGACGCCTGAGTCACCCCAGCTGCCGCCGCTGGTGAGCGCGGAAGAGCTGGCGCCGCCAGAAAGATCGAACGTGAAGTTCGACCCGTCGCTGATGGAGACGCTGCCGCCGGGTGACGACGGCCCGCTGCGGTCGACGATGCTGTTCGGCGCCAACCAGGGCCCGCGGCCTCAGCTCATCGACCCGAGCTCGGACCTCGCGGGGACGACGATGCCGAACCTGCCGGCCCTGCCGCGCGACAAGGCGCTGCGGCCGGATCAGGGCAGCCCGCTGGAGTTGCCGTCGGAAGATCCGGCCGTTGCCGCTGCGGCGGACGACGTGGCGGTGTCGCTGGAAGCGCAGGTGAAGCGGCGCAACCAGCTGGCGTTGATCATCGTTGCGCTGGCGGTGCTGGGCGCAGCGGGAGCCGTGGGCTGGAAGCTCTTTGGCGCGAAGCTGATGGGCAAGTCGGTGCCACTGGCGGCAATGCAGGGGGTCGAGACGGGCCTCGCCGAGCTTCGCAAGGACGACACGGCCTCGAAGGTGGCGGCGGTGAAGACGCTGTCGGACGTGGTGAAGTCGCAGCCCACTTTCGTCGACGCGCACGCGGGCCTGGTGACGGCGCTGACGCTGCAGCTCGATGACCTTCAGCAGCGCGCGAAGCGGCTCGACAAGGCGGCGGAAGAAAGGAACACCCGCATCACCCGGTACGGAAAAGAGAAGTCGCCTGGCGATTGGGAAAACCGGGCGGCGGTGCTGGTGGCCGAAGTTTCTGCGCTGAAGAAGGAATACGACCCGCTGGTGGCCAGCGCGCGCGAGCTCGAAGGGCGGTTGCGCGAGGCGTACCGGGCGATGCAGGCCGCGGCGTCGCAGGCGGGCGAGCTGAACCGGCAGGCCGAGCTCTCGCTGATTCGCGCGCAGGCGCTGTACCACGCGTACGGAGGCACGGATGAGGCGCTGAAGCTGACCAAGCGCTACCAGTCGAAGTCCGAAGGCACGTCAGACGGGTGGATTGATCTCGTCGATGCCGAGTACGCGGCCAACACGCGCGCCTCGCCCGAGCTGATCGAGGCGGCGCAGAAGCAGCTGACGGCGCTGCACGAGCGCGACCCCACCTTCTTCCGCACCTACGTGCTGGCAGCGCGGCTCAACATCCAGTCGAAGCTGCTCGACGAGGCCGAGGCCGAGCTGCAGACGGTGAGCGCGCTGAAGCCGACGCATGACATCGCGAACGAGCTGACCGAGTGGGTGAAGAAGCTGAAGGCCGAGAAGGCGGCGAAAGAGAAGGACAAGACGCCGCAGTAACGCCGCTACCGCGCTGCGAGCCGGGCTTCGATCGGCAGCAGCGTGGCGTAGCCGGCGAAGAGCTGGGAAGTCAGCTGGGGCTTCTGCTGGGCCCCGGCGACGCGCAGGTAGTCGTTCACCGGCCGGCCGGCTTCGTTGACCGCCGAGTCCTTGAACTGGAGGTTCATCTTGTAGCGAACGACGCCGCGGGCGACGCGGTGGATCACCATCACCGTGCCGTCGTCGCCGACCTTCTCGACGAGGCCGATGTGGGTGAGGCCGTCGTTGACTGCGCCGTCTTTGTTGAGATCGTACGTCTCGCGGAAGAAGACGATGTCGCCTGCCACGGGGCGGCCGCCGTCGTAGAGGCGCCCGTGGGCCGAGGCGTAGCGCCAGATGGCGGTGACGCCGTTGTCCCCTGGAGCGCCGCCGCTGAGCAGGTCGACCCCCAGCTGCGCGTAGACGCCGCGCACGAGGCCCGTGCAGTCGTCGCGGTACGTCTTGCCGTTGAGGACGACCTTGCTCTTGCCGACGAGGCCCTGCGCGAGCTGCACCGCGGTGTCGCGCGCACCGGGAGGAACGCGAATCGCCGCCACCGGCCCATCAGTCTGGGAGGGCGGCGTCTGGCGGGGTGCGGACGATCGGGCGAAGGGCTCGTAGGCTGTGACCAGGCGACCGCCAACGGGGGCTCCGGCGACGCAGCCGGTGAACGCGAGCGCGGCGATGGCGAGGGCCTTGATACGCATTGCAACAGGGTGGTCCGGCAAAGGCCGGCCGTCAAAATTGTGGGCTATACCCAAAGCCGTGCTTCGACTGTCGATGGTGGTGGGGCTGGTGCTGTTTTCGGGGTGCCGAGACGGCGCCTTTTCGTCGGCGAACAAGGCGAACACCGTCGAGGGCTGGCGCAATTTCCTGCAGAAGAACCCGGCCGATGAGAACCGCGAGTCGGCCGAAGAGTCGCTGTCGGTTCTCGAGTTCGAGCAGGCGCAGAAGGTTCACACCGTCGTCGCGTACAAGCGGTTCATCGACGAGTTCCCCGAGTCGAGCAAGACGAACGCGGCCCGGGCGCTGCTCGAAGGGCTGCGGTTCAACGCCGCGCAAACGAAGGGCACGGCGCAGGTGCTGCGGCAGTTTCTCCGCGATCATGCGGACGGGGCGCACGCAGGCGAGGCCGAGGCGATGCTGCAGGCCGCCGAGCTCAAAGAGCTGACGGGCCTCGAAGACGCCGAGTCGCTGCGGGCGATCGCGGCGGCGCACCCGGACGATGCGCGTGGCACGCTGGCGGGCATTCAGCTGGACGACCAGGCCTTCGCGGCGGCGCAGACGGCGGCCAATGGGTTTGCGTACCTGCGCGACTACCCGGCGGGCACGCACCGCGACGAGGTGCGGGTGAAGCTGCTCGACGCGCAGCTGCAGGGTTTGCTGGTCTCGGGGCTGCTGCCGGAAGCGAAGGCGCTGGTCGCGAAGTCGCCGCTGAGCTCGAAGCTGCCGGGCTTGAAAGATCGAATGGCGAAGGCCGAGAAGCTGGAAGCGGCGGGCAACGCGAAGGACGAAGCGGTGCAGCGGGCGTTGCCCGGCTTCTACCTGCGCAGCCTGGAGGACGTGGTGAAGTCGCTGAACGCTCCGGACCCGCTTGAACGTTGGCAGGCGGCCGAAGAGCTGGGCGAGCACGTGACGATTCGCGCGCTGGATCCGTTGCTCGAGACGTTTCGCACGGCGCGCAACCCACTGGTTCGTCAGCGGGCGTTCGAGAGCCTGGGCAAGGTGCTGAAGGCGTTGCCGCGCACGGTGGCGGAGTACGAGGTCGAGCTTCGGGTCAATGCGGCGCGGCAGAACGCGTCAGACGCGCAGCTGTTCTTGACGATCGGGGTGTTGCTCGACCTGTCTGGCCGGATCGACAAGGCGGCCAGTGAGTACCAGCGTGCGTTCGACGTGGCGGCGCCGGATCCGATCATCTTGCGGCGGTGGGCGCAGATTCGGAAGGATCGCCGGCAGCCCTACTCGGCGGCGGTGACGGCGCGGCAGCTGTCGGTGTGGGCGCAGCAGGTGGCGTCGGTGCCTCCGGTGGTGGAGGGCGGCGGGGCGATGACGGTGGCGCGGCAGATGTGCGCGGCGGCCGAGATGGCGCGGTTCGCGCGTGACGTGATCGCCGAGGTCGCTACCCAAAAGACTGAGTTCCCCGACGATGTGATCGAGTTCCAGCGTCGCGCGGACGATGCGGTGCGGCTGTCAGAGGCGCGGCTGCGGGACGCGGAGCTGCGGCTGCTCGAGGCCGATGGGCTGGCGAAGAAGTGCGGCGATCAGTCGGTGGCCGAACGGCTGAGGGCCGGCGAGGTGCAGCGGCTGAGCTCGCTGAAGGAACTGCCGGTGAAGGCGTCGAAGGTCGCGGCGCTGGTGAGAGAGCTGGCGCTGCAGCGCGAGCCGTCGCCAGCGATTCGCGACGCGCTGAAGAACTAGGTGAGGCACTGGCATTCGAGAATGAGGGCGGGCGACGCGGCGAGATGATCCGCCGCGGGCGAATCGCCGATGCCGCGGTGCTGTCGGAGCTCGGCCGCACCAGCTTCGCCGACGCCTTCGGGGCGTATCCTGCTCGACGAGCGCGACGCGCTGGCCGTCGGCTGCGCGAAGCTGAACACCCAGACGCGCGAGCGCTGCGTCACGGGTGAAAAGCCAATTGAGCTCGCCCGCCTCTACGCCCGGTCTCAGCAGGTTGGCCAGGGGGTCGGGGCGGGGCTGCTCGAGGCGTGCTTCGGCGAGGCGCGCGCGCTGGGCCACGATGTGATCTGGCTCGGGGTCTGGGGTCGGCGCGCCCGTTGACTGTCCCCTGCACCTTCAGGGTCGGGTCTTTCGCTTCTCGAGGCCGTCGAGGACGAGCGCGAGCCCGAACTCGAACTCGTCCGCGTATCTCGCAGAGCGCGTGGCTCCTGGGGCCGACCTGATGGCGCCGGACTTCATGACGTAGCCCATGACCTCGGCGACGTAGGGGTAGTCGGCCGTCGACACCTGGGGCTCCACCGCAGCAACGACCTCCGAGCGGTCTTCCTCGTCGAACGGCCAGCTCACTTCCTGCAGAGCGAACCCATAGACGTAGCTGTCGATCGCCAGGACCGCGTTGTAGGTCAGCGCCACAGAGAAGCCGGCTTCCCGAAAGGTCCCCAGGCCCGCATTGAAGTAGCGCAACCTGGCAGGCCCGAGGTTCAGCCGCGATTCGATCAGAACCGACGCCCACGGGTGCCGCACGAGCATCGCGTGCGCGGCGATCGCGCGCTGCCGCATCGCCGCCTTCCAGGGGGTCTTCGGATCAGGCAACGTGATCTCGCCCACCACCCGGTCGACGATGCCATCGAGGATGTCGTCCTTGTTCGCGACGTGGCTGTACAGCGACATCGCCTCGACGCCCAACGCCTCTCCCAGCTTGCGCATCGACATCGACCTGATTCCGCCCTTGTCCGCGAGGGCGACCGCGGCCGCCAACACGCGGTCTTTGCTCAGTGGCTCTCTGCTCGAAGGGGGCTTTTTCCCGCCGGATTTCGACGCCATTTGCGCCTCCGCAAATCAAAAAGCAGTTGCCAGCCTTACGTCGTAAGGCTTATCCTTACGACGTAAGGACGACTGACCTTTCACGCTTAACGCATCGAGGAGTCGAAATGAATGCATCTGCTTCGAAGACTGGACTCGTCTGGGGTTCGCGACTGGCCCTGGGTCTGCTGGCGCTGGGTTCGCTGGCGCTCGTGTCGGCAGTCGCGCGTCTGGCGACTGTGGGCCACGCGGTGTCGTCCGGCGCCATGCCGACGGAGCCAGGCGATCTCGCCTACGTCAAACACCCGCTCATCACCTTGCTGCACCTCATCCCCGGGATCACGTTCATGCTGCTGGGCCCGATTCAGTTCATGCCCGGGGTGAGGCGGCGCTGGCCCGTCGTCCACCGCTGGTCGGGCCGGGTCTTCGTCGCCTCGGGAGTGGTGGTGGCGGTGACTGCCATCGTCATCAACGCTGCGTTTCCGCCGGTGGGTGGCCTGCTGAAGAGCGCCGCCGTTTACGTGTTCAGCCTGGCCCAGATCGCGGCGTTGCTCATCGCGGTGCGGGCCATCTTGAGGCGCGACATCCAGCGCCACCGGGCGTGGATGATCCGTTCGTTTGCCATTGGCCTGGGCGTCTCGACGATGCGTCTCTACTTCATCCCGGTGTACTTCCTCTTTGGCCTGCCCGGCGACCTCAACATCGGGGTTGGCATGTGGATCGGCTTCCTCGTCAATGTCGCAGTGGCAGAGGTAATCCTGAGTCGTGAGAAGCGCGGATCGTCAGGCGCCAGCTTGCCTGCTGCTGCTGCTGCTGCTGCTGCTGCTGCTGCTGCTGCTGCTGCTGCTGCTGCTGCTGCTGCTGCTGCTGCTGCTGCTGCTGCTGCTGCTGCTGCTGCTGCTGCTGC
>JBBRAX010000026.1:0-95380 GCA_038206395.1 Myxococcales bacterium | reverse complement strand
TGGCCGCTGCCGACGATCACCTGCTTCACGCCGTACTGGCCGGGATGCACATAGACGGTGCAGCTGCCGTAGCCGAAGAGCCCCAGGAAAATCACCGCCGCCAACGGCCACAACAGCCGGCTCCTTCGAACGATGTACTGCCTGGCCTTCGACGGCTCGCGCATCAGCGGTCTCCTTTCACTTTGGTGGGGTCGGCCGAGGTCGCTTCCGTAGAGACGGACGTGTCGACGGGTGATTGCTCGCCTTCCATCAGCGGCCGATATTGGGCGCGGGCCTGGGCTTCGTCGCGCATGTCGTCGACGAGGGCGCGCAGACGCGAAGCGTACTTGCGCTTCGCGAACCAGATCTGCAGGTCGGGCAGCAGCGGGCCGCCGATGAACATCGCGATCGGCAGGGGCTCGATCCAGTCGGGAATCGCAGTGCGGAAGATGACGACCGCGGTGAGCAGGCCGGCCGCCGCGTAGGCCGCCCGCGAGATGACGTCACCCCCGCGCCACAGCCCGTACCGGTTCTTCTCGTGCGCCTGCTGGTCTTTCGCCAGCTGGAAGTAGCGGGGCAGGGCGGCCTGAGCACTGTCGCCTCGAGCTGTTTCCAGTACGGCTGGTCGTCTGCGATCTCGGCGAACTGGCGGCCGGCCTCGGCGAGCACCGACTGTGCCTCGAGCGTCAGGCTCGCCTCGGTCTCTTCATTCCACTCGGGAAAACCTTCCCTTCGGCGCTCGAGCGCGGCGACGACATGGGCGGTCAGTTCCTGCAGTTGATAGCGCGTCGGGTACACGGAAGGCGGCTTCGTACTTGGCAAGTTGGTAAGTAGCCAAGGCGATGATTCAGATGTTCCACGTCACCAAGGCCTTCGGAAACGACGCGCCGACCCTGGTGGACATCAACCTCGACATCCAGAAGGGCGAGTTCGTGTTTCTCACCGGGCCGTCAGGCGCAGGGAAGACGACGTTGCTCAAGCTGGTGTTCCTTGCCGAGAGGGCGACGCGGGGCCAGGTCCTCGTGTCGGGCCGCAACGTGGCGCGGCTTCGGGAGTCCGGCATTCCGTACCTGCGGCGGAACATCGGCGTCGTCTTCCAGGACTTCAAGCTGCTGCCCAACCGGTCGGTGGCCGAGAACGTGGGGTTCGCGCTCGACGTCATCGGCACGCCGCGCGACATCGTGCGACAGAAGGCGCTGAAGATTCTCAAGCGGGTGGGGCTCGACCACAAGGCGAACGTGCTGCCGCCGAAGCTGTCGGGTGGTGAGCAGCAGCGCGTCGTCATCGCCCGCGCGCTGGTCAACGACCCCGCGATTCTTCTCGCCGACGAGCCGACGGGAAACCTCGACCCGGCGCTGACGGTCGAGATCATGGATTTGCTGTGTGACGTGAACGCGCGCGGCACCACTGTCGTCGTCGCCACCCACGACGCGTCGCTGATCGAGCGGTACCAGAAGCGCACCCTTCGCCTCGAGCGCGGCACGCTGGTCTCCGAAGATCGCGGCGCCAAGGCCGCCCTGCTGATGGTGCAGCGGTGATCGCGAGGGCCAGCTACTTCACCCGCACGGCGCTGGGCGGGATGTGGCGCGACCCCTTCGTTCACGTCGTCGCGATTGCGTCGCTCGCGATCGCCCTCTTCGGTTTCGGCCTCGCCCGCATCGCCGGCGCGCAGATCGACGGCCTCGTCTCGGCCCTGGGTGGCGAGGTCGAGCTCACCGTCTACTTGAAAGACGGCACGTCGCCTGAAGACGTCGCGAAGCTCGAGGCCGCGCTGCAGCAGCGCACCGGCGGCGCGACGAAGGTCGTGAGCCCCGCAGAGGCGCTGGGCCGCTTGTCAGAGCAGCTGGGCACCCAGGGCCAGGCGCTGACCGAGCTCGGCGCCAACCCGCTGCCGTGGAGCGTCGAAGTGATGTTGCCTGCGCAGGCCCGCGACGCCGAGTCGCTGAAGGCCTTGTCGCAGACGCTTCGGGCGCTGACCTTCGTCGACGCGGTGGACTACGGGGCCGACGCGCTCGAACGGCTGGCCGCTTTGTCGAAGGGCTTGAGGCTCGCCAGCGTCGTCGCGTTCGCCGTCGTCTTCCTCACCACCATCGTCGTGGTCGCCGCGACGCTGCAGCTGGCCATCTACGCGCGGCGGGAAGAGATCGAAATTCAGAAGCTCGTCGGAGCGACCAACCGTTTCGTCCGCGCTCCCTTTCTTCTCGAAGGCATGGTGCAGGGCGTGCTGTCGGCATTGCTCGCGGGCGCGGCGCTGTGGGCGTTGGCGGTGTTCGGCGCACCACAGGCGGCAAAGGTGGTGGCGTTTCTCGCGCTGCCCAGCGGGTCGAAGCTGGTCACACTGCGGCTGTTGCTCGAGCTCCTCGCGCTGGGCGTGGCGATGGGGCTATCGGGCAGCGTGGTCGCTGTTCGCAGGTTTCTGCGTTCATGACCGCGTGGGTCGTGCTCGCATGGCTCGCGGCCCAGCCGGGCTCGGGTGTCGAAGAAGAGCAGGCCGAGCTCAACGAGAAGCTCGACGCCGAACGTGCGCTCTTCGATTCGCTGAAGTCCGATCGCGCGGACCTGCTCTCGAACCTCGACTGGTTCGAGCGCCGCTTCCGAGACTCAGCGACGAAGGCCGCTTCGCTGGAGAAGAGCGCGAAGACGCTGGGCGTGCAGGCCGAGGGCTTGCGAAAGGAAGAGGCGAGCGCGCACGCGGCGGCGACGGAAAAGGAAAAGGCGCTGGGGCCTCGGCTCAAGTCGCTGTACCGGCTGAGCCGCGAAGACCGGGTCAGCCGCCTGATCTCGGCCAGGGACTTCGCGACGCTGATGAAGCGCGAGCGGGGGCTGTCGACGCTGGTCGAGAAAGACTTAAGGGAGCTCGAGTCGCTCGCCAAAATCAGCCGGTACCAGCGCCTCACCGCGAGCCGGCTCGAGAGGTTGCTGGAAACGTCGCAGGCGCTTCAGAAGGGCGTGGTGGTCGAGCAGGCGCTGGCCAAACTCCGCAAGGCGCGCTTCCTCGAGCTGCTCGCGCAGACGACGGCGGAAGAGAAGCGGGTGAGCCGGGTGATCGCCGAGCTCGAGCGTGAGGACAAGCAGCTGAGCGCCTTCGTCGGCGACCTGAAGAGCGCGGCCACTTCGGGCTTCCGCGCACGCAAGGGGCACCTGCCTCTTCCGGTGGTAAATGGCCTCGTCGAGGTCGGCTTCGGAAAAGTCGTGAACCCGCGCTTCAACACGGTGACGGTGCAGAAGGGCCTCGACATCCGCGCGGGGCTGGGCGCGAAGGTGTTGTCGGTGGGCACGGGCTCCATCGCTTTCTCGGGTTGGCTGAAGGGCTACGGCAACCTGGTCATCGTCGACCACGGCGCGGGGTACCACTCGCTATACGCGCACCTCGCGCACAGCCTCGTCGAAGCGGGAAACGAGGTCGAAGAGGGCGAAGAGATTGCCGCCGTCGGCGACACGGGCAGCCTCAAGGGTGCGTTTCTGTACTTCGAGATCCGCAAGCAGGGGCAGGCGATTGATCCGTCACCGTGGATAGAGGCGGATTAGAAATAGCGGCATGGACGTCTTGATGTCGGTGAACAAGGCGCTGCGGCACGTGTTGGTCGCGCGCGGCGTCGAGAGCAGCATGAAGGTGATCAACGGCCACCCGGTTCACACGTACTTCGTGAAGGGCGAAGGCAAGGGGCCTCCGGTCGTGGTGCTGCATGGCCTGGGCGGCTCGGCCAACGGGTTCTACAAGACGTTTTTCCCGCTCGCGAAACACTTCAGCGAGGTCTGGGCGCCCGACCTGCCGGGCAACGGGTTCTCTCCACTTCCCGCGGGTGGCGCACTGAAGCTTCAAGACCAGGTGAAGCTGCTGGTCGCGTTCCTCGACGAGGTCGTGAAGAAGCCGGTGTTCCTCGTCGGCAACTCCCTGGGCGGAGCGATGGCTCTCTTCGCGGCCCACCACGCGCCCGATCGCCTGGTCGCCCTGGCGGTCGTCTCGCCCGCGGGAGCGCGGGTCAGCGATGAACGAATGACAGCGCTGCTCAAGTCGTTCGAGGTGAGGACGACGGAAGAGGCGAGGGCGTTGACGAAGCGCCTCTTCCACAGCGCGCCGCTGCCGATGCTCCTCTTCTCGAGCCAACTCAAAGCGATGTACGCGAGCCCGGCGGTCCGTTCGGCCATCTCTGAGGTGAAGCCTAACGACGTGGTGACCGAAGAGATGCTGGGGAATCTGAAGATGCCGGTGATGTTGGTGTGGGGGAAGAGCGAGAAGCTGCTCCCCTACGAAGGCCTCGAATACTTCCGCGCCTTTCTGCCGAAGGGGGCAGAGGTGCGGGAAGTGGAGGGGTTCGGCCACATCCCCCAGATGGAGAAGCCGAAGGAGCTGGTGACGATGCTCATCGATTTCAGCCGGCGAAGCGGGTTGCTGTGAATTGAAGGGCCGGCGCTCCTACAATCTGAGTTCTATGCATTTCCGGCGCGCAGCTCTGACGTGGTGCCTGTTGATCGCAGTGCCAGCCGCGGCCGGCCCGACTCCCACCCGCGGCGAGAACACGTACAAGCAGCTCGAGCTGTTCGCGCGCGTGCTGTCGTACGTCGAGAACAACTACGTCGAGAACGTCGACGAGCAGCAGCTGATGTACGGCGCGATCCGCGGAATGCTCGACACCCTGGATCCGCACACCGTCTTCATGCCGCCCGACGTCTTCAAGGAAATGAAGATCGACACGTCAGGCGAGTTCGGCGGCCTGGGCATCGAGATCGCGCGGAAGAACGACAACATCGTGGTGGTCGCGCCCATCGACGACACGCCGGCACAGCGCGCGGGCATCAAGTCGGGCGACCAGATTCTGAAGATCGACGACGAGGCGACCCGCAACATGGAGCTCGCCCGCGCGATTCAGAAGATGCGCGGCCCGGCCGGCAAGAAGGTGATGCTCACCATCATGCGTGAAGGCTTCAACGCGCCCCGTGAGTTCGCGATCATGCGGGACCACATCCGCATCGCGTCGGTGGAAGGCGCGCTCTACAACGGCGTCGGCCACGTGAAGGTGAAGAACTTCCAGGAACGCACGGACGCCTCGTTGTTCAAAGAGCTCGAGAGGCTCCGCGCGCTGAACGGCGGCAAAGAGCTGCGCGGCCTGGTGCTCGACCTGCGCAACAACCCGGGGGGCCTGCTCGACCAGGCGGTGGCGATCTCTGACCGCTTCCTGCCGGGCAACCTGGCGATCGTCTCGACGCGCGGCCGCGCGGGCGGGCACGTGACGGAAGAGAAGAGCAAAGACCGCGACACCGAGAAGGCGTACCCGATGGTCGTGCTGGTCAACGCGGGCAGCGCCTCGGCGAGCGAGATCGTCGCGGGCGCTCTGCAGGATCACCAGCGCGCGGTCGTGTTCGGCGTGCCGACCTTCGGGAAGGGAAGCGTGCAGACGGTGATCGAGATGGAAGACGGCTCGGGCCTGAAGCTCACCATCGCGCGCTACTACACGCCGCGCGGCCGCAGCATTCAGGAGAAGGGCATCATCCCCGACTTCGTCGTCGGCGAGGCCGAAGGCACCATGGCCAACAAGACCGAGCAGCTTCGCGAGAAAGACCTGAAGCGGCACTTCAAGGGCGAGTCCGACAGCGATGTCGCTGACAAGCTCAGGCCGAACCTGCCCGAGAACTTGAAGGCGTGGGACGTGACCGACAAGCTGCCCGACTACCAGCTCAAGATCGCGCTCAACTACCTCAACGGCCTCTCGACGCCGGGCAAGGCCACCGCCGCCAAAGGCCCGTAGCTCGGTTCGCCCCTGAGCGCCTCACCCCGTTCATCCCGAGCGGCTCGGTGACCCGTTGATCCGTAGTTGTTCGGACGCGTGGTCTGGGCGAGCATCGCGCCCCCGATGCGGCCGGCGCTGATTGCACTTCTCGTCTCTTCACTCGCCCACGGCGCCACGGCGATGGCGGCGACGGGGCCGAAGCTGATTCTGCTGCCGGTGGGCGTCGACGCCCCGTCGAAGGCGCAGGAAGCGTGGCTCACCGAGCAGGCCGAGCTGGCGATGGCAGCGGCGGGCCGGTTCACCGTGCTGCCGCTGGGCAACGTGGGCAACGTGCTCGTCGAGGCGCAGCCGGCGAAAGCTGCCGAGGCCGACGCGCTGATGAAGACCGCGCACAAGTCGCTGGACGACCTCGACGCGGAAAAGGCGATCACCGAGTTCACGAACGCGATGGCGCTGTGGCGTCAGGCCGACCTCACGGACCCGGCCGTGTTCGATCAGCTCATCACCGCCTGGGTGATGCGCGCCGCGTCGCAGGTCGCGAACGGCGACACTGCCGGCGCGAAGTCAGAGATTGAAAAGATTCTCACCGTGTCGACGAAGGCCGTCTTCCCCGATGCCTTCTTTCCACCCGACCTCCTCAAGCACGTCGAGGCGCAGAAGAAGGCCGTCTCGCGCGCGACCGGCGAGCTCAACGTCCGCACCGAGCCGCCCGGAGCCAGGGTCTGGGTCGACGGCGTCCCTCGCCGCGTGTCGCCCGCGAAGACCACCAACCTTGCTGGGGGCAAGCACCTCGTCGTCGTCTCGATGTCCGGCTTCGAGCACGTCGTCACCGAGATGAACCTCGGCGACGAGCTGGTGAAGCTGAAGCCGAGCGAAGGGGCAGGGAAGCTGAAGGCGGCGCAGGACAAAGTCATCAAGGGCCCCGACGCAGCGCCCCGTGACGCCGCTGGAAGAGAGTGGGCGCAGCTCACCAATCAGGCCGACCAGGCGCTGATTCTCGTCGCGAAGAAGAGCACCGCCGGCCAGAAGCTCGAGCTCACCGCGGTGCGGCTCGAAGTTCGCGACGGCCACAACGCGGGCTACCGCACGGGCACTGTTGCGATGGGCGACAGCGCGGCGCTGCAGACCTTTCTTCAGGGTGTGCTGGCGAAGGACGTGCCGCGCGATGGCGGCAGGCCGGTGAAGAACTTCGGTGGTGGTGGAGGAGGCGGCGGCGTGGTGCGCACCGTCACCGGCGTCGGGCTGATCGTGCTCGGGCTCGCCTCGGCGGGCGTCGGTGCGTACGCGGGCGTCTCGGCCAGCGGCAAGTCGACCGAGTACCGCAGCACGCCGCAGGTGTTCACCGCGAAGTCCGAGAACCTGAAGACAGAGGGGAAGAACTTCGCCCTCGTCGCCGACATCACCATCATCGCGGGCGCTGTGCTCGCCGCGACAGGCGCTGTCGTCCTCATCACCGGAGCCGTGGGCGGCCCGTCGTCCGCAGCACCCGAGCCCGCGAAGAAACCAGTGCTCGCCAACCCGCGCGTCACCGAGCCGGTGAAGGTCGACAGCGCGAAGCAGGCAGAGGACGCGAAGAAGGCGGACGAAGCGAAGAGGGCCGACGACGCGAAGAAGGCCGACGACGCGAAGAAGGCGGAAGAAGCGGCAAAGGCAGACGAGGCGAAGAAGGCCGAGGACGCCAGGAAAGCGGAAGAGGCGAAGAAGGCCGATGAGGCCGCGAAGTCGTCGGACCCGAAGGTTCGCAAGGCAGAAGAGAGGCGCCGCGCCGAAGAAGAGAAGAGGGCCGCCGCGCAGAAGAAGGCCGACGAGGCAAAGGCCGTGAAGGAAGCGAAGGCGGCGGAAGAGAAGAAGAAGGCCGACGAGGCGAAAGCCGCGAAGGACGCGAAGGCGGCGGAAGAGAAGAAGAAGAGCGACGAGGCGAAAGCGGCGAAGGACGCGAAGGCCGCCGAGGACGCGAAGAAGGCGGAAGAGGCGAAGGCGGCGAAGGCTGCCGAGGAGGCGAAGAAGGCGGAAGACGCGAAGGCCGAAGCGCAGAAGGCGAAGGACGCGAAGGCTGCCGAGGCGCAGAAGAAGTCGGACGAAGCGAAGGCCGCCGAAGAGGCGAAGAAGAACGGCGGGAAGAAGGCCGAGGAAGAAGCGAAGAAAGCGGAAGAAGCGAAGAAGGCCGAGGAAGACGCAAAGAAGGCCGAAGAAGCGAAGAAGGCGGAAGAAGCGAAGAAGGCGGAAGAAGAGGCGAAGCGCGCCGAGGCGAAGCGGAAGGCCGAGGAAGAGAAGAAGGCCGACGAAGCGCGGAAGAAGGCCGAACAAGAGAAGAAGAAGAAGGTCGACGAAGACGACCTGCGGAACTACTGACGCGGCAGCCCAGCCGCGCGGCCTGCGGCCTGGATGCTCGCGGTTCCCCCCAACCGCCGGAAACTGGACGGGCCGCCACAGGCCTGTAGCGTTCGCACCGCTTGGCATCGCAGGTGCTCTTCACCTGCTCGCGCCGATGGGCGCGTGGTCAGGAGGCCACGGAACTTCAAATGACAAATCGCGTCGGCGTGCTGATGGGCGGTTGGGGCGAAGAGCGGGAAATCTCGGTCAAGACGGGCGAGGCGATCGCCACGGCGCTCGAAGCGGGCGGCCACGATGTGACGCGCGTCTTCGCGGGCCCTGGGCTCGACAAAGCAGTTCGCGCCGCGCAGATCGACGTCGCGTTTCTCGCGCTGCACGGCCGCATGGGAGAAGACGGCAAGGTCCAGGGCCTGCTCGAAGTGCTCGGCATTCCGTACACTGGCTCGGGCGTGATGGCGTCGGCGCTGGCGATGAACAAGCCCTTCGCGAAGAAGCTCTTCCGCCAGCACAACCTCGCCACGCCGCTGGGCTACTCGGTTCGCCGCGAAGACCTCGCGCGCTGCAACGAGCTGCACCTCGACCTCGGCTTCCCCTGCGTCGTGAAGCCCGCGCACGGCGGCTCGTCCGTCGGTCTTTCTGTCGTCACCAGCCCCGAAGGCCTGCCGGCCGCGGTCGCCCAGGCGTGCCGCTTCGGTGGTGAGGCGCTGGTCGAGCGGATGGTGAAGGGCCGCGAAGTGACGGTCGGCATCCTCGGCGAGACCGTGCTCGGCAGCTGCGAGGTCAGCCACGGCAGCTCGACCTTCGACTTCCAGACCAAGTACCAGTCGGGCAGCGCGCGCTACCACTTGCCTCCGCGGCTGTCGGCGACGCGCGTCACCAACGTCGAAGCGATGGCGCTCGCGGCCTATCGATCGTTGGGTTGCCGCGGCTACGGCCGGGTCGACTTCCTCTGCAGCGACACCGCCAACGACGTCGTGCTCGAGGTCAACACGTTGCCCGGGATGACGCAGACCAGCTTGCTGCCGAAGATTGCGCGCCAGGCCGGGATTTCGTTCGAGCAGCTGTGCCGCCAGATCCTCTCGCGTGCCACGCTCGACCAGGTCGAGGTCGGAGCGGCCGACGAGGTGCCCGCTGAGGCTGAGGAAAGGCGGGCCGGTTAGGCGTTCGCAGGGAGCATCGGTAGAATGGCCGCCATGCTCACCACTGCACTGCTGGCCCTGGCGCTGTCGGCTTCTTCGGAACCGCTGAAGCTTTTGCCCGGCGGTCAGGAAGTGTTGCGGATCCCTGGCCTCACCCGCATCGCGCTGAGCAAGGAAGACATCGCCGACGTGAAGGTGCTGAACAGCGGCGAGCTGTTGCTGGTCGGTAAGCAGAAGGGCCGCACCACCATCACGATGTGGATCAATGGAAAGATCTCGACCCGCGCCGTCGTCGTCGATGACGGCAAGTCGACCGAGATCGCCAAGCTCATCCACGACTCGGTGAGCCCGTCGCTGAAGGTCGACGAGTACAACGGCCGCATCGTCGTCGACGGCGTCGTCGACAGCGTCGAAGATCTCGAGCGCCTGCGGCTTGTCGTCGGCAGCGATCCGAATGTGACACTGCTCGTGACGTTGAACCCGCGCGTGCTCCCCGTCGTCGCCGAGATGATCACCACGCAGCTGCATCGCGAAGGCATCAGAACCGCGAAGGCGATCTGTGTCGGCGACAAGATCTTCCTCGAAGGCTCCGTCGCGGATCAGGCCGAGTCGCAGAAAGCCCAGCTGATCGCCGACGCGATTTACGCCCGCGCGTCGGGCGGCCGCTGACCCTTCGACCAGCTCAGGGTCTCTATTCCCCCAATTTTCCCGAGGGAGTTCGGCATGTTGTGTCGAAAACCACCCTTTGGTGGAAACGCTTTGACACCAGCGCCGTCACCCCCTAAGTAAGCCGGAATTTCGCCCCAGAGGGGGGAAAGATCCTTTGTGTTTCTGGGACTTTGAGTGAGGGCAGACCGGCCGCGATGAGCACCGTCGAGATACTCTTCCTCGCCATCTACTTTGGCGTCCTGGCTGTGCTTTCCGTTTACGGCTCCCACCGATACCGGATGGCCTTTCTGTATTACCGGCACAAGTTCAAGCTGCCGACGCCGAACGGAACCCTCGCGCACACCCCGCGGGTCACCATTCAGCTCCCCATCTTCAACGAGCTCTACGTCGTCGAGCGGTTGATCGATTCGGTCTGCAAGATCGAATACGCGAAGGGCCTGCTCGAAGTGCAGGTGCTCGACGACTCGACCGACGAGACCTGCGGCATCGCGCGCGCGTGCGTCGAACGGTGGAAGAACAAGGGCGTCGACATCGTCTACTTGCACCGCGCCAACCGGTACGGCTTCAAGGCGGGTGCACTCGAGGCCGGCCTCAAGGTCGCGAAGGGCGAGTTCGTCGCGGTGTTCGACGCCGACTTCGTGCCGAGCCCTGACTTCTTGAAGCGCACGGTTCCGTTCTTCGCCGACCCGAAGGTGGGCATGGTGCAGGTGCGGTGGGGCCACCTGAATCGCGAGTACTCGATTCTGACCCAGGCGCAGAGCATCTTCCTCGACGGCCATTTCATGATCGAGCACACCGCGCGCAACCGCAGCGGCTGCTTCTTCAACTTCAACGGCACGGCGGGCATCTGGCGCAGCAACACCATCACCGATGCCGGTGGCTGGCAGCACGACACGCTCACCGAAGACCTCGACCTCTCGTACCGCGCGCAGCTGAAGGGCTGGCAGTTCGTCTTCCTGCCCGACGTCATCTCGCCGGCCGAAGTCCCGGTCGACATGAACGCCTTCAAGAGCCAGCAGCACCGCTGGGCGAAGGGCAGCATTCAGACGGCCCGCAAGCTGCTGCCGCAGATTCTGCGTAGCAACCTGCCGTGGCGCGTGAAGCAGGAAGCGTTCTTTCACCTCAGCAACAACATGGCGTACCTGCTGATGGTGCTGCTCTCGGTGCTGATGCCGCTGTCGATGGTGGTTCGCTTCGAGCACGGCCTGTACGGCACGCTGTTCCTCGACCTGCCGTTCTGCATCGCGGCGACGTTGTCGGTGACGTTCTTCTACATCGCGACGCAGCGCGAGCTCGGCCGCGGCTGGTGGGATCGCGTGAAGTACCTGCCCTTTCTGATGAGCCTCGGCCTCGGGATGGCGATCAACAACTCGAAGGCGGTCGTGGAAGCGCTCTTCAAGCAGGAGTCCGGCTTCACCCGCACCCCGAAGACGGGTGCTGAAGGCCTCAACGCGCACAAGGTGAAGAAGTCGTACCGCGGCAAGGCCAGCTGGATGCCGTGGGTCGAGCTCGCCTTCGGCGGCTATTTCACCTGGGCGGTCTGGTTCGCGTGGGACAACTCGGTCTACACGTCGCTGCCCTTCCTCGTGCTGTTTCAGCTGGGCTTCCTCTATGTCGGCATCTCGAGCCTGCTGCAGGCCTGGGGCATCGGCGGGAACCGCGGCCCGGCGATCGTCTCGTCTTCGTCGAACGTCGAAGCGCCGACCGCGTAAATCGCAGGCCGCAGGTACCGGGGGTTCGATGCGCTGGCTGGTGCTGACGTGTCTCGTGTCGGCCGTTGCGTCGGGTGCGTCGGGTGCCGAGCTCAAGGGGCGCGTGCTGCTCGGTGATTCACCCGTAGCGAAGGCGCAGGTGCGGGTGTTCGGCCCCAGAGACGGCCCGTTGCCAGGCTGCGCGCCGGGCGCAACCAGGTCCCGCTCCTTCGGCCGCTGTATGTGCCCAGACGGGCAGGGCGCCTTCATCTCGGCGGTGCTCGCCAAAGGGTTCGTGGGTGTCGAACCGGTGGCCACGGCCGTGACGGCTGCTGATGGAACCTTCTCGGTCGCGGTGAACGGCGCGGGCCCTTTCACCGCTTTTGCACAATCTGCCGACGGCAAGCGGGCAGCGAAGGCGCCGTTGAATCAGGGGCCGAACCTGGTGCGCATTTCCGACTCGGGCCAGACGCAGCTGAAGCTCGAAGGGATGACCGAAGGCGCAAAGGTCTTTCTCTTCGACAGCCAGACGTACGCGGCGACGCCGCTGGTGCAGCAGGGCGACAAGTGGTCCAGCGGCCCGGGCTGGACTGGGATCACCCAGCTCGTGGCCGTCGCGCCCGGGGCGCAGGTCGGCCTCGCGATGTTGCTCGACGGCCGCCCGGTGCATCTGGCTCCTTTCGGCGGCGCGGGCGTGTGGTCGCTGAGGTTGGCTGCGCCGCTGCCGGTGCGCGGTTTGGTGGTCGACGAGAAGGGAAAGCCGGTCGCGGACGCCGAGCTCACCGCCGACCCCGAGAGCTGCGCGCTGAAGGCCTGGTCGGATGCGAAGGGGCGATTCACGACTCCTGCCATGACCTCTGCGCCGTTTCTCACCGCCTTGCTCGCGAAGTCGGCTGGCCGCGTGGCCCGGGCAGACGCCGACAGCGGGGCTTTTGTCGAACTCACCCTGGGTCCAGCCGGACGGCTCGACCTCACCCTGGTCGATGCGCAGCAGAAGCCGGCCGCGGGGGTCGTCGCGTGGCTGTCGGGCCCGCACACCGTCGGCCGGCGCGTCGCCTCTGACGCGGCGGGCAGATGGTCGGAGTCCGATCTGGTCGAAGGGAAAGTCGAGGTCCGCATCGAGAGTCCGTGGCGGCTCGCAGGCGATCGCGCCATCGACGTGAAGGGTACCGTCAAGAAGACGCTGCAGGTCGAGAAGGGCGTCGAGCTGACCGTGCGCGTCGTCAACGCCGGCCGGGAGCCGGTGCCGGGCGTCCGGGTGTCCGTGGCTTTCGGGGACGCGCTGCAGAAGACCGCGACCGCGGGAATGAAGGATGCGCTGCGCGAACTCGCCGAAGTCAGTGACTCCAACGGCGAAGTCCGCTTCCTGCTCATGCCCGGCGAGTACGAGCTGATCGCGAAGCGGCAGCAGGCGGGCGAATCGGCGGTGCTCGCGATGGCCCCGGGCACGGTCGAGCTGCAGCTGGCGACGGTTCCGGCGATCGAAGGCGTCGTGCTCGACCCCGCCCGCAAGCCCGTCGCCCACGCTTCGGTGCGCGCGATGCGGTCGGACATGAAGAACCACACCCTGGGCACGACAGCAGCGGCCGACGGCACTTTTCGCCTCGAGGTTCACAACCCGGGCACTTTCGAGCTCTTGGTGTCTGCGGCCGAGGGCGGCGAGGTGAAGAAATCGATCGTCGAGGTGGGGACGACAGGCGCGAAGGTCGAGGTGCAGGTCTCGTCGGTCGCGGGGGTGCGCGGCGTGCTGCTCGACCCTGCCGGCAAGCCGGTGGCGGGCGCGAAGATCGAAGGCATCGCCTCCCACTCACCTCTGCTGGCGTACCTGCGCGCGAACAGCAAAACCCAGGTCGACCCCGCGCAGCTGCTACCCGGCGCGAAGGCGATGCGGCACTACGTGCAGGCGACGACAGGGGCCGACGGCTCGTTCGTTTTACCGACCGCGGCCGACACGTTGCTCTTCGTGCAGGGGGCCGACGCGACGGCCGAGCCGGTGATGGCAACGACGAAAGAGCGGGTGGTGATGACACTCGCTCCCCGATCAAAGGTGCAGGGCCGGGTGGTGGACATGCAGGGGCAAGCCGTGACGCGGTTCACCGTCAACGGGGAAGTCTTTCGCGGCGCCGACGGAAGATTCGAAAAGGTGCTGCCAGCGTGCGGCGCGTTCGAGCTGAAGATCAGCGCGGACCTGGCCCCGACTGAAGTGTTGACGATCGAAGTGCCAGCGTCGGTGCAGGTGATCGACCTCGGCACGGTGAAGCTGCGGCAGGGGTTTGTGATCGCCGGGCAGATCCGCGGCCTCGACGGCAAACAACCAGAGCAGGCATTCGTGCGCTTGAAGTCAGAAGGCCTCGAGCTCTCTACGTCGGTGGCCAGCGACGGACGCTTCGCCTTCAAGGGCGTGGCCGAAGGCTTCGCGAAGCTCTCGGCGTCAGCGAACTCCTGCGAGCCGGTGACGATGCCGGTGAAGGCGGGCGATCGCGGCGTGGTGGTGACGCTCGGCAAGGCCGGCGCTCTGCTGGTGAAGGTTAATCGCAGGGGTTACCCCGTGGCCGATGCGCAGCTGCAGGTTCAGCGCGAAGGTGAAATGTCGCGCCGCGAGGCCACGGGCTCAGCGGGCGACCTGAAGCTCGACCGCCTGGCACCCGGCGAGTGGACGGTGGTGCTGCTGAGCAGCCCGTTCAACGCGGAGCCTGCCCCGCCGCGGAAGGTGACGGTGCTGCCCGGGAAGACGGCCACGATCGAGCTGCAGATCAAATAGTCAGCGCGTCCAGGCTTTCGACAGCAGCGCGACGGCCTCGGCGCGAATGGCCGGCGACGCCTGGGCGGCAAGCTCGACCAGCGTCTGCCGCCGGCGGTCGAAGAGGTCGGGCCAGAGGCCCTCGGCGCTCTGAAAGAGCACCAGGCCCGAGCCATCGCCCAGCCGCGCGAGCACCGAAGCGGCCTCGAGGCGATCAGTCATGAGGTGCGCGTCATCGGCGATCCACGCGCGCAGCGCCGGCCGATCGCGGTTGTCTTCGAGGGTTCGTAGCTGCGAACGGCCCTTCATCCAGTCGTGGGCGGCGTTCGCCAGATCTTCGAGGTACGCCCGGCCGAACGCGGTGAGCGCAGGGTCGCGGCGCGCGCGGTCGGCCGCCTTCTCGAGCTCGACGCGGTCGAACATGTCCTTCAGCTTCGACAGCGTCTCGCGGTCAGCGCTGGCTGCCCGCCCAGCGACGCGGCAGAAGGCGTCGGCACGCGAAGTCCTGGCGGCAATGGCGGTCAGCTGCGATGCGAAGAGCCCTTCTTTCAAGAACGGCAGGCTGCGGTCGAGCTCATCGCCCAGCGTTCGTGCCAGTGCATGGAAGGTGGGTAGAAACGCCTGCGCGTCGTCGAGCTGGGCCAGGGTCGCCAGCGCTGCTTCGGCGCGCGACGCGTCGAGGGCGTCGAGGTTCCACAGCGTTCGGGCGAGCGCCGTCACGTCGCCAGCCGAGATCGCCTTTGCGACGGCGCGCTGGTTTGGCTTGCGCCATTTCGCGATCTGCTTTTCGTCGGCGCGCCACGGGCGATCCGCGCGCGCTTTGCACTCCGGAAGATTCAGCTCGGTCGACACCGCAGCCGCCATCCGAATCAGCGCGTTCTCACACGGCCAACGGCGGGCGACCGTGACGAGGCGACCTGCAGCTGAAGCGTCGCCCGCGCGACAGACGAGCGCCGCCGCACGCAGCACGACCGCGCGATGGGTGTGCTCGAGGTACGGCGCGACCTCTGCGTGGATTCCCTCGAACGCGGGAATCGGCGGGGGCGGCGAGAACGGGTGGAAGAGGTCCTGAAGCTCGCACTCGGGCGTGGGGCCGAAGCGGCCCAACGCCTCGAGTGCGATCGCAGGATCCTCGGGCAGCGCCAGCAGCAGCAGCCACGCGAGGTTCATTTCTTCAGGCCGCCTACTTCTTCGCCCGCTCGATCTTGATCGCCTTCTCGCCCTGCTTCTTGCCGGCGGTCGCTTCGAAGCCCGCGACGTCTTCTTCCGCCACGAACAGGTAGGTGAAGCTGCGAAGCACGTCGGCGCGCTGCACCTTGCCCGCCGGAGCGCCCGCCGCTTCCATTGCCGACGCCACGCCTGCGCTGTCGAGACCATCGAGCGTGCCGAGGTTCAGCCACATCCGGACCTGGCCGGGAGCAGGAGGAGCCACTTCGCTCTTGCTGCGCTCACGGCGGGGGCGCCGTTCACCGCGGTCTTCCCGGGGCTCACCGCGCGATTCGCCGCGCGGCTCACGGGTGGCGCGGATCTCATCGCTGCCGAGGTTGCTGCTGCTCGCACGGCGAGGCGGCCGGCTTTCCACCACTGCCTCTTCCTCGACGGCCGGGTTCTCATCGGTGGTCGGGTCGGGAATCGGGGGCGTCTCGCCGCGCTGAAGCGCTTCGAAGAGCTCGCGGTCGGACAGCTTCTTTGCCGGCGCACGGCGCGGGGCCGCAGGCGGGCGAGGTGCGGCCGCCACCGGTGCAATCGCCACCGCGACAGTTCCTTCGGTAGGCGTCGGCGCGTCGTGCGGAATCGGCGTCGTGGGCGACGCGACGGGGCGCTGTACGGCGCGCAGCTCAGAACGGTCGGGCTCGGTCTTCACGTCGGGCCGACCGCCGCGCTCGCGAAACGGCTTGCGGTCTTTGCTGTCACCCTTCGGGCCGCGCGACGGCGGCGCGTCGGCGTACCGCTTCTCGTGCGGCCGCAGCTTCTCGAACTTGTGCGCGGCCGCGGGCGCTTCTTCCTTCCCGCCCGTCGACAGCTTTTCCTTTCGCAGCTCTTTGAAGAAGCTCTTCAGCATCAACGCGATCAGCTCGTCGGCGTCGGGGCGCTTCTTCAGCTCACTGGCCAGGCCCAGGAAGCCTTCGTAGATGGTGCCAGAGGCCGCTTCCTTCAGCTCCTTCACGTGGCGATCCGTCCACATCGTGACGGCGAGCTCGGGGCTCGGCATCTCGCGCTTCTCGAACTGGATGCCGTACTTCTTTTCCAGCGTCGAGAACTGCGAGAACTCGCGGCCCGAGACGAGGTTCAGCGCGACGCCCTTCTTGCCGATGCGGCCGGTGCGGCCGACGCGGTGAAGGTAGACGGCGGGGTCTTCGGGCAGCGTGTAGTTGATGACGTGGCCGAGGTCCGAGATGTCGATGCCGCGGGCGGCAAGGTCGGTGGCGACCATGAAGGCCACCTCGCCCCGCTTCACCATCGCCATCACGCGCTCGCGCTCTTTCTGCGGCAGGTCGCCGTTCAGGAGCTCGGCGTCGAAGCCATTGCGGTTCAGCACGGCACAGACGAGCTCGGTGTCGCTTCGCGTGTTGCAGAAGACGATCGCGTTGTCGGGCTCTTCCATCTCGAGCATGTAGATGAGGTTGCGCGGCTTCGGGTACGCCTCCGACACGTCGTACTTGATGTGCTGGATGTGATCGACGGTGAAGACGTCGCCCGACAGCAGCAGCGTCTCGGCGTTGGTCGTGTACTTGGAAATCAGCCGCTGGATGTCGTCGGGCACCGTCGCCGAGAACAGCAGCACCTGCCGGGTCTTCGGGAGGTAGTCGAGGATCCGCGTCACTTCCTCGAAGAAGCCCTGGTTCAGCATCTCATCGGCCTCGTCGAGCACCGCGAACGCGCAGTCGCCGAGCTTCAGGTTCCGCCGCTGGATGTGGTCGAACACGCGGCCCGGGGTGCCGACGATGATTGCGCTGCCGTCGTCCAGCGCGTCTTCCTGCACCTTCATCGAGGCGCCGCCGTAGATCGCAGTGACGCGAATCTCACGGTACTTGGCCAGCTCGCTCAGCTCGGCGGCGACCTGCATCGCCAGCTCGCGGGTCGGGCACAGAATCAGCGCTTTGACCTTCTTCTCGCCCTTCTCGATGCGCTCGAGCAGGGGCAGCCCGAACGCGGCCGTCTTTCCCGTGCCTGTCTTCGACCGGACGATCAGGTCGCGGCCCGCCATCACGGGGGCGAAAGCCTTGGCCTGCACAGGGGTGGGGTGGGTGTAACCGCGCTCGGCGATGGCCTTGCGGACTTCGGGTGAGAGGCCGAGCGAGTCGAAGCTGACATCGGCGACGTATTCCTGGTCGCGGTCAGCAGCACCACTGGGCATCGGAAGAGGCTGATTGCTCATTGCGCATTTCGTGTAGCACGAGCAATGGGCCTTCGCGCGGCTTTGCGTTACGAAGGAGTCGGGATGGCTCGACGGGTAAAGAAAGAAGTGGCCGATGCGGAGCTCGTCGAGGACGTGCCGGCGAAGAGTCCGATCGCGGTCGAAGGCAGCGACGAGATCGAGCCCCCGGCCGAAGAGCTGGAAGACGTCGATGCGACTGGCCTGGTCGTGCAGCCGACCGTCGACGACGACCCCGACGCCAGGCTCGTGCGCCGCGACGCGCTGCAGGCGTACATGGCCGAGGTGGTGAAGCACCCCCTGCTCACCCGCGAAGAAGAGGTGGCGCTGGCCGAGAAGTACCGCGCGTCGGGCGACGTGAAGGCGGCCTACCGGCTGGTCGCCAGCAACCTGCGCCTCGTGGTGAAGCTCGCGCACGAGTACCACCGCAACCCGATTCAGCTGCTCGACTTGATCCAGGAAGGAAACGTCGGCCTCATGCAGGCCGTGAAGAAGTTCGATCCGGGTCGCGGGGTGAAGCTGTCGAGCTACGCGGCCTGGTGGATTCGCGCGTACATCCTTCGCTACATCATGGACAACTGGAAGATGGTGAAGCTGGGCACGACGGAAGCCCAGCGAAAGCTCTTCTTCAAGCTGCGCCAGGAACAAGAACGCTTGCGGAACCAGGGGTTCGAAGTGACGCCGAAGCTGCTCGCGCAGCGGCTGAACGTCACCGAGCAGGAAGTGGTCGACATGGATCAACGGCTCGGCAACGACGAGCTGTCGCTGGACGCTCCGATGCGGGTGGGCGACGACGACAACAAGTCGACCCGCGCCGATCGCGCCCTGCCGTCGAACGCGATCGGCGCCGAAGAGTCACTGGGCAACGCGCAGCTGCGCGACGTCTTCAGGACGAAGCTCGGCCAGTTCGCGCTGACGATCAGCGACAAAGAGCGCTTCATCTTCGACAAGCGCCTCATGTCGGACGAGCCGCTGACCCTGCAAGACATCGGGGCCCAGTGGGGCGTCAGCCGCGAGCGCGCGAGGCAGATCGAGTCGGCGCTGGTCGTGCGGATGCGCGACTACATGAAGAAAGAGATCCCCGACTTCAACCTGGTCGCTGCCGAAGACTAAGCGTCGCGCCGGCCATACTTGAACATGCGCTGCCGGTGCGTGCTGCTGTCCAGCGCCTCGAACAGGTGCCCGCGAAACACCATCACCAAGTGGAAGATGGCGCCGCCCACCAGCGCGAGCACCAGCGTCACTGCGCCGGGCAGCCGCCACAGGTTCGACCAGACGCCGTACGCCGCCGCGCCGACGAGCAGCATCGGCACGAACCACTCAATCCAGTTTTCCTGAACGAACTTCACGCTGCGCGAGATGGTGTCCATGCCGCCGCGGGTGCCCTTCGTGTAGATGATTTCCGGGGCGGCGTTCAGCACGATGAACGCGAGCAGGTCGAGCCCGAGGAGGATGACGCCCTTGTTCGGGTTCTGGCCGAACACCGCGCCGAGCACGATTTCGGCGATCCACACCACGAAGAGCAGGCCCATGATGCTCCAGAAGTAGGCGAGGAAGCTCTTCTTCAAATCGTCGAGGCCGACCTTCTGGTTCGCGACGATGCCGGCCGCGAAGTAGAGGTAGCTGCTGAAGGCGAAGTACATCGCGAGCCGCAGGAACATGCCGGACAGCGGCCCCAGCGCCGACAGCGGCACCGCCAGCAGCGCGACGGCAGCAAAAAGCCCCATCGGCAACACGAGCGTCCACGCGTTCTTCGCGATGCCAGCGGCGGCCCTCGAGAGGCAGTCGACGTAAAGCTTCAAGTAGGCGGCGAGGAACACAAAGGCTCTTCTAGCGCGAGCCCCGCAAGTGGCGCTTGACCAAAAATCAAACGTTGCGCCTTGCGGTTTGCTATGCAGCCGCCCGCCTTCTCCTTCGCGTCACCTTTAGGAAATCCCCATGAAGAAGCTCTCAGTCGCTCTCGTGTGCCTCGCGTGGTTCGCGTGTACTCCGAACATCGAGAACGTCGCGCCCCCGGATGTGGTCGTCGCCCGCTTCGACCCTTCTGCCGTGCCGGCCGTGGTGCCCTCACCCAACGACCTGGCGACCAACCCGAAAACGGGCCTGCTCGCAGTGCCGATTCCCGCGTCGGCCAGTGACGTCGACGTCGAGTTCTACAACTACCTCAACTCGATCAACGGCTTTCCGCTGTCGGCCGGTGCCTCGACGACCTTCGACGGCGAGCTCTCCGCGCCCAGCGTCGGCGCCGGCAGCGTCAAGGTGCTCAACGTCACCGAAGGCCTCACCGAAGTGACCCCGAGCAGCATCGCCTACGTGAAGACGGGCAACGCAGAGGCGCCCGGCCGCATCAACGTCGGTGCTCCCTCGGGCGGCTGGAAGGCCGGCAACACCTACGCGATCGCCGTCATCGGCGGAGCGAACGGCGTCAAGGCCGGCGACGGCGTTCGTCCGGTCGTCGGCAGCGCGACGTGGTCTTTCATCCGCTCGGAAGGCTCGCTGCTGCGCTGCAACGACGACGGCGGCTGCATCGCCGCGACCGAGGTGATTCCCTCAGCGGTCAAGAATGATGCGAGCAAGCGCCTCGCCGACCAGACCAGCGCCGCCCGCCGCCTCGAGGCGCTGCGCCTCAAGTACAAGCCGGTGCTCGACAAGGTCGCCACCGGCGGCATCGCGCGCACCGACGTGGTGATCGCGTGGACCTTCAAGGCCAACGGCTTCACCCTGCTGCAGTTCAACCCGGCCGCGGTTCCGCCAAAAGTGCCCTCGCCCAACGACCTCGCCATCGACCGCACCACGGGCCTCGTCAACGCCCCGATCGACGACGCGGGCACGGCGGCCCAGAAGGAATTCATCGCGGAGTACCTGAACACGCTGAACGGCTTCCCGGTGTCGGCAGTCGCGACGGCCGAAGTCGTCGGCGGCGATTTGGACCCGGACACCTTCGATGGCAACGTGCTCGCTGTCTCGCTGCTGCCCAACCCCGACGGTGGCTTCGGCGCCCTCGGCGAGGCGACGGTGACCTACGACCAGGCGACGAAGACGCTTCGCGTTGCGCCTCCCAATGGCAGCTGGGGCAAGGCCCAGTCGATCGCGGTCATCGTCCGCAGCGGCGATGACGGAGTGAAGAAGGTCGGCGGCGGCAACGTGTCGGCCACCGAGACCTGGGCACTGGTCCGCAGCGCGAACTCGCTCGTCACCTGCACTGACCTGACCTCAGCCGACTGCGCCGCACAGATCAACGCGGCCCCCGTCTCTTTGAGCCAGGCGATCGCGCTCGAAGGCCTGCGCCGCAGCTACAAGCCGGTGCTCGACAAGGTCGACGCGGTGCTCGGCATTCCGCGTGAAGAAGTCGCGCTGCTGTGGGTCTTCCGCACGGTCAACCAGCCCGAGGCGACCTTCGACCCCGCGCAGTCGATCATCCCCTTCCCGAACAACCTGCTCACGGTGCCGCTGCCCGACGGTGGCACGCGCGTGAACCTGCCGGTGCCCACCACCCCGGGCCTGCAGCAGCAGCTGGTGCAGGGTCTCAACACCCTCGAAGGCTTCTCGCTCACCGCGATGGCCGTCTCTGAAAACTCTGACACCCGCGGCGCGCTGGACCAGGACAAGGTCGACCCGGCCTCGCTGGACGGCGGCACCACGGGCTTCGTCAAACTCACGGGCGCCGGGCCGCTGCAGCCGAACGTCAGCGTGTGCCTCGACTGCGCCTCGAGCAAGATGGCCGACGGCGGCACGGGCGTCTTCTTCCCTGACGGCGGCTCGATCGAACCGGCGCCCCAGCAGCTGCAGTTCGTGATGAACCGCCCGCTGGAAGAGCGCAGCAACTACGCGGCGTGGCTCACCACGGGCCTCAAAGACACGAAGGGCCGCGCGGTGATGCCGGCCCCCGCCTTTGCGCTGCTGCGCAGCAAGGCGACGCTGCTCGAGAACGGCAAGAGCACCATCTCTGGCGTCTCTGACTTGCAGGCCGCCGCGCTCGAGCCGATCCGTGCCGCATTCAAGCCGATGTTCGACGCCCTGGAGATTGCGGGCCGCCCGCGCAAGACTCTCGCGCTTGCCTTCAGCTACCGCACGCAGGCGACGGTGTCGGTGCTGCAGGTGCTCAACGCGTTGCCGGCCGCGCTGCCGGCCGCGTTGGCGCTGCCGAGCTCGGTGAACAACATCTCGGGCCTGCTGCCCTCGGCGCTGATTCCGAACGTGAACGTCTTTCAGGCGCAGGTGCCGATGCCGTTCATCCTCAATGGCATCGGTGGCACGCTGAACCCGCCCACGGGCCTGCCGCAGTTCCGGCGCGCCCCGGCGTGGATCACGATTCCGAAGGGCGCTCCGCCCGCGAATGGTTTCCCGGTGCTCGTCTTCGGGCACGGCCTGACCAGCAACCGCACCGCGATGATTGCGTTCTCGAACACCGCAGCGGCGATTGGCTTCGCGACGGTGGCGATCGACGTCATCTACCACGGCGAGCGCACGACCTGCGTCGGCTCGGCCTCGGTGACGATGGCGGCTTCTGACGATGGCGCCTGCGCGAACCCGGCGACCCAGCAGTGTGATGCGACCACCGGCCGCTGCGTGGCGCGCCTCCCGGCCAATGCGTCAGCCTGCTCGTTCGGCACCGACGGCGCGACCGGCGACCTCGCCTGCCAGGTGCAGAACCAGGGCCTCTGCCTCTCGACCAACCTGTGCGAAGGCGGCGACTTCCTGCGAACGGCGCCGTCGAACCCGCCCGCGATTGCCTCGTGGAACTTCCTCAACCTCACGAACCTCTTCGCGACCCGCGACAACTTCCGTTACGGCCCGCTGGACTTCGCGATGTTGATCAAGATTCTCAAGGTCGACAGCTCGACGGCGGGCAGCCTTCGCCAGCGCCTCATCGCGGCCGACCCGAACGCGCAGCTGAACACCGGCCTCATCAACTACGTCGGCCAGAGCCTCGGTGGCTTCAACGGGGCGATGGCGAGCGCGGTGAACACGGACTTCAAGTTCATCGGCCTCAACGTGCCGGGCTCTGACCAGGTGCAGGTGCTGCTGACGGCGCCGGGCTTCGGCGCGCAGCGCACGGCTTTCCTGGGTTCGCTGGCCGCGCTGGGCCTGCGTCCGGGCATGCCGGCGTTCGATCAGTTCATGGTGCTGGCGCGCATGATTCTCGACCCGGCGGATCCGCAGAACGCGATCCACACCGGCGTGAACCAGTCGGTGCCGCCGGGCCGCAAGGTGTACATCCAGTACATCGAGAACGACGTCGTCATCCCCAACCCGACGACGATTCAGCTGATCAACGCGGCCAACCAGACGCCGGCGAACCAGGCCTTCCTCACGTTCAGCCAGCCAGGCGCAGGCTTCCCCGCCGCCAGCCGCCACAGCTACCTGTTGGCGTGCCCCGGTGATGGCACGGCGAACCCGAATGCCGACTGCGTCGCGGCCCGCACCAAGGCCCAGACCCAGATGGCGAACTTCCTCACGACCGGCACCCAGCCGGCGCCCTGAGCCTTCGAGAAAACAACCAATGAACAAGCTCACTGCAGCCTGCCTGTTTCTTCTCTCGTCGGTCGCGTTCGGCGCTGGTTTCAAGCTCGACGTGCACGGGGCGCGTGCGACGGGCATGGGTGGCGCGGTCACCGCGTTCATCGATGACCCGTCGGCCATCTATTACAACCCGGCCGGCATCTCTGGCCGGAAAGGCTTCGGCATCCAGGCGGGCGTGTCGCTGATCATCCCGATGATCAACTTCACCCACGCGGACGATGGTGAAGTCACCAGCAGCCCCGTGGGGGTGTCGCCGCCACCGCACGGGCACCTCACCTTCGGCCTCACCGACGACCTGTCGATTGGCGTCGGCATCTTCTCGCCGTTCGGTGCGTCAGGTAACTGGCCGGCCGACTGGGAAGGCCGGTTCAAAGCGATCAAGTCGTCGCTGCAGGTGTTCGACATCAACCCGACCCTGGCGTACCGCGTTCACCCGCGGTTCAAGCTGGGCGTGGGCTTCAACGCGATTCGCGGCACACTGACCATCGAGCGCGCCTTGAACTTCGTCGACACCGAAGGCAACGTGGTGCTGGGCGGTGGCGCCTGGGGCTTCGGCTGGAACGCGGGGGCGCAGATCGAGATCGTCGAGAAGCGCTTCTTCTTCGGCGCGACCTACCGCAGCCCGGTGACGCTGAAGTTCGAAGGCCGCGCGCACTTCTCGAACGTGCCCGTCGAGTTCGCCAGTCGCCTGAAGGACCAGGAAATCAACGGCACGGTGATTCTGCCGACGCAGGCGAACTTCGGCCTGATGCTGCAGCCCATCGACAGCCTGCGCCTCGCGCTCGACGCGAACTTCGTCGAATGGTCGAGCTTCACCGACCTGACGATCAACTTCGAGAACCCCGATTTGACGGTGCCGCTGCAGAAGAAGTGGGTTGACCAGGTCAGCGTGCACTTCGGCGGTGAGCTCGACGTGACGAAGTCCGTCTCGATTCGCCTCGGCTTCGTCTACGACCCGACCCCCGCGATTCGCCCCACGCTGACGCCCGACATCCCCGACTCGACGCGCGTGAAGATCACCGCGGGCGTCGGCTGGAAGCACGACAGCGGCTTCGGCGTCGACATCGGTTACCAGTTCGTCGCCCTCACCGGCGCCGAGAGCACGGCGCCCGGCTTCTCGGGCACGTACGGTGGCACGGCGCAGGTCGTCGGCCTCACGCTCACGTACCGCATGCCGGTGACCGAGCGCGCTGCCGACGCCGAGCCGCCGGCCGAGAAGGTGCCCGAGGCACCGTCGCAGGATCCGATGACCACTGAGCCGGCGCCGGCGAGCTAAGACTGCAGCTCGTGCCCCGTCGAACACCGGACTCGCCTGTCGTCAGCCTCACCGAGGCGCGGCTCGCCCGGCGGCTGACCACGTACCGTGAGCGCCTGGGCAAAGTGCTCGGCGCCAACAAGCGGGCGATTGGGAAGCTGTACACGACGGGGCTGCTGTTCACGAAGGAAGGCAGCCGGGCGGGGCGCGACTTGCTGCTCGCCCACCAGCACCTGCTTCGCGTGGTGACGCTGCTGAATCGCTTGAGCCACGAGGGCGACATTCCCGCGCCCCGCAAGCAGTCAGAGGTCGACTCGATTTTTGCCGAGCTCGACGTGTTGCTGCAGCGCACCAGCGATCTCACCGAGCGCACGGCGCAGGTGTTCGAGCAGCTGAAGCACTGAGCAGTTTCCGTCGTTGTCAGTGCGCGGGGGGCTGGTTACGGTCGCCCGCCCATGTTCCGCAAAATCTTAATCGCCAACCGCGGGGAAATCGCCCGGCGCATCAACACCGTCGCTCAGTCGATGGGGATGAAGACCGTCGCTGTCTACTCAGACGCCGACGAGAAGCTGCCCTTCGTGAAAGAGGCCAACGAGGCTGTTCGTCTGGGGCCGGCGCCGGCCAAAGACAGCTACCTGAACGTCGACGCGATCCTCGATGCGGTGAAGAAGACAGGCGCCGAAGCGGTGCACCCGGGCTACGGCTTCATCTCGGAAAACGCGCAGTTCGCGCGCACCATCTCGAACGCGGGCGTCACCTTCATCGGGCCTCCGCCCGAGGCGATGGAGCGCATGAAGGACAAGTCGGAAGCGCGGCGGCTCGTCGTCGCGGCTGGAGTTCCGGTGGTGCCTGGGACGGCGGCGGTGGTGCCGGACGTGGCGACGGCGCAGAAGGAAGCAGAGGCGATCGGCTTCCCCGTGCTGTGCAAGGCAGCGGGCGGCGGTGGCGGCATCGGCATGGCGGTCGCGCAGACGCCCGCCGACGTCGAGAAGGTCTTTCGTCAGTGCTCCGACCGCGCGAAGGCCGCCTTCGGTCGCGAGGGCGTGTACCTCGAGCGCTACTTCCCGAACCCGCGCCACATCGAGGTGCAGATTCTCGGTGACCTCAAAGGGCACCTGATTCACGTGCTCGAGCGCGAGTGCAGCATTCAGCGCCGGCACCAGAAGGTGGTGGAAGAAGCGGGCGCTCCGCTGTTCGCGGGCGGTGCCAACGAGGCGCTGCGGCAGGCGATGTTCGACGCGGCGATCAAGGCGTCGAAGGCCTTCGGCTACGCGAACGCGGGCACTGTCGAGTTCCTCTACAGCGACGGCGGCATCTACTTCATCGAGATGAACGCGCGGCTGCAAGTCGAGCACCCGGTGACCGAGCTGACGACGGGCGTCGACCTCATCGGTTGGCAGTTCCGCATCGCGGCCGGCGAGGCGCTGACGGTGAAGCAGGAAGAAGTGAAGCGCAAAGGCCACGCGCTCGAGTTCCGGATCTACGCGGAAGACCCGGTGAAGTTCTTTCCGTCACCTGGGCCTCTGAAAGTCTTCAGGGCGCCCACCGGCCCGGGCGTTCGGCTCGATGCGGGTTACGCCGAAGGCGACCTCGTCACGCCGAACTACGACCCGATGATTGCGAAGCTGATCGTCTCGGGGGCCGACCGGGCTGAGGCGATTTCGCGGGCGACCGCAGCTGTCGATGCGTTCGACATCCAGGGCATCAAGACCAACCTTCCGCTTCACGCCCGCATCCTTCGCGACGAGACCTTTCGCGCGGGCAAGCTCGACACCCGGTTCCTCGAGAACCACGCGAAGCCGTAGTTTCCCTTCAACCCTTTTTACGGAGCATCCCCATGGCGGACGTCGCGGCACACATCACTGGAACCGTGTGGAAGATCGAATGCAAAGTCGGCCAGGCGGTGAACGCCGGCGACACGCTGGTCATCCTCGAGTCGATGAAGATGGAAATGCCCGTCGAGGCGACCGAGGGCGGCACGGTGAAGGAAATTCGCTGCAAGGAAACGCAGGCGGTCAACGAAGGCGACGTGCTCGTCGTCGTCGGCTGACGTGACGGCGTCTTTCGATTCGGCAGACCTGGGGGGTGGCGTTCGCCGCCTCACCCTGCGAAACGAAGGCCGGAAGAACGCGCTCGACGACGCGAGCTTGGGTCAGCTGAAGGCCGCGCTGCAGTCGGCAGAAGGGGTGCGCTGCTGGCTGGTGCGCGGCGACGGCAACAGCGCCTTCTCAGCGGGCTACGACCTCTCGAGCCTGAGCGCGGTGGGCGAAGGCCCGTTGCCCGACGACTTCATCGGCGAGGTCTTCGACTTGCTGCAGGGGCACCCGGCGCCTTCGGTGGCGCTGGTCACGGGGCCCGCGTTCGGCGCTGGTTGTGAGCTCGCGTGCGCGTGCGACTTCCGCATCGGCGACAACAACGCGCTGTTCTGCTTACCGCCGGCCAAGCTTGGGGTCGTCTACGCGGCCCGTGGCATTCGCCGGGTCGCGGCGCTGACGGGCCTGGGCCGCGCGAAGTGGATGCTGCTCACGGGCGCTCGCATCGGCGCGGACGAGGCGGTGGGCTACGGCTTGCTCGACGTGAAGGCCGACGACGCCGAGGCGCGCGCGCTGAGCGTGTGCGCCGGGCTCGCAGGCGCCGCGCCGCTGGCAGTGGCGGGGATGAAGCGCACCTTCCAGGCGCTGATGCAGGGCGGGCCGAACGAGTCGGAAGCGAAGGCGTTGGAAGGGTTGCGGCGCGCGGCGTTCAACAGTGCCGACGCGAAAGAAGGGCGCGAGGCGTTTCTCGCCCGGCGCCCTCCGAAGTTCAGCGGAATTTAGGTGTCGCCGAACAGCTCGCTCATCGGCACCTTCAGCGCCGAGGCGATCTTGTAGAGCGACGAAATCGACGCCGAGCTCTCGGCCCGTTCGATCTGCGACAGCAGCGAGACGGAAAGCCCCGTGCGGCGGGCCAGCTGCTTCAGCGTCAGGCTCTGGCCGGTGCGGCCTTCGCGAATGAAGCGGCCGATGTTCCGGTGAAGGTCGGCTTCCGGGTCGCGCGAGATGCCCTTCTTGTTGAGGACACTGCGCACCGTTTCCATGAACGCCGCGGGCTCGACAGGCTTGCGGACGTAGTCACTGGCCGCCAGCTTGAGGCTCTCGACCGCGGTGTCGACCGTCGGGTACCCGGTGGCGACGATGACGGCGATGTCGTCGTCCCACTTCCTGATTTCCTTGAGCAGCTCGGTGCCCGACATCGCAGGCATCATCATGTCGAGGACGACCAGGTGGTAGTCGTGGGCCTTGAGCTCGCCGACCGCCTGGGTCGGGTCGGTCAAAGCCGTGACCTGGTAGCCTTCTTTGGAAAGGATGAGCTTGAAGAGGTCTGCGTTTTCGACCTCGTCGTCGACGACGAGGGCGCGAATCGAAGGGGATTGGCGCACGTGGTTACTTGTTAAGCCCCTTCTCGTAGGTGTCGATGATGAGCTGGACTTGGGAAATCGCCGGATGATCCGGCGGAGCCAGACGGAGGAACTCCTTGTACGCCTTTAAGCCCTGTTCTGGCTTATCCAATCTTGCGTAGACGGTGCCGAGCAGCTTGTGGCACTCAAAATTCCTGGGCGCGACCTTGACGCACTTCTCGAGCTGGGTCTTCGCGGCGGGCAACTGCTTCTCTTTGAGGAGCTTCCGGCTTTCTTCGTAGAAGACCTGGCCGTCAGGCGCTGCAGGCTTCTGAGGCTCGGGCGGCACGACCGGAACCGGCTTCACCTCGGCCACCGGGTCCTTCTTCTTGGCGGCGGTCGCGGCGACTTCCTCGCCCACCAGCGTGCGGTACCGCGTCTGGGCTGCGGCGAGGCGCTTGCGAAGAAGCTTGGTGCTCGACGCGTTGTTGAGCTCGTCGTTCGCGGCGGCGAGGTCGCCGTCCTGAAGCGCCTTCTCGGCCTTTTCGAGCGAAGTCTTCGCACCCTTTTCCTGGTTCATCTGGCCGAGCAGCTGGGTGGCCTGGGGGCAGGGCGATTCACCGACGAAGCACGACTCGAGGATTTCCTTCGCCTTCACCCAGTCGAGGGTGGCGATCGCGTTCTCGGCGTCAGAAATCTTCTTCGTGTTCTCCTTCACCTTCTCTTCCTGGGTCAGCTCGCGGGGCTCAGGCTGCTCGGGAGTCGCTTCCTTGTCGGGCGGGTTGTTGACCGCGATCTCGTCGACCACCACCGGCTTGTCGATCGGCTTGGGACGCAGCCCGAACCAGTAGACCGCACCGACCAGGCCGACGAGCGCCACTGCCGCGGCGGCCATCATCGGAGCCTTCGAGTCGCGGGTGGCCGACTGCTTGACCTGCACGCCTTCGGAAGACGGGGCCAGCGTGAACGCTTCGCCCGGCCCCACGAACTTGAACTTCACGTGCCCGAGCTCGAGCGTGTCGCCCGTGCGCAGCGCCGACTGGGCGTAGGGCTCGCCATTCACCATCAGCCCGTTCGCCGACTGCATGTCGACCACGCGCCATTCGCCTGTGTCTTCGCGAACGATCTTGCAGTGCGTGCGCGACAGCGACCGGTGGTCGAGCGCGATGTCGTTGTCTTCGATGCGGCCGATCTTCAGCTCGGTGCGAATGCACGCGAACTCGCGGCCGGCGAACTCGGTGTTGAGCACCACGAGGCGCGGCGCTTCCGAAGGGTCGATGTCCACCACCTGGCGGGGGCGGTTTCCTTCGACCTGATCCATGCGGATGATCGCGGTCGACTGGCGGCGGCCGGTGTCCGACTCGCCCGAGGCCGACTGCACATCGTCTGGATCTGCTTCCTCGGGGCCGTCTTCGTCGCCCGATAGCGTCTGGCTGGCATCGCTGACAATCGGCAGCGCCGGAGACGTCTGGTTCATGTCCGGCAGCTTCATCGTCATCGCGCTCGAAGCCGCGGTCTGACGCTGGGGTGGCTTGTCGCCCACGGCGTCGAGATCGGTCGGTGTCGCGCCCTGGCTGGCATTCACCGGAACAATGGGCGACGTCGCCGCCGCTGCTGCGGCCGCTGCCTGGGTCGCCTCGGTCTGTACCGCGAGGTCGTAGTCGCCAATCTGAATCAGGTCGCCGTCGTGCACCGGCACCTGGCCCTGAATCTTGTCGCCGTTGATCCGGATCCCGTTGTAGCTGCCGAGATCCTCGACCAGCACGTGCCCGTTTTGGCGAACCAGCCGGGCGTGGCGGCGAGAGACGTTCCGCTCCGTCAGTCGGATCGTGTTCCCTTCTTGACGGCCGATGGTGATCTCATCCCGTACGAATGGGACGACTGTCTTTCGGCCTTCGTCGTCTTCAATGATCAGCTTCAGCACGCGGATCCGATTTCTAGCACCACAAACCAGTACGGGACAAAGCGCATCCTCGCCAAATCACGACGGCTTTTGAGCCATGTGTGTCCATCCGTCAGCCGGACGGGCGAGAATGACCGGGTCCCGCCATGAGTCAACCACTCACCTTGAGAACCGAGTCGGGTGACGAGCACGTCGATCTGGCCGAATTCGAGGCCCGCGTCCGCCGGGGCGAGGTCAGCCCCCAGAGCCTGGTGCGGGTGCCCGCCGTCACTGGCGAAGGCTTCGTGCCCGCCTGCGAGCTCACCCTCTACCAGTCGCTTCACGAGCCCAGGCGCGCCTTCTTCGCGCGCACCTTCTCGATCGCCCGCTTCCCGTGGATGACGTCGGCGCTGATCCTCTTGAACCTGTCTGTCTACCTCTACACAGTACGGGGCGGGCCGCTGGACATCGACGACATGGTGCGGTTCGGCGGCAAGGTCGGCCCGCTGGTGACTGACCTGGGCGAGCTGTGGCGGCTGCTCACTGCCAACTTTCTTCACCGCGACGCCCTGCACATCGGGCTCAACATGTTCGTCCTCTTCAATGTCGGCGGCGCGCTCGAGAACACATACCGAACGCTCGACTACCTCTGGCTGCTCGTCTTCTCGGGGCTGGCGACGATGACGACATCGCTGTTCCTGTCGGACGCGGTGAGCATCGGCGCGTCGGGCATGGTGTACGGCTGCCTCGGTGGCGTCGTGGTGTTCGGCCTGAAGTACCGGGGCCTGCTGCCGTCGCGGTACCGGCGGGTGATGGGAGAGGCAGCGATTCCCACCGTCATCGGGCTCCTGCTGATTGGCCTCACCTCGAAGGGCGTCGACAACTGGGCGCACTTTGGCGGGCTGCTGGCGGGGATGTTGTGCGCGGGCTTCATGCGGCCGCGGCAGCTCACCGAGCCGGCGCGGTGGTGGAGCCCGGCGCTGAGGGCCGCTCCGTCGCTGGCGATATTGGCGTTCGTGCTCTTCGGGCAGCAGCTGCTGGGCGAGTCGCTGCCGATGCTGCGAACCGAGCGAGACGACACCTTTGGCATTTCCGTGCCCGTGCCGCGCGCGTGGCTGAAGGGCGCAAATCCGCTGGGAAGTCTCGCCTGGTACAACGGCTTGCCGGGCCTGGGACGCGCGAGCTTCGCGGCAGAGGCGGTGCAGATCGGCAACGGCAGCTTGATGGCCGACGCGCAGGCGAGTGCGCGCGCGTTCATCGACGAGAGGTTGAACCCGGTGGCGCTGGGGCCCGATGTCTTCAAGGTGGTGCCAGAAGAGCCCGTCACCGCGCGCCTGGGAGATCGCGATGCCCTCAAAGTCAACGCCCGCTTCTACGAGCCGCAGGGGGCGACCCGCCTCACCGCCTACTTCGTGCCCCGCGGCGAGCTCGTCTACCAGCTCGTCTTCACCTTTCCCGATGGCTTCCCCCGCTATGGCCACGTCGCCGAGGCGATGGTCGCCGGCATTCGCTTCGACGAGCCGAAGGCGCTGCGCGAGGCGCGGGCCCGGGCGCTGCTCTTCCCCAACGCGCCACCCGTGCTCGGCCGGTTGGGAGGAGCGCTTCTTCGTGACGGCGAGCCCGCTGCGGCCGCCGATGCATTGGCCGCGGCAGTGCGCGGAGAGCCGGGCGATGTGACGTCGCGCCGGGAGCTCGCGTTGGCCCTGCTGCAGATGGGGGAAATCGATCGCGCCTGCGAGGCGTCATCGGCTGCCGTTCTGTATGCGCCGGCCGACCCCTGGGTCCTCGAGGCTGACGCGCGGTGCGAAGTGGCGCGGGGCAACGTGCCGCGCGCGCTCGAGCAGTTGGCCATCGCCCGGGTACTGCTGCCGAAAGACGACCGGCTGCGCGCGGCCGAACAACGGCTCGAGGCCGTCTTGAGGAGCTCGAATCTGAAGGGCCCGAACCACGTCCCTGAAGTAAAGAGACGACCATGACTCGAGTGTGGATGCTGTGCACGGTGCTCGCGGCCACTGCGGCGCTGGGGGAAGAGACGGCGGCCGAGATTTCGAAGAAGTCGCGTGAGCGCGGCGCCCTGAACCTCGTCAACCTGTCGGCAGAGCTCAAGCTCACCACCACGTCGGCCGACGGGAAGACGAAAGACCAGGTGTTGAGCACGTCGTCGAAGAACGTCGGCGGCAAGAACCACGCGCTCTCGCGCTTCATTCAGCCGGCGGGCGTCGCGGGCGTCGCCTTCCTCACCATCGAGGGCGGGCCGGGCGAGTCGGACGACATCTCGCTGTACCTTCCGAAGCTGAAGCGCGTGCGCAAAGTGGCGAAGTCTGAGCGCGGCAAGGCGTTCATGGACACCGACTTTTCCTACGCCGACATCGCCAGCAACGGCACCCGCGACGAAGACGCGAAGCGCCTTCCCGACGAGAAGTTCAACGGTCGCGACGTCTACGTGCTCGCGGGCAAGGGCAACGCCGACTCGCCCTACGGTGACGTGAAGCTCTTCGTCGACAAGCAGACCTGGGTGCCGATGAAGGTCGACTACGCGGATAAAGCCGGCAAGCCCTTCAAGCGCTACACGACGCTGAAGCTGAAGGCGTTCAAAGACCGCACGATCGCCGCCGAGAGCCTGATGGAAAACCTGCAGGCGGGCACGAAGACGCAGATGACGGTGCTGAAGCTCGAGGACGCCGCGGCGTCAGACGACGCGTACACCGAACGGGCGCTCGAGCGCGGCTGACCCCTTGCGCGGACTCGCCGTCTTCTTCGCGTTGAGCGCCCCCGCTGCCTTCGCGCAGGACGCGGGGCCGTGCCTGGCGTTGGCGTGGGTCGATGGCGGGCTGATCTGCGACGCGCCGGTCGTTGAAGTCGTGGAGCCCGTCGAAGCCTTCACGCCGGTGGAAGCGCCCACGGTCGAGCAGTTCGAAGCGCCCAGCGAAGGGCCGACGGTGCAGCTTTCCGGGGCCGTGCAGGTCGTCGTCGCCGCCGACACGCAGTGGGAATCGCCGCGCGGGGTCGAGTTCGGGGAGAACGTGTGGGACGGCCAGCTGCGCGCGCGGCTCGCTGCCGACGTCAAGATCAACGCGTCGCTGCGCCTCTTCATCGAGGGCAAGGCGTGGATGCGCGCGGGCTCGCAGCGCGATGGCGACCGGGCGAAGGCGTTCTTCGAGCCGATGCTGGGCGAGGCGTTCGTCGACCTCTACAGCTCGCGCGTCGACCTGCGCGTCGGCAACCAGCGCATCGCGATGGGCGCGAACGCAGCGCTGGCTCCGGCCGACGCGCTGAACCCGAAGGACTTCCGGGTGGGGCTGCTGTCGCAAGACCCAGACGATGGCGTGTTGCCAGTGTTCGCGCTTCGCGCGCGCGGTGAGATCGGCAAGGTGTCGTGGATGGCGGTGTACGCGCCGTTCTTCACCCCGACCCGGTTCACGCTCTTCGGGCAGGACGAGGCGCTGCTGCAGCCGGCGCTGGCTCCGGCGCTGCCGACCCGGCGCATCGACCCGACGATCGAAGATGTGCTTCCCGAAAGGCTGCTCGAGACGAAGCGGCCGCAGGCCTTCGCGGGCGACGTGGCGCTTCGCGTGGTGTCGACGGGGCGGGTAAAGCTCGGTGCGAGCTGGGCGTTCATCAACGAGAAGCTGCCGCAGGTGGTGATCGACAGCGAGTTGCAGTCGCTGTTGTCGAGCCAGGCCGCGGGCCGCACGGTGAACCCAGCCGTCGCGGTCTCGGTGCAGAACCGGCTCGCCGCGAACCAGCAGCTCTTCACCGGCGTCTACGATCGCCAGCACATTCTCTCGGTCGAAGGCTCGACGTTGGTGGGCCCCGGGCAGCTGGACGTCGACGTCTCGTACTCGCCGCGGCAGACGTTCTTCGACGCGAAGTTCGCTCCGCTGTCGAAGCCATCGGTGACGTGGGTGGTCGGCTACAGCACCGCGGAAGACTCGAAGCTGGTCTGGGCGGTGAGCTACCTGGGCATGGCGATTCCGAACGTGGGCAAGGACGAGCAGGTGTTGCTGTTCGAGCCGGCGACCGCGCGCGGGGCCGACCGCACCGCGTGGTTCCACCTCGTCGTGGGAAACGCCGGCTACACCTTCTGGCAAGACAGGTTCGTGGTCGAGCTCAGCGCCGCCTTCGAGCCGGTGCAGAAGAGCTTCACCCTGGCGCCGCGGCTCTCTTTCCTCGGGGTCGAGAAGCTGAAGGTGTGGATCGGCGCCGACTTCTTCGAGGGCTCGCCGTACAGCCCGCTGGGGTACTTCGGCCGCAACGACCAGGTGCAGGTCGGTGCGCGGTACGAGCTCTTCTAGTTTGCGGCCCGCGAATCTCGCGCTGGGTGTGCTGGTTACCCTCTCGGGGATGTGCGGCCTCGTCTACGAGGTCATCTGGGTTCGCCACCTGTCGCTGATCGTCGGAGCGACCACCGTCGCCGTCAGCCTCGTCGTCGCGGCATTTCTTCTTGGGCTGGTCGTCGGCAGCCTCGTGCTCGGCCCCTGGGTCGACCGCGTGAGGAGACCGCTGCGCGCGTACGCGTTGCTCGAGCTCTTGACGGGCGTGTCGGCAGTGCTGGTGACGCTCGCGCTGACGCACCTGCCCGCGTCCCTGGCGCAGGCCGGGCTACCGGTGCGCGTGGTGATGGTGTTCGCGCTGGTGCTGGCGCCGACCTTCGCGATGGGCGGCACGCTGCCGGCGCTGGTGCGGTTCGCGACGAAGGACGTGGCGTCGGTGGGGAAGTCTTTCGGCTGGCTCTACTCGCTGAACACCCTGGGCGCCGCGCTTGGCTGCGGCGTCTCGGGCTTCGTGTTGATCGGCGCGTTCGGCCTCACCGCGACAGCAGCAATCGCGGCGGCGACCAACGTCGGGGTCGCGGCCTTTGCGTTGGCCCTCGATTTCCGCGCCGGGCGCGACCTGGCCGCGGAGGCCTCGGTCACCACCGGAGGCCCGCAGCACCACTGGCTGTTCCTCGCCTTTGCGCTCTCGGGCTTCGCGTCGATTGCGTACGAGGTGCTGTGGTTCCGGGTGCTCTCGTCGACGCTCGAGTCCAGCGTCTATGCGTTCACGCTGCTGCTGGTGACGTTCCTCGGCGGGCTGGTGCTGGGCGGCGTCATCTACTCGGCCCGGCTGTCGACGCATCCCCGCCCGATGGAGCTGCTCGCCAGTGTGCAGAGCCTCGTCGCGCTCACGGCGCTGTTGTCGCTGGCGCTGCTCGGCCAGGCCCGCACGCTCGAGCACGCGCTGCCGGGTGGCTATGCGTTCATGTTCGTTCGCGCGGGGCTCGTCATTCTTCTTCCCGCGACCCTGATCGGCATGGCGTTTCCCCTCGTCGCGCAGCTCACGGCTTCCCGGTTCGAGAAGCTGGGGCGCACGGTCGGCATCCTCTACTCGGTGAACACGCTGGGCGGCATCGTCGGCTCGCTGGCGGTCGGGCTGTGGCTGATTCCGGCGCTGGGCACGCAACGCACCTTCGCGCTCGTCTGTCTGCTGAGCATGGGCGTGGCGTTGCTGGTGCAGCGGCTGGCTTCGAAGAGCGTTCGCGGTCTGCTCGTGACGGCGGCGTTGCTGGGGGTGGGCCTGCTGCTGCTGCCGGGCGACTACCTGGTGAAGGCCAGCTGGAGGTTCGACGACTCGAAGCTGCTCGAGGTGAGAGAGGGCGCCGACGGGACGCTGGCGGTCGTGCAGTACGACCACGACAGCATCTGCGGCTCGGGGCTCTACGCGTGCGACGAGAAGTGCGCGGCGCCGTTTGCGCATCGGCAGCTGTTGTTCGGATCGGTGTCGTACGCGAGCACGGTGCTCTCGGCGAAGCGGTACATGCGGACGCTGGCGCACGTGCCGATGTTGCTGCACGACGACCCGAAAGACGTGCTCGAGGTCTGCTTCGGCACGGGCACGACGGCGGCGGCTTTCGTGAAGCACCCCGGGCTGAAGGGCCTGACGGTGGTGGACCTGAACCGCGACGTGCTGGCGCTGGCTCCGCTCTTCGCCGACAGCAACTTCGGCGTGCTCGAGGATCCGCGCGTGAAGGCGATCGTCGACGACGGCCGGCACCACCTGCGGTCCACCGCGGCGCAGTACGACGTCATCTCTTTCGAGCCGCCTCCGCCGCGGTCTGCGGGCGCAGTGAACCTCTATTCGCTGGAGTTCTACGCGCTGGTGAAGGCCCGCCTTCGCCCAGGTGGCGTGATGAGCCAGTGGATCCCGCTCGACCAGCAGTCGGACGTGCTGGCGAAGCGGCTCATTCGTTCGATGCTCGACGTGTTCGCCGAGGTGCAGCTGTGGGTCCCGGCGCGCGCGGAAGCGGTGCTGGTCGCGTCGGACGCGCCGTTGAAGTTCGATGCGAAACGGTGGGCCGACCGGTGGAGCCCGATTGCCGAAAACCTGGCCGAGGTCGGCTACGCCACTCCTGACGAGATGCGGGGCGGCCTATTGATGGAGACCGAAGCGCTGCGGCGGTACGTGGGCGATCTGCCGCCGGTGACCGACGATCAGCCAGCGATCGAGTACTTCCTCTCGGACTCCGGTTCGCCTTACTCCATCGATGGCTTGCTCGCGGCGTCGGGCGGCGACGAGGTACATCGCGCGCTGTTGAAGGCGCATGGAAAGGGAAAGGCGAAGGAACCGAAGCGGGCGGCCGCGGAAATCGCGTCGCTGCCGTCGACGGCTTTCACCGAGTACCTGCGCCGCCTCGAGTACGGCTGTCTCAGCCGGGCCGCCCCGGAAGATCGCTGACGTCGCCCGACTCGGAGTACCGCTTCGCCGCGAGCAGCAGCGACTCGACGTCTTCTCGCGCGTCGAGCCAGGTGATGCGCACCGACTTGCGATCGACGCCCTTCAGCCGCGCGTTGCAGGGCGTGTCGCAGCCGTCGAGGCACTTCGCTTCTTTCAGCCTGAAGAAGGGCTTGAAGCCCCGCGCCTTCCGTTCGGTGCGCAGCGCGTCGTAGAGCGCCTGGCCGTCACCGCTCGCGTTGTCGGACTCGCAGCCTGTGCAGATGAAGAGGGTGGGGCGCTTCACCGGGTCCCTGCGTCGGGCAGTGCGTGGGTCACCATCCACTTCTCGACGTCGGGCTGTCTGTCCTTCGTCATCCCTTCGCGCGCGAGCGCGGCGAGCACCACGGCCTGCTCGCGCTGTTCCGGCTTGGCTTCCCACAGCGCGCGCGCGAGCTCGTACCGCACCACGGCGACTTCGGCGGTGTCCTGGCTCGGCTCGCGCAACTTCAGCGCGTGAGACAGCGGCTCGATGGCGGCTTCGGGTTGCTTGAGCATCAGGTGGCTGCGGCCGATGCCGAGCAGATCGAAAGCGAGAGACAGGTCGTCTTCCTTCAGTTGCTTGCGGCGAAGCGCCAGCGCGCGCTCGAAGTAGACCAGCGCCTGGGCGGCTTTCCCCTGCGCGAGGTAGAGGTCGCCCATCGAGTTGAGCGCGCTGGCGACCTCGGGGTCGTCGGGTCCGAACTTTTCCTGCCGCGCCGTCAGGGCCTTCACGAGCTCGGCCTGCGCTTTGTCCCACTGGCCCAGCAGCATGTACGCCGAGCCAGCCTTGTCGTGGCCCGCCGCCGTCGCAGAGATCGCCAGCGCCTGCTGCGCGTTCTCCAAGGCTTCCTTTCCTGACCGGCGCGACAGGTAGAAGCCCGCGAGATCGTCGTACACGCTGGCGACCAGCGGGTGGGTGTTTCCGTAGACCTTCTTTCGAATCGCGAGCGCGCGGTTCAGGTTGTCGAGCGCGGCGTCGGGGCTCTCGAGCTTGATTTGCAGGTTGGCCAGCGCGACGTACGTGGTCGCCGTCTCGGGGTGCTCTTCGCCCAGCGTGAGCCTCCGGACGCTGAGCGCGCGTTCGAAGTGGGTGAGGGCGTCTGACAGCTGGCCTTCTTTGCGTTCCATCACTCCGAGGTTGTGCATCGTCGCGGCGGTGTCGGGGTGCTCGGTGCCGAGGTACTTCAGCTGCAGCTCGTAGCTGCGCTTGTACTGCTCGCTCGATTCTTTGTAGCGGCGCAGGCGGGCCAGCGCGACGCCGAGGTTGTTCAGCGTGCGCGCGACCTCGGGGTTGTCTTCGCCCAGCCGTTCTTCCTGCAGCGTGAGCGCGTTCTTGAACTCGTCGTACGCGCGCTTTGGCTCGTTCTCGGCGAGCGCGACGATGCCGGCGTTGCTGCTGAGCTCGGCCTCGATTTCCTTGTCGCTCGCGACGCGGCTCGCCGACGCGACGGCCAGCTGTTGCCAGGTATGCGCGTCGTCGAAGCGGTTGCCCATGCTGCCCACCACCATCGCGAGCCGGCTGAACGCGCGCGCCGCCAGCGACGCCTCGCCCGTCGTCTGGGCCGACACCGCCGCCGCCAGCAACGTCGCCTCTGCTTCCTTCGCGAGGCCCGCGCGCGCCTGCAGGCGGCCGAGCAACAGCTTCGCCTCGGCGACGGAACCGGCGGTCGCGCTGTGGGGGAGCATCAGCGCGCCGGTGAGCACCTCGATGCCTTTGCTGTACTTCCCCGAGTCGTGAAGCGTGCGCGCCTCGAGCAGCGCCTGACCCAGCTCGTCTTCCCTGGCGTTCGCCTTGTTGCCGAGCCGCGGGTGCGCCGCCAGCGCCGCGACGTCGAGGCACGTCTCGACCGGGTCGAGGCCTTTCACGAGTGAGATCGAGTTAATGACGACGATGCGATCGGCCGACTCGAGCCGCTTGGTGATGCTCTTCAGGTGCTGAACGCGCTCGTCGAGGCAGCGCAGCTTTCGCTGGTAGTCCTCTTCGGTGTCCGTCTTGCGCAGCCGGGCCGCTTCGCACGCGTCGCCCGCCGCCGCGATCCAGGTGCGGGTGTACGTGTTCAGCGACGTCTCGACGAGCCGCCACGCGTCGACGACGAAAGGCGCGTTGGTGCCAATGAACGCGGTCTTCAAGCGCGCTTTGGTCGGCTCATCCCAGATGCCCGCGAGCTTCTTCTCACTGCCGCTGCACACCTGCAGCTTCTGGCTGGCGAAGACGCCGTAGCTGACGGCGACGAGCCCGATGATCGAGAGCACGACCAGCGCGGCGATGAAGCGCTTGCCCGCGGTGGCGACGCGCCGGGGCCGCAGCTTCTCGATCATCTGATCGATCGAGTCGAAGCGCTTGCTCGGGTCCGCCGACAAGCCGCGCAGCACCGTGTCGTGCACGTGCGATGGCACCTCGCTGCCCGAGGGCACGGGAGCAACCTTCTGGGCCTCGATTTCCGCTGCGTGCGCGCGCAGCGTGGTGCCGCCGAAGGGCCGCTTGCCGTACAGCGCCTCGTACAGCGCGACGCTGAAGGCGAACTGATCGCTGCGGGCATCGGTGGTCAGGCCGTTGAGCTGCTCGGGGGCCATGTAGCCGGGGGTGCCCATCACCGCCCCGTCGCGGGTGAGGGGCGAGCCGAAGCCCGCGTCGACGGGCGCATCAGAGATGGGGCGGGCGACGCGGTTCTCGGTGGGGGTGTGCGACTGGCGCGCGAGGCCGAAGTCGACGACGCGGGGCCGGCCATCCGAGCCGATCAGCACATTGTCGGGCTTGAAGTCGCGGTGAACGATGCCCGCCCGGTGCGCTGCCGAAAGGCCGCTGCCGCACTCGATGAAGAGCCGCACCACCTCTTTCCATTCGCGCTGCCCGCGCAGCCATTCGGAAAGCGTCTCGCCCTCGATGAACTCCATCGCGACGAAGACGCGTTCGTCGAAGGTGCCGACGTCGTGAACGGCGGCGACGTTCGGGTGCTGGAGCCGCGCCATCGCCTGGGCCTCGCGCACCAGCCGCGCTTTTCCTTCATCGGCGTTGAGGCTGCCGCTGCGCAGCAGCTTGAGCGCGACCTTGCGATCGAGCTGGGGGTCGTACGCGGCGAAGACTTCGCCCATGCCCCCCGAGCCGAGCTTCTCGAGCAGCACGTACCGGCCCAGCGAGGTGCCCTTGTGCAGCAGCCGCACCCCCGTGGCAGTCGACCGTGCGTCGGGGCCATCAGGGTTGGTCTGCGCGGGCGCGGGCGTGTTCGAGATGGGCGCCGCGAAAGTCTTCGAGAAGAGCACCGCCGACAACGCTTCGTGTCGCGCGACGCACTGCTTGCAGTCGGCCAGGTGTTCCGCCACGGCTGCCGCCCGCAGCGGGTCGAGCGTGCCCCCGGCGAGCTGCGACAGTGTGTCCTCGTCGAGGTGGGCGGAGTCCAAGGGGGGCGGACGTTAACCGGTGAAGTGCCCGCTGGCTTCCCTTGAGGCGTGCGGCTACACGCCGCCCATGCAGAACCCCCGGTTGGTCTTCGGCTTTGTCGTCGCGCTCTACCTGCTGGTGTTCCCGTACCACCCGGGGCTGCGGTCGCCGAACGAGCTGTGCCGCCTCTGGCAGACGCGCGCGCTGGTCGACCACGGGAAGATCTCGATCAACGACACCATCGCCGAGTACGGCATGGTCGGAGATCTGTCGGTCGTGAACGGAGTGCTCTACCCATCGAAGGCGCCGCTGCTTTCCTTCGTGGCGGCGCCCGTCTACGCCGTGATGAAGCTGTTCGGGCCGGTGACCGACGTGACCCAGGTGTATTGGTCGCGGCTGTTCCTGCTGATTCTGCCGACGCTGGCGATGCTCGTCTTTCTGCGGCGGTTCCTGCTCGTCTACTTATCGCCGCTCATCGCCGACACCGTCATCGCGACCTACGCGCTGGGCACGATGGCCTTCGCGTACTCGCAGCTCTTCTTCTCGCACCAGCTGACGGCGGTGCTGCTGTTCATGGCCTTCTACGCCGCGTGGCGCACGCTGAGCCAGCAGTGGAAGCAGTGGGGCTGGGCGGTGAGCGGCGCCTTCAGCGGAGCGGTGGTCGCCACCGAATACACGGGAGCGCTGGGCGTGGTGTGTCTGGCGATCTACGCGGCGTACGCAGTCGTTACCGCAACGCAGGGCACGGGGCAGCAGAAGGCGATGGCATTGGCGAAGGTCGGCGGCCTGGTGCTGCTCGGCTCGGCGCCCTTTCTCGGCGGGCTGATGGCGTACCACCAGTCGGCGTTCGGCCACCCGCTGACCAGCGGGTACAAGTTCCTCAACGACCCCGGTTACCAGGAGTGGCACGTCGGCGGCTTCCTCGGCATTCGCTACCCCGACCCGTCGGCCTTCGCGCTGTCGTTCTTCTCGCCGCTGCGCGGGCTCTTCACCCTGTCGCCGTTTCTGTTGCTGGCGTTCGGGGGCTTGAGGAAATTGTTTCGCGAGCAGCGCGCGCTCTTCGTGTTCACCGTGACACTGCTGCTGGGCAACGCGTACTTCACGTCGTCATTTACCTACAGCTCGTGGGGCTGGACGACGGGCCCGCGGCACCTGACGCCGCTGATGCCCTTCTTGTTGTTGCCGGTGGGGCTCGCGCTGCAATGGCTCTTGGAGGCGAAGACCTTCGACGGGCGCGTGGGCTTCGGGATCGCGGCGGGCCTCTGCGTCAGCAGTGTGCTGGTCGACGGGGCGCTCGCTTTCGTGAACTACATCCCCGACTCGCACTCGACGGCGTTGTTCGGGCTGGCCGTGCCGCTGTTCCGCGCGGGCTACCTGCCGCCGACGGTGCTGATGTTCTTGAAGGCGCCCAATGGCTTCGCGGGGACGCTGGCGATTCTGCTGCTCGTCGGGGCCGCCGCGATCATCGGCCTTCGGCTCGCCGTCGGGCGCGCGCGAGAAGTGGCGGTGGCGGCGGCGCTGGTCGTGCTGGTGCACGTGGGACTGCTGGCGGGGCTCACGAAGCACCACGACGCCGATCTTCAGAACGTGGAGTTCTTGAAGAAGGTGTGGATGACGCCGCCGTCGAGCTAAGCCACGGCGAGCAGGCGGTGCAGCCAGCGAATCTCGAGCACGCGATCGGCAAAGGCGACCGACGCGGGGTCGGCGACGTCGTTGAGGCGGCGCCAGTCGGCCGGGTCTGACGCGTCACCGACGATGCGGGCGCAGGGCAACGTGTCACCGAGCGCTTCGGCATCCGCAGCGGCCTGGCGCAGCGTCTGATCTCGGAACACGGGCACCACGTCGCGCGCGGCGTCAATCCAATCGGCGGTGGCGTGCGAGTCCTGCGGCACGACGACGGTGATGCGCCGCTGCAGGTCTTCGCCGCGCAGGGCGAGCGTGCGCGAGAGATATGACTGCGTGCCCGCGGCGAGCTTCGCGCGAACGGAATCGAGGAGGTCGAGCGGGAAGTTGCGGCGCGCCACCAGCACGATGTCGAGCGTGGCGTACGGGTCGATCGCCAGCCGCGCGTCGACCGCTTTGCCAATCGCGTCTCGCTGCTCGAAGAGGTCCGGCGCGTCGCACCACAGCGAGACGTGCTGCGCGCCGGGCGACGCGGGCTCACCGAGCTGGAAGACGTCGGGCATGTCGAGGCGCGCGGCACGGTCAACAAGGTGCGGGCGGGGCTGCTCGTCGAGGCGGCGGTTCAGCTGCACTTCGGCGCGCTCGAGCGTCGAACGCAGCGTGTCGCGGTTCATCGTCGAGGTCTGCAGCACGCGGTAGGGCGGGGCGGGGTCGAACTCGACGCCGTCTTTCTTCGCGTCGGTGCGCATCGCGGTGCCAGGCAGCAGTGACAGCGCGAACACCTGGGCTTCGTCGCCGAGGCCGTGCGCTCCGAGGAAGTCGATGCCGCGCATCACGTCGTCGGAGGTGTCGCCGGGAAGTCCGACGATCAAGTCGACGAGCAGCTCGATGCCGACGTCGTGCAGCATCTTCGCGGCCGCGGCGACCTTCTCGGGGCTGCCTCCGCGCTTCACCCGCTTCAGCGTCTCGCGGTTCACCGACTGCAGCCCGATTTCGAGCTTGGTGAAGCCGGCCTTCGCCAGCTGCGCGGCGTGGGCGGGCGTGAGGCCTTCGGCGCGGATTTCACCGAAGAAGGTCATCGTGCGGTCGCGGTTCACTTCGGCGAGCGCGTCGAGCAGCGCCTCGAAGTCGGGGCGGTGGTTGAAGGTCGGGTCGAGGAAGACGACCTCGCGCGCGCCCTTGTCGCGAAGGGTGGCGATCAGCTGCGCGCTGCGTTCGACGTCGAGCACGCGAAGCACGCTGCTGCTGCGCGGGTAGAAGCAGAAGGTGCAGTGCGATCTGCAGCCGCGCACGGTCTCGAGGTAGGTCGAGCGCTCGGGGTCGACCGGCACCAGCCCTTCGACATACGGCGACGGGTATTGGGTGAGCGCGAAGTTGGCGTTGGCAGCGGGGCCGAAGGGAAGCAGGCCGGATTTTCCGCGGACGGCGACGTTCGGCATTCCGGCGACGTCTTCGCAGGCGGCGAGCTTCGTCATCAGCGCCGAGAAGGTGTCTTCGGCTTCACCGGTGACGGCGACGTCGTAGCCGTCCTGCCCGAGGATGAACGGGTTGTCGGGGCCGACCTCGGGGCCGCCGATGAGCACCTTGGTGCGGGGCGACCGCTTCTTCACTTCGCGGGCGAGGTGAAGGCTGCGCTCGGAGCTCCAGAGGTAGAGGGACAGGCCGAGGAAGTCGGGCTCGTCTTTGGCGATCAGCTCGGCGAGGCGGGTGTCGCCGTAAGCGTCGGTGACGCTGGGGGCGAGCACTTCGATTTGCAGGTGTTGGCCGAGGCCGTGAACGCGCGCGGCGACTCCGAGACAGCCGGCGGCCAGCGGCACGTTGCCGGTGGCGGCCAACGCGGCAGGCGGAGGCACGGGCAGCTGCACCAGCTTGAGGCGCTTCATTTCTTCTTCGGCCAGACGAGCGTCAGCTGGCCCTGAAACGGCGTCGCGCGCCACGCGCCCCAGAGGCGGTCGTACTCGGCCTGCACCTGCGCGACGAAGGCGGCGTTCACCCAGTTCGGGCGCTGCTTGTTGGTCGCGGTGAACATGCCGTCGAGGCCAGAGATGAGGCCGTTGGCGTCGAGGCGGCCCTTCATCACGCTCTGCATCGGGCCGACGATCGATTCTGCGAGTCCGATCTGCGAATCGGGATCCCAGGTGGCGTTGGCGTCGTTGAGAAGACGGAGCGGGGCTCCGGCGGCGAGCGTGCCGAAGAAGCCCGACGTCATCCCGGCCAGGCTCTCGACCGCGTAGTGCACGAAGTCGTGAACGAGGAATGTCTTCGTCTCGAGGTCCGCCTTCTCGCGCGTGCCGTCGGCGCGGATGACCTCGACCCGGTGCCTGAGGTCCGACAGCTTCGTGAAGAGCACGTGCATCCGGCGCGGGACCTTACACCCGTGCCCGTTTATCCCGAGAGAAGTCGAGGGATGATGTTGTCCCTCGAACGCGGAGTGTCTGACCCCGCAGAGGTTCGGCGAAGGACCTGCCGCTTGATCACGTGCCGCAGCGGCGGCTCATCGCTCGACTGGACCTGGGCCGAACCGACGTCGACGGGCGAGCGCGAGCAGCCCGAGCATCGCGAACATCAGCGGCGACGACGTCGACGAGCAGCCGCAGCTTCCCGTCATCCCGTTCGGAGTTCCGAAGCCGCCGCCATCGGTCGGCGGCGGTGGTGCGCCCGTGCCTCCATCCGCGGTGGCCGGCGTGCCCGCGTCGATGACCGTGCCTGCGTCCGAAGCGCCTGCATCCATGCCCATCGACCCTGCGTCGGTCGTGCCCGCATCGCCGACGGGCGGATCCAGCACGCCCGCGTCGATCGGCCCGACCCACACCAGTCCGATCGCGTCAGCGGACAAGAACCCCGCCGCCGCGGTCGAACGAAGCGTCAACGACACCGCCCCGGACATCGGCACGGTGCCCAGTGACGCGACGCCACCATCGCGTTGGTCCCACGACAGCGCCGCAGTGCCGGAAGCAGACGACACGTCGACGACGCAGACGGTGCGATTGGACCCACCGAGCCCGCTCGCGACCACCCCGTACACGCCCGCCATCGGCACGGTCGCCTGGAACCGCGCCGTCGGCTGGGTGTTCAGGTTCGCCTCGAGCGTCTCCCACGCATAGAACCCGCCAGCCGCGGGCTGCAGCCGCGCCCAGCCACCGTCTGCGCTGAAGCCGTCGTCGAGGTCATCGACCACCAGCGCGTTCTCGAGCTTCGGATCCACCACCGACCGCGCGCGGAACAACCACTTCCACGCGTCGGGGTTGTTGTACGTGCGCGTCCACGAGTCGTGGCTGTTGTCGGTGTAGAGCGTCAGCCGCAGCGACGAGCCACCGTCGGCGTTCGACCCCGGCGACCAGCTGAACCCCGCATCCGTGTAGACGGCCGTCATCGTCTGCGCCGCGGGGCTGGTCACGACGCCATTCACATGCGGGTACCCCGTGAGCACCGTGGGGATGTTCGTGCCCGCGAGCGTGTCGCCGATGTTCGAGACCCAGTTGACGCTGTTCGCGCTGGGCACCGTGCCATCGCCCCACGAATGAAACGCCCAGACCTGCGTGTTGGTGAAGCGAAGCCCGGAGCCGCCGCCCGACGCTCCGCACACCGGCAGCGCCGCCGCGACGCGGTAGCGTCCCTGGCCCGCCGTGTAGTCCCACGTTCCGCCCCCACCCATGCTGATGCCAGTGATGTAGATGCGCCGCGGGTTCACCCGGTAGTGGTGCATCACCCAGGTGAGGAAGTCGTTGAGCTTCCCCGCGTCCCACCACGCCGGCGACTGCGGAGAAATCACGATCGCGTCGTCGTTCGCGAAGATCCGGCTGCCGTTGCGCGCCTCGCGCAGGCCCGCGTCGTCCGTGGTGATCGTGGCTCCCGTCTTCAGCAGCTTCGCCGCGCCATGCGCCGTCATCTCGTCGAAGAGCTCGGAGCCCATGCCGGCGCCGACCTCGCCTGCGCCGTGAAGGAAGAGGACGAGCGAGTGCCTCGCTGTCGACGTCGAATACCCGGGCGGCACGTACACCAGGAACCCGTACCCGGCGTCGGTGGTGTTGATGGGCTTCTCGACCAGCACATCGTCTTTCTGCGCCAGCACCAGCAGCACCGCGAAGGTCGCAAGCATGGCGGCAGAGGTTATCACCGCAAACCGCGGGTGATGTGCGCAGCTGGAGCAGGCGGTGCGTGACCGGCCGACGCAACGGGCCGTAGAGTGCCCGGCCGTGAAAACCCGCCGCCGGAAGCTGTGGCCCTTCGTGTCGGGCGGAGTCGTGCTGCTCGCGATCGCCGCAGTCGCCTCTGCTTTCGCCTTCCGCATGCGGGTCGCGCAGGCCGCCAGCGGGTTCCTCGAAGACACGATGGAAATGGTGCTCGAGCTGCGCACGCGCCCCGCCCACGCGTCGTCGCAGACCGTCGGCTCTTTCGGCAAGTGCGCCGAGCCTCGCCTCGACAGCTACATCGACCTGAACCTCAATGACGAGCCCGAGGCCTGCAAGGCGTTTCGCGCCCCCAACGCGCCGCGCGGCAGAATCCCCGACGAATGCCTCGCCATCGTCACCCCGCACAACGCGCTGGCCTGGGCGCGCGGGCTGATGGCGTGCTCGCGGTCGGACAGCGCGGGCCTGCCCGAGAACATCTTCACCGCGGGTCACCAGCGGCAGCAGGTGCAGTTTGCTCCGTGGACCCAGGCGGCGAAGATTCTTGGCTGGGAAGTTCGGGCGCAGACGGCAACGGGGCAGTTCGGGCTCGCCTTCGAGACCTGCGCCGACGTCATCGCCAGCTGCCGCGATCTCTCGTGGGGCGGAGCGCTGGCGGGCACCATGGCTGCCGTCACCAACCTGCGAATCATCTACCCCGCCTGCGTCGAGGCCGTCGTTCAGGCCGACGCGGCCCAGCGCAAGAAGTTCCACGGCTCGCTCGAGGCCATCTGGACCTCGATGCGCACCAACAGCGCCATGCTTCGTGACGAAGCCGTCATTGCCGGCATCGAAGTCTATGGCTTCGAGCTCGAGCCCAGGCAGCAGGCCACGCTTCCCAAAGAGCTGCGCGACCGCATCGGCCCGGCCCCCGCGATGTTCCCCAAACCCCAGCTGCTCGGCTGGCAGCTGATGTCCCTTCGCGCGATGAATGCCGATTTGCGCAAAGTCGCCGACCTTCCCGACGACGAACGCGCGCCGCTGATCGCGAAGCTGGCCGCGAAGCACAGCGGGGTCGGCTCAGTCGCCTCGCTCGAGAAGTTCCTTCGCCGCGCGGACGAGCTGCCCGCGTTGGTCGAGCTGCTGGCCGCCGCGTCGTCCGTCGATGCGCGGTCCCCCGCGTCGTCAGCGTCCTTCACCGTCACCTCTGGGGCCGGCGCCTTCGAGTTCAAGCCCGTGAACCCCGAGCTCGCGAAGTACGCGATCAAGATCTCGCTGGCGAAGAAGTAGAGATATGGCTTCCGCGACGGGGCGTTGAAGGTAGAAAGCGCCCCTCAAGTCCTACTTTCGTGGAGCAAACGCCGTGGCGAGCGAAGCAGAAGACAAGAAGCAGGGGGAAGACACGCGCGGTCTGGCCGAGACCGTCGTCGGGCGGTCGGTGCTCGACAACGAGTCGGTGAAGAAGTTCCTGGCGTACCCGCTGCCCGTCCGCGTCACGGCCGCCGCGGTCGCCTTTGCCGCGCTGCTCTTCATCCCCTACCTGGGCGCGGTCGGCCTCTGGGACCCGTGGGAAACGCACTACGGCGAAGTGGCGCGCGAAATGATTCAGCGGCGCGACTACCTGCACCCGTACTGGGAAAACGCGTGGTTCTTCAGCAAGCCCGCCTTCACGATGTGGATGCAGGCGCTGGGCATGCAGATCGCCGGCTCGAGCATCCCCCAGGGGCAGGGCGAGCTCGGCCACTACAGCGAGTGGGGCTTCCGGATGCCCTTCGCGCTCTTCTCGGTGCTGGCGATCGGCCTGCTCGCGTGGGCGATGGCGCGCGTCGTCAGCGCCCGCGCCGCGCTGGCCACCATCTTCGCGCTCGCGACGATGCCGATGTGGTTCCTGCTCGCGCGCCAGGCCGTCACCGACAACCCCGTCGTCTGCTCGATGGTCTGCGCGATGGCGTGCGCGATGGTCGGCCTGCTCGACAAGAACACGAAGCACCGCACGGTCTGGTGGTACGCGTTCTACGTCTTCTGCGCGACCGGCACGCTCGCCAAGGGCCTGCTGGGCTTCGGCATCCCCGGCGTCATCCTGATTCTGTTCGCCGTGCTCTGCGTCATCCCGTGGAACGAAGGGGCGATGGAAAAGCACGCCCGCTGGTTCTTCAAGCGCGCGGGCATGCCCCTGTTCGTCGCCGTCGCTGCGGCGGCCTTCGCGTGGGCCCTGACCTACGTCATCTTCGGCGACAAGTATTACGGGCTCACCCCTGCGGTCTTCGCGTTCTTCGGCGTCTCGGCGTACCTGCTGGGCAAGGTGGTCGATCGCGCGCAGCCGCTGATGCCGCAGGCGATCGCCGGAGCGGCCCTTTCCGTTCTCGTCGCCGGCCTCTCGGCCACCCAGGCGGTGCGCAACCTCGGCATCGGCGTCGGGCTGCTCGCGATTGGCTTCATCCTCTACGTGCTCGCCAACTGGGTGCGCGACCAGGAAGAGATGCCCGTGCTGTGGGGCAAGTTCTACGAGATGCGGTTCGGTACGGGCGTGTTCCTTTTCTTCGCGATCGCGGCGCCCTGGTACCACGCGATGTTCACCTTCGAGAGCGTGGACGATGAAGGAAAGCTGTTCTGGTACCGCTTCCTCATTCACGACCACCTCGCGCGCCTCGGCGCAGGCGTTCACACCACCACGCCGGGCGGCACCTTCATCTACTTCATCGAGCAGGGCGGCTTCGCCATCTACCCCTGGGTGCTGCTCGTCCCGGGCGGGCTCACGGTGGTCGCGAACCTGAAGCTGCGCAGCAACAAGGGCGTCGACAACGTCGGCGCGCTCGCGACCATCTGGCTCGTCTTCAGCTTCGCGCTCATCGGCGCGTCGGCGACCAAGTTCCACCACTACGTGTTCCCGATGCTGCCGCCGATGGCGATTCTGATCGGCATCTACCTGGACAAGGTATGGACGGAAGGCATCAGGAAGCACGCGCTGTCGCTGATGTTCGGGCTGCCGTTGCTTCTCTTGGTCGGCAAGGACCTCTCGGGCAACCCCAAGAACTTCACCGACCTCTTCGTCTACAACTACGACCGCCCGTACCCGACCTTCCTCACCACCAACCCGGTGCAGTTCTGGAGCACGCGGCCGTTGTCGGTCGGTGACCTGGTCGTCATCGCGCTGCTGGGCGTCGGCGGCTACCTCGCCTTCGAAGCCTTTGGCACCAAGCGGTCTCCCTTCTTCCGCGCCCTCGCGCTGCTCGTCACGTTGATGGGCGCCGGCGCGCTGCTGGCGGTGATGTCGGGTGGCTCGAGCCCAGCGCTGCTGATGGTCGGCCTCGGCATTCTCGCCACCGCAGGCTTCGTGGTGTTCGAGGCGCTGCGCCCGGCCAATGAAAGCCGCGCGTCGCTGTGGGTGCTCGCGCTCGTCATCGGTGGAGCAGGGCTCGCAGCTGCCGGCGCCGGTGCCGCACTGCAGGCCTCGGGTCAGCCCGACCCGCTGTGGGGCGCGCTGGCCGAAGTGGCGAACGCGAAAGAGGTGATGGGCTTCGGCTTCACCGCCTTTGGCATTCTGCTGATGTTCCAGGCGCTGGCCCGCGCGAAGGTGGCGATGTTTGCGACGGGCGTCGCGGCCGCGTGCCTGTGGGCCTTCTGGTTCAGCTGGAGCCACTGGGTCGACCTCTCGCACCACTGGACGCAGCGCGATCAGTTCTGGGCGTACTACCAGGGCCGCAAGCCCGAAGAGCCGATCGCCTCGTTCTTGATGAACTGGCGCGGCGAGACCTTCTACTCGCGGAACACCGTGAAGCAGATCAAGGACAACAACCTGCTGTTCCAGTACGCGGCGCAGCCGGGCCGCGAGTGGGCGCTGGTCGAGCACGCGCGGCTGGGCATCCTCAAGGGCGCGGTGGGGCCCGACAAAACAGTCACCCTCATCAAGAAGGACCTCAACAACAAGTTCGTGCTGGTCACCATCGATTGAGCCTTCAGGTCCGTGGCCTCTTCCGCCGGTTCGGCAACCGAACGGCGGTCGAGGGGCTGACCTTCGACGTCGCTCCCGGCGAAGTGTTCGGGCTGCTCGGGCCCAACGGCGCGGGCAAGACGACCACCGTTCGCATGCTCACCGGGCTCATCACCCCGACCGGCGGTGAGGCGGTCGTGTGCGGCGAAAAGATTCCCCTCATCGATGAAGGCAGCGCGCTTCGCCGCAAGGTCGGCCTGCTCACTGAACAGCCCGGGCTCTACGACCGGCTGTCGGCGCGCGAGAACCTGCAGTTCTTCATCCGGCTGAACGAGCTCGACGAGAAGACGGCGTGGGCCCGGTGCCTGCGGTACCTCAAGCGCTTCGGCCTCGACGGCCGCGAAGATGAAGCGGTGGGCACGTACAGCAAGGGCATGCGGCAGAAGCTCGCCATCGTCCGCACGCTGGTGCACGAGCCGCAGGTGCTGTTCCTCGACGAGCCGACGTCGGGCCTCGACCCCGAGTCTGCCCGCACCGTTCGCGACGCGGTCGCCGAGCTCGCGACCGAAGGCCGCACCCTGGTGCTCTGCAGCCACAACCTGGGCGAGGTCGAACGGCTCTGCACGCGCGTCGCGGTGATCAAGAACCGCCTGCGCACCGTCGCCAGCCTCAAAGACCTTCGCAAGCAGGGCACCGCGCTCGACATCCGCGTCGACGCAGACGCTGGCCGCTTCACCGCCGCGCTCGCCGCGCTGCCCTTTCAGCCCAGCGCGATGCACGAAGGCAGCGTGCTCAAGGTAATGCTCACCGCTGACGACCAGGCGCCCGCGGTCGTCGAGTGCCTCGTGAGGGCCGGCGCGCGCGTGTTCCAGGTGACGACCGCCGCCCGCCCCCTGGAAGAGGCGTACCTCGAGCTGGTTCGCGAGGGGGACGGATGAGCTTCTCGTGGCCGCGCGCGAAGGCAGTGTTCCAGAAGGACTTCCTCGACCTGCGGAAGAACAAGGCGCTGCTGTGGTCGATGCTGGCGCTGCCGGCGTTGCTGGTGGTCGCTCCGGCGCTGGTGGTGTTCGCGTACATCTACAAGCCTGACGACCCGAACCTCACCACGATGGCGCAGTACTTCGATGTTCGCGTGAACCCCGAAGACGCCGCGCGCTTCCTCATCGACAAGGTGCTGATCGACTGGTTCGCGGTCTATTTGATCATGCCGGTCTTTGTGCCGATTCTGATCTCGTCGCACGCGGTGGCAGGCGAGAAGGAAAAGCGGACGCTCGAGCCGCTGCTGGCGTCGCCCGTCACCCCGCTCGAGCTGCTGATCGGCAAGAGCCTCGCCTCGCTGGTGCCGTCGTTCATCATCTGCGTGCTCGCTTTTGCCGGCATGAGCGTCGTGGTCGACCTCGTGGCGTGGAACACGGTGAAGGGCCCGCTGCTGCCGAACGCGATGTGGATGTTCGGCGTCTTCGTCGTCGCCCCCCTGTTCGCCTTCTTCGGCAATGGCGTCTCGGTCGTCATCTCGGCCCGCGTCAACGACTCGCGCCTCGCGCAGCAGCTGTCGGGGCTCTTCGTCCTTCCGTTGATTGGCCTCGCGGGAGGGCAGTTCGCTGGCTGGCTGAAAGCCGGGGTCGCCTACTACGCGCTGCTGGGCGCCTTCGTGCTGTTGCTCGACTTCGGGCTCATCGTCGCCGCGCGCCGCCTCTTCGACCGTGAACGGATGATGGGCCGCTAAGCCGTCGCTTCGATGAAGGCCTCGGCCCACGCGACGGGCTGCCACAGCGGGCCGGCCTCAATCTTTGCGTGAGCAAAGCCGGCGTCCTTCAGCAGCGACTGCCACTTCTCGAGCGTGAAGATCCGCACTTCTTTCAAGCCGAACACGCGCTGCTCGAACCCTTCGATCGCCAGCCGGCCGAATACGTTGTCCTGCCGCGGGTCGACCAGCACCAACAGCCCGCCCGGCCGCAGCACCCGCCGCATCTCTTTCAGCGACGCCACGTGGTCCGGGTAGTGATGAAACGAATTGGTGCATACGATTTTATCGAAGGATGCGTCGCGAAACGGCAGCCGGCCCGCGTCGCCGCGCGTCAACCGGCCCCGCAACTTCGGCTCTTTCTTCGCGGTGTCGAGCATGCCCTGCGAGTAGTCGAGCCCGATGGCGACGGCGTTTTTCTCGAGCAGGCGCACCGCTCCGTCGCCTGGGCCACAGCCCAGATCCAGCACCTTTTCCCCAGGGAGAACACGTAACCTCGCCAGCGCCTGCCGCTGAATTCGCCGCAGCTCGAGCCCAAAGAAGGTGAGCCGGTAGAACCGCGCCCAGACGTCGAAGAAGCGACCGTGTTTGTGGAGCGGGTTGTCCATGCAATCGATTTCCCTGCCGTCCGTCTGGCCAGATGACGTTGGCGTTCGTGGGTGAGAAGTGGGAACTTCCCACCCGCGTTACATACCCTCTGGAGGAACGATGGGATTCTTAGGCGGGATCAAGGCCGAAGCGCAGCGCAACTTCATCGCCCGCGCGGACGAGGCCAAAGACCACATCATCTACAAGTACCCTGAGAACAACATTCGGCTGATGACCCAGCTGACTGTTGCCTCGGACGAGATGGCGCTGTTCGTCAAAGACGGCGTGGTGGCGGGCAAGCTCGGCGCAGGCCGGCACACGCTCGACTCCAACAACATCCCGTTCATCTCGAAGCTCCTCGAGAAGGTCACCGGAGGAAGCCTCTTCATCGCCGAGGTCTACTTCGTCACCCTGCGCGAGTTCTCGGGCCTCAAGTTCGGCGGCCCCATCGGCGACACGCGCGACCCCGAGACGGGCCTCGGCATCGGCACGATGGTCTACGGCGACTACTCGCTGAAGGTGAACGACCCCGAGAAGCTGATCGTCGGCCTGGTCGGGATGCGGAAGGTCAACAACGACGACTTCCTGGGCTGGTTCAAGAACCAGGTGTTGAAGGTCACCCGCGATCGCATCGCCGAGCTGATCGTGAAGAAGAAGTGGCCGCTGCTCGACGTCACGTCGGGCGCGTACACGGAAGAGATCGAGCAGGAAGTCATCGCCGGCACGAAGCAGCACGTCGAGCCGTACGGCGTCACCGTCGTCCGCTTCGGTAACTTCACCATCAGCATCAAGCCCGAGGACGAGGCGACGCTGAAGAAGCTGTCGAAGGACGTCGCCTACTCGCGCCTCGCCGGTGGCTTCAACCAGTACGCGCAGGGCCAGGCGATGCTCGGCGCCGCGGAAGGGATGGCGAAGGGCGGCGAAGGCTCGGGCAACGCGCTCGGGGGCATGGGCATGGGCATGGGCTTCGGCATGGCCCAGAACTTCATGAACCAGCAGCCGAACCAGGGCAGTGGTGGTGGACACGCGGCGCCTCCGCTCGCGGCCCCTGCGGCGCCTGCCGCTGGCCCGTCGGTGATGGATCGCCTCAAGCAGCTCAACGAGCTCAAGGCGGCCGGGCTGCTCAACGACGACGAGTTCAACGCGAAGAAGGCCGAGCTGATGAAGCTGCTCTAAGCGTTCTTCGAAATATTAACGATTCGAGGGGCCAGCTCAGAAATGAGTCTGGCCCTTCGTTCTTGAGCCGCCGCGCTGGCTGCGATGGCCGCCTGCGCCAACACGCCCCGGCTCGTCGTCAACGACGGCGCCAACAGCCTCGTGGTGAAGAAGCTGCTCGGCACCGCGGAGTGCGGCGGCGTGATGCCCCTGGTGAAGAACGGAAGGGTGACGACTCCCCGCGCCAGCGAAGAATGCGTCGCGCGGGCCGACATCGAGAAGCTGAAGGGGTCGATCGATCAGGGCGCGCTGGACAGCTGACCCGCCCACGCCTCGCGCAGCTTCGCCGTCGTCTCCGGAGCGCTCCACCACTCGGGCGCCAGCGTAGATCTCAGCGCCGCGACTGCTTCGGCCGACTGCAGCAGCTCGACACCGCGGTACAGCGGGTCACGTTCCAGCTGGAAGCGGGGCGCGTCTTCGAGTGGCACTTGAATCGACAGCGCGCGCGCCGACCACGCGCGGTAGCTTTCCGCCGCGAACTCTGGCGTCTGCCCACGCGATTCGATCATCGTCAGCAGGCCGGCCGCGGTCTTGCGCAGCGCGAACAGCTGCAGCGCGGTCGACGACGCCAGCGATGGCTTCGCCGCCTCGTCCGCCACGCCCTGCTGCTTCAGCCACGCCGCGTTCGACGGCAGCTGCGCGAAGAGCAGGGCGGTGGTGTCAGCGACGAGAGGGTCGGCGAGGCGAGGCAGCTTCTCTGCCGGCTCCCGCGACCCGTGCATCGCCAGGCCCCGGCCGACCTCGCCCAGCGCCATCGACAGGTCTCGCACGCCACCCGCAGGCCGCACGCTCACCCGCACATCGGCCGCGCCATTCGGAGCGACAGTCAGCGGCAGCGGGTTCTTCTTCGCCGACTCCGCCAGATCCAGCGTCAGCCCCGGCTGCCCGTACAGGTTCAGCGTGCCCAGCAGCGCCGCCGCCTTCGCCGCCTGTTCCGCCTTTGCGAAAGCCGCGTCTGCCGCCACCGACGGCCGCAGCAGCTTCGGCAAATCGGCCCGCGTCACCTTTTCCAGCGGCAGCCCGAGCTCGGCCTTCGCCAGCACCTTAAGCCCTGCCTTCCATTCGGCATCGGTCGAATCGAGCGTCTTCTGCGCCAGTGCCTGCACCGATTCCAGGGTCACGCCCGCGTACTCTTCGGGCGTCATCCCCAGCGCTGCCAGCGCCGCCACCACCGCGTCGTCGCGCTTCTTGATTCCCTCGGCCAGCGCCGGCACCGCTTCCCGCGACGCAGCCCACAGCGCCCGCCGCTTCACCGCGCTCTTCTCGTTCGCCAGCAGCCGCGACAGGTCCTTCCATGCCGTTGGCTTTCCATCGAGGTCGAAGGTCGCGGTGGCTTCCTGCCCGGCCAGCGTCGCGTTGGCTTCCATCGTCGCGCGCGCCAGCCTTTCACCGACCAGCCACTTTTCCAGCCGCTTCACACCGACCGCGTTGCCGATGCCTTCCTTCTTCGCGAGCCGCACGCGATCGAGCGTGGCCGGCGCGTAGAGCACCGCGTGGGCCAGGGCCGGCTTGTCGAGCTCGAGCGCGGCGCCCTGCGTCCAGTGCGCCCACAGCAGCTCGTCTTGTTCCCTCGTCAGCGCCAGCGCCTCGACGGCGATCGCGTCGACTTCCTTCGCCAGCTGCTGCTGCGCGTTCAACGGAACCGGCGGCAGCTCGGCGGGCGGCACCACCTTCGGGCACCCGGTGAGGATCAACCAGCCCAGTGTCAGGATCCTTGCGCGCATCACGAGGCGCGAATGTAACGTCACCCGCCCCGATGCCAACCGAGAAGCAGTGGGCGGCCGCCCGCGCGCGAGAAAAGCTCAACGCCGCCCTTCGCGAGTACTTCGCCAGCCAGGGCTACCTCGAGGTCGAGACTCCGCTGCTGGTGCCGACCCCGGGCCTCGAGCCGCACATCGACCCGTTCGAGCTCGAGTTCATCCCCCAGACAGGCGTCGGCGCGCGGCAGCCCCTGTACCTGCACACGAGCCCCGAGTACGCGATGAAGCGGCTGCTCGCAGACCCGCACTGCCCTGCGCTTTTTCAGCTGTGCAAGGTGTTCCGCAACGGAGAGGTCTCGGGCCACCACAACCCCGAGTTCACGCTGCTCGAGTTCTACCGGCCGAACGCCGATTACCACGCGATCATGGCCGACCTCGAAGGCGCGCTGGCGTTGGCCGAGAAGCGGGTCACCGGTGGCGCCGCCCTGTTCGGCCAGACGCCGTGGGAAAGGGTGAGCGTGCGCGACGCGCTGCTGCGTGCGACCGGCGTCGACTGGCAGGCGCACCCGACCGCAGCCGGGCTTCGCGCCGCGGCCGAGAAAGCGGGGGTGCGCGTCGGAGGCGCCGACAGCTGGGACGACGTCTTCTTCCACTTGTTCCTGCAGCGCGTCGAGCCAGGCCTGGGCGCGACGCGGCCGACGTTCCTGCTCGAGTACCCCGCAGCGATGGCGTCGCTCGCGCGGCTGAAGCCTGACGATTCGAAGGTGGCAGAGCGCGTCGAGCTGTACGCGCACGGCGTCGAGCTGGGCAACGGGTTCAGTGAGCTCATCGACGCGAAGGAGCAGCGCGCGCGGCTGGTCGACGAACAGGCGCTGCGTCGTTCGCAGCAGCGCCCCGCGTTTCCCCTCGATGAGAGGTTCCTCGCTGCCGTGGGAAGAATGCCGCCCAGCGGCGGAATCGCCGTCGGCCTCGATCGGGTGTTAATGCTGCTGCTGCAGGCCGAGCAGCTGTCCGACGTGCTCCTCTTTCCGGCCGGAGAATTCCTTTGAAGCAGCTGATGCGCACGTTGTTCGCCGGGTCGGCCGCGGTCGGCATCACCGGAGTCGCTTCCCCACTCGTCTCTGCGCTCTCGATCGTCGGAGAAGAGGCGATGGATCCGGTGCTCAACCTCTGGGCCCGGACGATTCTCGCCGCGTCGGGCGTGCGCCATGATGTCAGCGGGCTGGAGAACCTGCCGCCGGGGAACTTCGTGCTCGCGGTGAACCACCAATCGCACTTCGACGCGCTGGTGCTCTTCGCTCACATTCGCCGGCACATGCGCTTCATCGCGAAGCAGCAGCTGCGAAAGATTCCCATCTTCGGTTACGCGCTCGCGCGCGCGGGAAACGTCTTCGTCGATCGCACCGGCAGCGACGCGGACAAGGGCAAGCTGAAGGACTCTGTTCGCGCGGTGCAGGAACGGGTGAGCATCGTCTTCTTCGCGGAAGGGACGCGGTCGAAAGACGGGAAGCTCGCTGCGTTCAAGAAGGGAGCGGCCGTGCTCGCCCTCGAGGCCGGCGTTCCTCTCGTCCCCGCTGCGCTCGCGGGCACGTACGACATTCTTCCCAGCGGAAGAATCGCGATTCAGGCCCGGCCCGCGGCGCTCGTCATCGGCGAGCCGTTCATCACCACCGGCATGACCCTGGCCGATCGCGATGGGCTCACGGAAAACTGCCACGCCCGTGTGGCAGCGTGCCTCACTGAAGCCGAAGCGATGGTCGAGCGCCTCAGGTAGCGCCCCCCGGGCGGCAACCCCGCGCCCTAAAAGATGAAGTCGCCGCCCTGGGCGCGCATCGCGGTCACGGCGGCGAGGTTCACGATGTCCTGGACGCTGGCGTTCTGCTGAAGAACGGTGACGGGCTTGTTCATCCCCAGCAGCAGTGGCCCAATCACCTCGGCTCCGCCGAAGCGCCACAGCAACTTGTAGGCGATGTTGGCGGCGTCGAGGTTCGGGAACACCAGCACGTTCGCGTCCTGCTTCAGCGTCGAGAAGGGCGACCGTTCGTGCCGTTCTTCTTCGACCAGCGCGACGTCGACCTGCATCTCGCCATCCATCTCGAGGTCGGGCCGCAGCTTCTTCGCGAGCTCGACCGCCTGACGCACCTTCACCGGCGACGGGCCCTGCGCCGAGCCGAAGTTCGAGAAGCTCAAGAAGGCGATGCGGGGCGTCACGTCGAAGGTCGTGGCGAGGTCAGCGGTGGCGACCGCCATCTCGGCCAGATGTTCGGCCGACGGGTCCGGGTTCACGGTGCAGTCGCAGAAGAACTTGAAGTCGTTGCGGGTGACGACCAGGTAGACGCCACCGGCGGTACGGCCGGCGCGGGTGCGAATGATCTCAAGCGGCGGTCGGATCGCGTCCGGGTAGCTCTGGGTCAGGCCGGTGACCATGCCATCGGCATCGCCGAGCTCGACCATCATCGACGCGTAGTAGCCGCGCCGCTTGAGCCGCACGTGCGAGAGATCGCGGTTCACGCCGTGCCGCTGGCGCACCTTCCAATACGCGTCGGCGTACCTTTCGTGCTCGGGGCTCGTCTCGACCTCGATGATCTGAATGCCCTTCAGGTCGGTGTCCATGTGGCGCTCGATCAGCGTCCTTTCGATTTCGGCCTTCGGGCCCAGCAAAATCGGCTCGCACAGGCCTTCTTCACGAAGGATGCGCGCGGCCTGCTGGACGCGCGGGTTCTCGCCATCGTTGAAGACGATGCGCGCCGTCTTCTGCCGCGCCTTCGAGAACACCGTCGACATCACCTGGTAGCTGCGCGACAGCAGCTTCTGCAGGCGGTCACGGTACTGGTCGAGGTCGACCTCGATGCGCGCGACGCCGGTGTCCATCGCCGCCTTCGCCACCGCGGTCGCGACCCACAGCAGGACGCGCGAGTCGAACGGCTTGGGGATGATGTAGTCGGGGCCGTAACGGAACTTGGCCCCGCCGTAGGCGCGCGAGACGGCGTCGGGCACGTCTTCCCGGGCGAGCAGCGCCAGCGCCTTCGCGGCGGCCATCTTCATCTCTTCGTTGATGCTGCGGGCGCGGACGTCGAGCGCTCCGCGGAAGATGAAGGGGAAGCCGAGGACGTTGTTCACCTGGTTGGGGAAGTCGCTGCGGCCGGTGGCGACGATCGCGTCGGGGCGGGCCTCGCGCGCTTCGTCGTAGCCGATTTCCGGATCCGGGTTCGCGAGCGCGAAGATGATCGGCTTCTTCGCCATCGTCTTCAGCATCTGCGCGGTCACGAGGCCTTTGACGGAGCCGCCGAGGAAGACGTCGGCCCCTTCCAGCGCGTCGGCCAGCGTGCGGCACCGCGTGTCCTGCACATACGGCGCCTTCCACTCGTTGATGCCGTCGGTGCGGCCTTTGTAGATGACGCCCTTGGTGTCGACCATCAGCACGTTCTGGACCTTCACGCCCATCGTCACCCAGAAGTTGGTGCACGCGATCGCGCTGGCACCGGCGCCCGAGACGACGACCCTGACCTGATCGATCTTCTTGCCCTGCAGGTCGAGCGCGTTCAGCAACGCGGCCCCACTGATGATCGCCGTCCCGTGCTGATCGTCGTGGAACACCGGGATCTGCATCTCTTTCTTCAGACGCGCTTCGATCACGAAGCACTCGGGCGCCTTGATGTCTTCGAGGTTGATGCCGCCGAAGGTTGGCTCGAGCGCCTTTACGACGGTGCAGAAGGTGTCGACTGCCTTGGCGTCGATGTTGATGTCGAAGACGTCGATGTCGGCGAAGCGCTTGAAGAGCACGCCCTTGCCTTCCATCACCGGCTTGCCCGCGTAGGGGCCGATGTCACCCAGGCCCAGCACCGCGGTGCCGTTCGAGACGACCGCGACCAGATTGCCGCGCGCGGTGTACTTGTAAGAGAGGTCAGGGTCCTTCGCGATCTCGAGGCACGGGTCAGCGACGCCGGGCGTGTAGGCGAGGGCCAGATCGCGCGACGTCGCCGTGGGCTTCGTCGGGATGACCTCGATTTTTCCGGGACGCCCCAGCGAGTGGTAGTCGAGCGCGTCTTCTTTCCGGACCTTCTTCGACATCGGGGTGAAGCTGGTGGCCATAGGGCGCGGACCCTGCACCACGCCCCGCCCGAAATCGAGCCCGTTGACTGACGCGCCGCGGCGAGAATTTCAGCTGCTGCTGCGGCGGCGGCGCAGCAGCGCGACGCCCATCAGCGCGATCATGCCCAGCATTCCTGGAGAGGTGCCCTGGCAACCGCAGCGCGGCTTTAACTTGCCGATCTCTGGCTCGGGTACCCGCGTCTCTTCCTTCGTCGGACCGCGCCCCGCATCCACTTCTTCCATCGGCACGCCGGCGTCCACGATCACCACCGGGGCTCCCGCATCCGGCGCTCCGGCATCGACGATTCCCGCATCAACCACGCCCGCATCGACGACCCCGACTCCCGCGTCCGGAGGCACCACCACGCCGGTGCCGCCATCGGGCACCCCGCACAAAGGTGACGGCCCCGTCAGCGAGGTGCTCATCGACCCGCGCCCATCGGTCGCAAACGACCACCAGCTCTGGAACCGCGTCCGGTAGGCGTCGACCTTCGCAATCTCGGCCGCCGTCGCGACATGCCCCTGGTGCGCGACGAGAACGAACGCCACCCTCAGACACTTCTGCGCGTTCATAGCGCTCGGCACCCGCGGCCCGATCGCCCGGATGACGTCGGCGATCTCGACCGTGAAGTCGTTGCCCGACATCGTCAGCCCTCCGCCCGTGCGCCACATCGGCTGCACTGCCTTGCCGCGGTTCGAGTTCGAACCGTCGTCGAGGATCGTCATCGGGCTGACCTCGCTCGCGTCGCGCAGGCCCATGAAGTACTGGTCGAAGTGGTTGTACTTCCGCACGCCGCCTTCGAGCTTGTACTGCCCGGCTGCGAGCTTCGTGACGAAGCTTCCGTACATCACGGATCTGGCGTCAGCGAGGTTGTTGTAATGCCCGTTGGGCTGCGCGGGGTCCTGCTCGCTGTTCGACGTGTCGCCCCGCATCAGGAACCGTTTTCCCTTCCCATCGTTCTTGTCGTACGTCGCCCACAGCAGCCAGTGGTGCCCGTACTCGTGCCCCATCAGCTCGGCACCGGTGATGCCCATGCCCACCGGAATGAAGCCGCCGAACAGCATCGTCGCCTGGTCGTCCGGGTTGGCAGGCAGCGTGCCCAGCGTGCCCATGTAGACGCACTGCCCGAGCTTTGCCGCGCTGCCGTACGCCACCGCCGGGTCGCCCGTGAGCGAGATGAAGGCGCTGTCTGAGATTCCCTGCGTCGGCTGCCGCACGATGTTTCCGAGCATCGTGTTCTGAATCGAAAGGTCCGGCGTGTTCATCGGGTGCGTCGTGAACATCACCACCCCGTCGTACTGATCTGCGAACTGCGAATAGAGCCCCTTCGCCGCGAACTGGCACAGCGATGTGCCCATCAACCCCAGCGGAGGCAGCTGCTCGGGATCATGCTGGGACCCCGTGGTGTCTTCCACCACCATCACCTGGCCCGATGGGTAGTTCGCCGCGAATGCGGCCGCAGAGCAGAGAACGACGAGGGAAGTCAGTGCGCGGTTCATCGAGACTCCTTTTGAAACCGCCCGGGTCAAAACATACGCGCCCATATGGTTTCAAGGGGGCGGAGGCGACTTCCACCGGCGGTGCATCCACACCCACTGCTCGGGCGCCGCGCGAACTGCCGCTTCGATTTGCGCGGAAAGGGTGGCGGTGAGACTGACCGCATCGAGCCCTTCGGTCGGGACCTCGTGCATCACCACGCGATAGCGCCCATCTGCTTCTCGCTGGCAGAACCCGACGACCACGGCCGCGCCAGTGCGCAACGCGAGGTCGGCCGCCGCACGAGGCGTCTTGGCCGAGCGTCCGAAGAAGGGAACCCACACCGACTGCACGTCGGTGTCCTGGTCGATGAGCATGCCGAGAATCTGGCCGTCGCGAAGGGCGCGAAGCATGGCCTTGGCCGCTCCGGGCTGGCCTCGCCAGATCGACTTGAGCTTCGACGAAGCGCGGAACTTCTCGATCAGCGCCGTCGTGCGCGGATCCGTCGTCTCTTTCGCGATCGTCTGACAGGGGTACCCAGCCAGCGCGACGCGCCGGGCGAGCAGCTCCCAGTTCCCGACGTGGCCGCTGATGAACATGACGCCCTTTCCGCGGGCCAACGCCGCGTCGAGCACGGTGCGATCGGCCCACCGCACCCACTCATCCGGAACCGCATCGATCTGCTCCACGCAAACGAGCTCGAAGATCATCTTGCCGAGGTGCCGGAAGCACGCCCGCACCAGCGCGAGGCGATCAGCCTGCGCCATCGCCGGAAACGCGACCTCGACCGACGCGAGCGCCTTTCGTCTTTCTCCGCCTGCCAGCGCGAAAGCGAGGACCCCGAAGCCCGCTCCGAGCCATGACGCAAAACGAATGGGCAGCGACGCAAGCACCGCGATGCCCGTGCGTAACAGCGCATAGCGCGCCGCCCGCTTGACCCGCTTGCGTGGGGGGGGACTGTTCAACAGGCCCGCGTTATACGCCCTGCCATGATGACGCCGCTGCAAGAGCTTGCCGCACTCCTGAAGCCCTCGGGCGCAGGCCTGTATCTCGTCTCGACCGGGAAGGCCGAGCAGCAGGCGCTACAGCAGAGGCTCTACGGCGTGTCGTCGCCCGCCGAAGTGCAGGCGAAGTTCGAAGCCAACCTCTCGCGCATCGCAACCGCGAAGGGCGTGATGCTCGGTGTCCCCAGCGACGTCGGGGCCGGCTTTTCCCGCGGCGCCAACCTCGGCCCCCAGGCGATTCGCACCCGGCTGCTCGAGGACTGCGCCGACTGGCCCGGGCAGATGGAAGCGATGGGCCTCGTCGACCTCGGCGATGTCTTCGTCGTCCCGCAGCTGCTGCACGACGACATGCTCAACGAGGCGCAGAAGGAAGCGTCGCGGCGCGCCCTCTACCCCACGTTGCCCGGCGTGCCGCTGCCGGTGAGCCCGCTGTCGATCGCCGAGCGCGCATGGGATCTGATCTTTGAGCTGAACCCGAACGTAAAACCGTTCGTCATCGGCGGCGACCACTCGAACTCGCTGCCGGTGAGCTTCGCGCTCGCCCGGGTACGGAAAGAGCCGTGGGGCATCGTGCAGCCCGACGCGCACACCGACCTGCTGCCCGAACGGTTGGGCGTGAAGTACTGCTTCGCGACCTGGTCGTGGCACGCGAACGAAGTCCTGGGCCGGCAGGGGCGCATGACCCAGGTGGGCATCCGCGCGTCGGGGAGCGACCAGGCGCACTGGGAATCGACGTGCGGCGTCCGTCAGTTCTGGGCGAAAGACATCTTGAAGGACCCGGCGGCGGCGCTGGACGCGGTGATCGCACACGTGAAGTCGACGGGCGTGAAGGGCGTGTACTTCAGCAATGACATCGACGGTACGGACAGCGCGTGGGCGGACGCGACCGGCACGCCTGAGCCGGCAGGGCTGAGGCCAGAGTGGTTGTCGGCCCTGATCGCGCGGCTGGGTGCCGAGGTGGGGTTGATCGGAGGGGACATCATGGAGGTCGCTCCCTCGCTGACCCGAACGCCCGAAAGTGCCCCGCGCACGGTGGGCCTCGCGGCGCGTTACCTGGTCGAGACCCTCAAGGCAGCGCTGGGCACCACCCGATGAACATGGCAAGAAGCGCTTCGCTCATGCGCCTCGTCCTTCTGCTCACGCTGTGCCTCGGCCTCGTCGGCTGCAAGAGCCAGTGCCGCCTGCTGTCCGAGAAGCTCTGCGACTGTTCGTTGAACTCGAACGAGCGCAGCAACTGCGCCGCCCTGGCCGCCAGCCGTGAAGGCAGCAACCCGGCGACTGCCGAGCAGGAAAATTATTGCCGCGAGAAGCTCGCCACCTGCGACTGCCGGCTGATCGGCACCGCCGCCGGAAAAGTGCGCTGTGGTCTCGCGCGCGACCCGGACGGCGGAAGCTAAAGACTTCCGCTGAAGCAGGCAGTGGTGGCGGCTGCTCCCAGCACTGCGCTCGCATCAACGCAGCGGCGGCTACTTTTTCCGTTTCGCCGCAGCGACCTTCGACACGGGCATCTTGGCGAGCGCCTTGTCGGTGGCGACCTGCTGGGCCTGACACGTGTCGAGAAACGACTCGATGCTGGTCGTCGCACCACCAATCTGAATCCGCTCGGTTCCGAGCCCGGCCTTCATCAGCTCGCCGCCCTCGCTGACGCACCGCCCGAACCCCTGCGCCGCGGCAATCATCAGCGCCCGCTTCTTCGCCACGTCCTTCTCTGCCTTCGACGCCTTCAGATCTTCCGCCGCCTTGAGCTTCAGCGCCGCGGGCCCCTTCACGAACTTCAGCTTCTTCTCGGCCTTCGTAACCTCAGCGCGCGCCTTCTCGGTCTCACCCCTCGCGCGCTTCAGGTACCCGATGAAAGACGGCTCTTTGTTCGCGAGCTCACGCCGCGCATCCGTCGCCCCCACCGCCTTCTCCAGCGTCGCGACCGCGTTCCGCGCCGAATCGATCGCCTTCTCGTCCACCTTCGCGCCGGCGATCGCCTCGGCCGCATCTTTCATTTCCTGCAGCGACGGCCCGATCTGCGCGCGCTCGCTGCGCACCGCTTCCTCGATGTCCTTCGCGATCCGCGCCTCCTTCGCCCCCGCCAGCTGCGGCTCGAGCTCGGCGTGCCGCCCCGCGAACATCTCGCGCTCGGCCGAGTACTGAAGGTCGGGCTCGGCGAGCAGCTTCTTCGCCTCGACCAGCGCGGCTTCTGCCTTCACCGGGTCGGGCTCGCCCAGCGCGCGCTCGGCCTCGTCGAGCAATGCGCCAATCTTGTCTCCGATGCGATCCGCGTCCTTCATCTTCGCGTCCACCGACTTCGGGCCACAGCCCACGAGGCACAGCAGCAGGCACAGCCATGCGCGAGCAGCCATGCGTGCAGGTTAGCAGCACCGCCTCAACGAACGAGGTTCGGGCCTTCGAGGCGAAACTGGCCGGCCTCGAGGGCGCTCTGCAGCTCGACCTTCGGAGCGCCGACTGGCTTGAACTCCAGCCGGTGCGCCCTCAGCCCGCCGTAGAACAGCGACTTGCCGTCGGGAGAAAACGTGATTGCCCAGACGCGGCCCTCGTCGCTGACGAAGCTGGCGAGCTCTTCGTGCGTCTCCACCGACCAGAGCCGAAGCATCCCGTCCCACCCGCCCGAGGCGAGCAAGGTGCCGTCGGGCGAGAAAGCGACCGAGCTGACCTGGTCGAGGTGGCCGCGCAGCGTGGCGAGGCACCGGCCGGTGGCCACGTCCCACAGCTTCAGATCGCGATCCCAGCTCGCTGAAGCCAGCGTCTTTCCGTCGGGCGAAAAGGCGACCCGGCGAATGCCGTGCTCGTGGCCTTCCATCGCGCGAATCTGCTGCCACGTCGTGGTGTCCCACAGTCGCACCTGCTTGTCGTAGCTGCCCGTCGCCAGCACCTTTCCGTCAGCAGAGAAAGCGAGGTGAAAGACGCCCATCGTATCCAGCGGCAGCGCGGTCGACAGCTTCCGGGTACGCGCGTCGAAGATCGACAGCGGCCCGTTGACGAGCGAGATGACCGCCCACTTCCCATCGGGCGACCAGGCGGTCGAGCTGACCTCGGCGCCTTCTGCGAACTCGTGGCGATCGAGCAGCTTCTTGTCGACGAGCTCGAACCAGCAGGCGCGGTTGAGCCCGCATGTTGCGAGCAGGGTCGACTCATCGGGGCTGACCGAGATGCTACCCGCGACGTAGCCGCTGCCATAGGAAGGGTAGGGCGTACCCTTCGAAGAGGCCAGCTCGTCCAGCGGGCGCACCGCGAAGCCGCGCGCGACCGGGTAGATGACCTGCCGCGAGATCGGAAGAATGGCGAAGGAATCGACGCGCAAGTTGCCGCTCGGGTTGGGCACGGCTTCGAACCGGCGCAGGAAAATCTCGCCGTCGCGGCCGGCCGAAGCAATCTCTGTGTTGTTCAGAAACGCGACGGTGCTGACCTCTTTGTCGCGCCGGTACGACTCGGAGACGAGCGCGCGCCAGCTGGGGCCGCCGTAGACCTGCGGGTGGGCCCCCGCCAGCCAGAGGCGAACCGACCGATCGGTTCCGCCCGACGCGAGCACCGTGTTGTCAGGGGAAAAGTCGACCGAGTACACCTTCTGCTCGTGGCCCCCGAGCACGGCGGGCACGTCGAGGTTGTCGAGCTCGTAGAGAAGAACGGTGCCATCGCGTGCGCCGGTGGCGAGCTCCTTTCCGTCGGGCGAGAACTTCAGCGAGAGCACCGAATCATTGTGGTGCTGCAGGCGCTTGCCCGGCGTGAAGCTTCCATCGGTCGACCAGAACCGCACCGTCCTGTCCCAGCTGGCCGAGGCGACCTGCGAGTCGTCGAGCGTGAAGCCGACGGCGTACACGGGCCCGGAGTGGGTCTGGCTGCCGGCATCGAACGCGGGGCTCTTGCTGATGCCGCCGTCGTCCAGCGAGACGAGCCAGACGCGCCGGTCTTCCCCGCCCAGCGCGACGCGATGCGAGTCGTGGCTGAAGGCGATGGCATTGAACGCCTGGCCGCTGGTGGCGATCACCTGGCCAGCGGTGCCGGCGTCGAGATCCCAGAGGCGGGCGGTGGAGTCTTCGGACGCGGTGGCGAGCCACCGCCCGTCGGGCGAGAAGGCGACCGCGGTGACGGTCTTCTGATGGCCGCTGAGGATGCGCTTCGGCGTGCCGGTTTCGACGTCCCACAAGCGGGCAGTGCGATCGAAGGACCCGGAGGCCAGCGTCTTGCCGTCGGGCGACCGTGCCAAGGTGTGCACCGAGCCGTTGTGGCCAACCAATTTCCGAATCGAGATCTGTGAGCGGTTTGCGGCGAGCATCGAGCCCATGCGCGAGACGGGCCGATCGTCTTCGACGCGGGCGGCGGCATAGTAGGCGGCGGCCGCGTCCCACTGCAGCTGCGTCTCGGCAGAACGTGCGCGGGCGACGAAGACCTCGGCGAGGTTCGAGCGGGCGCGTCGGTATTCGCGAAAGAAGAAGGCGATCGAGATTGCGAGCAGCCCGACGGCGACGAGGCCGACGAAGGAAGCGGTCTTGTTGCGGGCGGCGAAGAGGCGAACCTGTTCGAAGACGTTGTAGCGGTAGGCGCGAACGGGCAGGTCGGCGAGCCAGGCCGAGACATCGCTGGCGAGCACTTGGGCGGAAGGGTAGCGATCGACGGGGGCTCGCTGCAGGGCCTTCATCGCGACGGCGGCGAGGGCGCGCGGGGCGTCGGGGTTCTGCGAGAGCACGGGCAGCACGGGGTGCGACTTCACGCGGGCGACGACCTCGGAAGGGGTCGCTCCGAGAAAGGGTGGGTAGCCGGTGAGCAGCTCGTAGAGGATGGCGCCGAGGCTCCAGACGTCGCTGCGCTCGGTGACGGCATCGTGCGCGCCCAGGGCCTGCTCGGGGCTCATGTAAGAAGGCGTGCCCATCACGTGGCCGACGAGGCTGACGACGCCGTCATCTGTCTGTGGGGTGGGCAGGTGAACGTCGTCGGGGTCACCCTGGATGCGGCCGAGGCCCCAGTCGAGGACCACGGTCTCGCCGAGGGCGCCGATGACGACGTTGTCGGGCTTCAAGTCGCGGTGAAGGACGCCGCGGGAATGGGCGTGGGCGACGGCGTTGCAGATGGCGACGAAGTTGGGCAGCAGCAGCAGGCGTTCGGCGGGGGTGCGCGCGTCGCTGAGCGCGGTACGCAGGGTGCGAACGCGGCTCACGTCCTGCGAGGGGCGGATGAGGCGTTGGGTGCAGTAATACGAGCCGTCGGCGCGGCGGCCGATCTCGTGAATGGGGACGATGTTGGGGTGCTCGAGGCGGGCGGTGATGCGGGCCTCGCGAAGGAAGCGGAGCACCGTCTGGGCATGGCTTCCGGCGCTGGATCCAGGGTCGAGGCGGGGGACCTTCATCGCGACTTCGCGGCCGAGGTGGTGGTCGAAGGCGACGAAGACCTTGGCCTGCCCGCCGCGGGCGAGCTCGCGCAACACCTCGTATCGGCCGGGGGCCTCGTCGGTGACGGCGAGGTCGTTGACGCGCTCTGCTCCGGTCGCAGAAGACGGCACCGTGTCAGGGATGATCGGCAGCTCGGGCAAGCGGCCGTCAGAGTACTCCCTTGCCCCCGTCCGTCGCTCTCAGTTCGGGAAGTGGCTCAGCCTGGTAGAGCACCTGGTTCGGGACCAGGGGGTCGCAGGTTCAAATCCTGTCTTCCCGACTTGTTGAAGTTGAAGCGCTCGGGCTGAAGGGGCCGGGTCGGTAGAACAGCACCCAGATTCCCGCCGCCAGCGCGATGCCCGTGGCGAGATCGATCAGGTAGTGCTGCTTGAGGGTGAGGGTCGAGATCGAGACCAGCGTCGCCCAGGCGAGCAGTGCGAAGCGGGCGCGAGACGCGTGCGACCAGGCGGCGAACGTGGCGAGGTAGCAGGCGGCGACATGGAGGCTCGGCAGGCAGCTGGCCGGGGTGTCGACGCGGCGAAACTGCTCGAGCGCCGTGCGGGTGAGGGGGTCGACGCTGGCGTCGATTGGAAACAGCTCGCGCGGGTAGACCGTTGGGAACAGCAGGTGGATCAACACCCCGGTGGTGACGAGCGTCACGATCGCGGCGACGAAGCGCGCGGTCGACCCGCGGCCGCGGCATACCTGGAAGGCGAGGACGACGAGCCCGTAGTCGCTCCAATAGATCCACGCCGTCTGCGGGATGAAGGGGATCGCGCGATCGGCCGCGGTCATCGGCAGCTCGCGGGCGGGGAAGAGCTGAAGGTGGTTTCCGATCAGGTACAGCACCCCGTGCAGCGCGGTGGCGGCGAGCGCGACCAGCCACTTGTTCTGCCTGTCCAACCACTCGACGAAAGCGGCGGCCGATCGTGGCCTGGGTCGGCTCACTGCGGGCTGACGGTGTTCGCCAGCTCGCCGAACATCTGACGCGCTTCGTCTCTGACGGCCCGGGCGATGTTTGGGTCGTCCGAGGTCACCTCGATCGTCATGTCTCCGACGAGGGGGATCTTGACGCCCTTGATGTAGAGCGAGCAGGGGGTGCGATCGAAGTTGTTGGCCTGGGCCCAGGCGAGGTGGCGGCGCATCTGGTTCGAGACGGTCCTCGCCTTCTCGAGGGTCTTCAGGTGCAGCGCAACGCCGTGGTCGGAGTGGCCGCGCGCGTGCTCGGCGGCCGCGACGTCGGCGGCTGCGGCCTGGCGGTGCTCGTCTCCAGTGGGCTCGAGATGGACACAGGCCCCCACGGACAGCAGCACCGCGCCGATCGAGCAGCGCTTCCAGGCAGTCACTCGCTTCGAGACGAACACTGAGCGCACCTCCACATGCGCTTGACCCAACTGCAGTGCGTGTGCCGTCGCGCGGTTCTGCCGTGGTGGGGGGCAGAGCCTGCACCGCGTCGCCACCTCACTGACGAAGCGCAGTTCGCCATTGGGTGAAGCAGGCCGCCGCGTCGCCAGGGTTCCGCTCGTAGTGCGAGCATGCCGCCCGTGCGCTTTGTGACCTTCGCTGCAACCCTGCTGGTCTCTGCGTGCGGAAATCTCGAAGCTGATCGCGTCTGCCTGCGCGGGTGTCCAGCCCAAACCCCAGCCTGCGCGGCCTACGTCGATTGCTACTACCGCACGGGCGGCATTTCGGGATCCCTGGACTCCTCGTACGGCCCGCAGGGGGAAGCCTGCTCCGCGGGCCTCCCTGGCCTCAGGGCGCAGTTCCCCGACGCTGGCTGCCCCATGCCGCAGTGATGGAGCGGAAGTTTCCCGGGTGGCATACGGGCGGCTTCCTCGGCGGTTGGGACACTCTGCCCTGTGGCGCGGCACGACCTCTGCACTGAGCACGGTCATGAACTCAGCCAAAGTTGTCCTCTCTGTCGTTGTCTCGATCTTCCTCACGGGCTGCGCGGCCCGGGCCGCGATGGTTCCTGGCCCGACGGTGCTCGGGGCGGAAGGGCAGGTGAAAGTCGCGAAGGGCGACAACGGCAACACGATGGTGAAGATCTCGATTCGCCACCTCGCTCCGGCAGAGCAGGTCACGCCGGGCGGCACCGTCTACGTCGCGTGGGTTCAGCCCAAGGACGGTGGCCCCGCGCAGAACGTCGGCCAGATCCAGCTCACCGCCAATCGCGAAGGTCTCCTCGAGACCATCACCCCCTTCAAGGACTTCACGGTCACCGTGACCTCGGAGCAGCTGCCCACCGCGACCACGCCTTCCAGCAACCCTGTTCTTACCTCCGTGATCGAGACTTCGAAGGAGTGAGGCAGTTTTGAGCAAGGGCGGGTGCGTTGGGGCAGATGGTCCCAGTTTCATCTCGATTGGGTAAGTTCCGCGCGTGTCCGCCCGCCAACAACCCGGAGTTTTGCAGTGGCCGATCGCCACGCCGACCGCTCCGGGGCCGCTTCAAACTTCCTACCTGGAACGTGAAAAAATGAGCCTCGCCCTCGGAGTGGACCTCGGCAGCGCCAACATGCGCGCCGTCGTCATCGATCGAAGCACCGGCCGCGTCGTCGCCTCAATGCACCAGGAACATGGCGACCGTTCGCCTGCTGCCGTCGTCACCGCGCTCGCCCAGCTGATGAACAAGGTCAGCAAACAGGCCGGCGCCAACACGCCACTGCCCAGCGCGATCGGCGCCGCCGGCACGCTTCACGGCAGTGAGATTGTTCTCTCGCCGACGCTCGGCTGGCGCGACGTGCCGCTGGGAGACTTGCTCGGCCGCGAGCTCGGCCGCCCGGTGAAGATCGTCAATGACACCCACGCCGCTGCCTGGGGCGAGCTCAAGGTCGGCGCCGCGCGCGGAGAGTCGTTCACCTACACCGTGCTCGTCGGCGCGGGCATCGGCAGCGCGATCGTCACCCGCGGTGAGCTGATGCCGGGCGCCAGCGGCGTCGCCGGCGAGCTCGGCCACATCAAGGTCGTCGCCGAAGGTGGCCGCCCGTGTGGCTGCGGGCAGAAGGGCTGCCTTGAGGCGTACGCGGGCGGCACCAACCTCGAAGCGTGGATGAAAGAGGCGGGCCTCAAGGGCACCGCGTCGGAGCTCGAAGAGCAGGCGCACGGTGGCAACGCCGAGGCGAAGAAAATCTGGGACGTCGCGTCGTCAGCGCTCGCACTCGCGATCGCCAACGTCGTCACGGTCTTGAATCCCGGCTTCGTCGTCCTCGGTGGCGGGGTGATGACCCACTCGCCTCGCCTCGTTCAGCGCGTGTGCGACGCGATCGGTGAACGCACCCTCGCGGCCAGCAGATCCGGCCTCAAGGTCGCGCTCGCCGCCCATGGCGATGACAGCGGGGCCGTCGGAGCCGCGTTGCTGGGCGCCGAAGGGTACTGACCGAAACCGCTACACGGCGTGGGGGAAACCCTCCAGATCTCCCCCCCGCACAAATGATCCAACCCTCTGCGACCAAAGAGGAATTTGCCGAACCCTGTCGTGGCGCCTCGATTGCTTTGGCGGCCCTTTGGCCATGCGGAAATCCCCCCTTTCAGCCCTTTGCCGGTGCTTCGTCGCGGCGGCGTTTCTGGCCGGCTGTGACGGGCTCATTGATTCGCCGCTGAACCCCACGGTCGACCTGAAGCCGAAGGACCCGACCGTCGTCGTCGAACCGGGCGCTGCGTTGCCTCCGTCGCGGGTTCGAACCGACCGCGCCTTTGCGCCGTCGACTGATCGCGTCGCGCTGCTGCCGTTTCAGGTTCGAATGAACAAGCTGTCGGCGATCACCGGCCTGCCCACGTCGGACGCGATGTTCGCAGAGCTTACGAAGCGGAAGCTCGACCTCGGCGCGCACGACTTCGGCGCCAACGTCGCCCCCGACCTCACCTGGTCTGCGCAGCGCATGTCGACCTGGGTGCAGGCGCTGTTTCCCGTTTGCGATGACGCCCGCCTCAAGACGCGCTACCCCGACTGGCGCACCAGCCTTGATCAATTCTCTCGCGCTGCCTGGGGCCGCCCGTCGACCGCTGAAGACCTCGCGCTCCTCGATGCCGTCATCGCCGAAGAGCCGACGGCGAACCGCTGGCGCGCCAGCTGTCTCATGCTTCTGTCGTCGATCGAGCTGGTGGCCCAATGAGCCGTTCTGCCGCCGTCGCACTCGTCCTTCTTCTCTCTGGCTGCGTGGCTGAAGTCGTCGAGTCATCGATCAAGAAAGCCGAGCCGAAGATCCCCACCACGTCGCCGTACGTGCCAGTGGTCGTCGAGCTCGCGCCTGAGAAGACGTTGGAAGAGCTGCGCGCGTCGCTCACCGCCGCGCAGGTCGAGGCGTACCTTCGCCGTCTCGCCCCGATGCTCGCGGGCCGTTCGCTGAAGGCCGACGAAGTCACCGTCATCAACGCGCAGAAAGGCGCCGCGCTGCCCGTCATCATCGACGCGTGGACCCACGAAGACGGGTTCGTGCTGATGGCGCGCGAGTGGATCAGCACCAGGCTCAAGGCCAGCGGCAAGAAGGGCGACCTCAACCTCGAGCTGCCCGGAAATCTCGCGGCGTACCTCGCGAAGAACCGCCTGCCGCACTCCGAGATCCTCACCGCCAACTTCTGCGTCGATGACTCCGGAGCGAAGATCGCCTGTGACTCCGGCGCTCCTTTCGCCGCCGGCGTCCTCACCACCCGCGCCTTCCTCTCGAACAACGCCGGCCGCTTCAACCTGAAGCGCGCCCGCACGGTGCTCCGCACTTTTGGCTGTAAGGACTACCCGCTCACCGCCGTTCAGCAGCCGCCGCTGGCGCGTGAAGTTCTGATTCCGCTCTTCCAGCAGGACAAGGTGGAAGGCGCGTCGGGCACCTTCGGCAACGGCGTCGCCTGCTACTCGTGCCACAGCCAGTTCGGCGCGCACGCGCAGCCGTTCGTGAAGTTCAACAGCGACGGCAAGTGGATCTCGACAGCGACGGGCATTCAGATTGAGGGCGGCGAGCAGGGCCGCAGCGTCGACGGGCTCTCGGCCTCGCACCTGAGCAACCCGGAGACCTCGCGACTCGAAGCGTCGCAGGTGTTCGGGGTGCAGGTGCCGAACCTCGCCGGCATGGGCGAGGCGTACGTGAGCAGCTTAGGGTTCTGGACCTGCAGCGTCGGCGGCCTGATGGGGTACGCGTTCGGGCTCGCGGAATCGACGGTGTTCACGCTGCCTCAAGATGTGCTCGACGACGTGGTCGCCGCCGCCAGAGCGAAAGAGCCGCGCCCGTCGCTCGCGACGCTGGCCATCGAAGCGTTCTCGCATCCCGCCGTCGTCCGGTCGTTCGACCCGCAGGAGACGCCGTGAAATTCACCCGACGGTCTTTGATTCAGGGCGCTGTGGGGCTCGCGGCCGCCCCCGCACTTTTTCAGGCGGGTGAGGCGTGGGGGCAAGCGGTCACTCCGACGTATCTGATCGAGATCTGCCTGCGCGACCAGCTGGACTACGGACACGTGATGGTCGCTCCGGGGTTTGCGAAGGACGCGAACCTGAGGCGCGGCGAGAACGGGCGGAAGGCGGCGCTCTTCTTCACCCAGGCCGAGCTCACCGAAAAGCCGAACAACGTCTTCCTCACGCCGCAGTCGCTGGCGCTCACGCCCCACCTCGACACCGTCGCGATGGTCGAGCTGTGCGAGCTCACCTACGGCCCGGTGCATGGCCACGAGGCGAGCAACCCGATTCGTTCTCCGGGCCGCGGAGCCCAAGCGGGCGCGGGCTCCCGGCTGCCGATGTGGGAAGGCGAGCCCGGCCAGAGCAACGGCGAAGGCGCGAACTACTCGTCGACGCCCACGCCGATGGCGCTCCACAACCGCCTGCAGAAGTTGATGACGCCCGGCCTTCGCAACGCCGTCGTCATCAAGGGCACCGAACGCGCAGGAGCGATTTATCACTTTGGCGCTGGCCTCGCGGGCGCCGAACCCGACCGCTACCAGAACGTGGCCGCGCTGATGCTCGGCTTCCCTGCCACCAACTCGGCGGTGAGCATTCTTCCTCCGGCCGAGGCGCGCTTCCTCGAGAAGGGGCTGGGGCGTTTCGACAAGGCGCACCTCGCGCGGCGCAACCTTTCGGCGCAGTCGACCCTCAACCACACCACGCAGCTCGCCGAAGCCGGCGGCGCGCTGGGGAAAGTGACGACGTCATCGTTCTCTCTTCCCCTCACCGCTGCCGAGAAGGCGTACTGGTCGGCAGGCGTGCCGTCGAAGTACGGGCGCACCACCATCGATGTCTGGGAACAGGCGGCGTACGCGTTCAAGCTGGTGAAGTCGGGGCTGACGCGGTCGGTGGCGATCGAGGTCGACATCGGCGACATCCACGGCGAGCGCACGGCGCCGCAGATGAAGGCGCAGACGGAAATCACGGTGCTGCCGCTGGTGCGGTTGATCGAGCAGCTGAAGGCCGCGGGCATGTACGACCAGACGCTGATCGTGGTGTCGACGGCGGATGGCGGTCGCGCTCCGGCGGCGGGCAGCTCGGGCGACGAAGGAAAGAACGGCGTCATCCTCGCGGGCGGCATGATTCGCGGCGGCTACTACGGCGACATGCGCGCCGACTCGGCCGACGGCGATGGCCACAAGTACCGCTACAAGATGCCCGACCTCGTCACCGGAGTCGCGGATCCGACGGGCACGCTGATGAACGACAAGCGCGTGCCGGCCGCGAACATCTGGCGGACGATCATGGCGGCCGTCGGGGCTCCCGCGGCGACGCTCAGCTCGTTTCCGTCGATCGCGTCGGCGTCCGTCCTGCCCTGGCTGCTGCGGTAGACGATGGCGGGGTCGCATCCAGCATTCTTCGCGGGGCTCGCGATCTTCTTCCTCTCGGGGATCACCTTCATGGTGATTCTCTTCTCCAACGGCGGCTGGCTGCGGTCGAAGCAGTTCGCCGTCATCGCGTCGCTCGCGCGCGGAGACCTCGGCCAGACGAACCGGAGGCTGACCTTCGCGAGCCTCATCGGCGTTGCCATCGGGATGATGGTGACGTTCTCGGGCGTCGCGGCGGAGGATGCAGCCCGGGTCCGGCGGTGCAGCGCGCGCTGCGTGCAGGAAGGGCACGTCTACGGAAAGATTGGGCCTTCGATCGAGATGAGCATGAGCCGGCGCAACAGCCCGGCGTTCCTCGCCTGCACCTGCTCGGGCGGGCCCTCAGAGCCGATCGAGCTGCACGCCGACAGTCTGTGAAGAGGTGGGGTCGACGCGGTAAAGCGCGTCGGCGTGATTCCGTTCGAGCCCCAGCCGGAAGTGTTGCCTTCGCGGCTGGCGAGCCCGTTCGCGGGTGGGGCTCCAGATGGGTTGGCGCGCCGGGCTGCAGAGCTGTTGCAGGCGCAGCTCGGTGGGTTCGGGCTCGAGCGCGATGGGAAGATGTTCGGCGTGCTCGTCGTGCGTGCGCGCGATGGGCGGGTGGGGTGGTTGAAGGCGTACTCGGGGATGCTCGGCGGGCGGTGGCAGGTCGATGGGTTTGCGCCCCCGCTGTTCGACGCGACGCAGTTGGAGGGTTTCTGGCCGAGGGGGGAAGCGGCGCTCGCGGCTCTCGAGGCGGAGCATGGCGAGGCGGTCGCGGCGGTCGGGCGTGCGGTCGCGGTGCGGGCTGCCCAGAAGGCCGAGGTCGAGGCGATGCAGGCGGTGCATCGCGAGCGGCGACGCGTGCGCGCGGAGAAGCGGAAGGCCTTGGCGGACTCGGCGGCGCTGGATCAAGAGAGCCGAGGCGATACCGCGGAACGTCGTCGGCTCGACGAGAAGCACGCTGAAGAAGGAGCAGAGACGGCCCCCGTTCATCCCGAGAGAAGTCGAGGGATGAGCCGCCAAGCAGCTCCGGAAGCATGGCGCGCAGACGTGGAATCCCGCCGGGCGGCGAAATCAAACGCCCTGCTGCAGCAGATGCATGCGCTGTACATGGTGCGGAATTTCCGGGGCGAACAACGCAGCCTCCGAAGCCTCTTCACCCCGCACGCGCCGCCAGGCGGAGCCGGAGACTGCGCCGCCCCGCGCCTCTTCGCCGAGGCGCAACGCGAACATCTCGAACCTTTGGCGCTGGCCGAGTTCTGGTGGGGCGCGTCGCCGACGTCCGGCGATCGCCGCTCCGGCATCTACTACCCGGCGTGCCGCGGGAAGTGCGGAGCTGTGCTGCCGTTCATGCTCGAAGGCCTCGAGGTCGACCCGGCTCCACTGTTTGGAGCAGCGAGTGCTGCGATCCCCCAACCGCGGGTCGTATTCGAAGACGAATGGCTGGTGGTGATCGACAAGCCAGCCGGGCTGCTCTCCGTCCCCGGGCGGCACGCGAAGCTGCGCGACTCGGTGCTCTCGCGGCTGGGCGAAGCGTTTCTCTCGGTGCATCGCCTCGACCTCGACACGTCGGGCCTGATGGTCGTCGCGAAAGACGCCGAGACGCACGCCGCGCTGCAGAGGCAGTTCGCGCTGCGGCAGATCGACAAGCGGTACATCGCCCTGCTGGACGGCGACGTGCGCGGCGACGCGGGGACGATCGACCTCGCGCTGCGAAGCGACCCGGAAGATCGCCCGCGGCAGATCTGCGATCCGGTTCATGGCAAGGCGGCGGTCACCGAGTGGCGGGTAATCGACCGGCGCGATGGCAAGACGCGGGTCGCCTTCACGCCCCGCACCGGGCGCACGCACCAGCTTCGCGTGCACGCAGCAGTCGGGCTCGATGCACCAATCGTCGGCGATCGTCTCTACGGCACGCCGGCCGAGCGGCTGATGCTTCACGCCGCGGCGCTGGTCTTCACGCATCCGACAACGCACGCGCGGCTCGCGCTCGAGTCTCCTGTTTTGTTCTGATTCCGGGTGGCCGGGCGCGAGCTGTCGAAGCAGGCGTTACGGCGCGGCCTCAGTTTTCGAGCGCCTTCAAGCTCTTCTCGATGAAGGTGCGCTCGGCCTCGAGCCCGGACACGCGGTGAAAGTCGCGCAGCCCGTTGAACCTCTCTCGCAGATCGAACCCGACGTTCCACTGCAGCTTCCGCAGACACACGGGACACAGCTCCAGCGGCTGCGAATCGGACTCGGGCAGTGAGTTGCTGCCGTTCATCACGCACGCATGCGCAGCGCAGTGGTGAAGCCCGAACATGTGACCCACCTCGTGTCCGGCGACCTTCAACGTGCGCGTGACGAAGAGCGGCTTTTCCTTCACTGGGTCGCCAAATCGATGAATCGACCAGACGCCCACGCGCCCCGTCAGCGACGCCTGGCCGAACACGTAGTTCCACGCAGGGTCCGGGTACAAATCTTCCGGCGTGAAGGCGAGCAGCGCCACCGCATCGGCCGGCCTCAGCGGCGGCAGCAGCGTGTCGAGCACCCACCGCGTGTGAAGCTGCGGGGCCTGCGTCGCCGGGTTCCTTCGTCGCGCGTCATCCGGAATCTCGCTCGAAGGAATCGCGGGCAGCGCCTTCACCGGCAGTTGGTAGAACGCCGCGAGGAACAGCTGCGCAGACTCGACGGCAGCACGTTGCTCGACGGTGAAGTCTCCCAGGGGCAGCACGTAGATGACGCCGCGGGAAGAAGTGGGACGCACCGGCCCCGACTGCACGTACTGCCAGAAAGACTGCGGCGGCTCGGGATGCTCGGACACCCAGTCGCCCGGGGTCTTCAGCGGCATCGCCTTGTGCAGCGGCACCAACTTCGTGAACACCTTCTCGGACTTCTCGGTGTGAAGCCCGGCATCGACGACCACTGCCTCAACCGGATGCTTCGCGCACGAAGCGCTGAGCAGCAGCGTTACCAGAACGGGGGAGCGGAGCACCGGCCCCCATCCTGACACGAGACGAACCACCCCCGGGCACGTGGGGGGGGGCCTCCATCGGCCCCCTGGCCACCTTCGCCGAGCCCACGCGGGGCGAGCGGCTCGCCGTCGTTGACAGCTATCGCGCCGCCGTTCGATAAAGCAGCCATTCGCAGCAGTTGCGGATGGCGCGAACTTTCGCCCGCCTTGGGTGACGCGCCTTAAAAATATCACCCTAAGCCGCTGGGAGTTTCTCACCATGTCGAACGACAAGCCTGTCTCTGCCAGCACCCTCGCGGTGCACGGGGGCGAGCCACATCAGAAAGCCCACGACGCCATCACCACGCCGATCATCGCTGCGTCGACGTACGTCTTCAAGTCGACCGCCGAGCTGCGGTCTTACTTCGACGGCGACATCGACCGCGAAGAGTACGGGCGCTACGGCAACCCGACCGTGCGCGCCGCTGAAGGAAAGCTCGCCCAGCTCGAAGGCGCCGGCGACTGCGTCCTCTTTCCCAGCGGGATGTCGGCAGTCACCACCACCCTGCTGTTGATGTTGAAGTCCGGCGACCACGTCGTGATGACCAGCGACTGCTACCGTCGCACGCGGCAGTTCGTCGGCACGGTGTTGGGGCGCTTCGGGGTCACCGCGACCCTCGTCGAGCCGGGCGACTATGAGGGACTCGAGAAGGCGATTGTTCCCGGGAAGACGAAGCTGCTCATCTCGGAATCGCCGACGAATCCGTACCTTCGCGTCGTTGACCTGCCCCGCCTGGCGAAGATTCGCGATCGCCACGCGGGCGTGAAGATTCTGATCGACTCGACCTTCGCGACACCCATCAACCAGCGGCCTCTGCAGCTGGGCGCCGACCTCGTGCTGCACTCGTGCACCAAGTACTTCGGCGGCCACAACGATCTGCTCGCCGGCGCCGTCTGCGGCAACGAAGGCCTCGTCTCGGCCATTCGCGACTTCCGCGGAGTGATGGGCGGCGTGCTCGACCCCCACAGCGCCTACCTGCTGATTCGCGGCATCAAGACGCTGGCCCTTCGCGTCGAACGCCAGAACGCCAGCGCGCTGGAAATCGCCCAGTTCCTCGAGCGCCACCCGAAGGTCGAGAAGGTCTTCTACCCGCTGCTGCCCAGCCACCCGGACCACGCGATCGCCCGCGAACAGCTGCGCGGAGGCGGCGGGGTGGTGAGCTTTCTCGTCAAGGGCGGCCTTGATGAAGGTTCGAAGGTGATCGACGCGTGCAAGATTGCTTCGCTCGCTCCATCGCTGGGTGGCGTCGAGACCTTGATCGAGCAGCCGGCGCTGATGTCCTTCTACGAGATGACCACCGAGCAGCGGCTGCAGATCGGCATTCGCGACAACCTCATCCGGCTGGCGGTCGGCATCGAGGACGTGGCGGACTTGATCGCTGACCTCGGCCAGGCGCTAGAGGCGAAGTGACTGCGCTCACGGTGATGAAGTTCGGCGGCTCGTCCGTCGGCAAGCGGCTGCCCGCAGTGATCGACTTGATCGCCGCCGAGCACGGCAAGGGTCCCATCGCGGTCGTCGTCTCGGCGATGGGCGACACCACCGACTGGCTCATCGACGCGGCCGCTGCAGCTGCGCGCGGTGAGCTGGCAAAGGCGCACGGCGAGGTCGATCGCATCTCGGCGCTCGCGCGATCAAACGCGGGGCCCGGCGGCGGCGCGGCGATCGACGGCCTGCTCGCTTCGCTGCGGCAGCTGCTCGACGGCATCGGCACCGTGCGCGAGCAGACGCCGCAGATGCTCGACACCGTGATGTCTTTCGGTGAACGGCTGAGCGCGGCGGTGGTGGTGGAACAGCTGGTCGCCAGGGGCCTGCCCGCGGTGGGCATCGACTCGCGGCAGTGGACGGTGACCGACGCCCATTTCGGGTCGGCGCGCGTCGACGTTCAGGCCACGCACGCGAAGCTCGCTGCCCTCGCGCAGACCTTCGCCACGAAGCTCGTCGTCACCACCGGCTTCCTCGGCCAGACCGCCGACGGCCGCACCACCACGCTGGGCCGCAATGGGTCGGACTACACGGCGACCTTGCTCGCCCGCGGACTTCAGGCGACCGCCGTAGATGTGTGGACGGATGTGTCTGGAGTGATGACGGCGGATCCGGGGATCGTGCCCGACGCGTATCCGCTCGAGCGGCTCTCGTACATGGAGGCCCTCGAGCTCGCGAGCTTCGGCGCCCGCATGTTCCACCCGCGCACGATGATCCCGCTGATCGAATCGGGCATCCCCCTGCGCATCCGCAACACCTCGCAGCCTGCCGCGCTCGGCACCCTCGTCGACGCCGCCGGGGCCGGCGACAGCGGCCGCGCGACCTCTGTCACTTCGCTCGAGAACCTCGCCCTCATCGGCGTCGAGTGCCGCCAGCTGTCGCAGGGCGTGCGGCTCAGCGGCCGGGTGCTCCACGCGCTCGAGACCGCCGGCATTCCTGTGTGGATGGCGACCCAGTCGGCGCACGGGCAGGCCGTCGCCGTCGTCGTGCCAGCCACCAACGTCCCTTCTGCCGAAGTCGCGATTCTTCAGGCCCTCGCGCTCGAGCTTGGCCGCGGTGACGTCGAGCCGCCCCGCATTCGCCAGCCGGTGACGATGCTCACGCTGGTCGCCGAGACGATGGGTCAGACGCCCGATGTCGCGGGCCGCTTCCTTCACGCGCTGGGCGCCGTCGGCATCAACGTGCATGCGATTGCGCAGGGCGCCAGCTCGAGATCCGTCTCGTGCGCGATCGAAGCCGCCGACACCGCCGTCGCCGTTCGCACCGTTCACGCGACCTTTCACTTCGCGAAGGAAGAGGTCAGCGTCCTCGTGCTCGGCACCGGCACCGTCGGCAGCCAGCTGCTCGCGCAGATCGAAAGCCAGCAGGCGAAGCTCGCCGAAGAGCACGGCATCGCATTGCGCGTCGTGGGCGTCTGCGACAGCAAGAAGGTGAAGTGGTGCGGGGTCGATTCGCCTTTCGACAACAGCCCCACCGCCCGACGCGCCCTGCTCGACAAGCTTCGCCGCCTGCCGCTGCCCGTGCTGGTCGACTGCACCGCCGCCGAAGGAATGGAGTCGTTCTACGCCGACGCCTTCGAACGCGGCATTCACGTCGTCGCCGCGAACAAGAAGCCGCTGACCCTGCCGTGGGACGCGCGCCAGGCGCTGCTCGCCTCTGCCCGCCAGCACCACCGCGCCTTTCACTACGAGACCACCGTCGGAGCGAGCCTGCCCGTCATCGGCACCCTCAAGGATCTCATCCGCACCGGCGACGAGGTCATCTCGATCGAAGGCTGCTTCTCCGGCACGCTCGGCTACCTCGCGAACGAGCTGATGAAGGGCGTGCCGCTGGCCCGGGCGGTGATTGAAGCGAAGCGCCTCGGCTACACCGAGCCGAATCCCCAGGACGACCTTTCGGGGCTCGACGTCGCACGCAAGGCGTTGATCCTCGCCCGTGAGCTCGGCCTCGCCCTCTCACTGGAAGACGTCGTGGTCGAGCCCTTCGTGCCGAAGGCCCTGATGGTCGAGCCGACGCTCGAGAAGTTCCTCGAGGCCCTCGCCAAAGACACCGTGGTGGCGAAGACGATTCAGACCTGCCGCGCCGAAGGGAAGACGCTGCGCTACCTCGCCCGCATCGAGCCAGAGACGAAGTCGGTGAAGGTCGGCCCGGTGATGCTCGAGGCGTCACACCCGGCGACGCGGCTGCGCGGCTCCGAAGCCTTCGTCGCCTTCACCACCGCCCGCTACCAGGAGTATCCCTTGATCGTTCAGGGCGCCGGCGCGGGTGGCGCCGTCACTGCCGCGGGCGTCCTGGCCGATGTCTTGAAGATCGCTCAAGCCACCCGCGGCGGGTGAAGCCGCTACGTTTTTGTGATCAGCACGACGTTGGTGATCACGTACGTCAGCGGCAGCAGCATCACGAAGAGCTTGTCCATCTTCTTCGACCGGACCTCGTGCCCATTCTGGAAGAGCCACAGCGACCACGTCGACTGCGCGATGGACACGAAGATGAACGCGAAGGCGACGAGGTGCAGCCAGTCGGCGAGGGTGATGATGTTCGTGTCGGGCAGCGACGAGGTGACGATGTACTCGGAGGCGATGGCGGCGAAGATCGCTCCGACGCCGAGGCCGAAGCGGGGGTCCACGTCGGTGGGCTTGATGAAGAAGGCGAGGAAGGCGATCGCCACCGCGATCCACAGGCCGAAGAACAGCTTCGCCATGTAGTTCGTGCCTTCGCGGTTGAAGGTCATCGTCAGCGTCGCGCGCGCGTAGCTCGACGCGTTGCCCGTCGGCAGGGTGATGTCCCCGAAGTTCGAACGGTACGTGCCGAGGCCGCCGACCTCTTCCTTCTCGGCCAGCACCCAGCCCGGCACCGTGATCCGCGGCTCGGTGCCCGAGTTCACCGTGTCGACGATGTACTTGAGCTTGTCGCTCTCGCTGTCTTCTTCTTCGATGATGATCGACAGCTGGTGGTTGTCGAGCGGGAACTTCCGCACGTCCCAGAACTTCGTCATCCGCGCGACCACGCGGACGTAGGCGTAGTTCTCGCCGTCCGTCAGCGTCCGCGTCACCGCTTCCGTCTTCGACTCGATGCGGCCGTCGACCAGCGCGAAGGTGTTCTGCGGCTTGATGTCCTCGCCCTTCCACCGGAACCACACATAGAAGTCCGCGACGAAGTAGTTCTCTTTGAGGCTCACCTCGTGAATCTGGTTCACCCAGATGCCGACCATCACGTCGACGCGGCCCGGGGCTGGGGCAGCCGCGGCACCAGGAGTTGGCACCGCCGCAGGCGCCGGCGCCTGCGACAGGGTGAGCAGCAGTGCAAAGAGGGGCGCGGCAGCCGTCATGGGTTCTCCTTCAGGAGGAAAGGGCGACGCACCATCGCCGAGGTCTGGTACCGATGGCAGCGAGAACTTCCGGCTAAGAAGAAGGCATGACTTCGGATCGGCTGCCACCCGACGCCAAAACGCTGGACGGCGGTTTCGGCGATACCGCCATCGCCAGTGGGAAGAACAGCGGCACGGTGCCTGCGCTGCTGCCCGGCGGGACGATTGGCCGGTACGTCATTCGCGACGCCATCGGCGAAGGCGGGATGGGCGTCATCTACACAGCCTTCGACCCCCAGCTCGAGCGCGAGATCGCGGTGAAGCTGCTGCGGTCGACTGCCGCTAACGGCGCCGACGACAGCTTCGGGCAGGCGCGCCTGCTTCGGGAAGCGCAGGCGATGGCGCAGCTGTCGCACCCGAACGTGCTGCCCGTCTACGACGTCGGCACCCACGGCAGCTCAGTGTTCGTCGCGATGGAGCTCGTGCGCGGCTCGAACCTCGCGCGCTGGCTGCAGCTCGAGCCGCGCACCTGGCGGCAGGTGCTCGACGTCTTCATCCAGGCCGGCCACGGGCTCGCTGCGGCGCACTCGGCCGGCCTGGTGCACCGCGACTTCAAGCCGGCGAACGTGCTCGTCGGCGCCGACAACCGCGCCCGCGTGGCGGACTTCGGCATCGCGCGGTCGACCCGGGTGTCTGAGAAGACGCGGCCAGCGGCAGAGCTGGCTTCAGAGTCGGGGCGGGTGGTGTCGCTCGACACTCCGCTGACCCAGGCGGGCGCGCTGATGGGAAGCCCCGGCTACATGTCGCCTGAACAGTACGCAGGCGTCGCCACCTCGCCGGCCACCGACCAGTTCTCTTTCTGCATCGCGCTCTACGAGGCGCTGTACGGCGCGCGGCCCTTCGGCGGGAAGACGCTGCCCGAGCTCGCGCACACGACGCACCTGGGCAAGGTGCCTGCGCCGCCGAAGGGTTCGCTGGTGCCGCCCTGGCTCTTCCCCGTCATCGTGAAGGGTCTTTCCGTAGACCCGTTGAGTCGGCACGCGTCGATGGCGGCGCTGCTGGCCGCGCTGACGAAGGACCCGGCGAAGGTGCTTCGCCGGCGCGTCGCGACTGGCGCGGTGGTGTTCGTGCTGGTCGCGATCAGCGGCACGCTCGTCTACCTGCAGCAGCAACAGGCGCAGGTGTGTCGCGGTGCCGACGCGATGCTCGAAGGCGTGTGGGATGCGGGCCTGGCGCAGCGGGGCAGGGAAGCGTTCGCGGCTACCGGGAAGTCCTACGCGGCGTCCTCGTGGCAGAGCGTGAGCGCAGGTCTCGATGCTTACGCGAAGCGCTGGGTCGCTTCCCGCATCGAGACATGCGAAGCGACGCGCATTCGCGGTGAGCAGACGGATACCCAGCTGCTGTTGCGGACCACGTGTCTCGATCGTCGGTTGGATGAGCTCGGCGCGCTGGCCGGTGCATTCGCGGTCGCCGACACGAGCGTGGTCGATCAATCGGCGGCGGCCGTGGCGAAGCTGACGCCGTTGGAAGGCTGCGCGAACCTGAAGGGCCTCGAGGCGCGGCGGCAGGTGCCGGCAGAGTCGCGCGAGGCGGTGGCACGGGTCGGGCAGGCGGTGGCACAGGCGCGCGCATTGGTGGCGACGGGGAAGTTCGCAGCGGCCAGAGAGAAGCTCGCTCCCGCATTGGCGGAAGCCGCGGCGTTGAAGCTGCCGGGCCCGCAGGCCGAGACCCAGGCGCAGTTGGGCGAGCTCGAACGGGAAAGTGCGAACTGGGCGCTGGCGCGTGATGCCTATGAACGCGCGGTGCAGTTCGCGCAGGCCGGAGCGGATGACGCGACGTCGGCCAGGGTGCTCAATGCGCTCGTCTCTCTGATTGGGTGGCGGCTCGAAAGGCCAGCGGAAGGGCGGACCCTCGCCGCCATCTCGGCCGGCATCATCGAACGGCTCGGGGGCGATGAACGGCTCGAGGCGCAGCTGAACGAAGGGCTCGGTGACGCCGAGTGGCAGGCGGGAGACCGCGTCGCGTCGCTCGTTCGCTATCACCAGGCGCTGGCGACGGTCATCCGGCTGGAGGGCGCCGAGACACCCGACGTCGCTCGGCTGCGGTCCGCAATCGGTTGGGTGCTGATGGAACAGGGCGAGCTCGACGAGGCGCGCCGCGAGCTCGAGCTGTCGCGCACGATTCGCGAGAAGCTGCTGGGCAAGGAACACCCGTCGCTGTCGGCGACCTGGAACGAGCTCGGCTCGCTGTTCGACAGCCTGGGCGACTACGCCGAAAGCGTGCGGTGCATGGAGCACGGGCTGAAGATCGAAATGCTCTCGCAGGAGGACGACTCGATCGCGATCGTCCGCCGGAAGCTGGGCCTCGCCAATGCGCTTCGCCGCGCGGGCCGCGCAGCAGAAGGGTTCGTGTATTTGCGGCAGTCGGAAGCGACAGCGCTGCGGCACCCAGAGGCGCGGTCGTCGGTCTCGTTTCAGCTGCAGCGCATCGCCGGGACGCTGGAAGCTGCGGTCGGCCGGCACGAAGAGGCGGCGCGGATGCTCAAGGCCGCCGTCGCCAACTTCGAGGTCATCAGCGGCAAGGACCACCCCTACGTCACCCAGCTCGCCGTCGACTACGGGCGGAGCCTGATGTCGCTGAAGAAATACGAAGAGGCGCTGGAGAACTTCGATCGCTTCATCGTCAGCGAGCTCCGGCTTGGCGGGAAGAGCCCCGAGCTCGCGCTTGTGTACGCCGACAGTGCGCGGGCGACCGCGGCGCTGGGACGGCCGGCCGATGCGCTCGCAAGGTTCGAGAAGGCCGCGGCGCTGATGCCGATCGAGAGGCATCCTGCCGCGCCGGGGATTCACTTCGAGCTCGCCCGGGCGATGTGGGCGTCTGAGCCCGCCCGCGCGAAAGACCTCGCCGTCGCCGCTCGCAAGAAGATGGTCCCCGGGAAGGAAGCCGACGGGGCCGATGCGTGGCTCGCGAAGCACTGACGTTCGGCCGCTACCGGAGGTCGTACCGGGTCAGCACGGGGTAGTGGTCGCTGGTCGACGTGCCGTACTCACCGATCTGCGCATCGACGCGCAGCACCTTCGCGGACCCTTCGACGTACCGCGCCGCCAGCCCTTGCGTCGCGAGGTGGTGATCAATCGTCGACGAGAACCCGACCGTCGTTGGCGTGTTCGTCGCTGTGAGCGAGTCGGTCGTGAACCGGTAGTGCTCGGTGTCGTTCACCAGCGCCGCGAAGGGACTCGTGAGGCCGTGGTACGTCGACCGATCGAGGTCATCGTTCAAGTCGCCGACGAGCAGCAGCGTCCGCGGCCGGCCGCCTTCGCTGAAGCTGAGCTTCACTTCCATCGGAGGCCGGCCTGCGAACGCCCACGCCGACTCGGAGAGCACGACGCGCGCCGAGTCGACGGTGAACCGGCGGCGGTACACCAGCGCGACCTTCTGCTCGTTCGTGCTGTAGAAGTCCTTGCCGCCCGCGACGCGAGGGTCGGTGACCAGCAGCCCTGCGTGGCCCGGCAGCTTTTCCATCAGGTTCAAGAACGCAGACTCAGACACCACCTCGACGAGGCCCACGAGATCCAGGTCGAGCTGCGACAACACCTGCGCCACGTTCGCCTGCTGCTTCGCTTCGTTGGTCGGGCCGTTGTTCGCGTCGCCGTACCACTCGACGTTCCACGAGCCGACATCGACCGTCGCGGTGCGGTCTTCCCGCGGCACCTTCAGCTCAGCGTTGGTCGCCGTCGTCACTTCAGGCGGCGTCTCGACGATGGAAACCACCTCGGGACCACAGGCGGACAGCGCGATCAACAGCAGGGCTCGGAAGTTCATGGGCGCGGAACCTGCTCTCCGCTGGACCTCGACAAAAGGTCCGGTTTGGTCATTTCGGGTGTACCAGTTGAGGGGTACCATCCGCCGCGATGCGCACCTGGGATCTCTCGCTGTCGCTGGATCGCCGCAGCCACCAGCCGTTGCCCCAGCAGCTCGTGCTCGCTCTCGCCGATAGACGACGGCGAGGTGCTGCGGCATTCCCTTCGCGCGAAGCGGGTGTTTCACGCGCGGCGAGATCTGCTCGTTCGCCTGCTGCGCCGCCAGCTCGGCGCCGTGCTCACCTTCGAGGTCCCCCGCGGAGGCCTCGCCTTGTGGGCGCGCGTCGCCGACGACGTCGACGTCGAAGCGTGGGCGGCGCGCAGCTTGAAGCTCGGCGTGCGCTTCTTCACGGGCCGGCAGTACGCGCCGAACGGGCGCGCGATTCCCTTCCTTCGGCTCGGCTTCGGGCACCTCGACGACGGCGAGCTGCGCGACGCAGTGAGGCGAATGGTGAAGGCGGTCTAGCCGACGTGCTGGCCCATGCTGGAGAAGAACGGCGAGCGGCCGATGGCGTAGATGCCGCCGATGATCAGCAGCAACGCTCCGCCGATTCCGACCAGCGGCATCAGGTAGCCGGGCGTGGGCTTCCGCCGGTTCACGATGACCATCGACTGCGCGAGCCCCAGGGCGAGGAGCATCATCACCAGGTGGCCGATCAGGTATCCCTGCCACCGCCCCATCGCGACCATGATCAGCCCGGTCACCACCTGCAGGTGCATCAGCCCGACGAACACCGAGCAGGCGATGCGTGCGACCTTCGTGAACGGCTTCTTCTGCACCAACCCGATGAGGCAGATCGCAACGGCGATCACTGCGGCGAGGAGGATTAGAAACCGCAGGCCCGAGTGCGCGTAGAACAAGTCATTCATGGGTCAGGATTAGCATTCGCGCGTCGGTGGTTGGGAGTAGATCTGCTCCCCGCCATGGCGAAGATCGCAGAGCTCGAGGCGCAGCTGCCGAAGGCACTGCAGAAGCCGATTGGGCCGAAGGCAGTGAAGGCGGTGCTGATGGACCCGCCGTATCGATCGGACTCGGCGTTGCCGCACCTGTCGCTCGCCCTCTGGAATCTGGCCGCCGCTGCGCAGCGCACGGACCTCGCGTTCCTCGAGAAGGCGTCGAAGAAGACGAAGACGGCGTGGCCCGACACCTGGATGCGGAGGTGGCTGATCGAGTCGATGGCGTCGACGTCGGCGCTGATTCTTCGCGTACTCGACGGGCCATCGAAGCCCGCCACGATCGTGCTGCCCACCAAGCCACGTCCTCGGTGGTTGGCGACCTCTGGCACCCATGACTTCGCGAAGCTCGACGGGCTGCTGAATGATCTCCTCGATGGGGCTGCGACACAGATCGCCGAACGCGCCAGCGCGCTGCTGGGTTGGCCGAAAGACGCGCGCATCGCAAAGGCGGCAGTGGCGGCGCACCGTGGGCGGCTCGTCAGCAACGCGATGCATCCGATCTGGAATGCGCTCGGCAATGCGATCGCGGTTCACTCGGACGAGGCGGTGCGAGAAGAGCTGGCGCACGAGATGGTCGAGGACCCGACGCTCGCTGGCCCTTACTGGGTGTCACACTGGAAGGGTGGGCTCGACCCCGCGCCGCGGAAGGCGGCGGTGAAGGAAAGGGGGCCTCCGAAGACTGCGGAGGAGTTCGAGGCATGGGTGATGGCGGCTCCAGGGGATCTGGGTCGCCGGGCCGCGTGGGCCGACTGGTTGCTCGAGCAGGGGAACCCGCGCGGCGAGCTGATGTCGCTGCAGCTGGCGGATCGCGCGCTGACCGCGGCGGAAGAGAAGAAGGTCGCTGCGCTGGTGAAGAAGCACGGCAAGGAGTGGATCGGAAAGCTGCGCGGCGTGTTGGTCGGGATGCGGGTCGACCCCGTCGCCGATTGGGGCGTCGCCGAAGAGCCGGGCTGGGCGAACATCGAAGAGCTCTCGGTGCCGTCGCAGCGGCTGAGCCCGAAGCTCGAGGCGAAGGTGCTCGGGTGCGTGCCGCGGCTGCGCGTGTTCGACGGGCCTTCGCTGGAGTTGCTGCGAAAAGCGCTCGGGCTCGACACGTCGAAGCTCGAACGGCTGGGTTTCGACTACGGATTTCATGCAGAAACGATCAGCGCGCCGGACGCGGCGATGTTCAAGGCGGCGAAGGTGCCGGCGCTGCGTGCGCTGCGCGTCGCGGGGCAGCCGAAGGCCCTGGTACTGAAGCAGTTGATGGGCATGCCGTGGTTCGGTGGGCTCGAGCGGCTGACGGTGACGGGCCACGGCTTTGACGAGAGGTTCGGCCAGGTGGCTTCGTCGAAGCTGCCGCGCATCGATGTCCTCTCTTATTCGTCCCAGGGTTGGGAACCGGGGCCCGGGGTCTCGTTCAGCGCGACGCGCGTCGTGGCGAAGTGGAGGCTCGAAGTCACGGGACTGCCGGATCCGACGCGCTCGGGTTCGGCCGACTACTTCCACGAGGCAGAGCTGCTGCCGGTGCTCGGACGCCTGCCGGCAAGGACCTTCACCGAGGTGACGCTGGAGATTCAGAAGGCGTCGCCGAAAGTGGCGAAGAAGATCGAGGCCCAGGTGAAACGGATCTGCGGATGAAAGTCCCCGACGCGAAAGAGGCGCTGTTTCGCGCGCCGCATACAGCGTTCGTCACCGAGCGCAAGCGGCTCGGAGGCGAGGTGAAGAAGGCAGGGCACAAGGAAGAGGCGGCGGCATTTCTGAAGCTTTCGCGGCCGTCCGTGTCGGCGTGGGCGGTGAATCAGCTGTGGTGGGTCGAGCGCGAGACGTTCGACACCATGCTCGCGACGGCTCAGCAGGTCCGGAAGGGTGACCTCGGGGTGATGGCCGAGCACAAAGCGGCGCTCGCCCGGCTGCGGGCTCGGGCGGCTGAGCTGTTGGTCGAGGCGGGAAATGCCGCGGCCGATGCGACCCTGCATCGAATTGGCTTCACCCTATCGGCGATCGCCGCCCGCGGTGATTTCGGCGACTCGGAGCCCGGGATGCTGTCCGAAGATCTCGAGGCGCCTGGGTTTGCGTCTCTGGGGATCGTGTCCGCGCCGCCGCCCGAGCAGGAGAAAAGGACTGCGAAGAAGCGCGAGGAAGCGGCCGTCGAGACGAAGGCCGCGGATGAACAGACCGAGCGTGAAGCGGACGAAGAGGCGGCAGCGAAGCAGGCTTCAAAGGAAGAGAAGGAGCGCGAAGCCGAAGCGAGAAGGAAGGTCGCGCAGAGCGAGAAGGAGCGGGAACAGCAGGAAGCGCACAACGCGAAGGAGGCGCGCGAGCGCGCCGAACGCGAGAAACAGGAAGCCGCAAAGCTGCAAGCAGTCGCGGAGGCCGCGGAGGCCGTGGAAGCCGTGGAAGCGGCTCGCGCGGACGTCGAGCGCCTGGAAGCAGAGCTCGTCCAATCGAACAAGCGCCTCGAATCGGCAAAGAAGCACCTCGACGCGGCGAAACGCAGGAGCTAGCCGGGCAGCCCGCCCCTCTCAGGCCCCCCGGCGGCCCACTGAACCGATTCGAACGAATTCGATCGAATTCGCCGCGCTGCGTCAAAGGCCTGGCCAACGGCCCGCGCGCCGCGACGCATCGACCCCATTCGATCGAATTCGATCGAATCCGCCGCAGTGCGTCAGAAGATCTTCGATCTACTTCTATCGAAGGCGGAAAGGGCAGAGACGGCAGGTGGTTGGCTGCACGCGAGACCGAGCGGATCATTCGATTCGACTTAGCCGTGCCCCAGCCACGCGGGCTTCACGTCGAGGAAGCTTCGCTCGGCCGACTCGCAGAGGGTGGCCAGCGCCGGAATGCGCGGAACCTCGGTGGCGAACCAGTACTTCGCCGCGGCCCGGATGCCTTCTGCGAAATCATCCGTTCGTTTCCCGGCCGCCGCGCCCATTCGCGCCCACATCCACCCCACGACGAGAATCGACGTCAGCTCGAGGAAGTCTGTCGAGTGGCCCAGCATTCCATCGAGGTCACCCGACGCGCCGCGTGCGCCCAGCGCCGCCGTCAATGACACCAGACGATCGAGCGCATCGCGCATCGCCGCCACGTCGAGCCCCGCCGCTTCGGCCTTGATGAGATCCACAGTGACTTCCTCCTTCAGCACCAGCAGCGCAGCGCCACCGCCCGCGACGATCTTCCGGCCCACCAGGTCGAGGCTCTGAATCCCCGTCGTCCCTTCATGGATGCTGTTCAGTTTCTGATCGCGCAGCCATGCCTCGGGCAGGTACTCGCTCGTGTACCCGTAGCCTCCGTGAATCTGGAGCGCGAGCGTGTTCGCCTCGAACCCCTTCTCGGCCGGGAAGCTCTTCGCGATCGGCGTGAGCAGATCGAGCAACAGCCGGTGGCGATCTTTCTCGGCTGGATCCGTGCCGTGCTCCACCACGTCTGAGCATCGCGCCGCGGTCGCGATCAAGCACAGCGACCCTTCGACGATCGCCTTCTGCCGCAGCAACATCCGCCGAACGTCTGCGTGCGCAATCAACGGCACGGGGTCCGTCGTCGCATCCGAGCCCAGCGCGCGGCCCTGCTTGCGGTCGTTCGCGTACGCCAGCGACTCCTGAAACGCGACCGAGGCCGTCGCTGTCGCGTTCGCGCCGATCATGATCCGTGCCTCGTTCATCATCTGGAACATGCACTTCAGGCCCTGGTTCGCAGGCCCGACCAGAAAACCATGGCAGTCGTTCTCTTCGCCGAACGCGAGCGCCACGCTCGGCAGCCCGCGCCAGCCAATCTTGTGAATCAGCCCGGTGACGTGCACGTCGTTCGGCACCAACTTGCCGCCCTCGGGCCGGTGCTGCGGCACGGCGAAGAGCGAGATTCCGCGCGTGCCTGCAGGCGCCCCCTCGAGCCGCGCCAACACCAGGTGCACGATGTTCTCGGTGAGATCCTGCGCGCCGCCAGAGATGAAGATCTTCGCTCCGGAGATCAGGTGATGGCCTTCCGCGGTCGGCTGCGCGCGCGCCTTCACATCGGCGAGGCTCGAGCCCGCCTGAGGCTCAGTGAGCGCCATCGTCCCCGTCCACTCGCCCGAGTACATCTTGCCGAGCCAGCCGTCTTTCAGCGCCTGCGAGCCGAAAGTCTCGATCAAGTGCGCCGCGCCGGTGGTCAGCCCAGCGAACCCATACGCCGAAAGGTTCGCCGCCATCAGGTACGCGGTCGACAGGCAGAACACCGTCATCGGCAGCTGCTGCCCGCCGACCTCCGTGGGCCGGTTCGCGGCGATGACGCCGAGCTCGCGCAGCTCCTTCCAGAGCGCGTGCATTTTGGGATGCACGGTCACACTGCCACCCTCGAACCGCACGGGCGCCAGATCCATCGCCCGGTATTGTGGAAACAGCACGTCGCGAGCGAGGCGGCGGCAGGCGGTGAGCCAGGGGTCGAAGGTCTCGCGGCTGTGCTCGGTGAACGCCGGGAGCTTGCACAGCGCGGCAACATCGAGCACGTCGTAGAGAAGGAAATCGATGAAGCGATCATCGATCAGCGGGTTGGGGCTCATCGCGCCAACATGCTTCGGGCCAGGGAACCTGTCAGCTGCGAATCGGACGAACCACCATCCTGAAAGCCCACCTGTCGCGAACGTCAGCTTCCCGAAGTGAGCTGCGCGCTATGAACCCAGGGCAATGAGCTCTGCGCCCTGGGCAGCACCGGAAAAGACGACCGGGTTGATCTTCGACTGTGACGGCACGCTCGCCGACACGATGCCGATTCACCTGATCGCTTGGCGGGCGATGCTGGGCGAGCACGGCCTCGTCTTCCCCGAGAAGCAGTTCTACGGGTTCGCCGGCATGCCCTCGAACAAGATCATCGCCATCCTCGCGAACGAACAGGGCAAGCCGAAGTCACCCGAAGAGACCGCGGCGATGGTCACCGACAAGGAACACCGCTACGTCCAGAAGCTCAGCGAGGTGACGCCGATCGCCGTGGTGCTCGAGATCGCGAGCCGGCACCGCGGGGTGTTGCCGATGGCAGTCGCGAGCGGTGGCGAAGGGTGGGTGGTGCGAAAGACACTGCAGGTGATCGGCGCGCTCGACTGGTTCGCCGCCGTCGTCGGCGCGGAAGACACGGCCCGCCACAAACCCGAGCCCGATGTGTTTCTCGAAGCGGCGCGGCGGCTTGGGGTCGAGCCGAAGGGCTGCGTGGTCTTCGAAGACAGCGACCTCGGCATCCAGGCGGCGCAAAGTGCCGGGATGATGGGCGTCGACATCCGGCCATGGGTGAACAAGGTCCCGACTTAAATTTCTGGCGCGCACCTTTCGTTGACAGCGCGCACACGTTCCCAATCTCGGGAACCCCACCTCAAGAGGCTTTTTCCATGCGCCGTGTTCTCACCGTCATCGCCACCTTCAGCCTTCTCGCCTGCGGCGCTCCCGCGCTCACGCCGCAGACGGCCTGTGAGGAACAGGTCGACGGCACCTGCGACAAGATGTGGAACTGCCCGAACGCGGCAATCAAGATCGGCTCGGACCTCGAGAGCTGCAAGACGCAATACAAGGCCCTCTGCTCGCTCTTGACGCCTTGCAAGGACGGCACGACCTTCGACGCGAGCAACGCGGCGGCGTGCAACCCGGCGATCAAGGCGCAGAGCTGCGACGAGTACAAAGCCGGCCCGCCATCGGTCTGCACGAACCAGTGCAAGTGATTCACGGCTGATCCCTCATCAGAAGCCATCCGCGGTGAGAGCAACCCGGGAATCCGGGCGGGCTTCACCGCGATGTTCAGGCTTCCTCGACTCAGTCGATCGACTTGAGAAACGCGACGTATTCCCAGTTCCGCGCTTCGAACTTGATGTTGTATTCGCCCGAGGTGAACTGCGTCACGTTCGAGCCGTAGACCTGCAGGCTCACCTGCGTCGTTGCGTCGAACTTCGACAACACGTCAGCGCTGATCTCGCCCGGGCTCGAATTGAACCGGCAGGCAACGGCCACCGTCTTCTCCGCGCGCGTGCCGGTCATCACTGCCACCACCGACGTCTTCTCGCCTCTGTTCCACGCGATGGGCAGCGCGGCCGTGCGACTGAGCTTGCAGCCCGGCGTTTGACTCTGCGGCGAAGGGCAATCAGGCGAGGTGACCTCGATCGGAGTCGGTGCCGTCACCTTCACGTCCGAGAACGCCGGCACGCCACCACCCGTGGCAGACACCGTCAGCGTTTCCCCGCCCAGCCAGAATTCCGGAACGGTTCCCTGCGGCCCCTGGTACGCCGTCTCAGCGAGCTTCATCTCGTACCCACCGCCGATTCCTTGGCCCAGTTCGATCGCGTCGTTTCTTTGCCAGACCGCCCAAGCCGGCGGCGGAAGCCACGGGAGAAGGCCTGCGATGCCGAGCGCTCGCGCGATCATGATCAGCGTCAGCACCGTCATGCCGCCGATGACCAGCACAAAGAAGGTCCATCCCACCGCTGCTTTCGCGCGCGGTGCCAGCGCGAACACCAATGGGAAGAACGCCCAAGCAACGAAGCTGGACATCCCGACCTCCGCCAACCACCCGCCTGACTCCCCACGAAGCCACATGCCGAGCTGTAGGAGTAGCCCGAACGCGAGGCAGGTCAACAGCAGGGCGGGCAGGAACAGCACCCGCCGAAGTGGCTCCGACAACGTCACCCCCGTCTGCTACAAGGTCGTCTAGCCAGATAGACGGGAAGGAGTTATCGTTCCGATGAAAGCAAAGGACTTGCTGCGGACATTGATGGCGCTTGGGTGCGTCGAAGTCAGAACGAGAGGCTCGCACGTGGTCATTCGCTGCGGAAAATGCACCTCCGTTGTCCCCGTGCACGCAGGCATGGATCTCGGCACGGGCTTGCTCCACGCCATTCGGCGTGATCTCGAGGAATGCCTCGGGAAGGACTGGTGGAAGAAATGAAGACCTACACGGTGAAGTATGAGCGCGACAGCGATGGCTGGTGGGTGGCGTCGGCCACCGCACTGAAGGGTTGCCACACCCAGGGCCGCTCGATCGACGAGGCGCGCCGCCACATTCGCGAGGCGATTGCCGCGTGCCTCGATCTGTCGGCAAAGGACGAAGCAGCCCTCGAGATTCACGACGCCATCAAGGTGCCTGCCGCGACGAAGCGGCTGCTCGCCAAGTTGGCCAAGGCGAGAGCGAAGGAGGAGGCTGCGAGCACCGCGGCGCGCAAGGCGGCCGGGCGCGCCGTTCGCGAGCTCACCGAGCGGATGAACTTGAGCCGGCGCGATGCTGCTGTGCTGACCGGCTACTCCTTCCAGCGAATCCAGCAGCTCGCACAGGAGCGTTGACGTGAGCCTCTTCAAGCGCGACGGCGGCTGGGTCATCAAGTGGAAGGACGGTGCTGGCCGTTGGCGCCAGCAGCGCACCAACTCGGCGACCAAGGCGGAGGCTCAAGAGCTCGAGCGCGGCGTGGCGCGCAAGGCGGAGTTCCAGCGCTCGGGCGTCGAGCCGATGAGCCGTCCGCTCTGGTGTTCCCGCGCGCCGATGGATCGATGCAGTCGGAGAACGTCGACCTCCCTCGGCTGCTTCGTTCAGCCCTCAACCGCGCCGGACTGGTCGACGGTTGGACCCATAAGTGCCGTCGGTGCGGTCACCAGGAGAAGGCGCCCACCTCCGACGCCCGGCACTGCGCGTGCGGGTTCAAGCGCTGGCCCGCGCCTCAAGCTCGACGCATCCGGTTCCACGATTTGCGGCACACGACGGCCACTTTGCTCCTCAAGGCCAGCGCTCCTCTGGCGGTCGTCCAGCGAATCCTCCGGCACTCGTCTCCGACGATCACGACTGAGATCTACGGCCACCTCGACCTCGACGACAGGCGCGACGCGCTTCACCGGCTCGACGTCCAGCCGACCCAGGCACCGGTCGCGGAAGTCCTGAAGCTGGCGGTCAACGCCCCGCAGGTGCGCCGGTGGTGCGGAACTCCGGTGGGGACCAAAACGAGAGCCCCGGTTTTGTGGATTTCTCCAGCAAAACCGGGGCCATCGAACTGTCGGGAAGACAGGATTTGAACCTGCGACCCCTTGGTCCCGAACCGTCGGAGAGAATCGTCCACGTAGTGTTGCCGGGTCGCATCCCGCTGGTTTCGTTCGGGGTTCAGCGGCACCTTCGGTCCATCCCGTCCGTCCAGTAACGCCGAATCCCACGCGGTTTGCTCCTACCTTGCTCCTAAATTCTGGGGCCGGTTTCCGGGAGCGACTCCTGACCGTCGAGCAGGTTGCTCAGCACCTCCAAGTCTCCAAAGCCACGGTGTACCGGCTCGCGACGATCGGCAAGATCCCGGTCATCAAGGTGGTGAACGTGCTCCGGTTCGACCCGGCGGTCATCCGGGAGCTGACGAAGAAGTAGGTGCTTCTGAGCGGGACAGTTTTGGGAAGGCTGTTCCGCTCACGCTCAATCAGGAGCGCAGTGCGGCGACCCTCGGGGCACTCGGGAGGGCAGGGTGCGTCGCTCCTCGACAGCCCCATGTTGCAGTTCCAAGTCCCGAGTCGCTGACGGTTCACGCTCTACCGATTTGCGGCTTCAGGCTCGCAGACCTTCAGCTTGGGCCGTTGGTGCAGCTCGTCGTCCGGCACGAACTCGATCCTCATGCCCCAGCCGCCGAAGGTCCCGACCATCGTCATGAACTCGGCCAAGGTGAAGTCTCGGCCATCGATGGAAACGAAAGGTTCCTCCAGAGCCGGCGGAATGGCGGCGTCCGAGAGAATCTGGCAGCGAAGGACATGGCCCCGTGGCGTCACTGGTTCCCAGGTCGCCTTCGACAATCACCCTTCGTAGAGTCTGGCAACCTCATCCAATGACACTTCGGCCTGAGCACCCATTCTGCTCACCAGGACCGGGCACTCGGCTTCGGAGACACCGCCTTGTTCGTCCATCCGTTTATGCTTGAGAATGGCACTCTGCGGCCAGCTCACGGCGAGCCCTGCTGCCGCCAACTCGCCCGCCCACCAGGCCGTCGAGTGAAGATCGGATGTTCGCTCTGCGCCGACGAGAATTCCCTGCGGAGAAAGAAGTTTCGATACCGGAGCCAAGTGTCCGGACCACATCTCAGCGACTGGTGCGCCGTCCTCCCTGAATGCCACACCCGTATCGATATCGATTATCGGGAATCCGAGTGCCTCATTCAAGACACACGTAATCGTGATGAGATCGAACATGGTATTCGTACCGCCCAGATCTCCAGCCTCGGAGACATCGGCACGCCTGAAACGAACGTTCTTGAGCCCGAGCTGTGTCGCTAGCTCCTCTGCATTTCGGACCGCAGCATCATTGACGTCAAGCCCAAGAACGTCCGCATCAGAGAAGTGCATCGCATAGAAGCACGTGAGAATCCCGCAGTCACAACCGATGTCGAGAACGCTCTTTGGTGAGGGCTTC
>JBBRAX010000025.1:0-96112 GCA_038206395.1 Myxococcales bacterium | reverse complement strand
CGCGACCGACAAAGTAAGAAACCCGCCAGGCGGCAAGCCGCGCTGACGGGTTTAGAAAAGGTGCTTCGGCCCTGCGTGAGGCTTTTAAGCCTTCGCGGTCAGGGGCTTCTGGATGAGCGACACCTTGTAGGTGTCGGTGCCGTCGACCATGTTGTCGTAGAGCTTCGTCCCCGGATTGCGCGCGAAGTTCTTCAGCGCGACCTCGGCGAGGGCGCGGCGCTTGCCACCCAGCATCGGGATCTTGAAGCCGTGGAACGTCTGGAAGATCTGGTCGACGTAGGAATCCATGCGGCGCTTGTCGTCATCGCGCGCCTTGACCGCTTCCTTCGTCACGTCGCACACCTCGAGGGTCTTGAAGCCAATCGTCTCGAGCAGGTCGAAGCAGGGCTTCCAGGTCGACTCGGGGATCGCGTTGCCCCAGACGAGGAACCCGCCCGGCTTGAGCAGGCGGTACGCCGTCTTGAAGAAGCGCACGTCTTCTTCGGTGGTCTTGCCCGGCATCTCGGTGACGTGGGTCTCGTTGACGGCGACGAAGTCGGCGGCCCCGTCGGGGATCGTCAGCTTGGTCGCGTCGCCGCAGGTCGCGACCAGGCGGCCGTTGAGCTCAGGGACGAACTTGCGCTTGCAGGAGTTGATGCCCGCCTGCTGCATGTCGACCGCTTCGTAAGTGCAGTTCGGGAGGATCTTCGAGCAGATCAGGTGCGCACCGGCGCCGGTGCCGCAGCCCATCTCGATGATGTGGACCTTGCCGTTGCGGGCCTTGATGTATTCCTGCGCGAGCTCGAAGTGGTACAGCCCGGCGTAGGCGTTCTTGCCCATCACCTGCGGATCGCTGACGGGAATCGGGCTCGGGCCCCAGGCGGCCGGCCAGGTGTAGCCCCAGGTATTGAAGGTGAACTCGTAGAGCTCGCCGTTTTCCGAACGCACGTTGCCCATCGAACGGTACAGCGCGTAGAGCAGCGAATAGATCGACGTCTTGTCGTAGTCGTCTTCGGCCACGTCGCCATTGCTGAGGTTGATCTTCTGCTTGCCCTCGACCAGCCCGCTCATCACCCAGGCGCCGACGATCAGCTGCAGCTGGTTTTTGGTGTAGTCCGACTTGTTGCTCAGCGCGGTAAAGACGTCCATGTGTGTGAGGCCCCTGGGATTGGGAAACGGGCGTGCTCATACACAACCACCCACACCACCCACAAGGGGTGAGGGGACGATTTGCGACAGCCGCGCTATTGCTTGGAATCGGCCTTCGCGAGCAGCTCTTCCGAGCGGGTCTCGACGTAGAGCTGCTCGACCTTGGTGCGGGCCCACGGGGTACGCCGCAGGAAGACCAGGCTCGACTTCACGCTGGGGTTCAACGCGAAACAGTTCAGCTTGATCTGCGCCGCCAGCGCCTTCCACCCGAGCTTCTGAACCAGGTACTCGAGGATCTGCTGAAGCGTGATGCCGTGGAGCTCACGCACCAGGTGGCCCGTCTCGTCGCGCACGTCTTTGGGCCAGAAGCTGGTCATGTTTTCTCTGGTGCAGGACGGCCGCAGCTGGGGCGGGCCGCCTCGTGGTCAGGGCGCCACTTTCCCCTGTGTTCGCGGGGATCCAAAGCGGCATGACCCTCGCAATCCCACATCGCAAGCCGCACGTCACCTCGGAGCCCGTGATGAGGATTGCCATCGCTACCACAGTCGTCGCCTTCGCCAGCCTCAGCGCAACCCAGGTCGACCCTGCGTCGTCGCGGCTTCAGACCACGGGCTCGCGGGTCGTACTGATGCCGCTTCAAGAGACGATTCCGCGCGCGATTGGCAGCGCCCCGGTTCCATCGAGCGGGCTTCGCGCCGCTTCCGCAACCGAAGGCGGCAGCCGGCTCGATCGCCTCGACGACCGCGTGTCTGACCTCCGCGGCCGCGCCGACCTCGCCACCGTTCGTGCTGAATTCGAGGCCGACTTCGAGAAGCTCAAAGTGCTGCGCGGCAACGTCACGACGGCGCTCAACGGCATGCGCGACCCATCGCTGGGCGTTCAAGCGGCCGAGACCGCGGTCACCAACGCCCTCAACGAACTAGAGATCGCAATTGATGCGGTCACCGCCAGGGTGCTGCAGCTCGAAGGCCGCGCCCCGCGCAACAGCTAAATTAGAGAAGCTGCGAGAGCCGATCGAGGAAGTCGGCCTGCGCAGCAATGATCTTCGCCTTGGCCTCCGATGCTCCGAGCCACTCGACCCGGTCGACCTCGGGAAACGACTTCATCTTGCCGCTGCCTTTGGGCCACTCGAGCTCGAAAGTGCTGCTCTTGAGCTTCGCGGGGTCGAAGTCCCCTTCCACTGCCCACGCGTGCACGACCTTGCCTGACTGCTGCCTCACCACCCCCAACGGCAGGTACGGGCCTTCGGGCTTGAGGCCCGTCTCTTCCTCGAACTCGCGGCAGGCGGCGGCCAAGGGCTCTTCGCCTTCGTGGACCAGCCCCTTCGGCACGCCCCACGCGTTCGCGTCTTTACCCGCGAAGAAGGGGCCTCCGAGGTGCGCGAGCAGCACCTGCGTTTCTGCTTCCGTGCGTCGAAACAACAACAACCCTGCCGAGACGGTGGCCATGTGCGAACCGTAGTCTTCGACGCCGTGAATCTTCCGGCAATCTTGTATGGCACCGCGTGGAAGGAAGACGAGACGCGGCGGCTGGTGTCGCTGGCGCTGGCGCGTGGCTTCCGCGGCATCGACACCGCGAACCAGGCAAAGCACTACCACGAGGCCCAGGTCGGCGAGGCGCTGGCCGAGGCGTTCGCGCAGGGCCTCTCGCGCGACGAGGTGTTTCTGCAGACGAAGTTCACCTTCCAGGGCGGGCAGGATCACCGGCTGCCATACGACCCGAAGGCGCGCATCGCCGAGCAGGTGCGGCAGTCTTTCGCGCGATCGCTCGAACACCTGCAAACCCAGTGGCTCGATTCGTACCTGCTTCACGGGCCGTCGCAGCGGTCGGGCCTGGGCGCCGACGACTGGGAGGCCTGGCGCGCGATGGAGTCGCTGCCCGCCCGGGCGCTGGGCATCAGCAACGTCTCGTTGCAGCAGCTTCAAGAGTTGCTGGAAGGGGCGCGCGTGAAGCCCGCCTTCGTGCAGAACCGCTGCTACGCGAGCCGCGGCTGGGACGCTGACGTTCGGGCGTTCTGTCTGAAGCACGGCATCGTCTACCAGGGCTTCTCGCTGCTCACCGCCAACGCCGATGCGGTCAGCGGCAGCGCCATTCGGCAGGCGGCCTTGCGCGTTCGGCGAACGCCGCAGCAGGTGGTGTTCCGGTTCGCGATGCAGGTGGGGATGCTGCCGCTCACCGGAACCACCGACCCGCGGCACATGGAAGCGGATCTCGCCGTCGAAGCCTTCACGCTCACCGATGCCGAGGTTGAAGCGATCGAACGCGGCTAAACGCCCAGCGACTCAAGCCAGCTGCTGACATCGTGCTTCACCTTCGTCTCGGGCGGCGGCGCGGCCTGAACCGACACCTTCTTCCCGCCGTTGAGCGCAGTGAGCTCGTTCTCGTCGAGGAAGATGCCGCGGTCGATGCGGCAGACCTCGATGCGAAGGCCTCCCAGCTCGGCGGGCACCATCGGCTTGCTGCACGCGGCGCACTTCCGGCTGGTCTGCTGGCCCGCACTGAACGTGGGCGCGAGCTTCTTCCCCAGCAGCGCCTGAAGCTCACCGCCGTCGAACCAGAGCCCGCGGCAGAAGGTGCAGCGATCCAGCTCGATCTTCCCGACTGCAAACGCCTTCATCGCTGCCGAGCACGACGGACACGCACGTTGGGCCATGGCGAGTCTTCTTAGCGCTTTGGTGCGCTGGGCGCCGCTAAGCGTTACGAAACCACCCACATGGACATCGTCTACGAAACGCTTGGATTCGCCGCGAAGGGGTTCATCGTCTTCGCGACCATCGCCGCTACGGCGCTGGTGGTCTTCGGCCTGAGCCGGCGACGCCGCGGAGGCGGATCCGCGCAGCTCACCGTGCGGAAGCTGAACGCGCGCTTCGAGGCGCTGGGCGATGCGCTGCGCAGCTCGGTGTTCGAAAAGAAGCAGCTGAAGGCGCTGATGAAGGAACGCAAAGCGAGCAAGCCTGCGACTCAGGCGAAGAAGCCCAGCGTCTTCGTGCTCGACTTCACCGGCGACATCCTCGCCAGCGCGGTGAAGAGCCTGCGGGAAGAGGTGACGGCGATCACCGCCGCGGGGACTCCGGAAGACGAGGTGGTGATTCGCCTCGAGAGCCCCGGCGGCGGAGTTCCCCACTACGGCCTCGCCGCCGCGCAGCTGATGCGGCTGCGTGAAAAGAAGATCAAGGTGACGGTGTGCATCGACCGCGTCGCGGCCAGCGGCGGCTACATGATGGCGTGCATCGCGGACAACATCGTCGCGGCGCCGTTTTCGATCATCGGGTCGATTGGGGTCGTCGCGCAGGTGCCGAACGTTCACCGGCTGCTGAAGAAGCACGCCGTCGACTTCGAAGAGATGACCGCCGGCGAGTTCAAGCGCACGGTCAGCATCTTCGGAGAGATCACCGAGAAGGGCCGCCGCAAGTTCCAGGATCAGCTGGAAGACACCCACGCGCTCTTCAAGGAGTTCGTGAAGTCGCAGCGCCCGAAGCTCGACATCGACAAGATCGCCACCGGCGAATACTGGCTGGCGATGCGGGCGATCGAGCTCGGGCTCGTTGATCAGATCAGCACCAGCGATGACTACCTGATTCGCCGAGCGGCCGACGCCAACGTCTACCGCGTCAACTTCGTGCCCGAGACGTCGTGGCGGGAAAAAGTCAGCCGGGGTGCAGCGGCCACAGTCGAGGGGATGGCGGTCGCCCTGCTCTCCCGGGTCATGGCACTTACCCGCCAGTAGGAAACGACCCGGTTCGGGGTCTCGCAGCCATCGAGATCCACTGGGTTCCGGGCCCGGCCTGACCGATGCAAAACGCCGCGGCATGGCTATCGATCAGGCTCCGATCAACGTTCTACTCGTCGACGACGATGACATGGTGGCGCGGGGCTTCGGCCGGTTGCTGCAGCGCCGTGGGCATCAGGTGACGGTGGCTCCGACGGCCGAGGACGCGATGGCGCTGATGAAGGGCATCGCGTTCGACGTCGTGGTGTCCGACATCATGATGCCCGGTGGCGGAGGCATCGCGATGCTCCGGGCGGTGCGAGCCTATGACCCCGACCTGCCGGTCATCCTGATGACGGGCAGCCCCACGGTCGAGTCGGCGATGGAGGCCGTCGCCTCTGGGGCGCTGAAGTACCTCACCAAGCCACTGGTCAGCGGCAGCCTCGAAAGGTCCGTTGAAGAAGCGGCCCAGCTGTTCACCCTCGCCAAGCGCCGCCGCGATGCGCTCGCAACGTCGGATCAAGGTGCCGGTAACCGGCTGGCGTTGAGCCGAACGTTCGACAGCGCGATCGACCAGCTGTGGATGGCGTATCAGCCGATCGTCTCGTGGTCGAAGCAGGGGCTCTACGGCTTCGAGGCGCTGGTGCGCACGGGCGAGAAAGAATTTCCCCACCCCGGCATCTTCCTCGCGGCTGCGGAACAGCTGCGCACGCTCGACCAGCTGGGCCGGAAGATCCGAAGCAGCGTGGCGTCGACGCTGGCGGCGAACCCGGCGAACACCTCGGCGTTCGTGAACCTGCACGCCAATGATCTGTCGGACGCGTCGCTGTACGACCCGGCGTCACCGTTGAGCGCGTTCGCTTCGAGGGTGGTGCTCGAGATCACGGAACGTGAGTCGATCGATCACATCGACGACCTGAAGGCGCGCGTGAATCGCCTGCGCGGTCTGGGCTTCCGCATTGCCATCGACGATCTCGGAGCGGGCTACGCCGGCCTCACCGCCATCGCCCAGCTCGAGCCGGACATCGTGAAGCTCGACATGTCGCTGGTGCGCGGCGTCGCCGTCGAACGCACCAAGCGGAAGCTGATCAGCTCGATGGTGCAGGTGAGCCTGGATCTCGGGATCCTGGTGGTCGCCGAGGGCATCGAGACCCCGGCCGAAAGAGACGCGCTGCTCGACCTTGGGTGCGACCTGTTGCAGGGGTACCTGTTCGGCCGCCCTCAACGCAACTTCGAGCAGGTGGTGTGGGCGCCGCCGGACGACGCGTCGTTGGCCGTTCGGCACTGACCGCCCAAATACGCGCTTGCCTTTGGGGGCGGTATCCACGACCTTCATTGCAGAATGAAATCGCCGCTGAACCGGGTCACTTTGTTGTCCCTCGCCGTCGGTGCCGCGCTCGGATTCGCCACCTGCAAGGTCAACCTGGGCGACGACCTCATCTACACCTGCGCCGTCGACTCGGATTGCGGTGGCGGCGGCTACAAGTGCGCGGTGAACGCGGTTCAGGGCACGTGCTGCTTGCCGACGGGCAAGGACGACACCTGCGACAAGAAGGACAACGACTGCGACGGCCTCGTCGACAACACCGGCAAGAGTGAGATCTGCAACGGTGTCGACGACGACTGCAACAACCAGATCGACGAGACCTTCGACCTGCAGGCCGACCTGAACAACTGCGGCAGCTGCAAGAAGGTCTGTGGATTTCAGGAGCCGTGCATCAAGGGCAAGTGCATCGAACGGAAGGAAATCGACTGCTCGGACATGCTCGACAATGACGACAACGGCAAGGTCGATTGTGACGACCCGAACTGTGAGCTGCGGCAGTGCGGCGCGGCGTGCCTCTGCAAGGGCCTGAAGAAGGCGGAAGTCCTCTGCAACGACGGCGTCGACAACGACAACGACGGCCTGAAGGACTGCGCGGACCCCGACTGCCTGAGCCAGGACTGCCGGGTGGGCTGCACCTGTGTCGCGGACGGCGGGCAGAGCGAGACGGGCTGCACGGACGGCATCGACAACGACGGCGACGCGCTGGTCGACTGCCTGGACACGGACTGCATCGGGCGTTTCTGCACCCCGCCCCAGCTCTACTTCTCGTGCACACCGACCCTGCAGTGCAAGTGCAATGGCAGCGTGCAGATCGCCGAGGTCGGCTCGGTGCGTTGCCGAGACGACCTCGACAACGACTGCAACGGCCTCAAGGACTGCGACGAAACCACCTGCGAAGGCCAGAGCTGCACGGCCGACGGCGGGCTTGGGTGCGAGTGCTCGAACAAGGCGAAGAAAGAGAAGGACTGCCGGAACCTGAGCGACGACGACGGCGACACGCTGGTCGACTGCGCGGATCCCGATTGTGTCGGGGTGTCGTGCGACGCCGACGCGGGCGTCTGTACCGCGGCGAAGGCCTGTCAGTAGCGAAGGTCTCGCTGGGCGGCGATCACGGAACTGGGTTCTGGCAGACGCCCAATCCACCGTAACAACCGCCCGAGACGCAGGATCCGAACGGGCATTGCGCCTGGGTCGTGCATGGCTTGCGCTGGCAGCTGCCCTGGACGCAGTCGAAGTACGAAACACACGGACTCGCCGCCGAGCAGCTTTGAGGCCCGCACCGGTGCGTCGAGGTGTTGCAGACGTCGCCGTCGACGGTGCAGTCGCTGTTCTTCGTGCAGCCGTCCCGGCACGCGAGCGCCTGGGTGCAGCTGCAGTGCACCGGATCGCAGATCTGCCCCGTCGTCGACGGGCTGCAATCGGCGTCGATCGCACACGAGCCGCTGCCGGGGAAACAGGCTCCGCAGCCGGTTGGAGTTCCGGGAGGAACGCAGCTCTGCGTGCCCCCGCACTCGCTCTGCTTTCCGCAGCACTGCGGTTGGGCGCAACCCAGGTCCGGGCACTGAAGCGCTGCTTCACCGACCGCGCGGCACTGGCGGAAGACGGGGGTGCAGCTGCACTGCATGCATAAGGTGGTCAGACAGTCGGGGCGCGCCTGGCACCCTTCTCGTTTGAGCGTCGAGCACGCGACCTGACCGCCACCGCCCGTTCCACCCATTCCTCCGCCCGCGGCCTCCGAGCCGCCGTCAGCGCTGAACAGCGTGCGGCCACACGCGAGTGAGAGACAGGCGATGCCAGCGGACAAGGCGATCTTCATGGGCGCATCTCGAGCAAGCCTCGTTCCGGTCGGGGGCAAAGAAATGGCGGCGCGTTGGGTTGCCGGCCGCCCTGAAAAACTGTCACTGGTTGCCAGAACGCGACAAAAGAAAACGGCGCCCGCCAGTGAAGGCCGGACGCCGGAATCCAGGGTCACTGCCGCCTGACGCTTACGTGATGCTGCCGCAGACGTTCGGCGTACCGCCCCCGCCGCAGGTCTGACCCGGGGGGCAGGCACCGCAGCTGAGGATTCCGCCGCAGCCGTCGCCCAGCTGGCCGCAGTTGGCTCCAGCGCTGGTGCAAGTGCTCGGCGTGCAGGACGGCGTGCCGCACTGGCCCGGCACTCCGGCTCCACCGCAGGTCTGGCCCATCGGGCAGGCGCCGCACTGGATCAGGTTTCCGCAGCCATCGCCGGCCGGACCGCAGCCGATGTTCTGCTGACCACACGTCAGCGGCGTGCAGGCCACCGCACCGCAGAGCCCCGGACCCGAGGCGCCGCAGATCTGACCCATCGGGCAAGGCCCGCAGTTGATCTGGTTGCCGCAGCCATCGCCTTGCAGACCGCAGTTGAAGCCCTGCTGCTGGCACGTCTTCGGGGTGCACATCCCGCCACCTCCGCAGATGCCAGGCTGGCCGCCACCGCCACACGTCATCGGCAACGTGCACATGCCGCAGTTCAGCTGGCCACCGCAGCCATTGCCCTGCGAGCCGCAGTTGAAGCCTTGCTGCGCACACGTCAGCGGCGCACACGTCGCGCCACCGCAGATGCCCGGCATGCCGCTGCCGCCACATGTCTGAGGCAGCGTGCACATACCGCAGTTCAACGTGCCACCGCAGCCGTTGCTCTGGGTGCCGCAGTTGAGGCCAAGCGCCGCACACGTCGTCGGAACACAGCTGCCGCCGCCGCAGACGTTCGCCACCCCGCCACCGCCGCACGTCTGGGGAAGCGTGCACGTGCCGCAGCCCATCGTGCCGCCGCAGCCGTTGCCCTGCATGCCGCAGTTCGCGCCGATCTGGGCGCAGGTCCTCGGTGCGCATGGCGTGCCGCAGACGTTCGCTTCGCCCGAGCCACCACACGTCTGGGGCGCCACGCAGGTGCCGCAGTTGATCGAGTTGCCGCACCCGTCGCCCGTCAGGCCGCAGTTCAACATCAGCTGCGCGCACGTCTTCGGCGTGCAGCTCTGCGGCGGAGGCACATCAGGCGTGATGCACGAGGCGAGGTCGAACAGCAGGAACTCGAACACCTTTTCCTGCGGCGTCATCGGCGAGGCCGCGCCACAGCTGGCAGGGAAGGTGCCGCTGCGGCCGCCGCTGACGTGGAAGTCGCTGAACAACACGCGGCCGCACTGGTTCGCAGGCGGCGCCGTCGTCGGCGTATTGAACGCGTACTGCAGCGGCGTGTTCGCCGTGGTCGCGTAGACCCAGCGCTGCGCCGGGCTGAGCACCGCGTTGAAGTCGTGACGCACCTCGATGACGCGGATGCGGGGAACCGCTGGCGTCGACGTGGTCGCCTGCGCATTGACCAGCTGCACCCAGTTCGCGAACGCTGCTCCCTTCGCGAACGACGTATCGATGAAGGCGTCCTGGTTGGCCGGGTTGGCCTGCTGCGGCTGCCACGTGCCCGTGGCAGTGAACGAGATGTTGCTCGCCACGTTATTGCCGCCCGGGTCGACCGCGCGGTCGTAGAGCCAGACGTAGGCGTAGTGGCTGGCGAAGATGCGGCCGCCGGCGTTCGCGTAGGCCTCCATGTTCGCGCGCCGCTGAATCGTCTTGATCTGCTCACTGCCGACGCAGTCGAGGATGATCATGTCGTACTTCCGCATCTCGGCCAGGCTGTCGAACAGCGTCGCCGCGCTCGGGGCTGTGCCCGCGATCTGAACGCCGTTGTCCCGGTAGAAGCGGACGCGACCTGTACCAGTGGGGGTCGTGTATTCAGACGCAGCGATGCCAACCTTCGGCAAGACGCACTCGATGCCGTCGGCGCCGCCCGTGACGACGGCGATCAACGGGATGTTGTCGTTCGGGTGGGCTTCCGCCTGCCGCCGCGGCATGCGCGTCTGCGCCGCAGTGAGCGGGTTCGGCATGCAGCACGCGGGGGCCGAGACGGTGATCTGCCGGCGCCACTTGCCCAGCTGCATCACCACCGGCACCTGCACGCCCGCGCCGCAGGGCACGTTCTTCAAGGTGAAGGTGCCGTCGATCGCCGAGGTCGTCGAAACCAACGGGCTGCCGCTGACGCCGTCGGTGCACTGATCGCATGTGACGCCGCCGTCGCTGAAGGGGAGCACGGTGCCGTTCGGGATGTAGACGAGCGCACCAGGAATCGGGTCGGGGTTGCCGTAGCCCGCCGCCGGATCCGTCGGAGCGAGCACCGTACCCGACATCGTCGTGCCGCCGTCCGGCATGCTCGGGCACGCCATCTGGTTGAGGCAAAGGTTCACGCAGCCCTGGCCGCCGTCAGGGACCTTGCTGCCGCAGACGCTCGGGGAGCCCGCGCCACCGCAGATGTCCAGGCCCGTGCAGGTGCCGCAGTTCGGGGTCAGCCCGCCGCAACCGTCACCGACGACGCCGCAGTTCGCGCCCTGCTGCGCGCAGGTCTTCGGGACGCACGGAGGCAGCCCGCCACAGATGTTCGCCTGGCCGCCGCCGCCGCAGCTCTGGCCGGCGACACTGCAGGTGCCGCACATCAAGATGCTGCCGCAGCCGTCGCTGATCGGGCCGCAGTTCACACCCAGCTGCCCACACGTCTTCGGGACACAGACCACCGTGCCGCCGCACTGGCTGGGCACGCCGCCCGCGCCGCACGCGGCCGGAGCGGTGCACGTTCCACAGCTGGGCGTCACGCCACCGCAGCCATCGCCGACCACGCCGCAGTTCGCGCCGGCCTGCGCGCAGGTGCGGGGAACGCAGACCACGCCGCCGCCGCACTGGCTGGGAACTCCGCCACCGCCACAGACCTGGGGCGCGGTGCAGGTGCCGCAGCTCAAGATGCCGCCGCAGCCATCGCCCACCGAGCCGCACGTCGCGCCCAGATTGGCGCAGGTCTTCGGAGTGCACGACGCACCACCGCCGCACTGGTACGGAACGCCGCCGCCGCCGCAGACCTTGCCGCCGTTGCAGCTGCCGCAGGTGAGAACGCCGCCGCAGCCGTCGCCGATGACGCCGCACGCCGCTCCGGCGATCGCGCAGGTGGTCGGCACGCAGGCACCGCCGTCGACGTTGCTGCCGCTCAAGCCGCAGCGCCCGTTGATGCCGCCACCGCCGCACGTCTCGGGCAGCGCGCAGGAACCGCAGTTGATCAGTGAGCCGCAGAGATCTGCCATCGGGCCGCACTCGGCGCCGAGCATCGCGCACGTGGTCGGGAAGCAACCAGCGTCGCCGCCGCACACGCTTGGAGCTCCGCCGCCGCCGCAGACCTGGGGAAGCGAACAGGAACCGCAGGTGATGATCGAGCCACAGCCATCGCCGATCGGGCCGCAGTTGGAACCCGACGATGCACAGGTGACGAGGCCACAGCCGCCGTCGATCGTCATCATGTTGCCGCCGCCGCTGCCTCCGCCCGCGTTGTTGCCGCCGCCACCGCCCGCGTTGTTGCCGCCTCCGCCACCCGCGTTGCCGTTGCCGCCACCGCCGACGCCGCTGCTCGAGCCGCCGGTGCCGCCTCCACCGCCGTCAGGATTTCCAGGATCGTTGCAGTTGCATCCACTGACGACAAAGAGGCTCAAGGCGAGAACTGCACTGGGAAAGCTGGTGCGCATGGCCCCGAAGTGTAGCTTCATTTTTTCGAATCCACGCGCGACTTCCGGGGTGGTCACCGCACCTACTTTGGTGACGTAGAGTCCGCGCGCGGTGCTGAGCATTTTCTGCGACGGATCTTCTGAAGCACGCGGCGGGCTGCCGGGTGGCTGGGCCTGCGCGGTGATTCGCGACGAGCTGCTGGTCGCGATGCACTCGGGAGGGTCGAAGTCGACCACCAACAACCGCATGGAGCTGACGGCCGCCCTCGCCGGGCTTCGCGCGGTGATCGACCTGGGCAGCGTGGAGCCGGTCGAGCTGGTCAGCGACTCGCGCTTTACCCTCGACATCGCCAATGGCAGCTACCTGCCGAAGAAGCACCTCGCCGAAGCCTTTGCGCTGCGGGCGGCTGCCGTCGAGGCGAAAGCGACGACGCGGTGGGTGCGCGGCCACAGCGGCGACAAGTGGAACGAGGCGGTCGACGCGCTGGCGCACCACGCGAAGCAGGCCTTCATCCGTCGCCGGGCGCGGCGAGAAACGTGAGAAGCTGTCGCACATGCCTGCACAAGCAGTGACGGCTTCCGTTCTGGTGGTGGACGACGACCCAGCAGTCGGCAAGGTGCTGGAAGGGCTGCTGCGCCAGGCGGGCCACGACGTTCAATGGGTGAGCTCAGCGGCCGACGCGCTTGAGATCCTCGATCAGCGCTTCGTGCAGCTCGTATTAAGCGACGTGCGGATGCCGAACGTCGACGGCATGGAGCTGCTGACGAAGATCAAGGAAGGCTGGCCCGAGGTCCAGGTGGTGCTGATGACCGCCCACGGCACCGTCGCGCTGGCAGTCGAGGCGATGAAGCGCGGTGCGTCGGACTTCGTCCAGAAGCCGTTCGAGCGGGACGAGATTCTGTTCGTAGTGAAGAAGGAGCTCGAGCGTCTGGCCGCGCCTACTGCTCCCGCGACCGCCGGCCTCACCCTGGGCGTGTCTCCTGCGATGAAGGAGTGCGACGAGCAGCTGACGCGCGCGGCCCGAAGCCCGGCGACGGTGTTGCTGCGCGGCGAGAGCGGGGTCGGCAAAGAGCTCGCGGCCCACGCGATTCACGATCGCAGCAAACGCAAAGACGGCCCCTTCGTCGTCGTCCACCCCACCGCCCTTTCCGAGCAGCTGCTGGAAAGCGAGCTCTTCGGCCACGAGAAAGGAGCCTTCACCGGCGCCGTCTCACGCAAGCCGGGCCGCGTCGAGCTGGCGGAAGGCGGCACCCTCTTCCTCGACGAGCTGGGCGACATCACCAAGACCGTTCAGCTGAAGCTGCTGCGCCTGATTCAGCAGCGCGAGTACGAACGGGTCGGCGGCACGCAGGTGCTGACGGCCGACGTGCGTTTCGTCGCGGCGACGCACCGCAACCTCGAGGCGATGGTGGCCGAGGGCGCGTTTCGAGAAGACCTCTTCTTCCGGCTGAACGTGATCCCCATTCGCATCCCTGCGCTGCGCGATCGAAAAGAGGACATTCGCCCGCTGGCGCTGCACTTCACGCGCGAGCACGGGAAGCTGAACGATCGGCCCGACGTCGAGCTGACCGACGACGCGCTGGCGGTGCTCGAGGCGCAGCCTTGGCGGGGCAACGTGCGGCAGCTGCAGAACTTCATCGAACGCCTGGTGGTGATGTCGGACGCCGACAAGATTTCCGGCGCGATCGTGAGCCGCGAGCTGACGCGCTCTGAGGCGGCACCGCTGGCCGCCGCTGCTGGTGCGACTTCTTCTCCGGATGCGTCGCTGGAGGATCGCCGGAAGGAAGCAGAGAAAGCCGCGGTGCTCGAAGCGCTGTCGCGGGCGAACGGGAACCGGACGACGGCCGCCCGCATTCTCGGGGTTGCGCGGCGAACGCTCTACAACAAGCTCGCTGAGCTCGGCATCGACGCGAAGGCCTAAACCGCGACGCAGGGGATCCGCAGCTGCACGGTGGTGCCCTTTCCTTCGAGGCTCTTCAGGCTGGCTTCACCGCCGTGCGCTTCGGCGACGCGGCGAACGAAGGCGAGCCCCAGCCCGCTGCCGGTGGTCTTGGTGGTGAAGAAGTCGGCGAACGCGAGCTCGACGATTCGCGGGTCCATGCCCTTGCCGGTGTCCACCACAGACAGGTTGATGAAGCCCGCCTGGGCTTCCGTGAGCACCGTGACGGTGCCCCCTGCCGGCATTGCCTCGAACGCGTTGCGCACCAGGTTCTCGAGCGCAGCTGAGATCAGATCCGTGTCGGCCTGACACGCCAGACCCTTCGCCTCGAGCTTCCGGTGCAGCACGATTCCCTGCGGAGCGGCCAGCGCCTGCCCTCCCAGCACCTCGGCCACCAGCGCGTCGAGCTCGATGGGCTTGAGCACCGTCTCGATGCGGCCGATGCGCTGGTACTCGCTGACCACGCGATCGAGCCGGTTCGCTTGATCGATGATCAAGGTGAGGAAGTCGCCCGCGTCGTTCAGCGTCCCGCGCTTCTGTTCTTCCTTCAGGTATTGCGCGGCGCCCTTGATCGCGGCCAGCGGGTTGCGAAGGTCGTGCGCCATCTGCGCGCTGAAGCGGCCGAGCGTCGCATGGTACTCGAGGCGCTGCCGCTGCGCAGACGCCGCGCGGGTCATCGCCACCAGGGCGGGCACGAGGGCGAGGGTAAGGGTCCCGGCGCCGACGACCAGCAGGGCCGTGTTGCCGCCGAAGAAATAGAAGACGGCGACATAGCCGAACAGCAGCAGCGCTCCGAGCACGAGCCCGTTCGCGGCGATGAGCCACGAGATGCGGCCCTCGAACAGCCCGACGCGCAGGGCCGCGGCGCTGAGCGCGAGCGTCGTCATCAACATTCCCAGCGGCCCCAGGCGCGGCACGTCGAAGCCGGTGTTGGCGAGCAGGTCACAGAAGTTGCCTGCGGCGCCCAGCGCGAGGCCGCCGATCATCAGCCACGTCCGCGCGCGTTCGAGCGGGCTCTGCACCGAGGTGAGGTGCCGGTAGAAGATGATGGCGAGCGCGAGGATGGCGGCGGTCGCTCCGGGGGCGACCGACTGCGCCCAACGCGTGCTGCCCGCGTAGGCCTGCGCCCACCCGAAGCCGAAGAAGGCGGCAGCGCAGCCGGCCGCGACCAGCCCGAAGTAGACGTCGAAGATCCGGGTCAGCCACGACAGCGCCCGGCTCTTGCCGACGAAGGCGAGGGCAAAGCGGATCGCCAGCGGCACCATCAGCGAGGTGCAGAAGGCGTCGAGCCACAGCCAGTGCGGCGCCTCGGTGACGTGGTGTGCGACGTCGGCGGCGTTGAACGCGAAGAGGTCGAGGCACAGCAGGGCCAGTGGCAGGGCGAGCGGGCTCTTCGCCAGTTGGCGAAGCGCGATCGTCGCCAGGCCGAGGTGGCCGGCGCAGGACGCGATCGTGAGCCATTCGTGGGCCTGCAGGTTTGCCATGGGAAGGACCACCGCCCTCAGGAGCCACACCATCGCAGTGATCAAAACCCCTAAACCAGCCTGAACGCCTGCGTTGTCCATCGCGGGCGGGCCGACTGCATCGTGCGGGCCCATCGCCTCTCGCAGCGAAGGCGCGCGCGAGGCGTGCAATTGGCTGCACAGGGCGCGCGCGGTTCTGCACAGTGGAACTGGAAGCGGGCGGGCGGCGGTGAGAGTGTCCCGCCCGTTCGATGCGCAAGGAACCTGCCCCTTCGGATCCGCAAGCGACGGTGGTCGACGACGGCGAGTCGCTGCCCGATCTGTCGTCCGAGCCCACGGGCATGCTGCCGGTCACCGACGCGACGTTTCGCGAGCTGCCGCCCGCCAGCCCATCGCTGACGGCGCTGGCCGAGCCCGACGGGTCGAGCGCGATTCTTCAGCCGGTGAAAGAAAGGCTGGATGCCGCCGACCTCGCGGCGCGATCGACGATCACGTCCGAGCCTGACCCGACCCGGAAGTGGCGGCTGTGGCTCCACTCGAAGGCCGCGCGGAACTTTCGCATCGGCGCGATCGCGCTCTTCGGGTTGACGGCTGCGTGGGTGCTCGCCTTTCTCTTCACCGCGAAAGCGACGGCGCCCGCGGTGGTGCCGGCGGCGAAGCGGGCGGCCCCAGCCGAGCCGCCTCTGCCCGAGAAGCCGCTGGAGCCGAAGGTGATCGTCCCCGCCCAGCCGGCGATGTTCGTCGATGTGGCGGTCGACGGTGGCGGGGTCGAGAAGCGGCCGGCGGGGCTCATCAAGGTGAACACCAGCCCGGTGACCGAGGTGACGGTGAACGGCGAGAAGCTGGGGCCGACGCCCGTGTACGTGACGGCGGTGGCCGGTCGGGTCGAGCTGCTGTTCGAGTCGCGCGAGCCGATCATCACCAGGGTGGTGACGATCGAGCTGCTGCCCGGCAACAACTTGCCACGGTCGTGGGTGCTGGCCCAGGGCTGGGTCGACCTCACTGCTCCGCATGGCAGCGCGATTCTGATCGACGGCCGCCCGGTCGGCACGGCGCCCATCGGCCAACAACAGCTCTACGAGGGGTACCACCGGGTCGAAGTGGTTCGCCCGGACAAGACGAAGGCCGTGAGCCGCGTCGACGTGCAGCCCCACTTCACGATCACACACTGGGTCGAGTAGCCATCAGCCATAGCGAATCTGCACGTTCTGGATCAGCGCCAGCAGCGCCTGCTTCGCGCCCTCGGTGGTGGGGTGTTTCACCGTCGCCCACCCTTCCCCTTCGTAGCCGGGCGCGCGGGCCATGCCGACCTTCGGGGTGCGAAGCTCGACCAGCGCCCCACCCGCTTCGAGGATCGCGCGCTCGAGGCCTTCGACCGAGACGATGCGATCGCCTTTGCCCTGCCCGCGGAAGAAGGCGGCCCCGGCCGCGGCGGTGCGGGCGGGGGGCGTGAAGCGATCGAAGGCGATCAGCTCGGCCCAGGCGCGGATCATGTCGACGCCTCCGTGCGCGAGCCCCATCAGCGGCATGATGTGAACCCCGGGCGGGCGCGCGCCGACTTCGTTCACGAGCATCGCGCCGTCGTCGCAGAGGAACCATTCCATGTGGGTCAGCGCGGTGCCGGTGACCAGGGGATCCTCTCCGAACAGCGCTTTCAGCGCGGCCTCGTTGGTGCCGGCGAACGCAGACCAGGTCGGCTCGGCCTCGCGCGGCAGCAGCACGCAGTACTGCACCCACGGCGTCTCGAGCACCTCGAGCGGACTGGGAAAATACCGGGTGCCCGACCGCCACAGCCCCTTGCCGTGAACGCTCACCGTCTCGCAGGTGTGCTCGCGGGCGCGAACGAACTGCTCGGCCTGCAGGGGTTGGGTGCCGGTGGGGGCAAAGGGCAGCGCGGCGAGGTCGGCCTCGGTCATCACCCGCTGCGTCGATCGCGCACCGAGGCCCGCCTGCGGCTTGACGATGATCGGGAAGCCAACCTTGCGGATGAAGGCCTTGAGCTCGGCCTCGGAAGTGACGAGGGCGCTGGCCGCGACGGGGACGCCGTGCGCGCGCAGCACTTCCTTCATTCGATCTTTGTCGCGGAAGTTCCGGGCGATCGCCGGGAGCATGCCGGGCACTCCGGCGATTTCTCGGGCGTGGGCCATCGGCAGCTGCAGCTGTTCGAGTGCGCCGGTGAGCCGATCGACGTTGCCCAGGGCCCGGGCCGCTTTGCCCAGCTGCGCGCCGTCGCCGAGGTCGGCCACCTGGTAGTGGCCTGAGATCCTGGCCTTCAGCTCGGCCGGAATCGACGAGGCCGGGTCGGCGCTGATCACCGACAGCGTCACCCCGGGTTGCTCTGCAAAGGCCGAGACGTACCGATTGGTGTTCTCGAGGAAATGCGGAGCAACGAAAGCGATGTGGGGCATTGGGGCCGCCAAGCGTAACATCGGGCGCCGTGACGGCTCAGACGCAGTGTCCGAACTGCGGTGCCCGCGCTCCCGAGGATGCGCAGGCCTGCAGCACCTGCGGCACCAGCCTGCTCGTCGATGTCTTTCTGGCCCGCCCGCTGGCCGACCCCCGAAAGGGCTTTCAGGCGGCGAAGGACTTGAGCGCGATGGGGCCGCCGGCTCCGGCCTTTGCCCAGGCGCGCGATCGGCTGGCGTCGGGCACGCAGGCGCTGGTGGCGCAGGTGTCGAGATCCTTCGCGGCCGAGGTGATGGCGGTGCTGAAGACGTCGGGGCTCGAGGCGGTGGTGCGGCCAGCGGCGGTGGTGCCGGCCCCGCGAATCGCGAGCCGGACGTGGGCGGGGTTTGGGGCGATGCTCCTGCTGGCTGCGACCTACGGAATGTTGCAGCTGCGCGCGCCAGCGGTGGTCGCGCCCGTCGAAGCCGCACCGCCCGTCGCGGTGGGCAAGCCCCTCGAGCCGCCGGTGACTGCGCGGCTGACGACCCAGCAGATCAGCAAGAAGGTGCTGGCGGCGGTGGCAGCGGTGAAGTGCGGCGAGAAGGTGGGCTCGGGCTTCTTCGTCGGGCCCGAGAAGCTCTTCACCAACGCGCACGTGGTCTGCACCGACGGGCCGGTGATGGTGACCTTGGCCGACGGACGCAACCTGCTCGGCAAGGTCGGGGTCAAAGATCCGTGGACGGATCTCGCGGTCGTCGAGGTGGCCGGGGCGAACCTCGAACCGCTGGAGGTCGGTGACACCACGTCGCTCGAGCCGGGCGACAAGATCGTCTTCGTCGGCAGCCCGCGCGGGCTCGACTTCACCGTGCACGAAGGCAGGGTCAGCTTCGTCGGCCGCAACTTCCTTGGGCTCGCGTACGTGCAGCTCGATGCGACGGTGAACCCCGGCAACAGCGGCGGCCCGATGTTCAACGATCGCGGCGAAGTGCTGGGCATCGTCTCGATGAAGGTGACGCACGCCGAAGGCATCGGCCTCGCCCTGCCGCTGGAGTACGCGCAGGCCCCCGCGAACGACGCCGCGCTCGCGCGCTGGCAGAAGATCCTGTCGCGGGTGCAGGCAGAGGACCTCAAGGAACAGATCGCCGAGCGCGAGCGGATGATGCCGGGCATGACCCAGCTGGTCGGCAGCCGAACCGTCGAAGGCCGGGCGGTGGCGGTGATCATGGAACGCTGGAAGGCAGTGCCCCACGCGGGGCTTCGAGAGTTCGTCTTCACCGCGTCGAATGGCCAGACCTGCGCGGTGCGCGGCAGCTTCTCGAACTGGGTCTCGTTGAAGGACGCGGAGGCGGGAAACTCCTCCAGCCGCCGCATTGCGTGGCTTCTCCACAACCGGATCGCCGACGGCATGTTCTTGAGCGCGGGGCTCGTTCAATCGTTGGACTGCAAGCCGGCCCAGCTCGCGGGCGAAGGCGAGCTGACGCTGAGAGAAGGCGGCGAGGCGTTCGGCCAGTTCTCCGTCGAAGGCAGGGTGCTCAGCCCCGTCGCAGGGGCCGTGGCCGCTGCGCCTGCGGTCGTCGAGCACGAGGTGCCGGATCGCCGCGAGGCCGAAGAAGAGGCGGCGTGGCGGCAGCGGTTCCGGCAGATCCGGCAGCGGCTCGAGCAGATCCAGTCGTCGGCGCGCGCGGCGAAGTCCGAGATCGATCGCATGGATCAGCTGGTCAGCAGTGGGCGGCTGCAGCTGAGCCAGGAAGGCAACGCGCAGTACCAGCAGCTGCACGACCGCCTGGCCCGCACTGAGCCAGATCGCCTCGACGCTGAGGCAGAACTGCATGAGCTCGAGAGGCAAGCCGCCCTTCACGCGGTGCCTTTGGAGTGGAGGCGATGAAGGCCCTTTTCAGGGAATGCAGCCGACGAAGTACGTCGCGGTCACCGCGCTTCCAGGCTGGGGCCGGTAGGCAAGCTCGAAGACAATGCGGTTGGCGGTGGCGTCGTAGGACCAGACGGTGACTCCACCGGCCGTGATCGGCTCCAACACCGCGCCGTCGACCTTCACGGTGATCGTCTTTCCACTGGTGAGATCCGGCACGTTCGAGAGCGAGAAGGACGACGAACCGAAGAGCGCGCCGAAGACGCTGGGGCCGAGGTCGAGCAGGCCCTGGTTGAAGTCGGGCGGGCAGATCTCGCGAAGCAGGCCGCTGAGCGCAGTGACGGCGGCGACCGTTCGCGGTGCCCCTCCCGGGCCGTCGTACTGGCAGCCCGGCGTCGGAGACGTCGCCTGCAGCGGCGCAATCGCGCTGAACGTCAGCCGCCCAGGCGGCCTCACGTTCATCAACTGGTTCACGTAGAAGCTCACCGGCTGCGGGCTTTGATCTTCGGCGTCGGAGACAGAGACGATGCCGAGGGTCGCACCGGGCCGCAGGAAGCCTGCGTTGTCGGTGGTGTTAAGCGGAGCGGTGACCGCTGCGGTCGCCGGCGCGAGCAGCTCTTCGTTGGTGCTGCCGCTGGTGCCCTGCGCGACGCGCTGCGAGAAGAGCGTGTTCAGGTTGTTCATCGATGAGCTGAGGATCTTCGGCGAGCCGACCAGCCGCCCGCCTGTCGCCGCCATGTCCGAGGTGGTGACACCAATCTGAAAGTCGAGGCCGACCGCGCGCGCGTTCGCGATGAACGCCGGAAAGCCCGCGCCCAGCGACACCTGCTTGTCAGACATCGAGCAGCTGTTGTCGATGACGAGAAGAATGTCGGCCAACAGGTTGCCGCCCTGCAGCAGCGCGTCGGTGTTGAGCCCTTGCGAATCGCCCCCGCCCGTCAGCGGCACCACCGTGTCGACGACCGCGGTTTCCTGCCGCACCCGGATCACGAACCGCGCGGCGTCGCGGCCGTCGTCGATGGGCCGATACTTCAAGCTGAAGGTCAGTGGGCTGGCGCCGGGGTTCACCAACGTCCCCTGCGTGAGCGCCGCGGTGTTCACGGCGACGAACTCGTTGCCTGGCTGGTTCAGCAGCCACGAGTCGATTTCCAGCGGCGTGGGGCAGGTGTTGTAGACGAGGAAGGTGCGCGTCGCGCTGTTGCACGTCTTCTCGATGGTGCCGAAGTCGAAGTGGCTCGGCACGACCGACAAGCACGCGGGCCCGATCGTCGCCGCCAGCGCAATGGTCGCCTGCGGCTGGCTGCGGCTCGCGGCGTTGAACTCGAGCGTGGCGGCGACCTCGGTGAGGGTGGCAGGCGGCGCGCCCGTCGGAGCGAAGCGCACCTTCACCACCTTCAGCGCCTGCGCCGCGACCGTCTGGCTCGGCACGGAGCCGCCCACCAACGAAAAGAACGGGTGCGCGCCGATGCCGAGCGCGAGGCCCGAGAAGAGACACGGCGTGGCGCCCGTGTTCCGCAGGTGGAGCTCGAGCTCGCGCGTGGAACCCGAAGCGATGAGGCCGAAGTCGAGCGCCAGCGGGTCGACCGCGTAGCTGCACTCTGGAAGCACTGCGGCGGTCGCGCGAATGGTGGTGCTGAACAGCGGCTCATCGGGATCATCGGATCGGATCACGACTTCCCACTCTTTGACGCCCGCGCTCTTCGGCGTCACCCGAACGGGAACTTCGAGCTGGCCACCTGCGAGTAGGCCGACGACCTTGTCGTAGCTGCCGGCGATCGGCGCTTTCGTGCAGACGCCGCCGACGAAGTCACCGACGCACAGCTCGTTCAGCGTCGCGGTGCCCGACTTCACCTTCACGTCCCAGAGGATGTCGCCCGCGCCGTCGGTGCCCAGGTGCAGGTTCGCGCGCGGGTCCGGCGCGGTGCCCACGTTGCGAAGGGCAAACCGGCCTTTCACGAAAGTCGGCGCGTCCGAGAAGTACGCGATGGTGCCGAGGTCGGTGGTGGCGACGGCGTCGATGTCGCGCCCGCCGCCGTGACACCGCAGCTGCTGAAGGCCCGTGGGCTGCAGCGGAAGATCCGTGTCGAACCACAGCTGCGCATCGCGCGGGCCGAGCGCCGACGGCTTCATGCCCACCTGCAGCTTCGCGCTGCCGAGGCTGGGCACGGTGACTGACGTCGCGCCCACGAGGCGGTACTCGCCGGGCGATGACGTGCGCAGAGTCGAGAGCTGCACCGGCGTGGCGCCTGCGTTCACGAAGGTCGTCTCGAAGATCTTTTCGACGCCCGGGGTCAGGTACCCGCAGCCGAGCGGCTCGGGCGACCAGGTGAGCACCTTCGCGACCCCGCTGCCGGTGAGCGAGACGATCTGATCCGGGCAGCTGTCGGACAAGCGGATGATCACGCGCGCGGTGGCTGCCTTCATCTCGGTGGGCGTGAACCGGATCTCGATCGGCTCTGCCGCGCTCGGCGCGATCTCGATCGACTGGCTCACCCGGCTCGACGTGAAGCGCGCCGCATCGCCCGTCGCGCTGCTGATGCCCTGCACCGTCGCCACCACCTTCACCGCGGTGGGGTTCTTCAAAGCGATGGTGCGAAACGCGCTACCGCCGATCGCCACCGCGGCCCAGTCGACCGACGCCGGCAGTGTGCAGCGATCAGCCAGCTCGCACTTTCCGGCCTGGCAGCTGGTGCCAGTGGCGCACGACAGACACGCCGCCCCATTCAGGCCGCACTGATCGGTTCGGCACCCGCCCGCCGCGTCGCAACAGCCCGCGCAGTTCGAAGGGCCGCAGCCCGCGTCGTTGCCGCCCAGATCGACGGGAGCGACACAGGCTGAGATCAGCAGCAGAAGGAGCAGCGGACGCATCGCGCCCGAAGATCTACCACTGGAAGCCTACCCCGATCGCGGCCTCACCACTGACGATCGGCACCGTGAACGCTTCGCCGAAGCCTTCGAACACCAACTGCGGACGCCGAAGGCTGAACCGCGGGCCGCCCAGGGCAAAGAGATAGGCGCTGCGGAAGATCGTGAACTGCATGCGCAGGTCGGCCCCCGCTTCGGCCCAGGCCTCGAGCGCTCCGCGCGGAAGATCGACGTTCAGCCCGGTCGCCTGCCACGCCTCGACGCCCGCCCCGACGCACGGCCCGACACGCAGGCGGCCGAGCCGGGCCAGGTAGCAGCCCGAGAGCCGGGCGCCGATCAAGGGATGCACCGCGAACCGCGTTCCAGCTGGGCCGGGATAGGAGGACGTGAGCCCAGCCCGCAGCGTGAGAAACCCTGCCCATGGCCCCGCGCCGAGACCCAACGACGCGGCGAGGCGAGGCGTGGCGGAAGGCAGCGCGCCCGCGTTGAAGCCGCCCGACAGCTCGACGCGGAGCTCGCGGTTCAACGGCGCCCGGGGAAGAGGCGGCGGCTCCGGTTCGGGAGGCTTGAGGGTGACGGGGGCGCGGTCGGGTTGGCCGGTCGCTCCGAGCTTGAGGAAGAGGAGCGCGGCCATCGCGGCGTCTTCACAGGTGGGCGCGTCGAGCTTGCGAATGCCGCTGGCCGGAGCGACGAACCGCACCTCGAGGTGCCACTGAGCGTCGACGGGGCGGATGGTGACGACCGCCTCGCCCTCGGCCGCCCCGAGCAGGGCCGCGGTGTCGGGCATCGGGGCGCAAGGCACGTCCCACGTCAGCGCAAACCGCTGATCGAACTGAGACAAAGCCAGCGCGAGGACAACCTGGGGCCACACCTGGAGCATTGTGTCAGCGGATGATCGAGGGGGTCCACAGATCTGAAAAGTGCTGGCCACTCAGTGTGCAGGAGACGACTTCACATGCCCTCACGCCAACTGCTTCACGCCACCCTCTTCCTCGCTGCCTTCTCGATGGCTGTCACCGGGTGCCGGTGCCAGCCGCCCCCGCCAAAGACGGGAACGGGTGAAATCTCGGTCGTCTTCGACGTTGGCGGCACCCAGATGTCGGGCCGCGATGCGACCTACGACTTCGGCCAGGTGCCGATGGGGAAGAAGGTCACCAGGAACCTGGTGGTGAAGAACAACGGCTCGGGCGCCCTCTTCCTCGAGACGCTCGAGAAGACGGAAGGCATGGACGCGACGAAGATCGGCGGCGTCGGCGACGCGGATCCGGTGGTCTTCGACGTGGCCTTCAGCACGAAGGAAGTCGGCACGGGGGAGACCGTCGAGTACGTGGTGACCTTCGACTCGCCCACCAGCAAACAGGTGACGGTGCCGCACGAGATCAAGCTGCTGCTGCGCGCGAGCAACACCGCGTTGGGCGAGGAGACGGCGATCATCACCCTCAAGGCGACCTCGGTCTCGGGTGAGTGCGAGCTGCCCGACACGCTCGACTTCGGCGCCGTCTCGAAGGGCGACACCTTCGAGATCGCAACCGTGATCGAGAACACCCGCCCCATCGACGCGGTCGCCACCATCGGCGCCGTGACGAGCAACTCTGGCGACGACGCGGCCTTCAAGTTCACCCCCGATTCCCCGACGGGCGACGTCAGCCTCAAGGCAGGCCAGAAGAAGACGGTGACGCTGACCTTTGCTCCGACGGAAGTGAAGGACTACCTGGCCCGGGTGACGATGCGCCGCCTCGATGGCTGCCCCGACAAGGTGGTCAAGCTCCTCGGCACCGGCGTCGACGCCGTGCTGACGTGGGCGCCGAACCCGCTGGACCTGGGCTACGTGACGCCGGGCCTCCAGGTCTCGGGCGACGTGACCTTCAGCAACCTCGGCCTCAAGCCGGTGGTCGTCTCGAACCTCTCGCCGAGCACCGGTGACTACAAGGTCGCTGCGCCCGGCCCCGTCGAAGTCCCGGCCGCGACGCGTGATGGTTCAAGCGCGCTGGTCGCCGGCACCGCGAAGGTGACGGTCAACTTCAAGCCGACGTTGCTGGGGCCCCGCAACGCGCGGCTCGACTTCACCACCAACCTCCTCAAGCAGCCCGCCGGCATCGAGCAGCTCAAGGGCTACGGCGGCGGGCCGGACATCGATCTCAAGCCGGCGAACCTCGCCGTCGGCCGCGTGGCGTACTTCGCCGGCGCCGCGAGCTACGTCACCCGGAAGCTCACCATCCAGAACGTCGGCACCAAGCCGACCCCGGTGGATCCGAAGGCGAACCTGCACCTGGGCGCGATGGGCACCGGCACGGTCTTCTGGGAGGCGCGCGTGAAGACCACCGTCGCCGGCAACACCGCCACCCTCGCCGAGCTCTGCGTCGGAGCGATCGCCAGCGGCACCTGCACCAACCTGCCGGCAATCGGCACCTACGACCAGGCGGTGGGCCTCGAGGCCTCGGGCACGAAGGCGCTGCTCGACGTCCCGGTGCGCATCACCCCGGCCAGCCTCGGCACCAAGGCGTGGGAGCTCGACATCTTCTCGAACGACCCCGACGAGCCGAAGTTCACGGTCACCATCACCGCTGAGTCCATCTTGTTGCCCCCGTGCGACTACGAGGTGACGCCGACCAACCTGAACTTCGGCCTGGTGACTCCGCCCGACTACAAAGACTTGAGCTTCTCGATTCGCAACAAGGGCCAGAACGCGGGCCACCTCTGCCTCATCTCGAACCTCGATCTCAAGTCGACCAGCAACGCGATCTTCTCGCTGCCGGCCGGCCCGATCTTCGACAAGGAGCTTCAGCCCGGTGAAGTGCTGCAGGTCGGCGTTCGCGCCTGGCCGCAGGGCACGGTGCCCACCGCGGTCACGGCGGCGACGGGCGAGGTGAACTTCAGCATCAGCAACCCGACGAAGCCGGAAGGCGCGGTGTCACTGAACGCGGCGGTCGCGGCCAGCTGCCTCACGATTACGCCCGACGATCTGAACTTCGGCACGGTGCAGAAAGACTGCAGCAGCGCGACCCGCACCTTCACCATCTACAACACGTGCTCGGCCGCAGTGACGGTCACCAGCTACAGCATGGTGTCGCCCGCGGGTGAGCCGGCGGGTGGCATCAACTGCCCCGGCACGTCGCCCTGCCCTGAGTTCATCCCCGTCAACACCGCCGGCATCTCGCCGAGCACGGTGCTGTCGCCCGGAGCGACCCCGGTCACCTTCAGCATGAAGTACCACCCGATCAACTTCGGGCCCGACAACGGCGCCTTCTTGATCAAGGTCGTGCAGAACGGTTCGTCGGTTGACTACGTGATCACCCTGCGCGGCACGGGCGACTCGATGGGCCTGAACACCGACACCTTCAAGCAGGACAGCAAGCCGAAGGCCGACATCCTGGTGGTGATCGACAACTCGGGCTCGATGTCTGACAAGCAGATGGCGCTGTCGGTGAACTTCGCGAGCTTCATCAAGTACGCGACGTCGGCGCAGGTCGACTACCAGATTGGCGTCACCAGCACGGACATGGGCGTCGAGGGCGGCCGCATCATCGGTGATGCGAGCAACCCGAAGATCCTCACCCCCACCACGGTGGACGTCGAGAACAAGTTCAAGGCGAAGGTGAACCTGGGCACCAACGGCAGCGGCCTCGAGCTTTCGTTGGCGCCGGCGGTGGCGGCGCTCACTGCGCCGCTGATCACCAGCGACAATGCGGGCCTGGTGCGGCCCGACGCAGTGCTCGCGGTGGTGTCGGTGTCGGACGCCGACGATCAGTCGCCGCTGCCGGTCAGCTTCTACGTCAACCAGCTGCTCAACATCAAAGGCGCGCAGCAGGCGACGATGTTCTCGTTCAACGCGATCGGCCCCTTCCTCGCTTCGTCTCCTGGGGGCTGCTCGTACGACCAGACGGGGCCGCGCACGCTGGCCGCCGTCATCGCGACGAACGGCGTGAAGGAAGAGATCTGCACGCCCGACTGGAGCAAGGCGCTCGAGCAGATCGGCAAGAACGCCTTCGGGTACCGCACCAACTTCTTCCTCACCTCGACGCCGGATCTCACCGCGGGCAAGGTCATCCAGGTGAAGATTGACGGCGTGGTGCTGGATCCGGTCGACAGCCGTGGCGCCCAGGTGTGGACGTACGACTCGACGGGCAACTCGTTGAACTTCGAGCCGCTGTTCGTGCCCGAGCCCGGCAAGACGCTGACGATCACCTACTTCGTCGCCTGCATTCCGTAAGTCTGTAGAGGCACGGGGGGGCCTTGAAGGACCCCCCCGGTGTTGTTTCCTTCCGTGCTACGCGCAAGGCCATGCCTCAACATGCCTTTGCGATCTGCCAGATCGGTTCTGAGAAGCTGCTCAAAGGTGAGGTGGGCCGCATGCGCCCGAAGCTGCGGCCGGCGTTCGCGCGGCCGGGCCTGGTCACCTTCGTCAGCGACGAGCCCACGACGCCCGAGCTCGAGCTCGACTCGGTGTTCGCCCGCGTCTGGGGCGCCTCGCTGGGCCGGGCGTCGACGGTGGAAGAAGTCGTCGCGCTGCTCTCGGATCAGAAGGCGAACCTGAAGCTCCACGTCTTCCCGCGAGATCCCGAAGCGCCTGCGGACGAGACGGCCCGCATTCACGAAGCGCTGATGGCGACCGGCAAGTTCGTGCCCGAGACGAAGCCGAAGCCGGGCGACCTGGTCGTCGACGTGGTGGTGGCAGTGGGCGAGCCGTGGCTGGTCGGCATGCACCGGCACCGCGTGGGCCGGTGGGAGATTCCGGGGGGCCTGCCGAACGTCGTCGTGCCGCCCGAGTCGCCGTCGCGCGCCTTCGCGAAGATCGAAGAGGCGATCATCTGGGCGAAGCTCGACGTGAAGGTGGGCCACACCGCGCTCGAGATCGGCAGCAGCCCCGGTGGAGCGGCCCTCGCCCTCGCCCGCCGCGGCGTGAATGTGATCGGCGTGGACCCGGCCCCGATGGGCCCTGGGGTCGTCGAGTACCGCGGCCCGGGCGGCGCGATGGTGACCCACATGCCGATCAAGGTCGGCGAGCTGCGCTGGGAAGATCTGCCGCCGCGCATCGACTGGTTGTTGCTCGACGTCCACCTGGCGCCGCAGGTCGCGCTTCACGCGGTGCAGCGGTTCCTGCCGCGGGTGAAGAAGCAGCTTCACGCGGCGGTCTTCACCCTCAAGCTCAACGATCAGCAGATCGTCGAAGAGATTCCGGCGCTGATCGAGCGCGTCGGGCGCATGGGCTTCAAGGACGTGAAGGCGACCCACCTGCCTTCCAACCGCAGCGAGTTCTGCTGCGTCGCGAAGTAGTCAGCGTCCGGCGATCAGCCGACCGACCTGCTCTTCGACGATCGTTACCAGCTGCTGCCGCGCCAGCGCCCACTCGGCCGGCGCGCGATCGCGCCAGAGCTCGCTGACGACCACGCCCATCACGCAGTCGCACAGCACTTCGGAGGCGAGGCGAACCTTTTCCGGGTCCAGCAGGGGGTGCTCGGCCAGCAGGCGCTTCGCCAACAGCCCCGCGAACCGATCGCGCTCACGAATGGTGGGCTTGAGCCAGCCGACGCGGAACACCGTGCTGATCACCCCGCGCGTGCGCTCGGGGCGGGCCAGGTAGATGTCGATCGTCTTCTCGAGAATCCGAGGGATGGCCTGCGCGAAAGGCACCTTCTGGCTGTCGTGCACCTCGCGGGCGAGCTCTTCGAAGTTCGCCTCGGTGATTCGGGCCAGCAGCGCGCCCAGCAGGCCTTCGCGGTTGGCGAAGTAGTCGTAGAGCGAGCCGATGCCCACGCCCGCCCGGCGCGCCACGCCTTCCAGCGAGAGGGCCGTCGGGTCGCCGCTGTTCTCGAGCAGCTGGTCGGTGGCCATGATGATCGCGTTGACCACCGACCTCGACCGCGATTGGCGGGGCAGCTTCCGGTAGAACTCAGAATCGTCAGGCATGCGGTGGCGGATGGTAACTGAAGGAACCCGAGGCGACAGCGGCGTGATGAAGCGTCAAAAGCACCCCCTGTGATCTCCTGTCCCTGGGATGGCTGGGAGCCAGCCTCGGTTTCCTTCTGCGAGGCCCGCCTCTGCGCCATCGTGGCCGAGCCGTCGAACGCCTGGTCGTCGATGGGCTACGTCATTCTCGGCCTCTGGCTGCTGACCCGGCCCGAGACGCGCGCCAACTTTCTGCTCGCAGGCGGCGCCCTGGCGAACGTAGCGATTGGCCTGGGCTCTTTCGCGTTTCACGCCAGCGGCACCTTCGCAGGCGAGCTCATCGATCTGTTCGGCATGTTCCTGCTGTCGGGGCTGATGCTGGCCTACGCGCTGGGCGGCACGCAGAAGCGCATCGTCGCGCTGTGGGCGCTGTTCACGTTGCTGCCGATGGCGCTCGTGTTGCTCATCAAGCCCGCGGGGATTCCCCTGTTCGCCCTCGAGCTCATTTCCGCGATCGTGCTCGAGCTGCGCGCGCGGCGGCCGAAGTTCAGGCTCTTCGCCTGGTCGCTGGCGCTGGTGTCGACGGCCTTCGCGATCTGGATCACGGACACCGCGAAGATCCTCTGTGCTCCCGACAACCACTTCATTACCGGCCACGCGATCTGGCACGCGCTGAATGCGGTCGGGATCTGCTTCCTGTATTTCTTCTACGCTGCCCAGCGCCCCCAATAGCCATGCCCCTCTTCTCGCGCCCTGATGGAAAGCTTGCCGACGTCCCCGCGGTGCGGAAGATCATGCCGTTCATCATGCGGACGCGAAACGAGTCCGCCGTCTACTTCGAGCAGGAAATCGACCTCACCCGCACGCTGCCCTTCATCGAGAAATTCAACTCGAGCCACCCGGGGATCCGCGTCACCGTCTTTCATGTCTTCATCTGGGCCGCGGTCCAGGCCCTTCACGCGCGCCCACGGCTGAACCGGTTCGTGGTCGGCTCGCGCATCTACGATCGCGACGGCATCTGGATTTCGTACTCGGCGAAGAAGGCGATGAGCCTCGACGCGCCGGTGGTGGTGCTCAAGCGGAAGCTCGACGCGTCGATGCCCTTCGAAGAGATCGTGAAGCTGACGATGGGTGACCTGAGCGAAGGCCGCAGCGACAAGAAGAGCCACGTCGACAAAGAGCTCGGGCTCTTTCTCTCGCTGCCGGCTCCGCTGCTGCGGCTCGGCGTGAAGCTGATGATGTGGCTCGACTCGTGGAACCTGCTCCCGGGCAGCTTCATTCACCCCGACCCGATGTACGCGAGCCTCTTCGTCGCGAACCTGGGCAGCGTGAAGCTCGAGTCGGCGTACCACCACCTCTACGAGTACGGCTCGATTCCGCTGTTCGCGACGATCGGCAAAAAGAAGACCGTGGGCGATCGCACGGTCTGCAGCGTGAAGTACTCGTTCGACGAACGGATCGAAGACGGCCTCTACGCCGCCGGAGCGCTCGAGCTCCTTCGCGAGCGCATCGAGAACCCTGAAAGCCCCGCCGTCGAGAAGCCGTGGAAGCTCGAGGCGTCAGGGCTCGCGGCTGCGGCTCCAGGCGCCTGATCGTTCGAGCGCGGCGAGCAGGCCGACGAGCTCTTCGAGAATCGCGCCGACGCCCGGCTGCTGGAAGTTGCGGCTGACCACCTCTTTCGACAGCAGCGTCGCGAGGTAGCGCAAGCGCGGCCGGGCTTCGTGCGCAAAGGCGCGGTAGTCGGGGTGGCCGGTGTTGATCTGCCAGCGTTCGTCGATCATTCGCGATCGCCAGGTCTCCAGCGGCTCGCTGACTTCTTCGGGCTGGGGAATGCCAGCGTCGGCGCGGCGCACGGCCTCGCTGAGCACCCGGACCATCGCCACGCCTTCGCGGCTGCGGTCACCCTGGCGCGCAGTGACGGTCACCGCCTCTTCGTTCGAGACCGACACCCCTTCGACGCTGGCGAGCTCGTGCGCCGTCGAGAGGCGCAGACCCGGCGTCGCCACCCAGTGAAGCTCGACCTCGGCGGCTGCAATCGTGCGCCCTTCTTCGTCCTGGGCGACGGCCTTGAGGTTCTTCTTCTCGCCCACGGCGAGCTCGAGCTTCACCGGCCGGAAGGTGACGGCATGCAGAGGCCCGGGAGGAAACAGCTCGGGCTGCGGCGAAGGCGCCTCGGCGCGCGGCGACGTCTGGGCGGTGGCCACGCCAGTGCCTTCGAGGCCGCCTTCGTCCAGCGAGCCCGACTTTCGCGCGACGGGCAGCCACTGCAGGTGGGGCACGAAAGAGGTCGCCTTGTTGAAGAGCCGCGCGAGCTGGCGGTGCATGTCGTCCGACAACGTCGCCGCCTCGGCCTGGGTGCGTTCTTCGAGCCGGGCGGTCACCTGGGGCTCGACGGCTAACAGCGCTTCGATCAGCGCATCGGCGGCGGCGTTGGGCACGATGCCGCGGCGAGACCCGGGGGGAATCTCGAGGTGGGGGAAGTCGATCACCCCGACGAGGCGATCGTCATTCCACGGGGCATGGTCGAGCGCGGGCAGCGAAGCCAGATCGTCGAGCACCACAGCGCCGGCGCAGCCGAGCCGCACCCGCCCCGCTTCGGGCCCCGCATCGCCAGCGAAGTGAAGCGTCAGCTCGATCGGGTACTGAAAACCGTCGAGTCGAATCGGCTCGAGCCCCGGCAGCCTCTCACCCGCGAGGAGGCTGGGGGTGATCACGACCAGCTTGTCGGCTGCGCCGCGGGCGAGGCGATCGACGAGCCGCAGCTCGGCGCCGTGCCGCACCAGCTGACCGCGCAGCTCGACCGAGAGGTACGTCGCGAGCCTGCCTCCCACGGTCGGAGCCAGCGCTGCCCGGTGCAGCCTTCGCACCTGGACCTCCGTCCACGTGGGAGCCCGGTCGATCACCTCGGGCATTCGGGTAATCGCGTAGCGGGGCGAGTCTTCGAAGAGGGTCAGCGCCCAGATCTCGGACCCGTTGATGCGCGAGAGGATTCGCAGCTCGTGGCCGACGGCCCAGAAGCCGAGCAGGCCGATGCCGTACTGGCCGAGCATGGCCTGCCGCATCCTCTCGTCGAAGGTCATCTGCTTCTTCCGCGAGTGCCCGATGTTGGTCGCGATCGCCGTCAGCGCGTCCTTGCGCGGGAGATCCGGCAGCACGCCAAGGCCATCGTCGAGGATCGAGAGAATCGTCTCGCCGTTCTCGCGAAAGCGTTCGATCGCGATGTGGCTTGCTTGCTCGTCGAGCGCGTTTTGCACCAGCTCGGCCACTGCCTTCCGCGGGTCCGACTGGCTGCGGGCGAGGTGGCGAATCAGCTCGAAGGGGTCGTGGATGCCGATGTTCCCGACCGCCGAACCATCGGCCAGCTGCTTGACGCGTCTGGGCACAGGCCGATGATCTTCGAGACGGGCCGAACTGCAATTTCTCGAATGGGCTGAGCCATTTGCCTGTGCTGAAGCTTCCTTAAGACGTGCTCGCGCGACGCCTCGGCCCCTGGATCGCTGTTCTGCTGTGTGCCGCTGGGTGTGAAGGCAGCATCGCGATGCCGTCAGACCCGGAGATCAGCGGGGTTGGCACCGGCGGCGGGGGTGGGGGCGTGTCGGGCGTTGGCGGTGGAGGAACCACCCTGCCCGACCCCGGCCCTTCCTTCGAGTGCGCGCCGGCGGCGGATCCGAGCGCGTCGGTGGTGCTGCGCCTGACGAAGAGCCAGTACCGCAATGCCCTGGAAGATCTGCTCGGCCGCGCGTTCACGACGGCGCAGGTTCAGACGTTCCTCAACGGCGCCGAGATCGCGGCCTTGCTCGCCTCGGTTCCGACCGACGGCAGCGGCGGCAAGAAGCTCGTCTACGACACGGAAGACCAGCGCATCAGCACGCTGCTCGTCGACCCGCAGTTCAACCTCGCGACGAAGATCGGTGACTGGGTGGCGGCCGATGCGACGCGCCTCTCGACCTTTGCCCGCGCCTTCGGCGGCGCGACGGCTTGCGCGAACCTCACCAGCACCGCTTGCGTCGACGCCGTCGTTGCGGGCCTCGGACTTCGCGCCCTGCGCCGGCCGCTGGACACGGCCGACGGCGACGCGGCCTTCTACCGCGAGGCCTACGACGCGCCGGCATGGGGCGGCTACCGCGGGCTGATCGCGACCTTCCTGATGTCGCCCGGCTTCCTCTTCCGCACCGAGTTCAAGGGCCTCGCGATCGACGCGCGCACCGACCTGAGCCGCCTGAACCCGTACGAGCTCGCGTCGCGGCTGTCCTTCGTGATCACCAACTCGATGCCGGACGAAGCGCTGTTCACTGCTGCCGAGGCGAACTTCACCGGTGCAGGCAACACGGTGACCGAGCAGGTCGAACGGCTCTTGCAGAACGCGCGCGCGAAGAAGCAGTTCGACAACTTCTTTCGCCAGTGGCTGCGGCTGGACCACGTGGCGTCCTTCAACCCGTCAGCGGTGTCGGTGCTGCCGCTGAGCTACCCCGACAGCTCGGCCGCCGCGCTGCCCACGACGACGAACCTCGGCCAGCTGCGGCTCGACGCGTACGAAGAGATGGTGGCGCTGACGATGTATTACGCGGTCAGCAAGCCGGGCGGCTCGATGCGCGACGTGCTGACCAGCGACATCTCGTTCGCGACCAGCGCGGACCTCGCGAAGATCTACGGCGTGCCGCAGTGGGATGGCTCGACCGACGACTCGAAGCTTCAGCACTTCCCGGCCGGCCAACGGTCGGGGCTATTCACCCGCGCGGGCTACCTCGTCTCGGGCTACCCCGACTCGAACCCGATCATCCGCGGCGCGCGCCTGCGGGTCGACTACCTGTGCGACGGGCTGCAGCCGCCGGACGATACGTCGCCTCCGATGGGCTACGTCGCCCCCGCGGTGAAGTCGGTGCGGAACCTGGTGATGGCGAAGACGGAAATCAATGGCACGTCGTGCAAGGGCTGCCACGCGACGAGCATCAACCCGCTGGGCTTCACGCTCGAGGGCTACGACGCGTTCGGCCGGTTCCGGAACCAGGAAGCGATCTTCGACGGCACGGGCAACGTGGCGCAGTGGGTGCCGGTGAACACGACGACGATGCCGGACCTCGAGCGCAACGGCACGAAGAAGACGGCGGCCAATGGCCTCGACCTGTCGAACCTGCTCTCGCAGTCGGACAAGTTCCACGCGTGCTTCGCGCGGCACGCCTTCCGTTACGCGGCGGGCCGGGCCGAGGTCGCCGAGAAGGGAACGCAGACGAAAGATGGCTGCGTGCTGCAGAGCCTCACCACCGCTTCGTCGACGGGCAGCATCCAGGACGTGATCCGGAACCTGACCAAGTCGCCCGAGTTCGGCTTGCGGAAGATCGAGAACTGACGCCATGAAATACAATCGACTGAGCCGACGCCACCTGCTGCAAGGACTGGGCGGTTTTACGCTCGCGCTGCCGCTGCTGCCTTCGTTGATGGGCAGGGCCGAGGCGCAGACCGCCGCCCTGCCCCGCTTCTTCGTCAGCTCCTGGGTCAGCCACGGCGGGCTTCACCGCGACAACGTGTTTCCGATTCCGTCGACGGTGGGCCTCACCACGCGCGATCTGTTTCCGGCGACCACCGGGTTCGTGGCGCACAAGCTCCAGAGCGGCCGCCTCGTCGAGATGAAGCGCACGTACGCGCAGACGGCGGCGGCCCGTTCGCAGCCGATGGAAGACTTCGAGCCGGGCATCGCGCGGGTGTCTCCGCTGCTGGGGAGCTTCTTGAGCGACGCGCTTCTGGAAAAGATGAACGTGCTGCAGGGCGTCGACATGTTGCACTGGGGCGGCCACACGCGCGGCTACCTCGGCAACTACACCAACCGCGACGGCGGCAACGACAACGGGCTGGCGAACGCGGCGATTCCGACCATCGACTACGCGATCTCGCAGTCGTCGAAGTTCTACTCGGCGGCTGAAAGGCCCCTGGTGAAAGCGCCCGTGCTGTCGGCGACGTGGACGCAGCTGTCGTCCTTCAAGTCGGGCAGCGGCGTGGCGAACAACCCCTTCAACTGCCGCACCGTCGGGCAGATCTACGACCTGTTGTTCAACGGCGTGATGACGACGCCGGGCCAGACGGATCCGCGGGTGAGCGTGGTCGATCGGGTGCAGGCGGACTACGCGCGGCTGTCGAAGGGGGCGTTCGGCCCGGGCCGTCGCATTGGCCAGGCGGATCGCGTGCGGCTCGACGAGTACATGGACGGGGTGAAGACGATCGGCGACCGGATGAAGTCGATGGTCACCGCGGGCTGCATGCTGCCGACGGTGACCGCGGCGCAGCGGCCGTTGATGACGCGCGAAGGCGAGGCCGACTGGGAGTGGACGGGAGTCGCCGCAGATCTTCCGCTGCGGCAGGCGAACCAGCGGGCGGCGCTGGAGCTCGTCAACATGATGATCGTCAACGCCTTCCAGTGCGGCACGACGCGGGCAGTGGTTCGGCAGCTGAGCGCGCTGAAGGATCAGTGGGATCCGGCGACGTTCAACACGCCGAGCCAGAACGAGGTGAGCCGCACGGACGCGCACGGCATGGTGTTCCACAACCACGAGCTTGGCGATCGCCAGCGCCACATCGTGCGCAGCCAGCGGTTCATGTTCGAGTTCGGCTACGCGGATCTGATCAAGCGCCTGGACGCGGCGCAGGTGGTGCCGGGCGTCTCGATGCTCGATCAGGCGTTGGTGTACTGGTCTTCCGAGTCGGGCCCGGAGACGCACAGCGCGAAGTCGATTCCCGCGATCCTCGCCGGTGGGGGCGGCGGCTACTTCAAGACCGGCAACTACGTCGACTACACCCACCGCAACCGGCAGATCACCGCGATGTATGGGAACAAGTGGTACGCCGGCGTGCCGCAGAACCGCCTGCTCGCGAACATCGCCCAGGCGATGGGCCTGGCTCCCGCTGACTACGAGCTTTCCGACGCGGCGTACGCGACCAAGTTCCCCGCCCGCGGCGGCAAGGTGCCCGGCTACGGCGACCCGTACGTCGAAGGCGGCGACAACATGGTCCCGTACTCGCCGCTGCAGGTGTCCGAGATGAGCGAGAAGCTGCCCGTCATCACGTGAGGTAACGGGTTGATTTTTTGGACGAAGTTCAGTCGTCACCTACTGATTCAGTACCAATTGGTAGATCTTCAGCAGCCGGCTTATCTACTAATTTGGCGCCAGTTAGTATATCGCTGGCAATGCCTTGAAAGGCCCGCCTTCCCCACCGCCAGACAGCGAAGTCTTCAGGGAGCTTCCTGGGGACGTTCCGTCGCGGGTCACGGACTCGACGTACCTCCATTGGGAGGAAGTGATTCGTCGCACGCCTCCGGCTGGGCTCACCCATCGAAACTGGTGGGCACTCATGCGCCTTCAGCGTTCGTTTGGGCGGCAGACCCTGCCGCTTACGACGGAGAGTGGCGCGCGGTTCTCCTACGTCCTTCCTGCTGAGCTCCAGCGGCTCCTGCACGAGATCGATCGGTCAGGAGGCGGCACGTTGGAAGTCGCCTCGTCGGTCTCCGAGGAACAACGCGAGGTCTATTACGTCAACGGGTTGATCGAGGAGGCCATCACTTCCAGCCAGCTCGAGGGCGCGGCCACCACCCACAGGGTCGCAACCGAAATGCTCGTGAGCGGCCGAAAGCCCAGGGATCGCAGCGAAAAAATGATCCTGAACAACTATCGAACGATGCAGCGAATCCGAGAGTTGGCGAGTGAACCGCTGACGCCGCAAATGCTCTTCGATCTGCATCTGCACGTGACCGATTCGACGCTCGACGATGCGGAGGCCGCCGGTCGCCTCAGGCGCCCGGACGAAGACATCGTCGTCCGTGATGAGTACGGCACCGTCTTTCATCGGCCGCCTCCGGCCGACGGACTCTCTGACCGCCTCGAGGGAATGTGCGCATTCGCGAACGAGGAGGATCGCGAAGCATTCACCCACCCTCTGATCCGCGCGATCGTCCTGCACTTCTGGCTTGCCTACGACCACCCGTTCGTCGACGGAAACGGGCGAACCGCGCGCGCCCTCTTCTACTGGGCGTCCATGCGCGCGGGTTACGACGTCCTGCGATTCGTCTCGATCTCTCAGGTCATCCTGAAGAGCCCGGCGGCGTACTACCGCGCCTTCCTGCACGCCGAGACCGACAACAACGATCTCACCTACTTCATGCTCCATCACTGTGGAGTTCTCGAGCAAGCTTTCCGCGAGCTGCGCGCACGTGTGAATCGCAAAGCGAAGGTGCTGAAGCGGGTCGAGCAGCAGCTTCAGGGAATGGCGTCCCTGGGCCACCGGCAGCAGGCGATTCTGATTCATGCCCTGAAACACCTGACTGCCCGCTACACGATCGAAGGACATCGACGGAGCCACAACGTCGTCTACCAAACGGCGCGCACCGACCTTCTGGACCTCGTCAAACGTGGGCTCTTCCGCCAGCAGTTGCAGGGCCGAAAGCTGGTGTTTCAGCCTGTGGAGGATCTCGAAGCGCGACTGTCCGAGGTCAGCTGAGCGCGGGCAGCGGCGTGGGCGCGGCGCTCGCCCAATGTTCACGCCGGGCAGACAGGTGAACCCAGCTGGGTGCTTCCAGCAGACGCCCATCGGCGTGCTCGAAGACGCGCATCGCCTCGAGCTCACTCGAGCTGCCCGCGTTGTAGACAGCGAGGCGGCGCCCATTGGGAGACACGGCCTCGAAGTGCCGAGGCACATGCCGGTGTCCGTGAAGCACCAGATCGCAACGGCCGAGCGCCAACGCGAGCAGCTGCCGCCCAAGCTGAAGCTCCGACGCGTGGGGAAAGCCAAACGAGTGGGCGAACCACTCCCCGATTCCCTCGACGGGCAAGGGCGTGAGGTGGTGGTGAAGCGCGAGCGCCACCAGACAGCCAGCCGGGGCGCGAGCGAGCGCTTCATCGACCGAAGCGAGCGTGGCAGCACAGACAGTTCCGTGTGACCGGAAAGGCACCCGGTTGTGAGGGGCCGTCGAGTCAACGCGAACGAGGTACAGCCCTTCGCTCTGCCGAACGCGGACGCGCTGCCCCTTCATCATCAGCGACGCGGCGTCGTCCGTGCCGCGATCGTGGTTGCCTGGGACGACGGTGAGCCGGCCGCTGCGCGTGAGCGGCTCGAAGATCCTGCCGAACTCATCCCATTCGTCGAGCCGCCCGTGCGCGGTAAGGTCACCCGTCACCACCACCTGATCGATGCCACGCTCGAGCAATTGCCCGACCAGCTTTCGAGCGATGACGGCGTCCGAGCGGCGGCGGCCGAGGTGAAGATCCGACAGGTGGGCCAACGTTTGAACCATGCGCGCAGCGTCGAACACCGACTTGGCGACCCGATGGCGCGGATGTGACGACCTTGGAGCTTCGACGTATCGAATCGGTGGCAGGCAGATGATCACGGCGCAGCTGCCGGGCAGCCGAGAACGGCAAGGTCGTGTCGCGCACCGTCGTTCGCCGGCCCGAGTACCGAAGGAACTTCCTCAACAACAACGCGTACTGACACCGTGGATTCAGGGCGGGCAATAAGGGAACAGCGTGGTGACGCGCAACTGCCGTGCGCGATCGCGTGCGAGACCACGCGAGTGGGCGGGTGCGGATCAGAGCCGCCGCACGAGTTCCTTTAGTTGCGGGGCCTGGCTCAGGATCGCGCGCTTGAGCGCGATGCGCTCGACCTCCGAGAGAACGCCGGCCTGTCGTTGTCGCCGGTATGAGGCCAGCGCTCGCGCAGGACCTTCCTCAGGAAGCTGGACCTTCGTCCCATCCAGGAAGACGAGGCCCTCCAGGTCGGCCAGAATCGGCACCCAGTTGCCAGGAGCGCCGGGCAGCGCGAGATCAGAAACGTGATCGAGCAGGTCGTGGATCGGCCCACAAGTCGAGATCGCCTCGTCGACCGCGTTGGGAGCCAGCAGGTACGCATCACGGTAGGCCGCAAGGGCTTCGGCCGTCCGGCCCTCACACCACAGCGCCTCACCGAGGTAGCCAAGGACTTGTCCGTCTCCCGGCTCGGCTGCCGCCGCGTCGCCCAGGAGGTTGGCCGCTTCGACCGGGCGGCCAGCGAGCAGAGCCAGGCAGCCCACCGGCCGCCCGTCCTGCAGTCGGGCCTTTGGCCCATGCGCCTCGACGAGCTGTCGGGCGGTGCGCGAGATCTGCTCGCTCACGACCTGCTCGCGGAGCTCGGCTTTCATGCCCGAGAAGCGACCTTCAGCCGAGTGCTTCAGAAGCGCGAGTAATTCTTCGACACCCTCCCCCCTCGCCCACGTTTGCTCCGCGGACCTAAGCCACGCGAGGTCCTCGATCCAGCGGCCCCAGCCCTGTAATCGCGCCCACTCGGGAAAACGATCTTCCGCTCGGGCCCACGCCACCCGCGCGGCAGACAGGTCGAGCTGCTCGAACGCCGCGGACAGGGCGTGGAGCTCAGTGAGCGACCCCTCGAAGAGACTGTGCTGACGGGAATCGGGTTCCGCGGTCGGCAGTAGCTCCAACGGCTCGGGCACCAAGGGGTCGGGAATGGGTTCGGCGTCCCCGAACAACGTCAGCTGCGCGCGCATGTTGCCAGCACACGTTGCGAGCACGGGAAGTCGAGCTTCTTGAGCAGGGTCAGTTCTGCGGCTGAGACGTAAGCGACGAGCATCTTCTGGTTGGCGCGCGTCATCGCGGCGTTCACCATACGAAAAGCGAGCGTGTCGCGCAGGACGATCTTCCACGCGCGGGCATGATGGACGTCGATGATCCGACTGGCTGCGCAGCCGGCTGCCAGCAGCGAGATCATCTCAGCAGCCCTGTAACCGCGAGGATCGTCTCGGGCTGTTCGGCACGAAGGCGGCGATGAATCTCTGGCCGGCGCTGGGGTTGACGGCCTGGTGCGAGAATCGTGTACATATTGCTGGTGACCGTCTCCACGAAAGATCCGATGGCCCGCTTCGCAGTTGTTGGGGAGCACCTGGACAAGGGCCTCCGCAAGGAGATTCTTGCTCTGGGATCAACCACCGTCCCCGCCCTCCTCCGCTACCTCGAAGACGAAGAGCTGTGGTTGGACGAGAGCCCTGGCTCCGGGTGGCCGCCCATTCACGCGGTGGATCTCCTCGCCGACCTGAAGGCGCCCGCGGCCGTACTGCCGATGGTGCGCGCGCTGTGCGAGACGACCTGGGACGACATCATCCACGACCGTTTGGTGGGCCGGCTGCCAGAGTTCGGCGCCGCCGTTCTCGAACCCGCGCTCGCCGCGCTCCGGCCCGCCACCACCGAAGACGTGCACAGCGCGGTGTGCTGCGTGCTGGCGAAGTTGGGCGTGCGCGACCCGCGCATCTATGCGGAGCTCTGCAAGCTGTTCGACGAACACGAGGTGATGGGCTCGGCCTGCCTGGCCGACTATGGCGATCCAGCCGCCCTCCCCATCATCGAAGGTGCCATCGAGGATTTCGAGCCGGCCTTTGACAGCCCAGTGGGGGCAATGGGTCTTACCGATCTCCTTGACGCGCACGAGCGGCTCGGCGGTTCTCTGCCACCCGCGCTCCGCCGACGCGCGGAAGGACAGTTCGAGGCATTCAAGAATCACCGACTCGCACTCACCCAGCCCTCGCCGCAGATCGCTGACAAAGTCGGACGGAACGATCCCTGTCCCTGCGGCTCTGGGTTGAAATTCAAGAAGTGCTGCCTGAGCAAGATCCCGGCGGGAACCCGCACCGTTCATCACCGAGGCCAGAGTTTCGTCGCCTCGAAGGGCATCACGGACGCCGATCTCGACGCAGCCTCAACATTCTTCGAGAGAAACCCGAGAGGCCGGGGGCCGGCGCAGCAAATCTCCGACTTCTCGCAGCCTCTCATCGACGCTGCGAAGGACGTCGCTTCTCTACAGAATGCGCTGAGCATGGGCATGTTGTTCTGGAACCTCGCCATCTGTGAAGACGACTTGCTCCGCGAGGAAATGCTGAAGGAGATCGTCAAGGAGAAGTTCGAGGGCGAAGCGAGCGAGTTCCTTGCCGTCGCGGCACAAATGATCGACCGCCACCGAAAGATGTTCCCAGAAATGCACAAGGCTTAGCCGCGGCCGTCGTTGTCCGCCGTGGCCTGGCTCAACCTACGGCTTGAGCTGGTACTCCCGTTCGATCACTGCGGATGGTCCGGGTCTCGACCCAGTCGCTCGAGGAGCGCGACTGGCGGGCCGTGTCGGCGACCGCGCGGTCGAACTCGGGGACGAGGCGGCGCATCACCTCGTGGGCACAGGGGGCGAGGGCGTGCTCGGTGGCCGGGGGAGTCCCGGTCATGACCAGAGGTTCCTCCACCCGCGCTCCGCGTCAAGCTTGGCGCGCGGCGATGTCGCGCGGCGATGTCGCGCGGCGAACAAGAAACCACGGGCGTCGGCCACTTCACCGAGCGCACGAACTTGATCATCGCGCTCGGCGTCGCGTGCACAGGTACCGAAAGATGCCGAAGCCGATCAATACGTGAGCCCAGTGGAATCCGTCGAAGTCGTCCTCCTGATCGTCCAGCGCCCTGGCTTCAGGTGACGCGACGAACAAGGCGAACAGTTCTTCCGTGTACTCCTCGACCGCATCCTCGCCGGCGTCCTCGGCGCTGACTTTCCTGCGAATGTCGAAAGTCATGTTTCCTCCAGCCGATTACCGCTTCCGCCGACCGCGAGCAGGCGTCAGCACGCCGGAACCAAACGCCGCCGTGAGCGCCGCCTCCCTTGATCGCGTCGTACGAGAAGCCAGAAGCTTCGAGGGCCTTCTCCCACGAGCCGAACGCGAGCAGCGCTGCCGCGTACAACCAGTCTCACCGATTCGCACCGGAGTTCAGCGGCTGCCCTCGCATCGCGCGCCGCTTCAACTCCGCGACCACCTCTTCCGATTTACTCATGGCTCCCTCCCGATGCCCCAAAACTCGAAGGCCCGGCCTCGCATCCTCGCGAAACCGGGCCTTCCTATTGAGCGGCGGAAGGGATTCGAACCCTCGACCCTGAGCTTGGGAAGCTCATCAGCGGGCGAGTGAGATCAGCAACTTGGCGGATTCACGACGAGCACTACGAGCATGGCGAGCACTACGCGCAGTGGCGAGCAGGTTTCCCGCATCAGTGATGCGGGGCTGATGCAGGAGAGCGGTGACCAGTGCGGTTGCCCGGTCCAGACGGGGCAACTAACGTTCATCACGTGTCTGGTGGCCCGACTCGCTGACCTGTTTCCTGGGAGCCGACATGTCAGCGAAATCGGGCTCTCGTCTGCCGACGACGCGCGCGCGCGACTGATCGACATCGAGGCCTTCGAGCGTGACGCTGCAGCAGCCTTCCTTGTCATCTCGCGCTGACTCGACGTTCATCGGCCAACCGGCTGCGAATTCCAACCGAATGCGCGGGCACGAAAACGCATCCGGAAAGAGCCTGGCATTCTGCCCTGGGGAGCGTGCGCGATGGCGAGTGGCTTGCGTTGGACGCGACCGTGTGCCAGCGGATGACTTCCAACACCTCTTCCTCCGTCACGAGGGCCAGCGCCTACCGGCGCCGATGAGACATGCCTTGGCGCTCGACCTGCTTCGGCTGCACAGAGAAGCATTCTCGCGGCAGGCAAGCTGATTCCTTTTCGGCCCCAAACTCGAAGGCCCGGCCCTCCAACCCTCTGGAAGACCGGGCCATCTGAGAGCGGCGGAAGGGATTCGAACCCTCGACCCTGAGCTTGGGAAGCTCATGCTCTACCAACTGAGCTACCACCGCGTGGCGCGAGAAATTGCCCGCAAGCGCGCGCGAGGTCAAGCATGCTGCGGGGCGGATGATCTCACTGGCGCTGGTGATGCTCGTGCTCGGCGCCGAAGCCGAAAGGCCTGAGTGGTTGGCAGGTCCGCACCTGACGGGACATTGGGAAGGCCGCCGCACCACGCTCGAGGAGCACGGGTTCACGCTGGGGCTCGGGTACTCGGCGGAAGGGTTCGCGAACTTCATCGGCCGCGACAAAGCACCCACGCTGCTCGGGCACATCGACCTGTCGCTCGAGCTCGACACCGGCAAGCTCGGGCTCTGGAGCAACGGCAAGCTCTTCGTCCTCGGCCAGAACGATCACGGCACCGGCATCAACACGCGCGTCGGTTCCGCCAACACGATCTCGAACCTCGAAGACTCCGACTTCACCCAGTTCACCGAGCTCTTCTTCGAGCAGACCTGGCTCGACGAGAGAATCCTGCTGCGCCTTGGAAAGCAGGACGCCAGCCGCGACTTCGCGCTCTCTCCGTACGGCAGCGACTTCATCAACAACAACTTCGGAATGTTTCCGACCTCTCCCCTTCCCAACTACGCCGCCACTGGTCTCGGCGCCGCGCTCGTCGTCTCGCCCCTCGACTGGCTCATCACCCGCGCGGCGATCTTCGAAGGCAGCCCCGAGGTCGGAAGCCTCGGCTTCGACACCGCCTTCCGCGACGGCGCCGGCTTCACCCTCGTCGCCGGCGCCGCCGTCGAGCACACGCTTTCCCGAGCCCAGGGCACCACCTCCGCCAGCATCTGGCGCCAGACCCGCGATGACTTTCCCGAGCACTCCAATTGGGGCTTCTTCGTTCAACACGACGAGCACCTGCGCTCGAGCCCGGACGACGAAGGAGGCCTCGTCGCCACCGCGCGCTTCTCGTGGGCCCCCCCCGATCGCAACGCCGTCTCGCTCTACGCGGGCTTCGGCCTCACGTGGATCGGCATCGGCCCGCGCGCGTCCGATTCGGTCGGCATCGGCGTCGGCTACCTCGGCCTCACCGACCCCCTGCCCGGCTCAGAGCTTCACCTCGAGCTCTTCTACAAGATGCTCGTCACGCCCTTCATCAACCTGCAGCCCACCGTGCAGCTCTACCGATCGCCCGGCGCCGTGAACCCCGACGCGTTCATCGCCGGGGTTCGGTTCGATCTCGTCCTTTAAGAAGGGGCGCCGCCGAGGCTCATCCCTCGACTGCTCTTCCGGATGAACGGGCTTCGCTCAGGCGAGGATGATCCGCGGGCCCTGCAGCGCGCCGCGCAAGACGGCCATCGCGCCTTCCGCTCCGGCTTCGGCCTCGGTGAGCCGGCGCACGTAGACGTCCTTCCCCGACGTGACGATCTTCTTCAGCTCTTCCAGAAGGCTTATCGCTGCGTTCAGCATCTGCTCGGCTTCCTCCTTGCCCTGATCCGCGACGGCCGCTCCGCCTTGCGTCTTCAGGTACTCGCCGAACCGCTTCACGGCGTCGCGCGTCTTCGCCGCGTCGAACTTTTCCAGCGGGCCCTTCACCGCGTCCGTGCCCACCTTGATCAACCGCACGTTGCCCACCGCCTCGAACGCCTTGTGCGGCAACGCCAGCGTGTTCGCCGGGAACGCACCCAGCAGCCCTTCGTCTTCTGGCGCCGGGGTCGAGAAGGGCACCACGTCGAGGAACAGGAAGAACGGGTGCACGCCCTGCTTCGCCGCCTGCGCCGACTCTTCATCCAGCTCGGGGAACTTCTCAGGCACGCCGATGTACGCGAGCGGCATCACCACGTCCTGCCAGAACTCTTCCGGCGCAGAGCCCGTCGAAGCCGACGAGCCCCACAGCGAGCCCACCAATTCGGCGACCCGCGGCCCACGCGCGAGCTGCTCGATCAGCGGCTTCCCAGGCTCCATTCGTTGCAGCGCCTGCACCAGCTGCGCTTCAAGCTGCTGCTTCACCTGGTCCGGCAGCTTGCTTCCCACGCGGCCCAGTGAGTCCTTGATGTCGAGCGCCAGCCGGTTCGGCGCAGTGCCCCACGCCGTCAGCGCCTTCGCCCCATCGATCGCGAGCACCTGCACGAACCCCGGGTCGAACAGCCGCTGGTAGTCGCCCACACCCAGCTTCTGCTGGCCGAGCCCACCACCGGCCGCGCCGAACTTCACCTGCGCCAGCGACGTGCGGATGTCCTTCGCCACGTCTTCCAACTTTTCGAGCTTCGACGACATCAGCGCGTCCAACACCGCGCCAAACGGGGACAACATGATCAACGCATCAGGAAACCCAATCGCGGCGCCTTCGGGCGACTCGCGGCTCGGGAACCAGAACGCCTTGTGCTCGACGGCCAGGCGCGCACCAAACGAGGCAGCGAGGCCCAGCGCGATCATCTGGTGCTCGGGCTGGTCGATCTGAAACGGCCCACCCAGGACCTTGATCACGGACTTCTCGACCTCGGCCCAAGGCGTGGTGAGCAGATCGACCTTCTTCTTCTCGACCTGCTCGAGCACCTGTTCGAGCTGGGTGCGGGCGGCGGCGAGCTGCGGCGGCTGAGGGGTTTCCATTTTCGACGCTCATAGCACGCACCTTTCTGTCGGCTATGAAGCCATAGCCTTGCTCCGCTTCCTCCCGTTCGCGCTCGCGGCCCTCCTCATTTCGTGTGCCTCGGTGCCCGGCCCGCGCTTCGGCCAGGACGTCGCCACGTCGTTCGCCCGCAGCCCGATGCGCAAGCTCACCACGAAGGATCTCGAGGTCTATTACCCGGCCCCCGCCGCCGAAGCCGCCCACGCCGTCGCGGCCCGAATGGGCGAGTGCCTGGTCATCCTGCGAGCGAAGTCGAAGACCCAGCGCCCCCGCGATCGCGCGCTCGTCTATTTGACCGACGCGAACTTCAACAACGCGTACCTCAGCGGCCAGAGCGACGGCGAGCCGCTGCACACCATCGACCCGCTCTACGCCACCACCGAAGCCTTCCACCTCGACAACCTCGGCACCGCGGCGATCGCCGACATCGGCTGCCACGAGCTCTTGCACTACGTGCACTACGAGCAGGTCGAGGGCTTCTGGCGCCTGGTGAACGCGGTCTTCGGCGACGTGATGCCGCCGCAGGCCTTCCTCGAGCGGTGGTTCACCGAAGGCCTCGCCCAGTATTACGAGGGCCGCCTCGGCCGGCAGGTCGGCCGCCCGTTCAGCCCGCTGTACCGCGCCGAGCTCGCCTCGGGGCTCGCGGCGCGCGGGGGGTGGGTCGGCGCCGGCGATCTCAACCTCGGGCAGCGCGAGCTCGTGCCTTCCAGCGGCGCGTACCTCACCGGCCTTCACTTCATCGAGTACCTGGCGAAGACGCACGGCGAAGAAAAGCTCTGGGAGCTGATCGACATGCAGGGCCATTCGATCTTCTCGCCCTTCGGCGTCGCGCTGCGCTTCAAGGCCGTCTACGGGCTCTCGCTGGGCGCCCTCATCGACGCCTTCAGCGAAGAGAACCAGGCCCTGCCCCGCACCCGCCTTCGCCCCGCCGACCAGATCGTGCTGCGCGACGCCGTCGGCTACGTCGCCCGCCTCGCTACCGCGAACGACGGCTCGATGGCGCTGCTCACCGCCGGCCGCGACGAAGTGCCCCTGCTGCGGATCCTCGAGAAGGACGGCACGACGCGGGCCGAACGAAGCCTGACCCTCTTCCTGCCGGTGCGCGACTGGGTCAGCGCCCACCCGAGCCAGATGTCGGGCCTTTCTTTCACTGCCGACTCGAAGTGGCTGTACCTGATGAACGACGACGTCACGATCATCGGCGATGCGCGCGCGCAGCTCTGGAAGGTCGACGCGCAGACGGGCGAGGTCGTCACCGTGTGGCCCGACGTCGGCGGCCTGGGCGGCGCGGTTCACCCGTCGGGAGATCGCTACCTCTTCGTCGACTTGAGCCCCAACCGATCTGAGCTGGCCGAGTTCGACCTGCGCACGGGCGAGAAGCGCGTCCTCACCACCCACGGCGAAGGCGTCACCTACGCCGCGCCCGCGTGGGATCCGAAGGGCCAGCGCATCGCGTACTCGCGCTTCAGCACGCGCGGGTGGGATCTGTTCCTTCGCGAGGCCGATGGCAAGAGCCACGCGCTCACCGCCGATGGCCAGTTCAACTACGGCGCGCGGTGGGTCGACGATCAGCACCTCGTCTTCATGCGCACCGAAGACGGCCGCGCGCAGGGACACCAGCTGGATCTGCAGACGGGGCTGTTGTCGGTGGTGACGGACGCGCCATTTGCGGCCTTCGACGTCGCTCCGCTTCCCGGTGGTCAGCTCGCGTTCCTTGATCGCGAAGGCTGGAACTGGTCGCTCGCTTCGGCTCCGTTGAAGGTGCGGCAGATGGTGGCGCTGACCACCGTGAGCACCGCTGTGCCCGCGCCACTGCCGTCGCCAATTGCGGTCGTGGCCGACCAACCGTACCAACCGCTGGAAGGCTTCTTCGTCCCGCTGCTGCGCATGCCGTCGCTGGTGAACCTGTTCAACGACTGCGATCGCAACAACAACTGCCACATCGCCCACTCGTACGCGGTGCTGATCGCGGGGAAGGATCGCCTGAGCTTCCACAACTGGGCGATCGCCGCGACGCTGGCCCTGCCCGACGCCGATTTCTCGGTGGCCGGCTACTACACGAACCAGACGCAGGCCCCGTGGTCGGCGAGCACGTCGTTGGGCTTCAGCGCGTACGCGACCCATGAGGAAGGCGAGCCAGACGGCCGCATTGAAGACCTCTCGGGCGACCTCACCCTCAGCCGATCTTTCTGGAGCACGCCCTTCGGCCTCTCGGTGGGCGGCTTCCGCCAGTGGGACAGCTCGCGGGGCGTGACGCACTTCTTCGGCCCCAGCGTGGGCTTCGATTACTTCGCCGGGGAATCGACCGTGTACGGCGGCTTGCGGCGCGGGCTCGGCGTCAGCGCCAACGTCGCGCTGTATCCACAGGTGCTGTCTTCGTACACGGTGGTCGACGTCAGCGGCACGGTGACGCTCGGCATCCCGCTGCCCTTTCTCAAACGCCACTCACTGATCGTGACGATCGACGGCCGCGCGGTGGAAGGCGCTCCTGAAGGCGCGTTGCAGGTCGGCGGACTCGCGCGAGGAACGGATCTCTTGAGGTTCAACGCCTCGCAGGGCGAGCCCGGCCCCGGCGTGCCGCTGCCGCGCAGCTTCTCGATTCCGGTGCGCGGCTATGAGGACTACAGCGTGCGCGCGAATCGTGCCGCGGTGGCCATCGCGCGCTACCGCTACCCCTTCGTGATCGATCGCGGCTTCGCGTCGATCTTCTACCTCTTCCCTTCTCTCTTCTTCCGGCAGGTCGACCTCGACGCCTTCGCGGCGGCCGCCCTCACCGATTCCGCCACCCACCCCTGGCTGCGTTCGGTCGGCGCCGGAGTCAGCGCCCGCTTCACCCTCGGCGGCGCGCTGCCGATCTCGATCTATGCGCGGTGGGCGTGGCGCATGGATGAACGGCTGCGTCCGTTGTACTCGGTGGGCTTCGCATTCGAGTAGCTTCCCTGCGCCATGGGCTCGATCTCTTTCTATGGCGCAGCAGGCACGGTCACCGGTTCCCGCTTTCTGCTCGAGCACGAGGGCCAGCGCGTGCTGATCGACTGCGGCCTTTTTCAGGGCCTCAAGCACCTGCGCGAACGGAACTGGGAACCGATTCCGTTCGACCCCAGGTCGATCAACGCGGTGGTGCTCACGCACGCGCACATCGATCACACCGGCACCCTGCCGCGGCTGGTGCGCGAGGGCTACCGCGGGCCGGTGTACTCGACCAGCGGCACGCGCGATCTGTCGGCGCTGATGCTGCCCGACTCTGCCCGGCTGCAAGAGGAAGAGGCCCGGTACGCGAACAAGGAAGGCTACACGCGCCACTCGCCCGCGCTGCCGCTTTACACCGAGTCCGACGCGTTCGAGGCGCTCAAGCTCTTCGAGACTTTTCCGTACGACCGCCCGAAGGAAATCGTGCCCGGCATCCGCCTGCGGTTCGCACGCGCGGGCCACATTCTCGGGTCGGCGATCTGTGAGTTCGAGCTGCTGTCGACGAAGCAGCGCGTCGTGTTCACGGGGGATCTCGGCCGGTACGCCGCTCCGATTCTGAAAGATCCCGACCGCATCGAGTACGCGACGACGGTGATCGCCGAGAGCACCTACGGCGATCGCTCTCACGGCGAGCAGGCCCCGATGGAGACGCTGGCCCGCGCGGTCAATGAGACGGTCGCGCGCGGCGGCGTGGTGGTGATTCCGGCCTTCGCGGTCGGCCGCACCCAGGAAATTCTCTACCACCTGCGCCACCTGGAAGAGACGAAGGCAATTGCGTCGCTGCCCGTGTTCGTCGACTCGCCGATGGCCTGCGACGCGACGGCCATCTACCTGGCGCACCCGGAAGATCACGACCTGGTGATGCGATCGATCCAGACGCGCGCGGGCAGCCCGCTGGCCACCCTTCAGACCCAGTTCATGCGCACCATCGAGCAGAGCCGGCAGGTCAACGCGTGGAACAAGCCGGCCGTGATCATCTCGGCCAGCGGCATGGCGACGGGCGGGCGAATCCTTCATCACTTGAAGCACCGCCTGCCAGATCCGAAGAACACCATTCTCTTCGTCGGCTACCAGTCGGTGGGCACCCGCGGCCGGCGCATGATCGACGGCGAAAAAGAGATCAAGATCCACGGCCAGCTGATTCCCGTGCGCGCGCAGCTGCTGCAGGTGTCGGGATTCTCGGCACACGCAGACTGGGTCGAGATGCTGCGCTGGATGGACGGGTTCACCGCCCCGCCCAGGCAGACGCTGCTGGTGCACGGAGAAGAGAAGGCGCTCGAGGCGCTGAAAGCCCGCGTCGAGGCGAAGGGGTGGAAAGTCGCGATTCCGCGTCATCTCGAGACAGTGCAGTTGGCTGGGGCGTAGAGCGTGGGTAGACTCCGCCCCCATGCGCACCTTCCGTTACTCGCTGGTGGTGGCCCTCTTTCTGGCGGGCTCCGCTTTTGCCGCTGGCAAGAAGCCCGGTGATTTCCAGGCCCCGGCCCAGATGACCGACGAAGAGCTCGCCGAGGCAAAGGCGCGCAGCAAGAACAAGCTCAACGGGTTCGACGAGAAGCAGTCGGAGAAGCCGAAAGACATTCCGTGGATGATGATTGGGCTGATCGGAATCAGCTTCCTCGTCGCCACGCCTTTCGCGCTGCGCTCCTTCCGCTCGACGAGCAAAGAGATCGCCGACAGCGCCGAAGCCGTTGGCATCAATCGCGGCCGCGACGACTGAAGGTCGAAGGTCAGTCGGGCGAGGGCAGGTCTTCCGACTCTTCCTGCTTCCGCTCGTTCTTCCGGGGCGTCGAGACATCTGACCCTTCCGAGATGTCCTTGCCTTCTTGCAGTGACGGGCCCCCGCGGCGGTCGGCCGGCTGAAGGTCCTTCGCGAACTGCTCGGCCACGGCCTTGATCAGCGCGGTCAGGTGCTCGCGGAAGATGCCGGGATCCTTCGCCACCTTGAACGGGTCGACGTGCGGCTGGCCCGACTCGACCTCGTCCGCGCGGAAGCTGCGGTACCAGACGTTGCCGCCGCCCTCGAGGTAGAACATTCGCCCGTAGCCGACCAGGTACGCGCCCGCGTGACCGTTGTCGCTGCGCATGCCGTAGTCCTCGATCACGAACTCAACCACCAGGTCGGCGCCCAGCGGCTTCAACAGCTCGTAGTCCGGCGCGTTCGCCGGCACCTCTTCGACGAGGAAGCTTTCCAGCGCGCTGGCGACGGCGGCCGGATTGAGGACAGAGGTCCACGGGCGCTCGCGGGGAAGCAGCCCGAGCGTCGAGCTGCGCAGCTGGTCGGCGACCTCGAAGCGGGTGATCGAAGGAATCGCCTTGTCCGGAATGCCCTTCTCGAGCTTCAGCTGCAAGCGGCGGTCGGCTTCCTTCGGCTCGAGCTTCTTCAGCTTCCCGCCGTAAGAGCTGTCGTCGCGGAAGACCAGGCTGCGCGGCCCGGCCTTTTCTTCGATGCGCGAGATGAAAGCCGGCCGCTGCGCGCGATCGAGGTCAGAGCCCGCGAGCGGCTGATGCGCACATCCGACCAGCCCCAACATCCCCACCAGCACGAGGCGAAGCATGGCAACGGTGTACCGCGAAGCTGCTGGACCCGCGAACATGTTTCCGGTAACTCCCCGTCGTCTTTTTGCACCCTTGGGGGTTTTAGATAAATGACTCCGCGTCGTTTCGTGCTGGCCCTGTCGCTCTCCTCGCTCGCCCTCCTCGGTTGTCCCGACAAGAAGCCCGTTGAACCGCCGAAGCCGGTCGAGCCAAAGGTCGAGGCACCGAAGCCGAAGCCGCAGGCGGCTGACGAGCCGCAGGCCCTGAAAGAATGCGCCGCCGCGCTCGAGCCTGCGGCCTCAACCGACGTGAAGGTCGGAGAACGCAATGGCAAGCTCGCTGGCTACAAGCTGACATTCGGCGACAAGGACGCAGACGCGCTGAACCTTGGCGTGCTCGGCCCGGTCAACGAGGACCTCGGCGAGAACATGGTGGCGCTGAAGAAGTACGCCAGGTTCTTCGTCGACGAGAAGGCCGACGCGATCATCGTCACCGGCGACGTGGGCGAGAAGGCGTCGAGCATCACCCGGGTGCTGAACGCGCTCGCAGAGACGAAGCTGCCGGTGTTCGTGCTGATCGGCAACCGCGAGTGCCGCGCCGAGTTCACCGACGGCGTCGCCGCCTCGAAGAAGGCGTTCTCGAACGTGGTCAACCTCAACGAAGTTCGCGCAGTCGAGTTCCCCGAGCTCACCCTGGTCTCGCTGCCCGGCTACCACGCCCCCGACTACATCCAGTGCGCGACGGGCTGCCGCTACTTCAAGAGCACGTTGGACGAAGTCGTCCGCGTCGCGAAGGACTCGAAGGTCCCCATTCTGCTCGTCTCGCACGGCCCTCCGCGCGGCGCGAGCAACCAGGCGCTCGACTTCGCCTCGGCCGGCGGAAACGTCGGCGACGAGAACATCAACAAGGCGATCGGCGAAGGCGCGATCGCGTTCGGCGTGTTCTCGAACATCAAGGAGGCGGGCGGCCGCGGCGCGGCAGACCCAGCCGGCGCCACCCTCGTGAAGGAAGGCACCGCCTCGAAGACCCTCTTCTACGCCGCTGGCCCCGCCGACACCTTCGGCTGGGAGCTCAACGACGGCACCAAGAGCGTCGGCATGGCCGGCCTCCTGTCAATCAAGGAAGGCCAGGCGTCGTTCAAGAACTTCCGCCTCAAGGCGTTCACCGCGGCCGAGAAGGCCGAGGCGAAGAAGCTCGAGCCCGCGCCCACGGCGGAGCAGCCCGAAGGCACCCCGCCTCCCGGGAAGTAGCGAGCGCGGGTTCCGTTCATCCCGAGAGCAGTCGAGGGATGAGCCTCCGCAGAGATCGGCACGAGGAGCCGAAAGGGCGACTGCGGTTCGGCCGCGAGCCCGGTTGAACGATTTTTGACCGGGCCCCTACCCCCGGTTACGGTCGCCGCGTGACTGCCACCCAGCCCGCGCGACGCCGAAGACTCGGCGAGCTGCTCATTGACGCCGGGGTGCTCGATGAGTCGCGCCTCAAGGCCGCGCTTGGCGAGCAGAAGAGGTGGGGAGGCAAGCTCGGCCGCACCCTGGTCGAGATGGGCTTCGTCGACGAAGACTCGATGATGCGCGCCCTCTCGCGGCAGCTGAACCTCCAGGCGCTGGATCTCGATACGGTGTCACTGCCCTCGAGCATCGTCCAGCTGCTGCGCGTCGACCTCTGCGAACGCTACGGCGTGTTTCCGGTGGGCGGCGACCCGAAGTCGCGCACCTTGCAGCTCGCCACGTCGGACCCCACCAACACCGAAGCGATGCAGGAGCTCGGCATCGCGACCAATTCGCGGATCATCAACGTCGTCGCCACCGGCTCGGCGATCGATCGTGCGGTGCGGCGCTACTACTACGGCGAGGGTCCGGCTCCCCGCGCGGCCGCCGGCGTTCCCGCGACGGTGATTGCGCCGCGCACGGCGACTCCGGTTGACGCGCCGGCTGAGTCGGCCAGCCTCGATCTCGACGAGCTGCTCGGCAACGCGCCTCCGCGCACGAACCCGCGCCAGCCGTCGATGACCGCACCGCTTCCGCCTGCGCCGCTGCTGCCTGCGGCCCCCACCTTCGACGAAGCGGCGATGAAGAAGGAAATGGCGCTGCTGCGCGAACAGGTCGACAGCCTCGAGAAGGTGACCGCCAGTCAGGTGCGGGCGATGCGCGGGCTGATCGAGCTGCTGATCGAGTCGGGCCTCGTCTCGCGCGACGAGTACCTGGTCAAGGTGAAGAAGGCCGACTGAGCTGGGTGCCCCCGTCCTCGGGGAACTCGATGCTGGGCGCGGACCCATCGTCGCACCTGCTCGAGTCGACCTTGTGAATCACCGGGTCGCCTGGCGCCGCGGCGTAGAGCTCCCACGCGCACACCAGGAACTCGCTGCGGAACAGGTACGCCTCGAGGTGCTTCGATGGCGCGAGCTCCGACTTCGTGAAGGCCGGAGTAAAAAGGAACATCGGGCTGGTGATGACCAACGCGGCGGCGCCGACGATCGAGGCCAGCAGCAGGCCGATGCCCGCCATGCCCACCCCCCACCACCAGCTGCGCGTTACGACGAGGTAGACGAGCACCGCCGCGGCGCCAAGCGGCAACGCCAGCGCGCACGCCTCGACGGTTCGCAGCGCCGTCGGAGCGAGCAGCAGCCCCGGCCCATCGGCCGACAGGTTGCGGCCGAGCCCAAAGGCGAAGATCGGCGCCATCGCTGCGGCCCCGATGCCGATCGCAGGCCAGCCCGGACGAGGCGCCACGCGTCAGACCATCGGCGCCGCGTCGCCCGAGGGCGGGCGGTGCGAGGCGAGCGCGGCGTTCTGCTTCGCGCGGGAATCGGTGAGCTCGGACACCAGCACCAACACCTGCGGGTGGCTCATGATCAGGTGGTCGAAGTCTTCGCGCGGCAGGCGCAGCAGCGAGGTGCGCTTGCTCGCGGCCACCGTCGCCGTCGCGTTCGACTTGGTCAGCAGCGACATCTCGCCGAAGACGTCGCCTTCCTTGAGGCTCGCGACCTGGCTCTGGCCGACCCGCACCTCGACCTCGCCCGAGAGGATGACGTACATGCCGTCGCTGCGCTGGCCTTCGCGAATCAGCACGTCGCCCTTCGACACGTCGCGCGCCTTGAACCTCTGCACGAGCTCGCGGCGATCCTGCCGGCTGAAAGGCTGGAAAAGGGTCGCGCTGCCCATCAGGTTCGACAGCAGGCGCTGGCGGCAGAACTTCTTCAGCGCGGAAGCCACCTGGGGGTACCGGTGCGAGAGGTCGGTGAGAATCGGCGCCGAGATCTCGAGCAGCTGCGTGTCTTCGGTGGCGGCCTCGACGGAGGCGGTGCGGGCGGCGCCTGACAACAGCGCCATCTCGCCGAAGAAGGCGCCTTCTTCGAGGGTGGCGATCTCGCGCCGCTGCTCGCCGTCCATTCGGAAGACGCGAACGCTGCCAGCGCAGATGACGTAGAAGCTGTCGCCCAGCGAGCCCTGCTGGATCACGATCTCGCCCGGCTCGACGCGCTTCAGCGGGCAACGCTCGAACAGCGCGATGAAGGCGTCGGGCGGAAGGTCGGAGAACAGGGGGATCTTCGGAAGCTCACCCGGCTCGGGCTTCGCGTCGTCCGGCATGTCCATCGCTTCTTCCCCGCCCTGCCCTGCGGTCTCGCCCCGCTGCTCGACGCCCACCGCGGCCGCAGTCTCGACCGCGTGGAGCAGCGAGTCGCCCTCGAGCTCGAGCTCGGTGAAGGTGCGGCGCGTTGGCTTGAGCTCGGGAGCAGGAAGAGGCGCCGCGGCCTTCACCGGCTTGAAGTCGTCCGCGTCGAAGCTCGAGAAGATCTGCAGGCCGCGCTCGAGGTCGGTGAGGTTGGCCGCGACCGGCGCTGCGGGAGCCACCGCGACGGGTGCGGGCGGAGCGACCGCTTCGGCGATCGCCGGCGGCGCGAAGTTCCCCGGCAGCCAGATGCGCGGCTCGGCCGGAGGTGTCGCGGCTTCGGTGGCAGCCTTGCGCGGCTTCATCCCCGGCGGGGTGTTGAAAGCGCCCGACTTCTCGCCCGGCGCTTCCGGCAGTTGCGACATCGTGAACATCGGCGGCGCGGAAGGCGCGGGGTCGGGCGTGAAGGCCGAGGGTTCGACCACTTCGGTGAGCTCGAAGGACGCCGACACTTCGCCTGGCGGCGGCTCTTTTCTCTCGAGCTTCTTGAAGGAGCCCGACTGCTCGATGGTCAGCTCGAAAGACGGCTCGGCCTGCTTCGGCTCTTCGATCACCTCGAGCACCGGCTTCGGCGCGGGAGGCGGCTGGTCGGAAATCACCTCGAGCCTAGGCTTCGCCGGCGGCTCGGGCTCGGCGACGTCGGTGAGCTCGAGTTCCCCTGAGGTGGTGCTCTCGACGATGTCGTCCGCGTCGAGCTCGTAGACGGTGACCGCGGCGACAGGCGCCACTATCGGCACCTCGATCTCCAGCGAGATTTCGGGCGCAGAAGGCCGTGCCGCAGGCGGCGGGGCCTCGGGCTGCGATCCCGTCACCGAGACATCGAGCTCAATCACGGTCTCGGCCAGCGCGGCGGGGCCCTTGCGGCCCGTGTCCTCTTCCACGATCTCGATCGCGTCTTCGCGGCGCATCGGGCTCGGCCCCTTCGCCGCCATCGGCACCGACGCCGAGCCAGACGCCGGGCCCACTTCCATGCCCGGAACCTCGTACTCGGGCAGATCGATCGCGTCTTTGCGGTTGAACGGGCTGGGCGGCTCGGGCTGAACGGGACCTGGTGCGGGCTTCGTGGCCACGGGCGCCTCGAGGTCGATCGCATCGGCCCGGTTCGAGAACCCCGCGGCCGTTGTTTGCACGTCGACCTTCGTCTCTACCTTCAGCGACAGGGGCCGGGCCGCGCCGCTCGCCAAGGGCGCCGTCGTCTTCCGCGCGTAGAGCCCGGCGAGCATCTTCTGCACGCCCTGGTGCGACGGGTCGAGTTCGAGGATGAGCTTGCTGGCGGCGATCGCGCGGGGAAGAAACCCGTCTTTCGCGAAGCCTTCGGCGGCCCAGGTGTACGCCTCGATCGCCTTCTCTTTCTTGCCCCCCTTCGACCACGCGTCACCCATGCGCAGGCGGGCCTGAAGATCCTTCGGGTCGGCCTCGCAGTACTCCGCGTACGCCTCGGCCGCCTTGACGAACTTCCCCTTCTGGAAGGCTTCGGTGGCCTTTTCCTTCAGCTTCCGGGGGTCGGCCATCAGGGTTTGGCCGCGGGGGTGAGCCTGGCCTGCGTCGCCGAGGCCGCCTCGCGCACCTTCCGGTAGTAGTCGCCCTTGAGCGCGTCGAGCGCATCGGCGTGATCGCCGGCGCCCAGTGAGGCCAGCGCTTCGGCCGCCGCGGCGCGGACGTCGGCGCTGTCGTTGTAGAGATCTTTTCCGACGCTCGCGGCGGCGCGCGGATCTGCAAGCTTCCCGAGTGACGCGATCACCTCGCGGCGAACGACGCAGGTCGGATCTTCGAGGGTCTTGAGCAGCGGGTCCACGGCCTCGGTCGCGCCCATGTCGCCCAACAGCAGCGCGGCGGTTCCTGCCTCGGCCCCGCCCTCTTTCACCAGCTGCAGCAGCACCGGCACTCCCGTCTTCGCGGGAATCACCATCTTGAAAGGCTCGAGCAGCCGTGACCTGTCGCCGGTGAGCTGCGCGAGCGTGTTGAGCAGCGTCGTCTGCCCCGCCTCCCCCGCTTCAGCGAAAGCGTGGGCCGTGGCGGCTTGCACTTCGCGCTCCGTGTCGAGCAAACCAAGCTGGGCCGCCTTCAGCCCGTCTTCGCCCTGCGCGGCCAGCGAGACGAAGGCCGCCGCGCGAAGCGAAGCGCTCGACTCGTCGACGTACTTCTCGGCAATCGCGCGCGCGCCATCGGCTCCCAACATTCCGAGCGCCCGAACCAGCGCAGCGAGGACTTTGAGCTGCGGCTCCGTCGCGTCGTCGACAATCTCGCGCGGCGGCCGGACCTCGAGAATCACCCGCCCCTGCTCTTTTGCGCGGGCCTCGGCGAGGGCGCGGACCTTCTTGAAGAGGTCGCTCTGCTTCGCCTTGGTCGCGGCGTCGGGGTCGCGGGCATCGGCCGGAGCGCTGGGGTCGAACCACGTGCCGTACTTCAGCGGCAGCTGCTGCGGCACCCAGTCCGACCGCTGAACCTCCAGCGCCTTCACCTCGGCCTCGTAGACCTTGAGCAACGCGGGCCCGACGCCCTTGTCGCCGAGCTCGACCAGCGCATCGACGGCCAGCTTCCGCACCGACGGATCCGCGTGGGTCAGCAGGGGCAACACCTTCGGCACCGCTTCCTTCGCGGTGGGGCCCAGCGCCGCGATCGCCGCCAACGCTGCCGGCATGGTGGCGGTGTTCTTCAGCTTGTCGACCACCATGTCCAGCGGGCAGCCCGTGCGGTTCTGGATCTCGCGGCCGGCCGTGCTGACCTCTGCGCCCCCGCCGTTGATCGTGATGTCGCACAGCGCCTTGTCCGTCTCGGGCGAGCGCGGCAGGCCGGCGATCGCGGCGGTGGCCAGCGGGCTGGTGGTCGACTTCTCGAGCGCCACCTCGAGCAGCGCCGGCAACGCCGCCGGATCTTTGAGCTGCAGCAGCGCCTCGCACGCCGCCTCGCGAAGCTCAGAGAAGTTCTCTTTGAGCAGCTTGGTGATCGGCTCGACCGCGCGGCGATCGCCCGCGTTGCCGAGGCCCCGCACCGCTGCCGCCGCCAGCATCACCTGCGAGTCTTTGATCAACGCCACCAGCCGGTTCACCGCCTCGGGGCGGCCCGACTTGCCCAGCTGCTCGGCCGCTCCGACGCGCTCGGGCAGCGAGCCGTCTTGCAGCGTCTGAAAGTTCCCGTCCCAGATCGACTTGGCTTCGGCGGCGACGACCCCGGCCATCGCGCCGGGCACGTTCGACGACTTCAGCGCCTGGACGATGACGAGCCGGGTGCTGCGGCCACGGCGGCTGTACTGCAGCGTCAGGTACGCCTTCGCCTTGTCGCTGCGAATGCCAGCCAGCGCCATCGCGGCCTTCGCCTGCACTTCTTCACTGGGGTCGCCCAGCGCTTCCCCGAGCAGATCGACCACCCGCGCGTCCTGGCTCTTGCCGAGCGCGGTGATCGCTTCGGCGCGGACGATCGAGACAGGATCTTTCGCGGCCTGGGTGAAGAGCACCAGGTCTTCGCTGCGGCCCTGGTCGGCCAGCTTCTTCACCGCCGTCGCGCGTTCGTCGGGGCGGGTGCTCTGAAGGTCCGCGATCAGCTTGTCGCGGCCCCCATTGCAGGCGCTTGCCAGCAGCAGTGCCACGGCCAGAAAGCGTCGCCTGTACATGGGGTTGGCTTATATCAACGCTGCTTGAACCCGCGACCTTGTTGCCGAGGCGGCGGCGGTGGTGGCTCCCCCCCCTCGTCCTCGGTGGCCGGCTCGCCATTGGCGCGGTGCCGGCGGCCCGGAAGCTTGAGCTCGGTGCGCGGGGCAGCCTCGCCGCTCGCCACCCCCATCAGCACCTCGACCTCGTCCTTCGTCAGGCGGCGAATCTGGCCCGGGCGCAGGTTGCCTAAGTTGATGCCCGCGTGCGACGGCCGGAAGAGGCGCTGCACGGGGTGACCGATGGCGGCGCAGAGGCGCTTGATCAGGTGGGGCCGGCCTTCGGTGACGACGATCTGCAGCCAGGTGTTCTTCTCGGCCGTCTCGTAGCGGTCGACCGACTTGGGGGTCGCCATGCCGTCTTCGAGGCGCACGCCGCCCTTGAGCTTCTCGAGCGACGAGTCGGAAGGCAGCCCTTTGACCTTGACCAGGTACGTGCGCTCGACCCCGAACTTCGGGTGCATCAGCTTGTTGGCGAGATCGCCGTCGTCGGTGAGCAGCAGCGCGCCTTCGGCGTCGTAGTCGAGCCGGCCGATGGGGAACACGCGGCTCTCGCCGGGGGTGAAGAAGTCGGCGACGGTCGGGCGGCCTTGTGGATCCTGAAGGGTGGTGACGACGTTCGGCGGCTTGTAGAGCAGCAGGTACGTGCGTTCATCGGCGATCTCGACCTTGTGGCCGTCGACGGTGACCTGATCGATCTCGGGGTCGACCTTGCTGCCGAGCACGGTCACCTTCTTGCCGTTCACGTAGACGCGGCCTTCGGTGATCATCAGCTCGGCGTGTCGGCGGGAGGCGACTCCGGCGCGCGAGAGGTACTTCTGCAACCGTTCAGGCGTCATGGCATTGGCTCGTTCGACGGAGGAGCCGTGGGCAGAGGCGAGCCGTCGGGCGAAGTGGTGCCCAGCAGCTGCTGCGCGGCCTTGGTGGTGACATCGGCGCCGTCGATCGCGGCCTCGAGCTCGAGCAGCGCGGCTTCCGAGGCGGCGGTCTGTTCTTCGAGCCTCGCCTTGAAGTTTGGGTCGGCCAGCGTCTCAATCGTGTCGTCAATCTTCGGAGGCGCTTCCTTCTCGACGATCTCCTGGTGCTCTTCCGACAGCTCCTGGAACTCGCGCAGGGTCGGCAGCGACGACAGATCTTTGATCGCGAAGAACTCGAGGAAGTCGCGCGTGGTGCCGTAGAGAATCGGGCGGCCCACTTCTTCCTTCTTGCCGAGGATCTTGATCAGGCGGCGCTCGAGCAGCGCCTTGAGCACCGCGCCCGTGTCGACGCCGCGAATGTCTTCGATCTCGGGCCGGGTGACGGGCTGCCGGTAGGCGATGATCGCCATCGTCTCGACCGCCGCGCGCGTGAGCCGCTGCGGCTTCACCTTCAGGTACCGGCGAATGTACTCGGCCGAGCCCGGATCCGTGCGCAGCTGCCAGCCGCCACCGACCTCGTGAAGCACCACCCCAGAGATGCCTTCGCGCCGCGTGCCCTGCAGCTTCGTCAGCGCCTTGATGATCCGTTCAGGCGCGATGCCCGTCGCCTCGTGAAGCTGTTCGAGCGCCAGCGGCTTTTCCGTCACGAAGAGCAGGCTTTCGATCACCGTGCGCACGCGCTCGTCTGACAAGCGCTTGCCCTTGCCGACGAGCTTCTCGAAAGACGTCTCGGGCTCTTCGTTGACGGCGTCGATCTCGGCTGGATCCAGCTCGTCGAGCTCGGGGTCGCCCTCGGGCGGGGTGGTGACCGAGGCGACCTCTTCCTCGGTGAACTGCTTCGGCTCATTGGTATTCATCGGTTCCTTCAGGGACCTTCTGTTCGAGATCACCCAGCGCATCGCCCTTCGCCTGGACGAGGATCTCGCTCTCGCCCTCGGCCTGGAAGATGCGGATCAACCTGAGCTTTGCCATCTCGAGCAGGGCCAGAAAAGTAATCACCACCGCCGAGCGCGTGCGCACCCCCTCGAAGAGCTCGAGGAACTTCGTCGGGCCCGACGCCACCAGCTTCGCGGCGATCGCGTGGATCGCGTCCGACAGGCTCAGGCGATCGATCACCACCTGGTGCTGAAACTTCGGCTCGAGCTCCTTCAGCACGCGATCGAGCGCCTCGATCAGCTTGAACACCGAGATTTCCTTGAAGCCGATGTCTTCTGCGTCGAGGCCGAGGCGTTCGACCGACACCTTTCGCGCGAAGACGTCGCGGTCGAGCAGGTCGGCGGTCATGAACTGATCCGCGGCGTGCTTGTACTTCTGGTACTCGAGCAGCCGGCGCCCCAGCTCGGCGCGGGGGTCGCTGGTGTCGACCGCGAGCTCGCCCTCGAGCGCCGGCACTTCTTCCTTCGGCAGCAACATGCGCGACTTCAGGTGCAGCAGCGTCGCCGCCATCACCAGGAACTCGCCCGCGATGTCGAGGTTGATCTCGCGCATCAGGTCCAGGTGCGAGAGGTACTTCTCGGTGATCAGCGAGATCGGGATGTCGAGAATGTCGACCTGGTGCTCGCGAATCAGGTGCAGCAGCAGGTCCAGCGGCCCTTCGAAGTTCGGCAGCGCGATGCGAAACGCATCAGTCGGGGTGAGCCCGTCGCTTGCCTCTTCTGGTGGGGTGGGAGCCTCGACTTTCACTGGAAGAAACGACGACTACCACAACTTACAGGCCGACCGCTTCGCGCACGCGCTTGATCACCGGCGCCGCGTAGGCCCGCGCTTTTTCAGCGCCTTTTTGCAGGATCCGTTCGACCTCGTCGGGCGCCGAAACCAGGTCCAGGTACCGCTTCCGAGGCTCGTCGAACGCCTGGTGGTAGGCCTCGATCAGCGTTCCCTTGAAGTGCCCGTAGCCCTGCCCGCCCGCCCGCCATTGCGCGTCCAGGGTCGGCCAGTCGGACGCGGGGGCGACGAGCTTCAGCAGGTCGTACAGTGGGGCGTTCTCGACGGGCTTCGGAGCGTCCGGCGGCGTCGAGTCCGTCTTGATTCCCTTGATCGCCTTCTCGACGCCCTTGAAGTCGCCGAAGAGCGTGATGGTGTTGTTCTGCGTCTTCGACATCTTGCCGCCGTTGGTGCCAGGGACGACCGCGGTCTCGGCCTGCACCATCGCCTTCGGGAGCTTGAAGATGCCGCCGGTGCCCTTCGCCCGGTCGTAGCCCTTGCCGCTGTAGGCGAGGTTGAACTTCACCGCCCAGTCGCGCGTGAGCTCGAGGTGCTGGTTCTGATCCTTTCCCACCGGCACCACGTCGGTGTCGTAGAGCAGAATGTCGGCGGCCATCAGCACCGGGTAGGACATCAGCCCGAACTCGGCCGACATGTTCTGGTTCACCGTCTTGTCTTTGTAGCTGGTCGCGTTCTCGAGATCCGGCACGGGCACGACGGTGCCGAGGATCCAGTACAGCTCGGTGAGCTCGGCGATGTCGCTGTGGCGGAAGAGCGTCGCCCGCGCGGGGTCGACGCCAAGGGCGAGGAAGGCGACCGCGGTCTCGAACGTGTACTTCCGCGCCAGCACCGGGTCGCGAAGGCTGGTCAGCGCGTGGAGGTTGGCGATGAAGTACAGCGCCTCGCCCTGCTCTTGCAGCGAAACGAACTGGCGAATCGCTCCGTAGTAGTTGCCGAGGTGAAGCTGGCCCGAAGACTGGACGCCCGAAAGGATTCTCATCGCGCTTCGTCTTCTACTTCGTCTTCCGGCCCCGCGGGTGCGCCGCGTCGTACACGCCGCGCAGCCGGGTCGCGTTCACGTGGGTGTAGATCTGCGTGGTCGCCAGGTCCGCGTGGCCGAGCATCTGCTGCACGGCGCGAAGGTCGGCCCCGCGCTCGACGAGGTGGGTGGCGAACGAGTGCCGCAGCTTGTGGGGCGACAGCGGCTTGGTGATGCCGGCAGTGAAGGCGTGGCGGCGAATCAGCTTCCAGAAGCCCATGCGCGAGAACCCGGCCCCGCGGGGCGTGACGAACAGCGCCTGGGTCTGGCGGCCCTTCAAGAGCCCTGCCCGCGCGGTAGCGAGGTACGTCTGCACCGCTTCGATCGCCTTCTTCCCCAGCGGCACCACGCGCTCTTTGCGGCCCTTGCCGAAGGCGATCAGAAACCCATCGCGCAGGTTGACGTCGGCGAGGCTCAAGGCAATCAGCTCGGACACGCGAAGGCCCGTGGCGTAGAGCACCTCGAGCATCGCCCGGTCACGCAGGCCCGCCATCGACTTCCCGTCGGGAGCGCTGAGCAGCGCGAGCACTTCCGGCAGCGTCAGATAGATCGGCAGCTTCCGCGAGTGCCGGGGTGTGTCGAGATCCTCGGTCGGGTTCTTCGGCGACAGCTTCTCGTCGAAGAGGAACCGGTGAAAACCACGCAGCGCCGCGAGGTGGCGCGCCCGGCTTCGCGGCCCAAGGCCCCTGCCCTGCAACGTCGCCAGGTGCTCGAGCACGTCGTCGCGATTGACCGCGATGACGTCGAGCTTCTTTACAGTGGCGTCTTCGAGCCACAGCCGCACGTCGTTGGCGTAGGCCTCGACCGTCTTCGGCGACGCATTTCGTTCGGCCCTCAGGAAGCCGACCCACGCGTCGAGAAGCGAATCGAAAGACGTCACCCGACGATGATGCCCTTGCCCTGCCGCAAAACATCTATTTGGTCGCCGATCAGAGACACCACGGTCGACGGCTCGCTGGGCTGAACGCCGCCATCGAGGATCAGGTCGACCCGGCTGCCCAGCTCGTCCTTGATCGCCTTCGCGTCGATGAGGGGGTTGTGGTCGGCATCGCAGGCAGAGGTGGTGACCAGTGGGCGGCCCAGGCGCGCGACGATCGCCAGCATCAGCGGCGCCTGGGGCACGCGAATGCCGACCTGGTGCTGCTTGGTCTGCATGATCTGCGGCACGAGCTTGGTCGCCTCGAGCACGAAGGTAAAAGGCCCGGGCGTCAGCTGCTTCATCGTCCGGTAGGCGAAGTTGCTGACGAGCGCGTACTGCGAGACGTCCGACAGGTCGGCGCACAGAAACGACAGCGGCTTCTTCCGATCGCGATCTTTGAGCGCGTAGAGGCGGTCGATGCCCTTCCTCGACATCAGGTCGCAGCCGATGCCGTAGTACGTGTCAGTGGGGTACGCGATCAGCCCGCCGGCCTCGAGGACTTCTGCCGCGCGTTCGACGTGCCGCGGCTGGGGATGAACGGCGTCGACTTCGATGATCGGAGCAATGGTGGCCATGGTTACGGTTTGCAGCTTTTCGTGGGTCTCCACGTAGGGACGAAGGCCTGGGCACCCTCGTCGAAGTTGAAGTCCAGGCCGACACACTTGTCTCCGAGGAGCGAGAGGGAAGCGGCGGCGTTGTAGTCGGCGTGCAGGCGGACGCGGGCGATGCCGGCCTTGTCGAAGAGCACCACCGAGACGCGCGGGCGGCAGCGGTCTTTTCCTTCGGAAGCGGTGAAGGCGACCGCCGCAAACGGCTTGTTCGCCCTGGTCCACCAGTGATCGTTGAGCCGAAAGCCCTTCTCGGCCGCACAGAGCCTTCCGTTCGCCTTGGTGAGGTCGAGCTTGAAGCCGCCGGCGAGCACGGGAGCGGCGCACAGCTTCTGGTCGACCGCCGACGACGACGCCACGTTCTGCGCGACCTCGCCCAGCTTCCCCGTCGCGAAGAGCTTCTTCTCGAGGCCCTTCGTCTGGTTCATCCAGTCTTGCAGCTGCTGCACGGCGACCAGCGTCCCCGACACGGCGCGGGTCAGGTAGAAGGCCTGCTCGCGATCGCAGCCTTCGAGCTTGCCGACCAGCACCTTCTCGTCGGCCGGCAGGCCGCCTTCGGGCACCGGGCCCACGAAGTCGCCCAGGCGCCCCAGCGGCGCGGGAAGCATCGGCAGCGGCTTCACGGGGGCGGCAGTCAGCAGGGCGAGGGTCAGCAGAATCATGGAGAGCCCCTTTACCCATGCGCGAGGCGTTGCGATAGCCACTGCGCAACCCGCGCCACCGCTGCCTTTTCGTGCTTGCCGAAGCTGTGACCTGCCCCTGCGATCACCTCGAGGGTGACGAACGGGTTTCCGGCCAGCACCTCGGCCAGCAATTGAGGGCTGCCGAGCCCGTCGTCCTCGCCCTGCAGAATCAGCGTCGGGCACTTCAACGCCCGCAGCGCCTCTTCGTCCAACGGCCGCGGCTTGCCGGGCGGGCGAATCGGGTAGCCGAGCAGCACCAGGGCTTTGGGCGGCTTCTCGACCGCCAGCCGCGCGCAGACCCGGCCGCCGAAGCTGCGGCCGACCAACACCTCGCACCCCTTGCCCAGCTTCTTCAGCTGCGCGATCTCGATCGCCAGGTCGGGCTTTGGCCTTCCTCCGGCGAGCGTGACTGGCCTGGCCTCGATGCCAACGTCGGCGAGCGCTGACTTCAACCTGACGAGCAGCGGCTGGGTGGCAGTGCCGTTGAACCCGGGGACGAGCACCGCCTTCACCGCGGCTTCAACATCATCGCCAGCACCCCGGGCGTGTCCTTCTGGAAGGCGAAGAGCAGGCGTTCGCGAAACGTCTTCAGCGTGTCGTAGCCGAGCTCGACGAAGCGGCCGTGGGCCAGCGGGTTGCGGAGCGTCTCGTTGGCCCAGATCACGAACTCGCCCAGGGCGGGGTAGAACCCGGGCTCAGCGGCGTACGTCTCGGCGAGGAACCTTCGAAAGGGCTCGAGGTATGACTCGCCGGATTTCAGCAGCACGCGGCCAACCTCGCCCAGTGACGGGGCACGGCCGGCGCGATCGTCGTCGAAGGCCTCGACGAAGTGGTCGTAGTACTCGACCCGGCGGCCGCGGCGTTCGCTGATCGCCCCTTCGAGAAAAGCATGGCGGCGTCCCGTCTCGTTGAGCCAGGCGTTGAAGCGGGTGACGTAGAGGGCGAAGAGCCAGCGTTCGAGCGCGCCCGAGAAGAAGACGGCGACGCCCGCGGCGGCGAGGCCCGAGGTGAGCGCCTGCTGAAAGGTTCGCTCTGCCACTCGGAGCATCGTGAGCAGCTCGACGGGGGCCTGCAGCCCAGCGAGGGCGCGTTCGATGTTCTCGGCCGTCTTTGCGTCCGCGTCGCGCTCACGGTGCTCGAGCTCTTCGCGAACCTTGCGGCGCTGTTCTTCGGCCGCCTTTTGCGCCACCGCCTGCGCGTCGGCCTCGGCCTGTTCGGCGCGCTCGGAAACGGCGCGGTGCTCGGACTTGAGGCGCTGCAGCTCGCGGCGCATCGCCTCGAGCTCGCCTTCGCGCGAGAGGAACCTTCGCTTCATCGCTTCGGCTTCGGCGTTGGCGGCTTCGACCCGCGCTTCGGCCGACGCCTCGAGCGACGACTTCCACGCCACTTTGCGGCTGGTGAGGAACATCGCCTGCTTCGCTTCGGGCTCGTCTTCGTCGAGCTCCAGCGCCGCGCGGTAGTGCTTCTCTGCCTCGATGAAGTCCCCTTCTTCGGCTGCGAGGTGCCCGAGATCGACGTGGACGCGCGGGCCGAGCCGTGACGTGCCGTACTCCTCGAGCGCCGTCGCCTCTTCCAGAATCTCTTTCGCTTCCTGGGTGAGGCCGAGCAGCCGCAGCGCCCGGCCGCGGGTGGCCAGCAGCTCGTAGTCGTGGCCGGGGAAATGTTCACCGGGCGCGCCGACGGACTTGTCGAGGTGCTCGAGCGCGACCTCGGGCTGGTTCCTCAAGACCTTCACCTGCGCGAACAACAGGTGGTCTTCCGCCGTCGCGGTGTGTGCGAGCCGCTGGGCGATCAGCTGATCGGCGAGCTCCGTTTCGCCGGCGAGCTGGGCCGCGTAGGCCATGTGCCCCAGCTGCCCGGGGTCGAGCTCGTTCGCCGCGGCCAGCGCCTTCCACAACGTCAGCGCGCCGCCAGGGTCGCCGAGAAACAGCCGCGCGTCTGCCCGCACCGCGCGAGCGCCCTTCAGAATCGCAGGGTCCGTCTCGTTCGCCTCGATGCCAGAGGCGAGGGAGTCGGCCGCCGCGTAGTCGCCGCGCTTTCCCTTCAGCGCCGCCATCACCAGCCGCGCGTCGTTGCCGCCACCCAGCGTCAGCGCGTTGGTCAGCACCGCTTCTGCGTCGTCCTCGCGGCCGGCTTGCATCAGCGCGAGCCCGAACTGCGCGAGGTAGCCCGGGTTTCGGCCGAGCTTCGCCTTCACCTTCTCGAGCAGCGACAGGCCTTCTTTGATCTTCCCGCCGCGGGTCAGCAGGCTTCCCAGCGCGGCCTGGAGCTCGGGGCTCGGCTTGCGCAGCAACCCGTTGCGAAGCGCGGCCTCGGCATCGGCGACCTTCCCGAGCTTCTCGTAGCCTTCCGCGAGAATCGAAAAGGCGGCGGGCTCGACCAGCGACGACTCTTCGGCGACCTGGCGCGCGAGGCTCGTCGCCTGCTCCCACTCGCCCCGCTGCCGGTGAAGCTCGGCCTGCTCGAGAAGCGCGCGGGCCCGGCGTGGTTTCAGCGTGGGGGCCACGGCCCGGAACCGTAGACCCGTGCATCGATCGCCCCAAACAGATTGTTCGTCGCCTCGCGTCGCGCCAGTGAGGCCTCGTCGATGAAGCCCGCTTTCAGCTGCGCCGCCAGCGCCCGGAAGGCGAGCAGGTGATCTTCGAAGCGCTGCTTCGCGTAGCCCGCGTTGGTGCCTGCCTCGATCAGAAACGGCCAGTCGGACGATTGGGCCAGCAGCAGCTCGCGCACCGCCTGCGTCCACGCGCGCAGGTGGGTGGGCTCGAGGGTGAGCATCGTCTCGGCGGCGCGGTGCAGGTGCGGCCACATCCACGCGTTCTTCTCGTCGAGCCACACGGCCGCGTACCCGCCGCGGCCCCAGCTCGAGGTGGGCAGGTCGATCGTCTCGGTGGCGGGCTGCTCGCGCAGGTGATCCGTCGGCGTCGCCAGCGTCACCCCGCTCGCCTCCCGAAGCACCGCCTCGAGAAAGTCCGGGCCTTCGAACCACCAGTGGCCGAAGAGCTCGGCGTCATACGGAGCGACGATGACTTCCGCGGCCGTCTTCGCCCGCTGCGCGACGAAGTGCCGCGCGTGCTCTTTGGCTTTTTCCAAAGCGGCGATCGGATCCCACGGCGCGTCGCCCGGCACCCGCAGCACGCGGCAGCCGTCGAGGCGGTGGTGGAAGTCGAGGTACGCGCGGTCGCCCGGGTAGCCGAGGTCGCGGCTCCACACCTGCTCGCTCGCCTCAGGATCGCGGGCGAACGCGCAGAGCCCGGCCGGCGTGCGCACCGCGCGGTGGTGTTGGTGGGTCGCGGCGGCGACGGCGTGGGTGTCGACGAAGCAGTAGCGAACGCCCGACTCGAGAAGCCAGGCGTCGGCGCCGTCGCAGAAGCCGCACTCGGCGAGCCACATGCCGGGCGGGCCCGAGGCAGCGGCGATTCGCACCTGGGCCCGGGCGACCTCTGGCACGGTGGTGAGCAGCGGCAGGAAGCCGTGCGTCGCGGTCGAGCAGATCAGCTCGACGTTCTTCAGGCGCCGGAAGCCGTCGAGCAGATCACGGCGCGGCCTCGCGAGGCGCGTCAGGTGGAACTTCGCCGCCGCCGCGTGGCTCAGCGGAGCGTTTTGATACGCAAGCGACTCGGCCTCGATGAAGCGCGCGAGCCGTGCGGGCAGCAGCGAAGAGCTCCACATCGCGGCCAGCGGGGGCGAGACGCTGAAGGTGAGGCGGTAGGGAACGCCATCGGCTTCGACCCGCTCCAACGCCTCGAGCAAGGGCTGGTAGCAGTCGACGCACGCCTCGAGCAGCCACTGCGCCGCGGGATCGTTGTCGTCTGCCAGGTGCCCCCACGGAAGGTGGGCGTGCAGCACCAGCAGCAGGTTCTTCAGACGGCGCTCGACGCGGCGTTGCGCGCGGCCGGCGGCGGCGTGGGCGTCGGCACCCACGCGCTCTGGGCCACCACTGCACCGTTCGCGCAAAGCTCGATCTTCATCTCGCCGGGCTGCGTCGCAAGAAACTTCCCGCCCGACGGCGCGGTCACCTCGAAAGACTGCAGGGTCTGACCCGCACGATCGACCACCCGGCCTTCGGCGTGCTCGACGGGCGCAAGGTCCCACGCGGCGTACACGGTAGTCGGATCGCGGCGAAAAGTGAGCACGCGATCGTCGCCGTACGAAGCAGGCAGGCCCGGCGGCGCGGGCTCGACGAAGAAGTTCCGGGTCACGGTCGGCGAGGGGCGCGACGCGGGCGGCACGGTGAACTGCGGAACATGTTCCTCACTCGAGAACGCGCCGTTCATCTCGAGAGCAGCCCCCAGCGCAGTCGAGGGATGGGCCGCCTCTGCCGAAAGTCCGTTCATCCCGAGAGCAGTCGAGGGATGGGCCGCCTCTGGGAGGGGGACCTCAGGCGAATGGCGCACGATCACCTGCGCCGACCAGACAAGGCGTTCGGTCGGCAGCACTTTCACCGGAACCTCGGCGGTGATCTGCGGCAGCGGCGCGTCCCCCGTCCAGATCATCGGCTCGGGCGGAAGCCCGCGCTCGATCACCTTCAACACCTCGGGCAGGGGCGCCGACAGGGCCACCATCACCTTCGGAGCCTTCCTCTTCTCGGTGGCCTCGAGCGCTTCGATCAGCTGTTGGCGGGTCTTGAGCCCACCCGCCTTCGTCCCCAGGCGCTGCTGCGCCAGGGCGATCAGCTCCTTCAGGCTCGAGTCGCGAATCGACACCGCGCCAACTGACACCCAACCTGACGACCCGGTCAACGTGTAATCTCTGGCACCTCGTTGACCGTGTCCGACCAGCCGCCGTCACTGCTGATCTGTTGCTTTGACGTCCTGCCAGGTCACAGCGGGCTGTCGCGGCGGGTCACCGAATACCTTAAGGGCATCGGCGACAAGTTCCAGGTCGTCGTCCTCTCGAACAAGACGCCCGACCATTCGCACATCGAGCGCTACCAGGGCGCCCGCCTGCTGCGCGTGCCGATCGGCTCGGGCGATCTGCAGTCGCGCATCCAGGCGTTCGATCGCGCCGTCCGTCGGCAGCTGGAAAGCGAGGAGTACGCGATCGTTCACTTCTTCGACCCCTTCGGCGGCTACGCGCTGTGCGAAGGCCGCGAAGGTCCCCACTACCGCCTGGTCTACGACGCCCAGACCTTTCCCAGTCAGGAGCTGCGCTACACCCACCCGCACACCGAGGGCGATCGCCGCTTCCTCTCGAAGATCCGCCGCCAGGAGCTGTACTGCCTGATGAACTCGGACGCCGTCATCACCGGCTCCGAAGTCACCCGCCGCTTCATCCTCGAGCAGGGGGTGCCTGAGTCGCACGTGCGCGTCATCCGCAGCCCCGTCGAGCTCTCGCTGTACACGCCCGACGTCCTCGGCCGCCCTGACGCATCGCCGATGAAGGTCCTCTACCTGGGCAGCCAGCTCGGCTACCAGGGCCTGCCCACCCTGCTCCGCGCGATGCAGCTCACCGTGCGCCAGGTCGACGTGCGGCTCACCATCGTCGGCCCGAAGCACAACGAGTGGCAGGCCCACCTCAACGATCTCGTCAACGAGCTCAAGCTCGCCGGCAAGGTCGAGTTCCAGTCGCCCGTCGGCCACGATGATCTGCACAAGATCGTCGCCACCTGCGACCTCGGTGCGCTGCCGCTGGACGACAACGAGCGCAACCGCAGCCAGGGCGGCCCGATGGCCAAGCTCGGTGAGTACCTGGCCGGCGGCCGCCCGGTGATCGCGGCCGACCTGCCGATCACCCGCGAGCTCCTGCCCGAAGCTGCCGGGGCCTTCTTCCCCTGTGGCGATTTCAAGAAGCTCGCCGAACAGCTGATCTTCCTCGCCCAGCACCCCGACCGCCGCGTCGAGATGGGCAAGGCCGCCCGCGTCGCCGCCGAGAACGTCGACGCCTCGTGGATCCGCGGCCAGCTGCTCGACCTCTACGCGGAAGTCACCGGTCGTCCCCGCGGCGCGGCCACCCCGGTCGCTGAGCCCGTGGGAGAAATCACCCGCGCCGCCGTCAAGGCGCCCGCCCGGCCTGGTAAGCCGGACCCGGCGACGGACCCCAACGCGCAGGGTGACGCGGACGCGGCGCCGATTCTCGGCACCCCGATTCACGACTCGAAAGACGAGCCACGCAACGACGTCACCGAGCGCGCCAACCCGCTCCACGAGCCCGCAGTGGTGATGGGTACGCCGCTCGCCGAACCGCCCCCGGCTGCAAAGCCCCGCGCCGTCGCCAGGCGCGACACCCCATCGCGCGGAACGCCAGTGCCTCGCAAAGGCACCGCCTCGCGGCCCAGCATCCCGGACCTCACCCCGATTCAGCCACCACCTCCGCCCATCGAAAACCGGCTGACCCCTTCGCGCGGCGCCGCGCCCGTGCCCCCCAATTTTCCTGGCCGGCAGGATCCTCCGCCCGAGCCGACGCCGATTCGAAGGCCAGGTCTGCTCACGCAGGGCCTGCCGCCCATCACCCGCGCGACCGCCGCCAGCGGCCTGCCTTCCGTGCGTGCGCTTCCGGTTCCTTCGGCCCCCCGCCCTCCACCGATGCCGGTTGCAAAGGCCTCGCCCACCGAAGACGACATCGAAGAGATCGCCGACGACGAGGTGATGCCTGACGCGTCGGCCGACACGGGTGAGGAAGACGGCGACGTGATGGAAGCCGAGGACTTCGACGCGATCGAGAGCAACCACACCCCGCTGCCCTCGAAGCTCGACCCGTGGCTCGCGCAGCTCGTTCACGGCTACTGCCCGCCCGACGCGCCTGCGTTCAATCGGCACACACCGCCGACGAATTTTCCAGGCCGCGACTAATTCTCTAAGCGCGAAACGAAGGCTGTTTACGGCCTCTGGAGTCGGTGGGAAGCTGAAGCCGCCCCCATGGAACGACGCGTCCTCATTGTCGAAAGCCAGAACGATTTCGCTCTCACCATGGCCTCCGTGCTTCACGACGCCGGCTATTCCTGTTCCCTCGCGGCCACTGCCGCCGACGCCTCGCGCGAGCTCGAAAAGCGCCGCCCAGACCTCGTCATCCTGCGCGCCGAGCTGCCCGATCAAAGCGGCTTCGTGCTCTGCGGCACGATTCGCAAAGGCAAGTTCGGCGCGAACCTGCCGGTCATCTTGCTTTCCAGCGACGTGGCCCCCGAGGCGCTGCAGCAGCACAGCACCAGCGCCAACGCCGCCCACGGCTACCTGCCGATTCCCTTCGAGATGGGTGAGCTGATGCGGCTCACCGCCCACATCATGCCGCCTGGAAGCCCGGAGTCCGCCACAGTGCCTGAGATGCCAGCCGCCGAGCCGAACCTGGGCGATGACGAAGACCTCGCCCTCGACGCCGCGCTCTCGGGCAAGGCGCCGCCGAAGGCCGAAGCGCCTTCCGCCCCTGCAGGTCCCCCGCCGATTCAGCGCGCCGCTTCTGGGCCACCCCGCCTGCCCAAGCGCGAGCGCCGCAGCGCCCTCAACGACGAAGACCGCACCTTCCTCGATCGCGCCTTTGCCTCGATCGCCGATCGCAAGGCTGAGCTCCTCGCCGAGTCGCGTGAAGTCCGCCGCACCACGGGCGCCCGCCGCGACCTGATGGGCACCCCGGAAGGCAAGGTGCAGCTGCTGCGCGACGAGCTGAAGATTCGCGAAGCGCAGATCGCGCGCATCTCTGAGATCTGGTCGGTGCGTGAGCGCGAGCTGTTGTCGGTCGAAGATCGCGTCAGCGAGAAGGACGTCGAGATTCAGGGCACGAAGATGCAGCTCGACGATCTGACGCGCCGCCTCAACGACGCGCAGGCCTCGATGATCGAGAAGGAACGCGATCACGGCCGGCAGATCGAAGACCTGCTGCTGCAGAAGTTCATCGGCGAGAAGGAAGTGATCGAAGTCGTCTCGGCGAAGGAAAAGGACATCAACGTCCTCCGCCGCGAGATCTCGCACAAAGAAGAAGAGCTGAACCGCCGCGCCGCCGAGATCGAAGCGCATCAGAAAGAGTATTCGGTGCTCGAGAAGGACTTCGGCACCGCGACGATCGAGAGCGAAGTTCGAGAGAAGAACCTCACCGAAGCCAACGCCGCGCGCGACCTGCAGATCCTCGCCCTGAAGTCGGACCTCGAAGGCACCCGCACCGAGCTGTCGGGCACCATCGCCGGCCGCGACGGCAAGTACGGCGAGTACGAGAAGCAGGTGCAGGGCCTCAACGAGTCGCTGGACAAGACCCGCCTCGAACGCGAAGCCACCGTCAGCCGCCTTCAGGAAGAGGTTCGCGAGGCGGTCGACCACCACACGCGCAGCGACTCTGAGATCGATCGCCTCCGCGCGGAAGCGTCGGACAACTCGGCGCGCAACTCGGAAAAGATCGGCGAGCTCGAAGGCGAGCTCACCAGCGTCAAGGGCAGCCTCGAAGCCCTGCAGCTCGAGAAGCAGGAACAGGAAACCGACCTCAACGACAAGCTGGTCGAACGCGCGGGCCGCATCGAGCACCTCGAGACAGAGCTCGCCGACACCGTCGAGCGCAAAGATCGCCAGGAAGCCGAGCTGCAGTCGCAGGTGCAGGAAAAGCTCGAGCGCATCGGCGAGCTCGAAGGTGAAGTCGAGGCCACCAAGGCCGCCCTCGCCGACCGCGAAGAAGAGCTCAACGCCGAGCTCGGCGAAGTTGGAGCCGCGAAGGAACAGCTCGAAGCCGACCTTGCCGCTGCCAACACGCGCGGCGAAGAGCTCGGCAAGACGTTGGAGGCCCGCCAGGCGACGATCGACGGCCTCAACGCCGACCTCTCGGATCGCGACGCGAAGATCACCGACCTCTCTGACGAGCTGCAGCGGTCGCAGAAGACCACTGCCGATCGGGACGCCGAGATTTCTGCCGCGCGAGAAGACATCGCGAACAAGAAGGGCGAGATCGAAGCCCTCACTTCGACCGTCGAAGATCGCGAAGGCAACATCGAGCGGCTCAGCAGCACCCTCGACACCACCCAGAAAGAGCTCGCCAGCGCGCAAGACACGCTGCTCGAGACGCGCGAGACCCTCGAGGCAAAGACCCGCGAGCAGGCCGACACCGCCAAAGTGCTCTCGCAGACGCAGACGGAGCTCGAGAAGACCCGCGCCGAACGCACCGAGCGCGAAGGCGAGGGCAAAGCCGCCCGCAACGAGGTGGCCCGCGTCACCGGCCTCTTCCGCGCGTCGGAAGCCTCGAAGTCCGAGCTGGAAGAACGGCTGTCTGGCGAAATCGGCCAGCTGAAGAGCGCGCTGTCGGAAGCCTCTGGAAACTACGAAGCCGAGGCCGCCGCCCACGCGGATCTGCAGAAAGAGACCACCGCCGAGATCGGCTCGCTCACCGAGGCCCGCGACGGCCTGGCCGAGCAGCTCGAGACCACGCAGGTCAACCTCGCGGCGACCAGCTCGAACCTGAGCGACAAGGAAGCGCGGCTGAAGAAAGAGCTCGCCGACCACGCGTCGACGAAGCAGATCCTCGAGGCCGAGCTGGTGAAGATGACCAGCGAGCTCAACAGCGCCCGAGACCAGGGCCTGGATCTCAACGAGCAGCTGGCCGGCATCAAGCAGGAGCTCGGGCAGCGCGTCGCCGAGGTCACCCAGCTCAGCGCCACCCTCGCCCACGCGCAGGACGCGAAGGGCCACCTCGAAGAGCGCATCGCCACCCTCACCGACGAGGCGCAGCGCCGCGAAGAGCTGCTGCAAAACGACCTCGCCAACAAGAGCAAGGAGCTCGCCGACACCTTGCGCAAGCTCACCGCGCTCTCGCAGGAAAAGACCCGCCAGGCCGACGCGCTCACCCGCGATGCGCTGGCGAAGGGCGAGGCCCTCAAGGTCCTCGAGAGCAAGGTCAAGTCGCTCACGGACGAGACGAAGAAGAAAATGGACGAGATGCAGGGCCGCCTCGCCGGCACCTCGCACGAGCTCGAGTCGGTTCGCGCAGATCTCACCGAGAAGAACGAGCACCTGCAGAAGGCGAACGCGAACGGTGAGGCCGCGGCGAAGGAACGCGACCAGCTGAAGGCGCAGATGCAGTCGCAGATTCAGCAGGCGAACGCGCGGGTCACCGAAGCGAACAACGCCCTGCAGCTCGAGAAGGTGAACGCGAAGAAGGTGGCCGACGACTTCGCCGCCAAGCTGCAGCGCACCGAGGCGCGCGTCGCCCAGGTGCAGGCCGAAGCGCAGGCCCGCAACCAGGACTCCGAAGCGAAGGCGAAAGAGCTCAACAACCAGCTCGCGCTGCGCGGTCGCAAGGTCAGCGAGCTCGAGCAGGCGCTGGAAGGAGCGACCGCCGTTCGCGCCAAGGGCGAGAAGGAGCTCGGCGCCAGGGTTCAGGTCGCCGAGACGAAGGCCACCGAGGCCACCACCAAGATGCAGGCCCTGATGCGCGAGAAGAAGGAGCTCGAGGGCAAGCACCTGGCGCAGATGGAAGAGCTGGGCACGAAGCAGAAGGCCGAGCTCGATCGTCGCGAGCAGGTCAAGGCGCAGGAAGTTCAGCGCCTGCAGGCCGCGGTGCAGGAAAAGAGCAAGGCGCTCAAGGTGGTCGAGCTCGAGCTGGCCCGGTACAAGAACAAGCCGGCAGCCAGCGCCAGCGCAGCCGCGCGCCCGGGCCTGACCAGGCCGGCCGACAAGTCGCCGATCAGCGCCGCTTTGAGCAGCGCATTGGGTGACGAAGACATGGATCAGGCGACCCGCGCGAACGTGATTCCGGTCGAGCTTCGCGCCCCGCCGCCTTCGATTCCGGCGCCAGATGGGATGCGAACGGAAGCGGTGCGGATCCCTCCGAAGACGCAGCCGGGCACACCGTCGGCGCGCAGTGCCGGGGCCGCGACGCAGCCGTCGGTGGCAGCGGCGAAGTCGGGAAATCCGGTGCTGACGGCCGCTCCGCCGGGCAAGCGGCCGCCCGACCGGGAAGAACGGACGGTGGTGATGCCTGCCGGGACGACGTTGCCGGCCAAGAAGAAGGGCGACGACGACGACGAGGCCGACTTCACCAGCTTGATTGACAACCTCGGCGACTGATACGTCGCCCCCTTCGTTCAAGGGGAAGTCATGAACTTCGTTCGCCTCGCTGGCGCCATTGCGGTGTTGGGTCTTGCCCTTTCCGGGTGCAAGCCGACCCGCGTCGTCGGCCCCCAGGACGCTGGTTTGATCTGCGAAGAGGGCGAACGGCTGGTCGCCGGCCTCTGCCGCTTCGTCTGCGAGCGTGACGGCAACTGCCCCGACGGCCAGCGCTGCAATCTCTTCGTCGGCATGTGCGAGCCCAGGCCGCCCCCCGCCGATGCTGGCCCGCGCGTCATCCCCTGCACCACCGGCGCGGATCGCTGCACCACCGATGGCAAGGCGCTGGAGACGTGCGGCACCGACAACACCTGGTCGGTGAAGGAGGTCTGCCCGGCGACGGGCTTCTGCAAGAACGAGAAGTGCCTCGCGTGCCAGCCAGCCTCGGCGGCGTGCATTCCTCCGACGGACGGCGGGACCTCGACCCAGGTCTCGGTGTGTCGCGACGACGGCAGCGGCTTGCGGACGATCATCTGCTCGGGTGCTGGCACCTGCACCCAGGGAGAGTGCCGCGAGTGCACCCCCGGCAGCACCCGCTGCAGCCCCGACAGCAAGTCGCTGCAGACCTGCCAGAAGAGCGCCGACGAGACGCTGACCCAGAAGTGGACCAACACCGGCGACAACCTCGACGGCACCTGCATCACCCAGGTGTGTGAGCTCAACGCCACCACCACGATGCCGCAGTGCAAGCCGCCCGCCTGCATTCCCGGGATGACGTCGTGCTTGAACGTGACCACGCAGCAGCTGTGCGGCCCGATGGGCAGCTTCGTTCCGGTGTCGTGCCTCACCTTCCCCGACGGTGGCGTGGACTCGGCGGGCGAGTGCCAGAACGGCGTCTGCGTGCACGAGTGCGATCAGGCCGTCGCGGCCAAGAGCTACTTCGGCTGCGAGTACTGGACCTCGGTTCAGGACAACAACGTCGACAAGTTCTTCAAGGGCGGCGTCACCAGCGGCCAGGGCACCCTCGCCCAACAGTCGAGCTTCGCCTTCGTCGTCACCAACCGCTCGATCGAGCCGACCAACGTCATCATCACCCGCATGTTCGGCGCCACGCTGCAGACGGTGTCGAACGTCACGGTGCCGGGCAAGAACGATGTGTCGAAGGGCCTGATGACGATCTACGTGCCCTGGCAGTCGATCGGCGGCGACAGCAACCCGGTCGGCATCGCGAGCACCGGCCGCGCGCGGTACGCGTACAAGATCACCTCGACCCGCCCGATCACCGTCTACCAGTTCAACCCGCTGGACGCGGTGAAGTACACGAAAGCCTGCACCGGTAGCGTCGGCGCCCAGGACTGCGCTTGCAACGATCTGGCGGCCATCGACCCGCTGTGTTTCCTGCTCGGAGACCCGAATGCGGGGGTGTGCGCGAATGCTCCTGGCGGCGGCAAGAAGTGCTCGTACAACACGTTCTCGAACGACGCGTCGCTGCTGCTGCCCGCGCACGACCTCGGCACCAGCCACGTCGCGATCAGCCAGGAACACACCTACTTCACCACGACCAACTCGAACACGGGCCCCATCGCTGGTGACGGCAACGGCTACATCACGATCGTCGGCACCGTCGACAACACCACGGTGACGGTGAAGTCGTCGGCGGCCACTGTCGCGGGTGGCGGCATCACGGCGATGACCAAAGGTGAGACGCGGAACTTCACCCTGAACAGCTACGACGTGCTGCAGCTGGCGTCGAACAACCTCGGCGCGGCCAACAACATCGAGTGCGCGAACAACCCGTTCGGCGGCAGCAACAAGGTCTGCCGCGTCGACAATGATCTCACCGGCACCGTGATCACCTCGAGCAGCCCGATCGCCTTGTTCGGCGGCGGTTCGTGCACGACCAAGCCGTACGACCGCGTCGCGTGCGACCACGTCGAAGAGCAGATCTTCCCGTTCATTACGTGGGGCAAGACCTTCGTCGCCCAGCGCTCGGCGCCGCTGCGCCAGGTCAACCAGGCCTTCGCCTACAAGGCGCCGGACCACTGGAAGATCGTCGCCAGCTGCTCGGCGACCACCGCCGGCTCGCCCTGCCCCAACGGCACGCTGGTGAAGTTCAGCACCGCGCCCGCCGCGGGTGACGTGCTGGCCCCGAACCGCTGCCTCGCGGGGACGAGCCTCGCGGCCAACAACTGCCGCCTCGCGGGCGCCTCGCACATGGAGTTCAAGAGCACCGCGAACTTCACCGTCACCACCGACTTCCCGGCGGCGCTGGTGCAGATGTTCCCCGGCCAGGGCAGCACGCTGGGCCTCGGTACCGACCCTGAGCAGGGAGACCCGTCGATGGTGCTGGTGCCTCCGGCGGAGCAGTGGCGCGCCAGCTACACGGTGCTCGCGGCGCCCGGCATCAAGGACAACTACATCGGGCTGTCGATCGACACGAGCAAGGTGCTGTCGGTCGAGGTCGACGGCGTCGCGATCTCGATGGCCAGCTTCGTGCCGATCGCGAACTCGCCGTTCAGCTCGAAGAACCACGCAATCACGGTCGGCACCCACACGATCAACGTGACTCCGAAGCCGGGCATCACGCCTGCCCCGGGCGCGGGTGTGACGGTGTTCGGGTACGACTCGTACGTGAGCTACGGCTACACGGGCGGCCTCGACCTCACCACCATCGTCTCGGGCATCAACCCCGGCGGGTGAGGCGCTGGGTTGCCGCGCTGTCATTGCTGAGCCTCACCGCAGGGGCGGACGTTCCTCCGCCGCGTCCGGCGTGCACCAGTGACGGCCAGTGCGTGATCTCCTCGTTTCAGGGCTGCTGCGGGAACCGGTGCGGCTGCAACGGCGACCCATACGCGATCGACGCCGCCGAGCTCAAGCGCCGCCAAGATCGCTGCGCCGTCGTCAAGTGCGGGGAAAGCAGGTGCGAGTCGGCGCCTCGCTGCGCGGCGCCCAAGCCCGAGTCTGAGCTTCGCGCCGTTTGCCGCAGCGGTGCGTGTGAGGCCGTGCCCGCAGCTCCAACCGAGTGCAGCTCGAACGCCGACTGCACGATCTCCTGGCCGGCCCCCGTGTGCCGCCCCGGGCCCTGCGGCTGCTGCCCCGGCACCCAGCCGGTCGCCGTGTCCCGCGCGAAGGCGCCGGCGGTCGAAGGGTCACGGCCACCTGCGGCTCCGCCGAAGAAGGGCGAGGTGAGGTTCGGGCTTTCCCCCGGGGGCGATGCTCCCAACTGCTCGCCCTGCCTGGCTCCACCTCCCGCGGCGGCGGCGTGCTCCGCGGGCCGCTGCGTCGTCGCGCCGACCCGCGTTCGTCCGCCGGGCTGACCACGGTGGAAGAGGCGCTGGGACGCGACCGCAACGTGTGGTCGAACATCTTTGACGGCAAAGAAAACCTGCCCTGGCACCGCGTCAACCAACGGCTTTGAGACGATCTTTCGAAGACGCGCGCTTCGGTCGGCGGCGGCTACACGCCGGACACAGTCGAGAAGTTCCGCAAAGACCGGAGCCACCCCCTCAACGCCAATCACCTCTTCACCGACCTCGAGAAGGCCTTCGACTTCATGAAGGTTCGTCTTCGGCATCTGGGTGCCCAGAGGCGGCTGATAGAGCTCGCGGCGGACTTTTTTTTGATGCGTCCAAGCCCTAATAAAAAATCAGGGCTAACGCGTCATTTGGGCAAGTCGCTGCGGACACCCCTCGGCGGTGGCCGGATACTCGAGGTCGACTTCGCCCATGCGCAGCGGGCGCGTCTCAATCGCCCGGTACCGTGTCTCTGCGAAAGGCTCATCCCTCGACTGCTCTCGGGCGAACGGGCGCTACGGCCGGCTGACGTAGATCGCGGTGTTCTCGACCTCGTTCATCGCGCCGATGCCCTGAATGAAAGCGCCGTAGACGGACAGCTGGCGATCCGAGCAGATGGCCGAGACGGACGGCGGGACGACGCCTGCCGCGGTGCGGGGGTCGAGCACCTTGGTCTCGCTGAGCTTGATGCCGGGCGGCACGAACCAGCCCTTGCCGGCGATCGGAGAAGTCGCTTCGAAGTCGAACCCGACCAGGTACATGCGCAGATCGCGCGTACCCGCCGCGCGCTTGCCGGCGACCACCGAGAGGAAGAGTTTCCCGTTCTTCGTCGCGCTCAGCGACGGCGAGAACGCGTCCCACACGTCTGCCTGCTGCCGCGCCGGGAACACCGGGTACTCGGTGAGCTTCTTCGCGAACACCGTGAGGTCCGACCCCGTGATCCAGGTCTTCGTCGTCGGAGCGAACAGCGACACGTACACCGACGCGTAGGCGCCGAGCTCGTACGTCGAGTACGCCGCCAGCCCCTTGCCCGTGCGCGGGTCGACCACCAGGGTCACGTAGTCCTGCGGGTCACCGCTGCCGCCCGTCTGGCTGCGGTTGATCAACTGCGCCGGCAGGAAGGTGCCCGTCGAGCCATCGCGGAACAGACCGTAGATCTCGGTGTCCGAGCCGGCGCCAACCGAGCGCGTGCCCGTAAAGCCGACGTGAACGATGGAGCCCGAGCCGCCGTCGAGCAGCGTCCCCGGCAAGGTCGCGATCGCAAGGTGCTGCGGGCTGTAGATGTTCCCCGCGTCCGCAGGGCTCGAGAAGAACGCGTAGTCCGACTGGGCCAGCGGAGGCACCGACAGCGCGTCCGACACCGTGCGCACCACGATCGAGTCGTCTTCCACGTAGGCGAAGATCGCCGACCCGTCCTTCCACGGAGCGATCGCGCAGTCGTAGAACCGCGAGCTGAACCCGCCGTCGTCTTCTGGAGCCAGCGTGACGGCGTCATTGCCCCACGACTTGCCGAGATCCTTGCTGCGGCGAATGCGCACCCCGCGCCCGAAGGTGTAGCAGGCGAACACCGTGTCGCTCTCGGGTACGTACGCAAGCTTCGCGCGCGAGCCCGCGGGGTCGATGGCCGAGGCGCTGCCCGTGTCGTTCAGCAGCTCCTTGCCGCGCTGCGAGGTGTAGTGGCCGAACAGCTGGGTTTCCTGCTCGAGCGCGATCAGCTGACGGGCGGAGTCGATCGCCACGATGTCCAGCCGGCGCGCCGAAACCCCGCCCACCGGGACTTCAGGCGAGACGCCAACGGGGCCCGTCGTCACCGACACCATCTTCGACAGCAGCGGCAGCGCGAGGAACATGCCGCCGTCGATCGCCACGCCGGCGTCAATCGTCCCTGCATCCGAGAACTGGCGCAGGCACGTCATCGGGCCCGGCTCACAGGTGTAGCCGAACGGGCACGTCACCGGCCCGCCTGCCTGGCAGGTCTGCGAGACGCACGCGCCCAGGTCGCACACCTTGTTCGGCGGGCAATTGAGTGCGTTGAGACACTGACCCGCATCGACGACGGCCACCTGGCCCGCATCCGGCGCCTCGCCGAACACCTGGAAGCCCGCGTTGTCGAGCCCCGCGATGAAGAACTGGCGCGTCAGCGGCCCCACACCCGCGTCACTGCCCGCGTCGCCCGGCAGCGCGATCGGAATCAGCTCGTAGGCCCGCGCCGAGGCCGGCGTGATGTACGTCTCGGGGAACCGGCCCCCATCGGCAGTGCCGAACTGGTTCAGCTCCCACTTCACGACTGGGCCGAGCTGCCGCGAGCTCCAGGCGAAGGCGAAGCCCGTCTCGTCGGCGACCGCGATCAAGTCCGTCACGCCGCCGCCATCGCTGGGCTGACGGCCCGCGTCCGGCGGAGGACCCGCGTCGAAGCCCGCGTCCTTGCCCGGCAGGATCTTCATCCCGAACAGCGACTCCCGGCACGCCATCGACAGGCCCGATTCCACCGACGCGTAGCAGGCGCCCTGGCGGCTCAAGAAGGTGCCCTTCGTCGCTTCTGAACAGGTCGGCAGGTTCTCGAGGCAGGTGACGACCGTCGCCAGCGTCTCGTTCTCAGTGGCACTGCACGCCTTGATCTTCTCGGCGCACACCGTGCGGCTCCCCAGCGGCTTGCTCAGGTCGAGCCCCGTGCAGTCGCCTGCCTTGGTGCTCAGGTCCAGCGCCTCTGACTTGTCACAAGCCGCCGGAACGTTACCGCCGCCCGAGCAGGCCACCAGTGTCCCGAGAGCCACGCCAGCCAGCGCCAACCGGAAAAAGTTCGTCATATTGGGGGGCTTCTATCCTTAAAGGGACTTACGCGTCTCGGCCCAGACATCCTTCAAAGACAGGTTGGCGAGCGCCCGGCGGTACCGGTTCGGCCCCTGGTCTACTGCCCGGACCCGCGCCGCCACGAGCTTCGCAAGGATGAAAGCGCCCATCACCAAGAGCCCGCCCGGCATCACCACCATCAAGAGCATCCCGAACATTTTGATGAAAGGTGCCATGTGCGTCATTCCAGCCTCTGTTGCTCTCTTTGCGATGCAGTGTGCGTGCCGACCGCTTTTGCCGCTGCCAATCAACGAATCAAGACTGTTGAAGGCACTGCGACATTCAAGCGCACGGGCACCCTGCCATCACCGCCACAGCTTTCCGCCACTGCCAGACGGCAAACCCCATAAGGTGAAAACCGATGACCGTTACCTCGTTGAAGAGCGTCGAAGACGCGGCGCAGCGGCTCGAGCAGACCGGCTACCTGCCGTCCAAAGAGATCTCGACCGTGGCGTTCTTGACCGATCGCCTCGAAAAACCGGTGCTGATCGAAGGCCCCGCTGGCGTCGGCAAGACCGAGTTCGCCCGCGCCCTCGCCTCAGCCACCGGCCGCGAGCTGATTCGCCTGCAGTGCTACGAGGGGCTCGACGAAGCCAAGGCCCTGTACGAGTGGGAGTACGCCAAGCAGCTGCTCTACACCCAGCTGCTCAAGGACAAGATCGGCGAGCTCTTGCAGGGCTCGACGACGCTCGAGGCCGCCGCCGAGAAGGTCGCCCAGAGCGACGCCGTCTTCTTCTCGATGCGCTTCCTGCTGCCCCGCCCCGTCCTCAAGGCCCTGATGTCCGAGCAGCCGTCGCTGCTGTTGATCGACGAAATTGACAAGGCCGACCCCGAGTTCGAGGCCTTCCTGCTCGAGGTCCTGGCCGACAACGCCGTCACGGTGCCTGAGCTCGGTACCATCAAGGCCCGCCACATTCCCCGGGTGGTGCTCACCAGCAACAACGCCCGCGAGCTGTCCGACGCGCTCAAGCGGCGCTGCCTGCACCTGCACATCGACTTCCCGACGCGGGAGCGAGAGCTGCGGATCCTTCGCGCCCGCCTGCCCCACATCACCGAGACTCTGGCCGGCCAGGTGGTCGACGCGGTGCAGAAGCTGCGCGGCATGGAGCTCAAGAAAGCGCCGTCAATCTCCGAGACTCTCGACTGGGCGCAGGCGCTGGCGCTTCTCAACGCCGACACCCTGTCGCCCGAGCTGCTCGCGTCGACCTTGAACCTGGTGCTCAAGCACGAGGTCGACATCGAAAAGGCGAAGGGTCAGCTCTGACCTAAAGGGTGCTTCTCTACGGGGCTTCGGCGGCCTTCTCGACCTTGTCGAAGTAGCCCTTGTACCCAATCTTGATCGAGTCGGTGGGGAAGCCCTCACCGCGCTTCTTGTCGACCACGTACATCTTCTTGTCCTTCGTGCCGACCAGGTAGTTGGCGACGTCGCCCTCGGCGAGGCCCTTCTCTTCGACCTGGAAGTTGTCCTCGCTCGCCTCCACGATGATCGTGCCGTTGGGGCCGACCCGCGCGCCGGTCAACTTGAACTCCTTCATCCAGTACTCGGTCTTCTCGGCGGCCCATGGCGCCATCGCGTGTTCTTCCTTGCCGAGGCGCTTCTTGCGGTCGGCGATCGCCACGAGCGTCTGCGGGTGAATGAACTTCTTCGCGTCGGCCCACTTCTTCGCCTTCACGGCAGTGAGGTACTTGCTGACCAGGTCCTTGGCGGCCCTGGCTTCGGCGGTGTCGGCGTCGGCGGCAGACTTCGGCGCGTCAGCGGGGCCTTCGGTGCCCTGGGCGAGCGCGGCGGTCGAGAGGATGAAGGTCAGGGCGAGAAGGGCGCGTCGCATGGGCTGGCTCCTGGAAAAGAGGGGCGTCGTAGCCGATTACGAACCGCCTGCTGGTTCAAAAATTCACCGGTCACGTTTCCGGATCTTCAAAGGTATGCTCCGCCACCACCTTGTCCCGGTCCGACACCGTCAATGTGCTGATCGTCGATGACGATCGCGCCACCCAGCGAATGCTGGCCGACGCCCTCACCAAGCAGGGCTTTACCGTCACGGTTGAACGCGACGGCGAATGGGCGGTGAAGACCTTCGAGAAGAAGGCCTTCGACGCGGTGCTGCTCGACCTGCTGCTGCCTGCGCTCAACGGCTACGAGGTCGCGCGAAAGATGCGCAGCCTGCCCAAGGGCAAGCGGACGCCGATCATCATGATCAGCGGCGTCTACAAGAACGCGCTTCACCAGAAGGAAGCCGTCAACAAGCACGGCGCGTACGCCTTTCTCGAGAAGCCGATGCGGCTGTCGCTGCTCTACGACACCTTGAGAGAAGCGCTTGGCAGCAAGTACCCGAAGCCGAAGGTCGCCACGCCTCCCCCGCCGCCCGTCGAAGACGAGGTGACTGGCGAGCACATGGCAGGCGAGGAAGCGCGCGAAGAACAGACGATGGTCGAGGAAGAGACCCGGGCGCAGCACAGCAGCTCGAGCTTCCAGTCGATTCGCGGTGACCTGAAGCAGAAGTCTTTTCCCGAGGTCCTCGCCGAGATCTACCGGTGGAAGGGCAGCGGCGCGCTCTTGCTGCGGCGCAACAGCGTGAAGAAGATCGTCTATTTCCGCGACGGTCTCGCGCAGAGCGTCAAGAGCAACCTGCTTTCTGAGTGTCTGGGGCGGGTGATGATTCGCGAAAAGATGATCAGCGAGTCCGAGTGTGAGAGCTCGCTGAAGCGCGCCAAGAGCAACGGCCGCATGCAGGGCACGGTGCTGATCGAGATGGGCTGCATCAGCCCGCACAACCTGCAGTACGCGCTGCAGCTGCAGCTGCAGACCAAGATCTTCGACGCCTTCTCGTGGGACTCGGGCGAGTACCAGTTCAACCCGAAGGTGGCGTCTCCACCCGAGACGGTGCCGCTGGGCCTCACCCCGGCGCAGGTCATCTACGAAGGCATCAAGAAGAACTACGACAGCAAACGGCTGAAGCAGGCGCTGGGCGACGTCGACGGCAAGTACGTGCACCCGTCGAACGAGCCGCTGTATGCGCTGCAGGACGCGGGCCTGGGCGAAGAAGAGCAGCAGCTGATCGCGCAAGCCGACGGCCACAAGAAGGTGTCGACGATGCGGGCGCTGGATCTGCTGCCCCCGATGGAAACCGATCGCCTTCTGTTCGCGATGAAGTGCGCGCAGATGATCGAGCTGCGCGACAAGCCGGCCGAAGGGAAGCCCCGCCTGTCGATGATGGCGGCGTCGGTGGCGCCGCAGCTGCCGCCTCCCCTGCCCCCGGCCCGATCTTCCCCGCCGCCGCTTCCCGTGCGTGACGCGATTCTCGGCAGCTCGCCGTCGAAGCCGGCGGTCAGCCGCGAGCCCAGCCTGCCGATGCCGTGGGACGACGCGCAGGTGTCCGAGTCGATCGCGTCGCCGGCTCCGGTACCTCAAGCGAAGAAGAAGCCGCTGGCGCCGCCCGTGCCGACGCCGCCCGTCACCGTCCCCGCGCCGCAGCCCGCGGGCCGCCGCCCGGTGATGGCGAGATCCGGTTCGCTGCTCCCTGAGCTCTCGGCGGTCGTCAGCGCCGGCAAGCTGACGGGCGAAGAGTCGGTGATGCGCGAAAGGCTCGCCGGCAAGGTCGCCGCGATGCGCAAGCTCGACTACTTCGAGATCCTTGGGCTGCCGACCACCGCGTCGCGCGAAGACGTGAAGCGCGCCTACTTCGCCCTCGCGAAGGAGTACCACCCCGACAAACACTTCGGCAGCTCGTCCGCCGAGGTCCGCCAGCTCGCGCAGCAGATCTACGATCTGATCAGCTCGGCCCACGACACGCTCACCGACCCGCAGGAACGCGAGCGCTACGTCAAAGAGCTCGCGCAGGGCATGAAGCGCGAAATCGGCGACGAGGTCGGCAAGATCCTCGCGGCCGAAGGCAAGTTCCAGAAGGGCGAAGAGAAGATGCGGCAGCGCGACTACGAAGGCGCGTGGATGCTCTTCCGCGAAGCGATTCAACTCTACCCCGACGAAGGCGAGTTCCACGCCTGGCTCGGCTGGAGCAAGTTCCAGCTCGACCCGAAGAACGGCAGCATGGTCGGTGAGGCGCTGCAGGCGATCGAAAAGGCCATCGAGCTCAACCCGAAGGTCGACAAGAGCTACCTGTTCGCCGGCTACATCCAGAAGGCGATTGGCCGGCCCGACAAGGCCGAGAAGAACTTCGAGAAGGCCATTCAGGCGAACCCCGACTGCACCGAGGCGCTGCGCGAGCTGCGGCTCCTGGGCAAGTCGAAGCGGTAACTCGAGAAGTGCTGCTCAAAGAACGCTTCGAGATCACCCGCCCTCTCGAAGAGATGGAAATCGCGTTGGTGCGCGGCTCACTCGAAAACCCTCGGCTCACCGACGCCCACGAAGAAGCGATTTTGCGCACCGCGCTGTCGTTGGCCCGCATGTACAAGGTGCAGCACCAGGGGCACGACGTCGGCGTCGGCGCCTGGCTCGAGCCCTTCCGTCTGGAGATCGAGAGGCGCCTGGGCCCCGTCTTGCTCCCTGGCAAAGGCCCGCTGACCCGCGCGGCGCTGCTGCCGCACCTCAAGGAGCTGAAAGATCGCACCCTCGACGTGCGCGACGGGCTCGCCAAGCGCTTCGAGAACCGGCTCAGCCCCGAGGCGATTGACCGTGAGCTTCGGCACAAGGCCCTCGTGCTCGTCTCGGGCGGGGGGGGCGGCACCGGCTACGTCTACGTCGGCGTGATGAGCCTGCTCGACGAGTACGGCCTCAAGCCCGAGCTGCTGGTCGGCACGTCGATCGGCGCGATCTTGAGCCTGTTCCGTTCGCGGGTGGCCCGGTTCGATCAAGACGAGATCATCAACATCGTGCGCGGGCTGTCGTGGAAGAAGCTGTTCCGCGCGGTCAGCACCGAGAACAGGTACGGCGTGCCGGCGGCGCTGCGGCTGTTCCTGCGCTCGGGCATCGGCCGCTGGTTCGGGGCCGACCATCCGCAAGGGGGTGGGCTCAAGCTTTCCGAGCTGCCGATCAAGACCATCATCGCGCTCAGCGGCATTCGCCGCGGCAAGCTGCCCCGCCCGCTGGCCTTCTACGAGCAGCTGTTTCGCCTGCCGAGCAGGTCGATGCTCAACCCGATGAAGCTGATGGGCTCGGTGCAGGCGACCTTCGGAGCGCTGGCCGAGTTCTTCAACCGGCCCGAGGTGCTGGTGAAGCTGCACCTGGGCGACAGCGACGAGACGCAACACTGGGACGCGCTCGATGCCGCGGGCTTCAGCAGCGCCCTGCCCGGCGTCATCCACTACGACGTGCTCCGCGATGATCCCCGCATGCACAAAGAGATCGCCGGCACGATGGAAACGCACGGCGTCTCGCGCTTCGTCGACGGCGGCCTGGTCGATAACCTGCCCTGCAAGGCGGCCTGGCGCGCAGTGCACAAGGGGAAGATCAGCACCCGCAACGCCTTCATCCTCGCGCTCAACGGCTTCTCGATGAAGCTCACCACCCCGCTCTGGCTGCCGATCGAAAGGCTCGCCGAGGTGAACGTGCGCAAGAACCGCCCGTGGGCGCACCTGGTGCACGACTTCAAGCGCACGCTGTCTCCGCTGGAGCTCATCCCCAGCGTCGAAGGCCTCGCGAACGCGATGGCGATGGGCCGAAAGCAGCTGACCCCCGAGGTGCCGTTTCTGACCCGGATGCTCGCTCCGCTGCCCCGCTTGCAACGCTGAACGCTGGACAGCGGAAGCGTGCGTTGGCAAGACCTTGGGCATGAGCTCCGTCGCTGCGTCGAGCAATGTCCTGAAGTCCGAAAAGGTGTGGATGGATGGCGGCCTGATCAAATGGCAGGACGCCAACGTCCACGTGATGACCCACGCGCTGCACTACGGCCTGGGCGTCTTCGAGGGCATTCGCGCGTACAAGACGAAAGACGGTCGACTCGCGGTGTTCCGCCTGCGCGAGCACATTCGAAGGCTGCTCGATTCGGCCCACATCTGCATGCTGAAGATCAACTACTCGGAAGACGCGCTGGTCGAGGCCTGCTGCTCTCTTCTTCGCGAGCAGCTGCACCAGTTCAAAGACGGCGCGTACCTGCGGCCGATTGCCTTCATGGGCGACGGAGCGATGGGCCTGGGCGCCACCAACCCCACCCGCGTCGCGATCACCGCGTGGGACTGGGCGGCCTACCTCGGCGAGAAGGGCCTGAAGCACGGCATTCGCGCGAAGGTGTCGAGCTTCACCCGCATGCACGTGAACGTGAACATGGTGCGCGGCAAGATCACCGGCCAGTACGTCAACAGCATCCTCGCGAAGCGCGAAGCGGTGATGGCCGGGTACGACGAAGCGGTGCTGCTCGACATCTCGGGCTTCGTCGCCGAAGCGTCGGGCGAGAACGTGTTCTGCGTCGGCCGCCACGGCGCGGTGCGCACCCCGTCGCTGTCGTCGCCGATTCTGCGCGGCATCACCCGCGACACCGTGATCCGGCTGCTCAAGGACATGGGCCGCGAAGTTCAAGAAGTCAGCTTCACCCGCGACGCGCTGTACATCGCGGCCGAGGTCTTTTTTACCGGCACGGCGGCCGAGGTGACTCCGGTGGTCGAGGTCGACAACCGCACCGTTGGCACGGGCACGCCGGGCGACATCACGAAGGCCGTGCAGGATCTGTATTTCCGCGTCGTCCGGGGCCACGAGCCGAAGTACGCCGACTGGCTGACGTACATCTGACCGACGAAAGGCTAAGTTTGGGTCACCGATGACGAAGCGATCGACCCGCGTTCACCAGTCCCCCAATGGCAGGCCGATGACCGTCGGCGATGCCGACCCTTCACAGGAATCGACAGGCAACTTCAGCCCGAAATACCTGGGCCAGAAGGGCGACAACCCGTTCAACCTCGAGAACCCGGCGATTCTGGATATCGCCCCGCCCGAGCCGAAGACGCTCGAGGAAGCGGGCCTGAAGATTGGGCTCCTTTCTGACATCGCGCTCAAGTTCCTTTATTACGCGGGCAGCGCGACGGGCATGCAGGTGGCGCAGGAAATTCGTCTGCCGTGGACGGGGGTGATGGAGCACGTCATCGACCACCTCGCCGCGGAAAAGCTGGTCGACCTGCGCGGCGGCAAGGGCTTCGGGCGTGCGTCGGTCGATTTCGTGCTCACCGAGAAGGGCCGCGAGTACGCGAAGGACGCGTTGACCCGCACCACGTACGTTGGCCCCGCGCCGGTGCCGATCGAGCAGTACAACGCGCTGATCACGCAGCAGACGCGTGAGAACCCGGTGGTCGCCCGCGAAGATCTGCAGATGGCCCTGAGCCATTTGACGATCAAAGAAGGCCTCGCCGAAAAGCTGGGCCCCGCGGTGAACTCAGGGCGCTCGCTGTTCCTCTACGGGCCTCCGGGCAACGGCAAGACGTCGCTGGCCGAAGCGATCAGCGCGATGTTCGGCGGTGAGGCGTTCATTCCTTCGTGCCTCGAGATCGACGGGCAGATCATCAAGGTGTTCGACAACCTGGTGCACAGCCCAATCTCGCTCGAGATGGGGCGCGACCAGTCGGGCCGCCGCCAGGGCTTCGAAATGGATGCGCGGTGGCAGCTGTGCCGCCGCCCCAGCGTGATCGTCGGTGGTGAGCTCACGCTCGAGACGCTGGACCTCATCTATTCCGAGACGGCGCGGTTCTACGAAGCGCCGTTTCAGGTGAAGGCGAACGGCGGGATGCTGCTGATCGACGACTTCGGCCGCCAGAAAGTGCACCCCACCGACCTGCTGAACCGGTGGATCGTGCCGCTGGAAAAGCGCATCGACTTCCTCACCCTTCACACCGGCAAGAAGTTCGAGATTCCGTTCGATCAGCTGATCGTGTTCTCGACCAACCTCGATCCGAAGGAGCTGGTCGACGAGGCCTTCCTTCGGCGCATCAAGTACAAGATCGAGGTCGGCAACCCGGACGAGAAGAGCTACCGCGAGATCTTCCGCCGCGTGTGTGACGCCGCCGGCATTCCGTACGTCGACCAGGCCGTCACCTACCTGATGCAGCAGTACTATACGCCCCGCAACATGGAGCTGCGCGCATGCCACCCCCGCGACCTGGTGCAGCTGATCAAGGACACCGCGCGGTACCGGCAGATCCCCCCTGCGCTGTCGCGCGAGCTGCTCGACCAGGCGGTCACCGTCTTCCTGGTGGATCTGTGAGCCGCGTTCTTCTCGCGCTGGCGTTGCTGGCCGGCCCCGCGCTCGCGGACGACGCGGTGTGGACCTGGGTCGACGAGCGCGGCGAAGAGCACTACACGAACGACAAGAGCGCCATCCCCGAGAAGTTCCGCACGAAGGCGAAGACCACGGCCGGGCAGGATCTCGCGGTGGTGAAGGCGGCCGATGGCAAGCCCGAGCCTTCGCTGAAGTCGGCGCCGGTGCTTGTTGCTCCCGCGTCCTTCGTCCGCGTCGTGCTCTTCGAGTCGTCGACCAACTCGGCCAGCAAGACGCTGAGCCGCGCAGGCGTGCTCGACAAGCTGGTGTCCGACAACCCGGGCCTCAAGCTCGAGCGGCTGGAGTTCGCGAAGGCGGTCGATCGCGCTGAGAAGCTGCAGGTCACCCAGCTGCCGACGGTGCTCTTCATGGACGGCGAAACGGTGCTCGCACGGTCGACCGGGCTCGTGACGCTCAAAGAGCTGCAGGCGCAGCTCGACAAGGTGCAGGGCCAGTGACGGCCTTCAAGGTACGCGCGGCGCGCCGCGGCGACGCGACCCCTTTGACCCAACTGATGGCCGAGCTCGGCTTCTCAGGCGATCCCGCGACGGTGACCTGGATCATCAGCCACCCCGAGATGGAGCTGCTCGTCGCCGCCGATTCGCTCGACAAGGCGATCGGCGTCGTCTGCCTCACCCACCGCCCGCAGATCCGCATGGGTGGCCGCATCGGCACCATCGAAGAGCTCGCCGTCACTGCCGCCTGGCGCCGCAAAGGCGTGGGCCGCGAGCTGCTGAAGCGGGCGGTCGAACGCGCGCGCGTGCTGGGCGTCAAGAAGCTCGAAATTCAGACCCTGACCGCGGTCTCGCCCGAGGCTGGCGCCTTCTTTCTGGCCTGCGGCTTCGCGGTGGCCGACACCACCGTCTACCGACTGCCTTAAGGGACGAGCGGGTTCGTCTTCGCGAGCACCTTCGCGACGCGCTCGAGCCGCTCGCGATCCTTCGGAGCGACGTTCTCGAACCGCAGCCCGATTACGTCGGCCTTCACCCAGGCGACCACGCCTTGAAGCTCGAAGGACTCGCCTTCTACCGAAAGCCCAAGTTGCACCTTCTCGCCCAGCGCGTGCGGCGTCTTCGTGCGCAGGCAGAGCCCGCCCGCCGAGAAGTTCACCGAAAAGGTGTTCAACGCCTTTGCTGCATCCGCGAGCGCGCGAAACCGCACCGCGACCTTCGCGCCGATGCGCACGTCGCGCCGGCGTTCTGAGTTCCTGAAGAGGGCCTTGTCGTTCACGGGTGCATCCTCTCTCAGTACATCTTGATCGTGAACTTTCCGCCTGATTGCCCTGCCCCATCGACCCAGGCGTTGTAGCTGCCGGCCGGTAGGTTGCTGAGCGACAGCGTGGCAGCGCCGCCGTACGAGGCCGCCGCCGCGCAGCCTTTGGCCAGGGTGGAAGTACAGCTGGCGGTGCGCACGTAGATCACGGGCCGGAACAGCTGCCCTTCGACGGCATCCGGCGTCACCGCCAGCGTCACGTTCGCGGTGCTCACCAGCGAGAAGCGGAAGGCGACGTCAGGGGCCTGCGCTCCGTCAGACCCATAAGTGAGGCCGCAGCCCGTCGCCTGTTCGTCATTCGAAGCGCCGCGCGTGTCGCCGCCGACGAAGACGTTGGGCACCAGCGTCGGCAGCCCCGAGGCGGCGCACTTGTCGTTCGCCGGCACCGGAATCTCGGGGCCCGTCGACACCTTCAGGCTGAAAGGCCCCTGGCTCGCGTCGTCGCCCGACACCCAGAGGAAGTACGTGCCCGCATCCAGCGACGGCACCGTGAAGACGGCGCGCTCGGCCACCTGCGGGTCGCCCCAAGCGCACGCCGTTTCGTCATTCGGGTTCACCGAAGCGCAAGTGCCTGTTCGCAGCGTCGCCACCGGCTTCAGCGACGAGCCATTGGCCGCCTTCAGGTCGATCGCCAGCGACTGCTTCGCGGCCAGGCTCAGCTCGTAGACGACGTCGGGTGACGGCCCGTTGCTCGGAAGCGTGCAGCTACTGAGCTTGTCCGAGTTGGCGCCAAGCGTGGTGCCCTGGGCGTTGATGACGCCGGCCGCGAGGCTCAGCGGCACCGCGGCAGAGCAGACGTCATTGGGCGGCACCGGCGGCGGCTCGGCGAGCTCGAGGCGCAGATCGAAAGGCCCACCCGAGCCTTGCACGCCGTCAACCCACAGGTACCAGACCCCCGCGGCGAGGTTGGGGACGACGGTCGTCGCAGCGCCGCCGGGCGACGCCGAGATCTGACACGCCACCTGGTCGCTGGTGGACTCGCTGCCGCACTTCATCGCCGGGCGCAGGTACACCGCCGGCCGCAGGCTCGAGCCTGCCAGCGGTGTCACCGCCGCCAGCACCTGCCGCGCGACAGGCAGCGTGAACTGGTAGACGAGATCGGGCCCGCTGGCGTTGCAGCCGAGCGCGTCGTTGGTTGCCGACGACGTGTCGCCCTGCTCGTTCACCGAGCCCAGGGCCATCGCCGGCATCGGAATCGCCTTCGCCATCGCGCACGCATCGTTGGTGGGCGGAGGCACCGGGTCGAAGGGCGTGATTCGCAGCCGGTAGCTGCCGCCGTTCGCCGCCGATTGGCCGTCGACGAAGAGGTACAGGGTGCCCGCCTCGACGCGGGGAATGTCGAGCGTCGCGTTGCCCGCCGTCGCCGCCACGCAGCCGACCTGCGCCGCAGCGGTCGTCGCGTCACAGGTCGTGCGGGCGTAGAGCACCGGCTGGTACCCCTTCGAGATTCCTTCGAGCTCGAGGCGCAGCCGACGCGCGGTCGACAGCTGCACGGCATAGACGGCGTCAGGGGCCGCGGCGCCTCCACAGAGCCCGGCCGCGTCGTCCTTGAGGCTTCGCGTGTCGCCGAAGATCTCTTCCGAGCTGCTGCCGGTGATGGGGATGAGCCGCGGCTGCGCGCACGACTCGCTGGGCGGCGGCACGTCGAGCTGCACGTCGAGGGTGAACGAGCCGGTGTTGGCGTCTTCGCCTTCGACCCACAGGTAGTAGGTGCCGGGGTCCAACGCGTCGAGGGTGAGCCGCGCGGTCGAGCCAGTCGTGGTCGGGTACGCGCAGTTCAGGTTGGTGCTCGGGTCCGTCGAGCTGCACTGGGTGCGCAGCGCGATCACCGGGCGCAGCGGGCCGCCAAGCGCAGGAGTCACCGTCGCGACGACCCGCTTGCGCTCGGTGATCTCCAGCGCCCAGACCAGGTCGTTCGACTTGGTGCCCGACAGCGCGCACGAGAGCCGGGTGTCATCGTTGGCGCGGGTGGTGTCGGCGATCACGGTCGCCTTCCCCGTCGACAGGTCGAGCTTCCGCGCCGTGGCGCACGAGTCGGGAAGGCTGATGCACTCGTTGCTCGTGGGGTCGCAGCTGCCCGCCGCGCAATCGTTGTCGGTCAGGCACGGCACGCAGCGCTTCGCGGCCAAAAGGCAGCGTGGAGAAGGAGCCCCACACCGGCTGTCGTCGTCGCACCCCGTCCCTGAGTCAGGCGGAGGCACGGAACACTTGCCGGTCAGCTCGACGCAGAAGCTGCCGGCCGCGCACGTGACTCCGTCACACCGATTCACGATCGGCGATGCAGAGCAGGCAAGGAGCGGGATCAGCAGCAGCCAGCAGCAGCGTGTCAGCGACAACAGTTTGAGACCTCGAATTCGAGGCGGCCTTGAAGTAATGGGAGCCTACCCTTTCACACCGGGAATTCCACATGCCGAGCCTCGAGCAGCTGAAGATCTCTGCGGGCGCCCGCCCTCTGGTCGATCGCATCCTCGCGCGCGCGACCAACGCCGCCGACCAGGCGAAGATCAAGGAAGCGCTGGTCGCCGCCGCGATCGTCAACGGCGACAAGTACCTGACCGTCAGTGAAGTGCAGGTGATTTCCGACGCCTTCGACACCGCGGCCACCGCGGCCAGCCCGATGACCCCCTCCCAGCTGGGCATCGGCATCGAGCTCGCGCATTCCCAGCTGAAGTCGATGTCGTCGCTGGGCAACCTCGACGGCGTCTCGCTGCACTTCACCTTCCAGGAGAGCCTCGAGAAGAAGCTGCTCGCCGAGCTCGCCGGCACCATCGAGCGCGCGAAGGGCAAGCCCGTCGAAGTGAACATGATGATCTTCGAGTTCCAGAGCGACGGAATTCAGAAGGCGATTTCCGACGCGGCGAAGCAGAACCCGAACGTGAAGTTCCGGATCATCGCCGACTCGGGCCAGGCCAGCGCCACCGGCGGCAACGCGCTCCCTGAGCTGCTCAAAGAAAAGCTGCCCAACATCGAGGTGAAGTTCAAGAAAGACTTCCCGTACGCGTGGAGCCCGACCAAGGGCGCGCCCGTCTACGACCACAACAGCACCAAGGGCCTCAACCACCACAAGGGCTTCTCGACCTCGATCGATGGCCGGCCCGACCGCCTCGTCACCGGCAGCTTCAACTGGTCGTCCACCGCCGACACGAAGAACTACGAAGATCTCACCGTGTACTCGGCCGTCGACGCCGCCACGCGCCGCCCCGTCGAGCAGTACACCGACGAGTTCGCCGGCTTCTGGAACAACGACGAGGCCGTGCTCTCTCCCAACAACTTCTCGAACTTCAAAGACCAGCAGTGGAACGCGATGATGGTCGCCCACGGCAAGCCGCCCGGCACCTGGCCCGCGAAGCCGGCCGATGGCTACGCCGCGTACGCGCCGCTGGCCGACACCCGTTCGGTCGACATCAACGGCTTTCGCGGCAGCGACAAGACGCGGCTGACCGCGGCGATCGGCTCGACGCTCGCGAAGGCGGTGCTGGCTGAGCGGTTGAAGGCCGGCCGCTTCGCGTCGATCGAAGAGCTCTTCGAGCGCGTGCCGAAGCTTTCGACCCTTGATCCGAAGAAGCTCGAGCCGCTGTTCTTTGGCTCGGGCCGGGTGAGCGTCAACGCGGCGACGAAGGAAGAGCTCGACCTCGCGGGGTTCACCCCGAAGCAGGCCGACGCGATTCTCGACTACCGCGCGAAGAACGGTGACTTCGAGAGCGTCGACGATCTGCTCAAGGTCGGGATCACGAAGGCCCGCATCGATGGGCTGCGCGACATCCTCACCGCTTTCGACCTCGAAGGGTTCTTCAACAGCCGCGAGTTCTCGGCAGCCGCGGGCGGCACGGGCTACGGCGCAGGGGGCACGCGGCTCACCAACGCGACAGGCCTCGATGGCACGGTCAGCAGCGTGAAGGCCTCGGTCACCGTCGGAGCGACCGACCTCTTCAACAAAGCCAAACCCGGCCAGGCGATCGCCGTCGCGATGTACGGCATGAGCGCGTCGTCGCCCGAAGGAAAGGCGCTGATCGAAGCGGCGAAGCGCGGGGTCATCGTTCGCGTCGTGATCAACGACGACTTCTCGGCCTCGACGGTCGCCGCGCTCAAGGCGCTGAAGGCCCAGGGCCACCCGATCGACATCCGCGTTCAGTCGGCAAAGACAATGCACGAGAAGTTCGGAGTCGTCGGCGACGACGCCTTCTCGGGCAGCGCCAATTTTTCCGAGAGCTCTTCAACGAAACACTCGGAAGACAGATTCACTGTTAAGAACCACCCCGAAATTGCTGCCCAGTTCCAGTCGCAGTTCGAGCTGCTCTGGGCGAAGTCCAAGGTGGTCTAACTTTCAACGGCGGTAAACCGCGGGGCCCGGCCTGCGGTGGGGAGACAACGAAATGAATCGGTTTCTGGTTTTGGCGCTTTGCGCGACGGTAGCGGCGTGTGGCAGCAGCACTTCGACGAGCGGCGGTGGCGGTGGCACCGGCGGCTCAGGTCAGGGCGGCGGCACGGCGGCTGGCGGCGGTAAGGGTGGCGGCACGGGCGTCGGCGGCGGCACTGGAGTCGGCGGCGGCGCTGGAGTCGGCGGCGGCGCTGGAGTCGGCGGCGGCGCTGGAGTCGGCGGCGGCGCGGGTGTCGGCGGGGGCGCGGGTGTCGGTGGTGGCGCGGGTGTCGGTGGTGGCGCGGGCGTTGGCGGTGGCACGGGTACGGGCGGCGGTACGGCGGCGACGAACTGCACGTTGTCGGACGCGGGCAGCTGCACGGCTCCCCAGTTCTGCTACCTGACGGCGGCCGGCGGCGCGGTGGGCTCCTGTCTCGGCGGCTGCGACATCGTTTCCCAGAACTGCACCCAGGCGGGCAGCCAGTGCAACTACGGCCCGGACGGCGGCCGCGACTGCTTCGGCGACGGCACGGCACCCGAGGGCGCCGAGTGCAGCCAGACGGTGGCTTGCGCCAAGGGCACGGTGTGCGTCGACAACCAGAAGCTGAATGACGCCGGCATGGGCCTGGGCTGCGCGAAGTACTGCCGCAACGGCAATGACTGCGTGAACGGCCGGCTCTGCAACACCCAGCTGACGGTTCCGGGCAGCAACGAGCGCCCGCTGATCTGCCAGCCAGCCCCTCCAATGTGCAGCCTGCTCTTGCAGGATTGCTCGCCGGCGACCAACGGCTGCTACCCGGTGTCCGCCACCGCGGCGGGCTGTTTTGCCGCGGGCGCCACGGCGGTCGGCGGCACGTGCCAGGCCGGCAACCAGTGCGTGAAGGGCGCGCTGTGCCTCAACAACGGCGGCGCGGGCAGCTGCCGGCAGGTCTGCAACACCGACGGCGGCATGCCTGCGTGCGCGGCGGGCGCCTGCCAGGGCCTCACGTTCGGAATGGGCGTCGGCGCCTGCAACTAAGCACCGGAGGTCTCGTGGAGCTCGAGCTTCAAGGCTTTGGAGAATTCGAAGGGGTGGAGCTGCTGCAGAAGCTCCACCTCTTTGCGAGGCTCAGCTTCGACGAGACCACCCGGCTGGGGAGCATCATCCATTACCTCGACCTGCCACCGGACACGGTGGTGATCGAGGAGAACGCACTGGGTGATGCCCTCTACGTGATTCAGAAGGGCGAAGTGCGCGTCACGCGAGATGCCAACGCGGACGGCAAGCATGACGCGACTGAAGAGATCGGCCGCCTCAAAGAGGGCGATCTCTTCGGCGAGATGTCGTTGATCGACGACCTGCTCACGAGCGCGCGGGTGACGACGGTCGGTGAGTGCCGGCTGCTCAAGATGCCGCGCGATCGGTTCGAGGCGTTGCTGAGCAGCGACGACAAGCTGGGCGTGAAGGTGTTCAAGAGCTTCTGCCGCACGCTGTCGGATCGCCTGCGGCGGACGACGTCGATGCTGGCGAAGACGCAGGCGATGTCCGTCACCGTTCGCTGATTTTAAGCGCTCAGGGGAAAAGCATGGAGCTTGCGACCTTCAATCAGTTCCTCGGCGCCGCCGTGAAGAACGGCGCGTCAGATGTTCATTTCAAGGTGGGCGCTTCCCCTGCCCTGCGCGTCAACGGGCAGCTGCTCCCGGTGAAGGTGCCGGCGCTGCAGCCCGAAGACACCAAGCGGATCGCGCACCACATCCTCTCGGCGAGCCACTACCCCGGGAAGATCGAAGAGCTGCGCGATCACGACACAAGCTATGCGCTGGAAGGCGTGGGTCGGTTCCGCGCGAACATTCACCGCACGAAGGGAAACATCGGCGCGATCATGCGCGCGATTCCTTTCACGGTTCCGGACTTCGCGAAGCTTGGCTTGCCCAAGGTGCTCGAGAAGATCAGCCAGGAAGAACGCGGCCTGATTCTCGTCACCGGCGTCACCGGCTCGGGCAAGAGCTCCACGCTCGCGGCGATGGTCGGGTACATCAACCAGCACTACCGCAAGCACATCCTCACCATCGAGGATCCGATCGAGTTCCTTCACGAAGATCGTTTCTCGCGCGTGACCCAGCGGGAAATCGGGCCCGACACTCCGAACTTTGCGAACGCCCTGCG
>JBBRAX010000024.1:0-96741 GCA_038206395.1 Myxococcales bacterium | reverse complement strand
CTGCGCCGTGACCAACACGCTCGCAGACAGCGGGTCCACGTCGTACGTGCCCGAGCAGCGCTGGGCGAGCTTCGCGTAGTACTTCTTCAGATCCGCGCTGATCACCGAGCCTGAGTCCGGCTCACCGGTGACCGGAGGTGGACTAGAGCAAGCGAGCAGCCCCATGACGAAAAGCCGTGTCAGCGATTTGTGCAGCATCGAATCCCTCCGAGACTTGAACCGCTCGAACATCCCATCATCCCCACAGCTGGCGCTATGTTTCGCGCGTGGGGGTCCTCCGAACGTCCGATGCGCAAACGGCCAGGCCATCGCATTCTGGGCGCATGAGAAGACGCGGCATCGTGGCTTTGGGGATCCTGATCGCCGTGGCAGCGACGATCGCCCTCTTCCGCGCAGACCTCATGCTCCGCGTCGATCGCCTCTGTCGATCCGACCGCGACTGCGTGCGCGTCAGCATGGGAAAGAGCAGCGAGGTCGTCGGAACGCAGGGCCGCGCCCACGCCGAGGCCCGCCTGAAAGCAGCGGATCCCGTCGAATGCCACCGCGAGATTCCAAACTTCACGCCCACTGAGGTCTGCCGCGCGTACCAGTGCCGAACCGAGCTGATCCCCGGCGGGCACCCCTATTAAAGCGCAACGATCCGACCATTCTGCGTCGAGTCGGCAATCTCGTCATTCGACATCCTCTTCGTCCTGCTCTGGGACATTGCTTATTGCCCTCTATTCTTGGGTGCCGATTTGGTTGCTGTCCCTTCAACGACGGCAGCCCCACCCAGACCGTTCGCCCAAAGGCGTCGTAGACGAACCTCCGGGCGCGGATGGTCTGCGTCCCCGTGCCCTGCTCCACCGTGCCGAGCTCTCGACCCACGCCATCGAGGTGGGTCTTCCGGGTGAAGGACTTTCCGGTGTCGGTGACCACTGTGCTCGTGATCGAGGTCGGATGGCTGTCGACGTAGCTGCGGCTCTCGAGCAGCACGCCATTCGGGCCGCGCGCTTCGGTCATTCGAGCCTGGCTGTCGAAGAGCGTGGTGGTGCGAACGCCGTTGAGCCCCACCCGCGCAATCGTCTGCCCATTGCGAAGGTCGTGCTCTGCCTGCTCGACCAACGTCACGTTCGAGTTGGTGGCGACGCCGTCGATCAGCTGCGGAAACGTGACGCTCTGCGAGGCGACGTACAGCTGCTGCGCGTCGTAGACGAGCTCGATCAGCCTGCGCTGGTTCTCCTTCGACGTCTTCAGCTGCCCCGCCGAGGTGTACGTGTAGGTGACCGAGTCGTCGGTCGCGTTCGAGGTGCACGCAGCCGGGACGACGTTGCGGGTGGTCGCGTTCTCGACCGCGCCCTTCGCGTCGTAGGACCATCGACGCCACGAGAGGGTGTGGTTCGCGTCCGGGTAGCCGTTGACGTCTTCGGTGTAGCCGGAAGCGACCTGGCTGGTGAGCAGGCCGATCGTCCAGCCTCCATCGAGGCGGTTCTCGTAGGTGCTCACCGACCGCGTGCGCTGGTCATCTGCCACCACGTGACCGCTGGCGAAGTTGCCGGTCAGCTGTTCCTCGACATTGCCGTAGGCGTCAAAGCGCAGCACTTCGCTTCCAGTGGTTACGCAGCGCCCGCCGGAACACGACTCGGTGTCCTCACCGTTGCTGCGAATCTGCACCCCGCCCTGTCCCAGAGGTCGACCAGGCCATCGCCGTCGACGTCCGCCATCCGGCCCATGTCGGGCACCGACGTGTCGCCGAGCACCTGGCCGGCGCCCGACGAAGTGAGCCAGTCGATCGAAAACGAGAACCGGCGCAGCGTCCGGTTGACCCCGTACTGCGCTTCCGGAAAGACAAACCTGCTCGCCGGCGCGAGCTGAAAGCCGGTGGCGGTGTTGAGGTACACGCGCTCGACGTGCGCAGAAGGGTCGGACACTGGTCGACCCTGGTAGGCGAACACCACGTCCGTGCGGCCGTCGGCGTTGACGTCGACCTGGGCCATCGCGCCCATCAAAGGCCGGTTGAGCGGAAGCGAACCGTTCTTTGCGCAGGTGCCCTCGGTGCTCGTGTTCAGCGGGTACTTCCGTTGCTGGTTCCGAAGCAGGAGAAACGGATGGCTGGCGGACGACGCGAGCAGATCCTGCGCGGACCAAGCCTTTCCTCGGCGGCCCACATGTTCGTGTGATTCTTGACCCGGCGGGTCGCCGTCCACTGGCGAGCGGTGGCCGGCCAGCGCTCGAGGAAGACGGTCGCCGTCGCGCTGCATGCCGGCTGGGTGCAGCGGGCGGGGTTACGGAAGATGCTCAGCTCGAGCGAATTGCCCCCGACCACCGTCGAGCTCAGCTGCAGGTTGCAGAATGACGCGCACGCGTTGTCGTCACTGGCGCAGGCATTTGCGGGGGTGCGGCAATACTCGAACTGGCTGGCGTTGTAATAGGCGTTGCAGATGCCGCGGCTCGCGCCGCAGAACGCACCTCCAGAGGCGGCCACCGTACCGCCGGAGTTGGTGACGCTGAAGGGACGGTCATTGACGGTCATTGACGATGTTGGCGACCGAGTCGGGCGGGTAGATGACGGACCTCGCGCCTTCGACGTCCGGGCAAGTGCCGCCTGAGCACTCGAGCAGCGGGGTCATCAACTCGCCGCAGCTCAACGCGCTGTTGCAGCAAGAGTTCGCGACCCCGGTGCAGAAGCCATGGAACGCGCTCGGGTTGTTCGTCTGGCCCGGCTCGACGACGACTGCGTCGTCGAGGTTGAACGTGGTGCTGGGAAACGCGAGCGCGTCGAGGTCGGAGTCCCGGTCGAGGTCGAGGTCGAGGTCGAGGAATTCGGTGAAGGCATGAGACAGCATCCCCGTCGCTGGAGCCGGGCCGACGCTCTGCCAGGTCGCCGAGGGAGACTGCAGGTACGACTGCACGGTGTTGACCGGAGCATCGGGCCGGGCGATTCCTGCGGGGTGGTAGATGGCGTCGAGCGTGCCGTTGCCGTCGAAGTCCAGAAGCTTGGTCGCAGACCGCGAGTCGGCCGGGTACGAGCGAGCCAGGAAGCGATCTTGCTGCGTGGTCGCGGCGGCCGTTGCGACGGAAGTGTTGACGTAGAAGTCGACGTAGACGCCCTTCATCGTGCTGGGAAGATCGGCACCCGCCGGGTCCCACGTCACGACGCCCCCGTTGGCGCTGTAGTCGAAGGACCAGCTGTGAAACTGCGCCAACACACCGCCCGCCTGCAGGGGCGCCGAGCGCTTCACTTCCGACAACAGCTCACCTCGTGTCCCGCGCGGGTCAGCACCTTCCACGGCACCGCGGCCTCGGTGACGTCGAAGTCCGCGTCGGGCAGCGGGACGCCCGACATCCTAAAAGTCGAAAGGCAACAGCCACGCGGTGCCGTTCGCCGTACCCGTGCGGTACGACGTCGGCGCGCCAATCGCCAGCGCAGCCTTCACCCCAGCCGACGGCGGCGACAAGCAGAGGTCCTGCCCGACGCTCGCGCGTTCATTCTTGTCGCCGACGATGGTGATCGCCGCCGGACGAGGGCCGCCCAGCTGCGGGCCGCCTTCGAAGACGAAGATGGCGCCCGTGCCGTCGCCGTTCACGTTCGCCGCCGGAGCGCTGACCACGAGGTCCACCTTGCCGTCGCCCGTGAGGTCGACATTTCCCGCGAGGCTGCGACCGAACAGCGGCGCACGCTCTTTGTAGACGAGCGTGATGGGCGTGATGCCGTCGTTGATGGCGCCGACCACCGCGCCCCCCGTCGCCGGGCGCTTCGCCACCAGCTGCGCGATGTCGAACAACAACACCGTCGGCTGGGTGACGCCGTTGAACGGGTAGAGCAGCGCAGACACAGCAAGGAAGTCACGGTTGTCGCCCAGCACTTTCCCCGCGCGCGCCGTCGCGATGCCCAGCTGCATGTTGTTCAAGCCCACCTCTGGATCGCCGGCGATGCGCAGCGTGACGGGAACATTGTGCGTGCCACACCGCGCGCCCGACGCGTCGTAGCCAAAAGCAATCAGCACGCCCGAGCGCGTGCCGTCCGAATAGCGCAGCGCCACTTCGTCGCAGCCGTCGTTGTCGAGGTCGCCAATCGCGTTCGGCGCCGACACCGCCTGCACCAGCGAGGGCAACGAGAACACCGGGTCGCAGCCCATGCTCGGTTTGCCCAGCGTCGCGTCGTCCGGCGCCCGGCCCAGAAACACTTCCATGCCGTTGTTGCGCAGCGCGAGGATGTCTTCCTTTCCATCGCCGTCGAAGTCGAACCCGCCCGCGATGCCCGCCCGAGAAATCGCAGCCCGCCGGCACGCCGTCGTCGCCGCCGGAGTGCAGCCCGCGATGTCGAGCAGGCCCCACAGCCGAAAGCCTTCCTTGAAACTCCCATCGGCGCGCGCGAGGAACACCAGCACCCCGCCGTTGCCCTGCGACGCTGCGGGCGTGCACGCGGCCTTGTTCAGCGCGTACTCCGTCGTGGCCGGCAGCGGCGTCGCGAACCCGGGAGCGGCGACCACTGCGTCCTTCCGCCCATCGCCATCGAAGTCGGTGAACGCGACGTCGACGCCCATCGTGCGGCCGCCGTACGCCAGGCGCCCGTTGCTCATGTACGCAGCGCCTGCGCCTTCGACGACGAGCGTCGGAGCCGCGCCCATGCCCGACGAATAGAGCAACGCCTGGCCGGCTCCGAGTTCGTTGCCATCATTGTTCACGCCACTGCCCGAGTAGCCCGGCATGCCGACCAGCGCGCGAAGCTGCCCGTTCACCACCGCGACCTCGGTGGCGAGCCCGTGCTGCTGGCTGGCGATCCGCGCGGGAGGCTCGGACGACGTGACTGCCCACGTGTTGATCGGCCCGGTGCCGAGGAACGCATCGACGCGGCCAGTGAAGTCGCCGTTCGCCGATGACGCGCGCGCGGCGTAGCTCACGAGCCCGTTGCTGGTGCCAGGCTTCCACGCGGCGACTGCGACGCCCAGGGTGTCCATCCGGTTCGCTCCGCTTCTCACCGCTGCCGGCTTGTTCACCTGCGCGCCAGCGGTCAACGCGTCGAGCGGGTAGACGAGCAGCATCCCGGTACGAACCGTCGTCATCGCGCCCACCACGGTGTTCGCTGCCGGAGCGCCGAGCACGAGGTCGAGCCCCATGTCTCCGTCGAGGTCGGCCACCGCGAAGCTGCGGCCCGCGGTGATGCCCGCCGTGTCACCCCAGATGCGCGCGAAAGCCTCGGGCCGGCCCAGCTGCACCGGCATCGCAACCGGGCCGCCGGTCGGCTTCTGGGCAGACACGTCGTAGAGCAGCACACCGCCAGAGTTCGCTCCCGACTTCACGCCGCCCATCGCGCTCAAGTCCGGCGAGTCCAGTTGGTCCGCCGCGAGCAACAACATCGCCGGCTTCGTTCCCGTCTTGGGAACAAGGCCCAGGCGCCAGGTGCCTTCCGACGCGTCGGCCGGGTTGTTCGGAAGGATGTACGCGTCAGGCGTGTCAGGAAAAAGCTGAGGCGTCGCGCGCCCGAAATGCAGGGCCACCGCAATCTGGTTCCGCGCCTGCGGCACGCCGCCGAGGATGGCGTTGTTGACGACGCCGAGGCTCGCGAGGTCCGCGCGCCCGTCGCCATTCAGGTCGGCCACCACCAAGGCGCGCCCAAACCGGACCTGCGCGAAAGAGCGAGGCGTGCCGTCGACCGCGAGGTCGGAGCCACCGACGCGAATCGCTGCGAGGTCGGGAATCGGCTTGCCCTTCTCGAGGATGAAGAAGTCGACGACCCCGCGTGAGTTGGCCGCGACCGCGAGGTCTGCCGCGGGCGAGCCGACGATGAGGTCTTTGTCGCCGTCACCGTCGACGTCAGCGATGGCGAGGGACGCTCCGAAGTTGCCGCGGCCCAGGCCCGTCAGCGGGTCGCGCATCAGCACCGGCCCTTCGCTGGTGAACTTGTAGAGCAGCACCGCGCCCGAGTCGGCGACCGTGACGTCGGCGAAAGGCTCAGCGATGGCCAGGTCGTCTTTGCCGTCGCCGTCGAGGTCACCGGCCGCCATCACGCTGCCGAGCGCTGCGGTGTCGGTGTCGCCGACGAGGGTCCAGGTCGGCGTCGAAGGAAGCCCGGTGGCCGTGCCCTTGTAGATGAACACCGCGCCGCCGCTGGGCCGGCCGAGGTCGCTTTCCGGAACGCCGACCGCGACGTCAGCGATGCCGTCGCCGTCGAAGTCGCCGGTGACGATGGCCGCCGCGTCAGTGAGGCGCCCGTGCGGCTTGCTGGTGCGGCCGAGCTCTTCCATCACGCCGACGCCGACGGTGGTGACCTCGTTGGTGAACAGGTCTTTGCCCTCGAGCACGGCTTTTCCCGCGGCTGTTTTGTCGACCGAGAAGACGCCGTTGCTGACGGCGCCGGGGCCGCTCTTCACCGTCCACACCACGTTGCCCGAGCCGTCGATGGTCTGCAGCGGCATCGACGAGCCGGCAGGCAGCGCAATCTTCGCAGGCAGCGCGCGGAAGGAAGCGGTGGTGCTGACCGCGTACTGAAGCAGCGCCTCCTCGCCGGTGACGCTGTCGCGCACTTCGATGAGGTCGAGGCCGGCGGTTGCTCCCGCGGTGTAGAGGCCGGTGGCGCTGATGGTGCCGCCGCTGCCCATCGTCATCGCGGTGAAAGTGGGCGCGCCGACGGTGCCCGAGACTTTGACCTGGAAGCGGGTGGTGGGCTTCACCGACGCGCGCGCCGGTGCGACGTCGAACGCCGCAATCACTTCAATCTCCACCATGCCTGAGTTGCCGCAGTCGTCGCTGGCGGTGACGACGTCTTTTCCTGGCGTGGGCCCCGTGACCAGGCGGTCACCGCGAATCTCACCGGCGCTGCCACCCGCTGCGACCTTGAAAGTGGTGCGGCCGCTGCCGCCCGTCGCTGTCAGCGTGCTCGCCGAGTTGACGCGGACCTTGGGCGGGTTCGCCATCAGCGTCATCGCCGCGAGGTTCTCGCACTCGTTGACGGGAGGCGGAGGGTCCGGTGGCTTCCTGGTCTCGGGGCAGCCGCACAGCAACACGCACGCGAGCAGCAGTCTCACCTTCATGGCTTGGCTCCCGCGGCGACCCAGCGTTCGACCTTCTGAATGGAGGCAGGGTCGAGAAGGCCGTCGGCCGGCATGCGCTGCTCGGCGACGGCGCGGCTGATGGCGTCTTTCTGAGCGACCCATTCGTCGTACGTCGACATCTTCTGGCCAGGGCCCTTGGTGTGGCACTTGTCGCAGCGCGCCTCCTGAATCGGCTTGATGTCGGCCGCATACGAGAGCTGCACGGCGCTGCCGCCGCGGAAGTCGAAGTGCAGCACGCGCGTGGAGCTGCCGCCCGCGAACTTCGTGGTCGCCTTCAGCGTGTGGAGCCCGTCCATCAAACCCGCCAGCGAGTACGGCTTGTCGCGGCCCGCAGTGTCGACGCCACCAAGGCTGAAGAAGAGCTGAGAAGCGGCGGCGCCATCACCCGGGTTCGCGTCGGCGGCGAGGACGATGACGTCGGGGCCGTCGTCGAGCTTGAAGGTCATCTGCTCGGGCATGCTGCTGACGGGCACCGACGCGTTGACGATCAGCACCGACGCGTAGACGCGCGCATTCTGGAAGAGGCCCTGCACGCGGGCGGCAACCTGCGGCGAGACGACGGCGGTCTTGTCACCGATGCGCACCCATGCAGCACCCGTCGCATCGGCGGCGAGCAGCGTCGGCACGGCAGAGAGGCCTTTGGCTTCCGTCCACGCGTTGGAGTCGGCGTCGTAGCGGAAGAGCCCATCGCCCGCGCGAAGCCAGACGACGCGACCGGCAGAGACGAGCTCTTTTGGAGCGCGCCCCAATTCGTACGGCCGCCATGTGCCGGCCTCGAGCAGCCAGAGCACCTTGTTGGTAATCGCCCACAGCTGGCCCTTGCTGCCCGGCGATGCCGAGACGCCGGCGAGCGCGGTGATGCCGCCCTTCACGGACTCCGCGGTGAGCGTGCTGTCGCCGATGGTGAAAGTGGTCTTCGACTTCTGCTCGGCCCACGAGAGCTTCTCGCCTTGCGCGAACCAGACGGCGCTCGCTCCAGAAAGAGAGGGAGCGACAGCGAGGCCGGTGACGCCAGTGATGGAGGCATCGCCGTCTTTGAGCTCGCTCAAGTTTCCGTCTTCGATGCGGAAGAGCCCCGACTCGTGCGCGATCCACGCGACGCCGTTGTCGCCGAGCGCAGTGGCCTTGAGGCCCGAAGGAGAGAGCGCGTCGCGCCAGGTCGGCTGAATGAGCCAACCGGACTCGGCGACGTACAGCCCGCGGTCGGTGGCGACGAGCGCAGTGTACGGACCCAGCGGCCACACGGTGCTCGCGGCGCCAGCAGCAACCGAGTTGCCGGGATGCGACTCGAGCCGGCCGACCGAGCCGTCGGCACGAAGCCGGACGACCAGACCGGTGGGGTCGATGAAGATGCCGCCGCCGCGCTCATCCGCGAAGCTGGGCGCCGCCTTCAGCGACAACGGGGCTTCGACTTGAACGGCATCGAAGGAAGTCGGGTTCAACGTTTCGCTGACGTTCGCGCCGCCACAAGCCGCGCAGAGCACCAGCAACCAGAGCTGTTTCACGAGGGTGTTTCTCCCCTTCGGCCTGACGAGTCGAGAGGGAGAAATTGTACCCTCGTTAGAGGGCGTTCAGGATCCGCTCTTCGAGCTTCGACATCGACAGCGCACCGACCTGTTGATCGACGACCTTGCCTTTCTTGAAGAAGAGCAGCGTGGGGAAAGCGCGCACTCCGTATTGCTGCGCGACCTCCTGGTTGTCGTCGCAGTTGATCTTCACGATCTTCATCTTCCCGGCGAACTTCTGCCCCAACGACTCGAGGAACGGGGCAATCGTCCGGCACGGCGCGCAGGCGCTGGTGTTGAAGTCGACCAGCACCGGCTGGTCGGACTCGAGGACGTGGGCTTTGAACTCGGCATCAGAGAGGTCGACGGTGTGCTTGCCCATGGCTGGCTCTCAGATGCGCGGGGTTCGGAACCGTTGCGCCCGCTAAGTCAGAATCGCTTTCAGCGGCTCGGTGCGCGTAATCGCGTAGTCGAGCTTCGCCGAGGCGAGGACGGTGGCGATGATGTCCTCGGGGAGAATCGACATCCCCTTCGGGTCCGGCAGGCCAGTGGAGCGGTTGACGAGGCCCGGCGCCATGTTGATGTCGCCCGCCTTGCCGAACACCATGTTGTGCTTGATGCCGGCGCCCATCAGCAACGCGCTGCTGCTGATGTGGTGGTCGCGGCCGCCCGTGCCGTTGATCAACGGCGTCCGGCTGAACTCGCTGAACACCATGATGGTGGTGTGGTCCATGAAGTTGCCGCCCTTCGGGTGCGCCGAGCCGCGCAAGTCCGAGACGAGGTCGGCGATCGCATTCCAGCCCGCGCGCTGATTCGTCGCGTGGGTGAGCTGCGTGCCGAAGTGGGTGTCGAGCCCGCCGACCAGGTTCATCGACACGCACTGGCTGATGCCCTTCTTCAGCGCCGTGCCCACCATCGCCGCGCGTCCCGCCGCCGAGTCGTAGTTGATGGGGTTCGTGAGGCCGTATGCCGCCCGCACTGCCGCGCGTTCAGCATTGAGCGCCGGCGGATCCGTCGCCACGTCCGCGTAGGTGAACGACTTGTTCAGCGAGTTGCCGAGCACGGTCGCCATCTGGTTCTGCGCATCGCGGTACTGCCCGACGAGGCCGCGCGTGTTGTACGCATCGGCTTCGCACGTCACCGACTGGCCGCGCAGGTTCACCAGCTGCTTCTCGATTTCCGAGTCGAGCTGGGTGGGGCTTGGCGACAGGGTGAGGATGAGGTCGTTCGCGCGGCTGACGCGCAGTGCGTTCGCCGAGCCCGGGTACCGGTCGTTGTAGCTCTCGATGCCGTAGGCAATTGAAGGCACGGGGTTGGTCGGCTTCATCTGCCCGACGATTTCAGTCGCCGTCGACGAGCCACGCGCCGCGCTGCCGTTCGGCTCTTTGCCGGTGAGGAAGTACCGGAAGCCGACTTCGTGCGCGACGGTCGTCATGTTGATGCCGCGAATGACGCACATCTGGTCGTAGTGGTCAGCGAGCCGGCCAATCGCGGGGCCGAACTTGATGTTGCTGGGTCCAGCGCCGGCCCTTTCCGTCGGAGTCACGACCTGGGTCGGGAAGCTCGAGTCGTTCGACAGCAGGCTGTAGCCGGGCAGAATGCGCGTCTCGCTGACGCGGTCGGGGGTGAACACGTTCGGGTCGCGCGGGTCGAGCGACAGCAGCACGTCCCAGCCGCCGCTGAAGTAGAGAAAGACAAAGCAGCGATCGGCCGGAGCGAGGTTCGCCGCCTGCGCGAAAGCCCGGAAAGGCAGCGTGCCGAGCAGCGAGGCGCCACCGAACGCGGCGCTCGCCTTGAGGAAGTTGCGGCGTTCCATCTGGAGCTGGTCTTTTTTCATGGGTCCGTTCGCTCCGTTCAGTAGGTGATGAAACGCGGGTCCGTCATCATCGCGATGCAGATCGCGCCCCACGCTTCCTTCTTCTTGTTCGCCACCTGCGCGCGCGCCGCCATGGTGAGGAAGCTTGCCGACCAGGTCTCGAGCTCGGCGCCCGACAGCGGCTGGCCCCACATGCGCGTCGACAGGTAGGCGAGGTTCTTCTTCGCGGTGGGGGCGTCAATCTTCGAGAAGTCGGTGATGGTCGCCGGCACTTCAGGCGAGAGCACGCGGTTCTCGGCCAGCGGCGTGGTCAGGTCGGCGGCCGCCGCAGCAGTGCAGACTTCACGCGCGCCGTCTTCGAGGAACTTCGCGAACACCAGGTTCGGCTCGGTGGACTCGGCGTTGACGAGCGCGAAGTCGGCCTTGCCCAGCGAAGCGGCGAGGCTGTCGATCTGGCTCCACTGCCGGCCGGTGGTGGTCTGAATGCTCGCCTTCAGTTGCGCGACGGTGATGCGGCGGGGCGCGCGGCCGACGTGACCACCCTGAAGCTCAGGGTCGGGCAGCGGGATGATGGGTGGGTGGTTCGACATGTCGACGGGCTTCAACGTGCCGTCACGCGGCGGAACTTCCGTCGCCTTCTGGGTGCATGCCGACAGCGCGAAAACGGCGGTGAGCAAGAACATCCGCATCAGTCGATCCTCCGGTACGCGTCACTGGTCACGACGTGCTGGATCAGCGCCTTCAGGTTGTGCCCGTCTTTGACGAAGGCCTCGACCATCGACGTCAGGTACATGTCTTCTTCCTGGCGCGACATCGAACGGCCGGTGAACTCCTGCCAGACGCGCTTCACGCTGCAGCGCTCGAGGTCACCCGTCTGCAACATGCGCTCGACGAGCAGCTTCGGGCCGCCGTTGATGTTCGGCTCTTCTTCCGACGTCCGGTACAGGTACGTCTTCAAGAGGCCCAGCGAGTTCGCGCCGTCGCCGTCGTACGCCTGCATCACGTAGTTGCCGCACTCGCCGTCGCAGTTGGTGTTGCCGGCCAGCGCGCAGTCGCGGCACTTCGCGTCATACTTGGGGAACACTTCCGGCTTGAGGAACTGCGCGTTGCGTTCGCCGTAGCGGCCCCAGTGCGCGCCAGTGGGCTCGATGGTGGCGTGGCAGTAGTTGCAGCCGCAGCGCTTGGCGAGGTTGTTCTCGCGGTTGCAGCCATCTTCCGGATTTGGAGCGACCGCGTCCGCCGGGGGCACGAAGCTCTTGCAGAGAAAAGCTTCATAGAACTGCGAGACGCGCGAACGGTACGTGGGGAAGCGGTAGAGGAAGCCGGGCGTGGTGAGGATGCCCGCCGCGTTCTCCCCGCGGATGTACTCGGTGAAGGTGTTTGGATCCGTCGCGTAGGGAATCGCCGGAATCACTTCCTTGTCCGCGGGCAACGTAATCGCCAGCACGCCGACGCCCTGGCTGTCCTTGAAGAAGGCCGACATCGGGCCGTTGATGAAGCTGCGGCGCGTGGTGAGGATGCTGAAGTAGTCCTCGTCGCGGCGCAGCACCGAGTCGGCAATCAACAGCGGCTCTTCGTTGATGGCGGCGATGCGCGCGTTGTTCACCGCTCCGCTGCCAGGCTCGCAGCGGCGGAAGCCGATGCCACAGCCGCACGAACGGTCGCTGATGAAGCCCGCCGATTCACACGACGCCATCGTCGCAGGGTTGATCGGGCGAACCTGCGCTTCGATCGCGCACGAGGCGACCTGCGCCGCGCCGGTGGTGTCCCAGAAAGGCGCGTCGGCCATCACCCAGCCTTCGCGCTGAATGCAGCCACGGGCGGGCGCGTACGAGCCACGCACGCCGTTGCGAAGGGTCATGTTCAGCGTGCAGCGATCCAGCAGCGTGTAGATGGGGTTCGCCGGCGGGTTCGGGTACGCGAAAGCAGTCACGCGGCCAGAGACGGCGTCGATGACTTCTTCCGTCAGCACGGCGGTGGCCGGCTTGCCCGGATCCGGAATGCACTTGAACGGCTGCAGCGCGCCCGAGACGCGACGCATGTCGCAGAAGTTGAGGTACTTCGCCTCGAGCAGGTTGTTCGTCACCGCTTGCGCGCAGCTGCTCGCGCCCACCAGTTGGGTGCACGCAAAGATGGTCGCGTCGTAGTCGACGCTGACCGGCATCGGCACGCCGTTCAAGTCGCGGCAGACCTTCGCGGTGGCAGCACCTTCGAACTGCGGGTCTTGCTGCAGCCCCGTGTTCTGGCAGTCGTCCTGCGGGATGAAGTGGTCGCAGCCCTGGCCGTTGCGGCCGCGCAGTGACGCCGTCGGGTTGCCGCGCTGTTCAAGCGGCTTCGCGCCGTCGGTCGTGTCCGACAGGCGCGTGTCGCCGTTGTTGTAGACGCTGGCCGTGACGTTCGCCCGGAACAGCGACCGGTGGTACGTCTTCATGCGGCCGTAGAACTCCTCGCGCGTCATCAGCTCTTTGATGTCGGCTTCCCCGATGGCGCCCTTCGCCACGGTCGCGCGGTACTCGGCGATCGTCGGCGGGCGGCCCAGCAGGTCGAGGTACAGCTGGCGCAGCTGCCTTTCCACCGGCACGGTGCGCATCGGTTCACAGGTATTCGTCTGCGCAAAGGACGCTGCCGACGACAGCAGGACACAAGCGCAGAGGAGACGGCCCAGGTGGAGCATGGTCACCTCGTACTGAACAGCGGGGGGAACGGAGCAATAGTGAGGCTCCGCTGCCACCTTCTGCAAGGTATGAAACCGCCGCGGCAGTGGGGAAGTTCGGCTGGTACCTGCAGTTAACAGGGGGCTTTCAGGACCAGAACCGGCGCTGGGCCGGAGGCTGGTGAAGCCGGCCCGCTTTCGAGCAGGCGACGTCGAGGAAGGTGGTCTTCTTCCCAGTCAGCACCGCGCGCAACGCCTTGACGGCACAGCGGGTTCCGAACTCGCGCCAGATCAGCGGCAGGTGCTTCAACACATCCTTGCCTGTGATGACTCCCTGCATCGAAGGACTCCGGGGCGCGAAGAATTTTGCAGCTTTTGCTCTGGTTGCTGATGAAAGGCAAGCTGGGGTCGCCCTCAAGAAAATGCAGCTCTACACGGACATCGCGAAGCTGACGGAAGAGGGCCGCCCCTTCGTGCTGGCCACCATCATCGACACCCAGGGCAGCACCCCGCAGAAGCCCGGCTCGAAGATGATCGTGCTCGACCAGGGCGAGACCCGCGGCACCGTTGGCGGCGGAGCGATCGAGAAGCAAATCATCGACGCGGCCGTCGCGCTGTTGGCCGACGCGGACGGCCAGACGCGCATCATCGAGACGCACCTCACCCACGACCTCGGCATGTGCTGCGGCGGAAAGATGCGGGTGTTCCTCGAGAAGCACGCGGCCGCCGCGCGCCTCTTCGTCTTCGGGGCCGGCCACGTCGGCCGTGAGCTCGCGAACCTGGCAAGGCACGTCGGCTTCAAGGTCGAGGTCATCGACGAGAGGCCCGAGTGGGCGCAGGCAGAGCGCTTTGCCGAAGTGACGCTGACGGTGAGGCACCCGGCCGAGGTCGCGCGCGCGCTGCCAGGCGGGGCCGACTGTTACTTCTGCATCACCACCCACGACCACCCGCTGGACCAGGCGTGTCTCGAGGCGCTGCTGCGAAAGCCTTTCGCGTACCTCGGGGTGATCGGCAGCCGGCGAAAGGCCGAGCGGTTCAAGATGCGGCTTCGCGCCGATGGGTTTACGGAAGCAGAGCTGTCGAAGGTTCGCAGCCCGATGGGCGTCGCGATTCACGCGCTCACGCCGGCCGAAATTGCAGTCAGCATCGTGGGCGAGCTGATCGCGGCGCGGCGGAATCCACAGAAGTAGCTGGCGCAGACGGCCGTTCATCCGGAGAGCAGTCGAGGGATGATCCTCCTCGTTCATTCGTTGAACGGTGCCCGCGTGTGAAGCAGCGGCGCTGGACGCTATTCCTTCTTCGTCAGCGCGGCGTGCTCGGTGGGGAAGCGCTCGACGTTGGCGAGCCAGGCGGCGGCGTTCTTCACGTACCGGCCGGTGCCCGCGGTGTCCCACTTGTTGTAGAGGCGCGTGAAGCCGCCGTCGAAGATGAGGCGCTTGCCGTCTGCATCCGAGAAGCCCGCGACGAGGTTGTTGGCCGAGCCGTAAATCAGCGGCGTCAGCTTCTGGTTCGACTGAATCGTCGCGATGGTGATGCCTTCATAGATGTACTCGAGGCCCGTGGTGAGCAGGTGCCGGCGCAGCACGCCCGCCTTGCCCGGCTCCTTCTGCAGGCCAACCGTCTGGTCGCCCCTCAAGTCGCCCTTCATCGTCACGCCGGCGAGCACCTCGCCCAGCGCGTTCGCGTCGGCGTAGTACGGCTCGTTGTCGCCCCAGATGTAGACGCCGTGTCCCGCCTCGTAGAACTTCTTGATGATGGCCAGGTGCTTGTCGCTCAGGTGGCGCGTCGAGTCCGAGATGAGCCACAGCTGGCTCGACTTCTTCAGGGCCGCCTCGAGCTCTTCTTCCTTGGGGGCGCCATTCCACCGGTACACCGAGAAGCCCTTCTCTTTCAGCGCCGCCTTCGCGAGGTCGAAAGAGAACGCGTACAGCTGAATCACTGCCACCGTCTGGCCCTCGAAGGCGCCGTCGACGGCGAGGTCGAACTGGTTGCCATTCGCGTTGCCGAAGCGGTCTTTGGGCGCCTCTCGCTCGACCACCTGCTCGACCATTCTTCCGGACTTCTCGTCGAGGCGGCGTTCGACCGCGCGCACCATCGGAGCGTTCGAGCCAGCAGACTGCGAGTACTGCGCCAGGGCCGGCGTCGCGAGGAGAACGAGATAGGCGGCCCATAAGAACTTTCTGCAGCCGATGAGAAGAGAGGAAAGGGGTTTGTTCATGGTGCTGGCCTCAAACGCACAGCCCCGGAGAACGATCTGTGGCGTATAGACGGCCCTATGAATCGTCTCTTTGCGTGCGCTGCCCTGGGACTCGTTGCCTGTGCCACCCCGTCTTCCTCCGGCAAGCAGGAGTCGAACGGGCCGACCGTCGAGCGCCAGAAGATTTCGAACCTGAGCCACTTCGACATCGGAACGTGCGCAGCTCCGAACCCGACCCTGCCCGAGCCGCTGAACCTCGAAGGCGTCGTCGGGGCCCTCGTCATCGCGCGCCCTGCAGTGCTCGAGTGCTTCGTCGACCCGAAGAACCGCGGCGCCGCCGACGACAGCGGAGCCGCCGTCAAAGCCAACATCACCGACACCGGCGCCACGTTCGAAGTCGCCGGCACCAACCTCACCCCCGTGGGCATCGCCTGCATCGACACCGCGCTGAAGCGCCTGCCATTCAAGCCGCTGGAAAAGGGCGCCGCGCCCGTCTCAGGCTCGGCCGAGTTCCGTCACAACGCGAACAGCCCGTCGGTGAAGCTGGGCGTGAACGCAGCCTCTGACGTCGCGGCGGCGATTCGGCTCGCGGCCCCGGCGTGGTGCGAGTGCTGGTCGCCGATTGGCACAGACGCTCCGCCAGCAAACCTGAAGGCGACGGTGAAGGTGGCGACGGGCAAGCCACCCGAAGTGACGTTTGAGCCGAACCCCGACGCGGCAGCGACGACGCTGGCGACCTGCCTCACCCCGAAGATTGCGGCGCTGGTGCTGACGCCGGCAGCGACCGAGCTCACCGTGCACTACCCTTTTCTGCTCGTCAGCTCGATCGCTTCGCAGGAAAGTGCAGCGGCGGCGCCCGAGCTGCAGTTCATCCAGCTCGACCTGATTCGCGCCGAACGTGCGGCTGAGGTCGCCGGAAAAATCGGCGTCCGCACCAACGCGCTCACGACGTACGACGCGCTGGTCGCGAAGTACAAAGCGAAGCCCGACTCGAGGCTGGTGAAAGACCTGAAGGACAAGTGCGCCGCGATGGTCGCCAGCGACGAAGATTGGATCGCGTCGCTGAAGAAGCAGGCTGACATCGACGCCCGCAGCCTCGCGCTCGCGACGTCGCTGAAGGCGAAGGACGCCCGATGGACGGAAGCGGAAGCGGCGGCCCAGACGCAGGTGACGGCCTCGGCAAGCGACGTGAAGAAGGCAGAAGAGGTGCGCACCGCCGACGCCGCGGTGTGCCCGAAGGAAAGGAAGTGAGCACGCTCGACGCCGGTGCTGGCGCCGACAAGCGCTTCTTCCTCTTCAACGCGGCGCTCTCGACCGCGGCGATCGGCTTCCTGGGCTGGCTGCTGCTGATTCGCGGCGGCTCGGGTACGTCGGGGCTCGATCTGCGCTTCATGCCCGCGGTGAACGCGTGCCTCAACGCAGGCTCGACGGTTCTTTTGCTGTGCGGCTACATCGCCGTCAAGCGAGGCAACCCGCGCATCCACCGCTACTTCATGGTCTCGGCGGTGGCGTCATCGGCGCTGTTCCTGATCGGCTACATCGCGTACCACTACGTGCACGGCGACACGCGCTTCGGCGGCGTCGGTACGATTCGCACCGTCTACCTGAGCATCCTCGCCAGCCACGTGCTGCTCAGCATCGCCGTCGTGCCGATGGTGCTGACCGCGCTCTACTTCGCGTGGCGCAAGCAGTTCACCCGGCACACGAAGGTGACGAAGGTGCTGTTTCCCATCTGGCTTTATGTGTCGGTGACGGGCGTGGTGATTTTCTTCATGCTCCGCGGCTACCCGACGGCCTCCTGAAGGAAAGACAACCATGCGCGCGATCCGAATCCACGAGCTGATTGGGCCGAAGGGGCTGCGGGTCGACGAGCTGCCGAGCCCCGAGCCGGGCGAAGGAGAGGTCGGCATCACGGTGCATGCGGCAGGGGTGAACTTCCCCGAGGTGCTGCTGTCGTACGGCAAGTACCAGTTCAAGCCCGAGCCGCCCTTCATCCCGGGTGGTGAAGCGGCAGGCGTCGTGCGCGCGGTCGGCAAAGGCGTGACGAGCCTGAAGGTCGGTGACCGCGTGGCGGCGACGATGATCAACGGCGCCTTCGCGCAAGAGCTGGTGGTCCACGAGCTCGCCGCGGTGAAGCTGCCCGACACCGTCGACTTCCAGGTGGGCGCTGCGACGCTGCTGACGTACGCGACGACGTACCACGCGCTGGTCGACCGGGCGCAGCTGAAGGCTGGCGAGACGCTGCTGGTGCTGGGGGCAGGCGGCGGGGTCGGCGTCGCCGCGATTCAGCTCGGAAAGTTGCTGGGAGCGAAGGTGATCGCCGCTGCGTCGACGCCCGACAAGCTCGCGTTCTGCAAGCAGATGGGGGCCGACGAAGGCATCTGCTACGGCACCGAAGACCTGAAGGAGCGCGTGAAGGCGCTGACGAACGGCGACGGCGCGAACGTCATCTACGACCCGGTGGGCGGGCGGTACTCCGAGCCGGCGCTGCGGTCGATCGCGTGGGAAGGCCGGTTCCTCGTCGTCGGCTTCGCGGCGGGCGACATCCCCAAGATTCCGCTGAACCTCACCCTGCTGAAGGGCTGCCAGATCGTCGGGGTGTTCTGGGGCTCCTTCGCGATGCGCGAGCCGCAGCGGAACCGCGAGAACTCACAGAAGATTTTGCAGTGGGTCGGCGAAAAGAAGCTTCAGCCGCATGTCGATGCGACGCTGCCTTTCGACCGTGCCGCCGAAGCGCTGGAAAGGCTCGAGAAGCGTCAGGTGCTGGGCAAGCTCGTGCTGGTTCCTTGAGCTTCCAACTCGCCAGCATGGCGGTCCTGCGCTTTGGCAACCCCCCGGTGTCAGACCTGGGCTGCGTTCTTTTTCCCAAACCCGCCCTCTGGTGAACCCTTGAAAACGACCAAGAAGCCGCCGACCCACACGCTCAACCCGATGCCGAACCCGAGAAGCGCATCCCGAAGCTGCTGTCGCAGATGAAGCAGGCTGTTGACGACTCGGTCGGCGACGGGGTGGCGAGCAATCCGTTCGGAGCACTGAGCGCGAACGATCGCACCCGCGTCTTCGAGAGCTGCGTGGCGAAGGACATCCGCCCACGCCTCGACCGCCTTGGCTACTGAGTTCTTCCTCTCGGTGAACGCCACGACTTCTGGCTCACTTCTTCTTCGCTCGGTCGAGAACGTCTGCGTCGATCAAATCCTTCGGACGCGCACTGGCTCGCTTGTTTCGAATCAACGTCTCGCGCCCGAGAAACGGCACTTCCCGGCCATCGACATCGCAGACGAGGCGGGTGGAGAACGCATCGTCGAACGACACCCCGGAAATCTCGGTGATGACGTCGATTCGGCGTGGCACCACGCCGATTTGATAGATGCTCCCGGGCTTGTCGAAGTCGGCCTCTGACACTCCTGCCGCCGAAAGGGGCGCACCGAAGTTCCTCAGCGCGCGAACGACCCGGTGAGAATTCTCGGCAGAGGGGCGAACGAAGAAGTCGATGTCGCCGGTCGCTCTTGGAAAGCCGTGCGCCGCCAGCGCGAACGCCCCGACAATGACGTACTCGACTTTCTCCGCGTTCAGCACATCAACGAGGTCAAGGAAGTCGGCGTTCCACTTAGAGGCCATGCGAGTCGGACCTCTTCTCTCCGGGCTTGAAGAGGCGCGAAGGCCAGCGTGCGCGCGGAAGGGCTTCGGGCATCTGTCCCGCCAGGGAATAGGCCTGCCAGGTCAGCTCCATCACCGCATTCCACGCGGCGGTGCCGTCGAGTGGCGCTGGGGACTCGGCGGCATCCAGCGTGGTGCGGACAAGTGTCCAACCGTTGCGCGCCGCTGCGCGTTCCTCGAAGGTCGACATGCGAGCGCGGAGCATAGGCTCAACTCAATGGAAACCGCCGCAACCCGCGGCGGACCCGCGGTGGCTCGTGGCATCAAGACATCAGCGTGGCTATGCTTTGATGCAATGCGAACGACCCTCAGCCTCGACGATGACGTTGCGGCCCTGCTCAAACAGACCCTGGCCAAGTCGAAAAAGAGTCTGAAGCAGTTGGTCAACGAAGCCCTGCGCGCGGGCCTCAAGCCCGTGCCACCCAAGAGGACCAGGCGCACCCGGACGCGTACCTGGAACGGCGGCCAGTGCCTCATTGGATCCATCACCAGCGTCTCCGACGCACTGGCAATCGCCGAGGGTGAATCGTTTCGATGATCCTCGTCGACGCGAACATTCTGATCGAGGCGTACATGGCGGGCCCGCGTAGCGAAAGAACGCGACAGTGGCTCGATGGACAGCTGTGGGGGCACTCGCGGGTCGGGCTTCCCTGGCCGTCGCTCCTCGCGTTCTGCAGGATCGTCACCAATCCCCGAATCTACAGTCGACCACAGACCATCGACGCCGCCTGGACCCAGGTCGAGGAATGGCTCGCGTGCGAACCCGCCTGGATCCCCGGCCCGACGGAAAGGCATACCGAAGTCCTCGGCGAGCTGCTGAGGACTTCGCGAATCGGCGGCAACCTGGTTCCAGATGCACACCTGGCCGCGCTGGCGATCGAGCACGGCTTGACTCTGTGCAGCCTTGATTCTGGCTTTGCGCGGTTCTCCGCGCTGCGTTGGGAAAACCCGCTCAAGACCTGAAGGACATCTCGATGACTTTCTGCTGCGCGTAGGGCCCGGCCGCGCTACTTGGTCGGCATGAAGACAATCCTTCGGCGGGCGACGGCACAGTGGAGCGGCACCGGACTCGAGGGCAAGGGCACGCTCTCTACCTTCAGCGGAGCGCTTTCCGATCAGCCCTACTCGACCCACGCCCGGTTCGGCGACGAGGCTGGCAAGGCGGGCACCAACCCCGAAGAGCTGATCGCCGCCGCCCACGCTGGCTGCTACGCGATGGCGCTCTCGTTCATGCTCACCGGCGCAGGCCACCCGCCCGAGTCGCTCGAGGTCAAGGCCACGCTCAAGGCCGAGTCGCCCGACGTGAACTGGAGCATCACCCAGGTGAAGCTCGACCTCGTCGCGAAGGTGCCGGGCCTCGACGCGGCGAAGTTCAAAGAGCTCGCCGAGCTGGCAAAGAAGAATTGCCCGGTCTCGAAGGTGCTCAACGCAGAGATCCTGCTCGACGCGAAGTTGATCTAGTTGCTTGACCCGCCGTTGCTGTCGGAAAAGTTCCACCGTTCGAGGTACGGGCCGAGAGCGTCGACGACGGCTTTCGGTTCCAGAATTCGATGAAGGTGAGAACCTGATCCCGGAGCTGCTCCTTTGACTTGAAGCTCGCGTCGCGTAGCGACTGCCGCTCCAGGATGCTGAAGAAGCATTCGACCTGATTCACCCACGACGCGTGCTTGGGCGTGTAGTGAAAGACGAATCGACCACCGTGGCGCTCGTTGAAGAGGGTCCACCGATCGTCCTTCCCATCGAAGTGGATACTCAGGTTGTCCCAGACGAGGTGGACGGTGCCCGTCGGGTACTGAACGGCAACCTCTTCCATGAAACGCACCAGGTCCGTTGCCTTCCTCGTGTCACCGCACTGGGCGAGGACACGGCCCTTGTGCACTTCGAAGGCGCACAGCAGCGTCTGTGTGTCGTGGCGCTTGTACTCGTACTCGCGGCGCCGCAACTTGCCCGGCTTCGCAGGGCGATCCGGGTAGCGACGTTCGAGGGCTTGCATCCCCGGCTTCTCGTCGACGCAGAGCACCACCGAGTCGGCCGGCAGGTGCAGGTACAACTCGACGATCTCTTTCACTCGCTCACGAAAGAATGGGTTCGTGCTGTGCAGCCACCCCTCGACCTTGTGCGGGCGGACTTCGCCCTCGGCGAGGATGCGCTGGACCGACGTCCAGCTGATCTCCTCAACCACGCCGCGTTCGATCGCTTGCAGCATCACGTTCTCGATCGTGCGACTCGTCTTTCCCTTGTCAGTGATGACTGGGTCGCAGGCGACGGCAATTATCTCGCACCGAGCAACGGCACTGAACTTCGCCTTGCGCCCGCTGCGGTGCCGGTCCTCGAGTCCGGCCAAGCCAGACTTTGAAAACCGGGAACGCCAACGCTCGACCCTTCTCGAATGCACACCCAGGGCCTTGGCCACCGCTACTGCTGTCCCCCGTTCTGCGTCCGGGTCCTCCAATGCCTCCGGTTCGTCGGCCTGTTCCCGCGCGCGCTTAGCGGGAAAAAGTTCTTCCCCCTCTATCGAGCTGATCCGGCCCCAAGCTGCGGGACGTTCGGCCGCGCCTGCGAACAGCTGAGCAGGGTTTGCTCACACTGAGCAGCGGCTGCTCAACGAAGGCGTCTTCGATCGCTGCTGAGCCCAGCGGCAGCAGGCAAGTGGCACCGGCCTCGAAGGTGCACTGCCGCGACTGTCGGTTGAACTCACAAGGGGGGATCACATGCTCGAACGCAGATTCGTCGCTGTTGGCCTTTTCGCGCTTTTCGCAGGAACGATGGGGGTGGGCTGTGGTCCGGTAAGAGACCGCTGCGGCCCGACCAACTGTACAGGCTGTTGTGCCGAAGATGTCTGTCGGGGCGGCGGCGAGGCGGCGGCTTGCGGAAGCAGCGGGAAGCAGTGCACCCCCTGCAGCCAGGGGTCGACGTGCTCCGAGGGGTCCTGCAGCAGCGGATCCGGCGGCGGCACGGGTGGAGGGACGGGGGCAGGCGGCGGTAAGCAGTGCGGGCCGTCGAACTGTGCGTCTGGATGCTGTGATTCGAGCGGCACCTGCCGATCAGGCAACACTTCCTCTTTCTGCGGCTCGGGTGGAGCGTCCTGCTCAGCCTGTTCCCTGGCCTCGATGTGCTCGGGCGGTCAGTGCACCGCGAGCTGCAGCCCTTCGACGTGTCCCTCGGGCTGCTGCGACCAGAACGGCGTCTGCCAGTCCGGAACCTCGACGAGCGCATGCGGCAAGGGCGGCGCTTCCTGCGGTTCGTGCGGCTCGGGCGCCTCGTGCTCGACGGGCAGCTGTGTGAGCTGTGGCCCATCGACCTGTGCCACCGGCTGCTGCGACGCAGTAGGGGTGTGCCGGCCCGGAAACACCAACCCCATCTGTGGGAACAACGGCTCATCGTGCATGGCGTGCGCGACGGCCACCTATTGTGGCGTGAGCCGCAGCTGCATCGCGCTCTCGACCACGGGCTCGGTGAAGGTGACGAACCTTTCCACCTCAACCATCGCGTACCTGTACCTCTCACCGGCAGGCACGAGCACGTGGGGGCCAGACCAGCTGGGGGCCACTGTCCTCGGAAGCGGCAGCAGCTTCACGATGTACGGCGTCCCGGGAGGCCGCTACGACTTGAAGGCCAGCACGTTGTCCGGCACCAGCGCCTACTTGTTCAACTTCCTCGTCGTGGGCGGCTACACGGCCGCCATCACCGTTCAATGACTCTCACCTTCAACCCAGGAGCGTAAATAATGTCCAAGAGCAAGAATGTGGTGTTTGGGCTGTGTCTGGCTGCGACCTTCGTCACCGCCGAACCCGCGCGGCCCGCCAAGGTGCTTCCCGAGAAGTCCGAGGTGACCCATCTGTCGGTGCAGTTCGCGATCGGTGGAGACGTGGGCCCATTGAAGCTCGCTTCGGAAAGGGAGGCCGCCGCGAACGGGCTGCGGCAGACGCTCGTCTACGAGCCCTGACGTCGGCCGCGGCGGTGCGCGCTTCGTTTGCGCCAGGTTTTGCGTTCACGTTCTGGCCGCCGCGGCAGTAAGTAGGGGTGCGTGGAGCTTCTCGTTCGACCGCTGAAGATCCCGATGAAGGCGCGCATGAAGCACGCGTCATTCGAGCGAAAGACGGGCGACAGCGTCTGGGTCGAAGCGCGGCGCGGCGGGCAGGTCGGGCTGGGCGAAGGGTGCCCGCGGCCGTACGTGACGAATGAGACGACGGCTTCGGCGCTGCAGTGGCTCGAAGGATCTTCCGCGCTTGCGCTCGAGTCGTTCGAAGCGCTCGAGGCGTGGGTTGCCTTGCATGGCGACGAGATTGATCTGCACCCCGGCGCGTGGTGCGCGCTCGAGACGGCGCTGCTGGATCTGTTCGCGCGCGAGAAGGGGTGCAGCGTGGAGGCGCTGCTGGGCGTGCCCGAGACGCGCGGCGAGCTCGAGTACACGGCGGTCGTCAGCGACGAGTCAGGCGAAGCGTTGGACAAGCTGCTGCAGCGCTACCTGGGGGTCGGGTTCAAGGACTTCAAGTTCAAGATTTCGGGCGACCGCACGGCAGACCTCGCGAAGCTCCAGCGATTCGCCGCGCTGGCAGAGGGCACGTTTCGAATCCGGCTCGATGGGAACAACGTGTGGGGCGACGACGTGGCCCGGGCGAAGGAAGAGCTCCAGGCGCTGGACCCCACCCGCTACTTCGCGGTCGAAGAGCCGCTGACCGCGCGGCGCGCCGAAGACCTCTCGCGGCTGTCGACCGAGTTGGGCGTGGCGATCATCCTCGACGAGAGCCTGTGCTGGCGCAGCGACGTCGCGCGGTACAAAGACCTGCCGGGCCGATGGATCGCCAACGTGAAGGTGTCGAAGGCGGGCGGGCTGCTGAGATCGTTGGCGTTGATCGCCGAAGCGCGCAAGGCCAGGTGGCCCGTCATCATCGGGGCGCAGGTGGCCGAGACTTCGGTGCTGACGCGCGCGGGGATCATCGCAGCGCGGGCGGCCGAAGACAGCCTGCTGGCGATCGAAGGCGGCTTTGGCACCCTGCTGCTCGAGCACGACCTCACCGAGCCGGTGCTGATGTTCGGGTTCGAAGGAAAGCTGCAGATCCCGACGGGCGGGCTCGGCCTGGGACTTCAGCGCAACACTGAAACCGGAGACTGACTGTGGACATTCTTCAGGCGCTGACAGCTCAGCTCGACATCTGGCTCGACCGCTTCGAGGTGTTCTTCGCCACCGCCCCCGCCGACGTGCAGGGCTGCCTCGAGGTGCTCGAGGAAGTGCGTCGCAAAGAGCTCAACCGGGTCACGGGAAATTCGGTGCTCGCGTCCCACGCGCTCGACATCGAAGTCGGTGTTCGTCTCGCTGCCTGCCGAGACACCAAGAGCGGGAAGATCATCGGCTGCATGCGCGTCACCGAGGCGATGGGGGTGAAGGCCGAGAAAGAGAGCATCGCGGAATACCGGCTGGAGCTCTTCAGCGACGCGCTGCTGAAGCAGACGCTGATCTTCACCCGCCTCTGCATCTTGAAAGAGCACCGCAAGTCGGTGGCGTCCTTCGTGCTGTTCAGCAAGACGTTCTCAGCCCTGCTCGACGAGGGCTACACGGCGGCGCTGCTGGCGTGCGAGCCGAACCTCTTCAACATGTACCGCAAGCTGGGGGCGCGCCCGATTGGCCGGGCGCACAACTCGCTGTCCGGCGGCTACCGGATTCCGATGGTGAGCATCCCCGACGTGGCGCACCTGACGGCGTGCGGCTCTCCACTGGTGAAGGTGATTCGGAAGTTGGACCCCGCGCGCGCGCAGCCGTTCATCGATTGGTACGCGACGCTCGAGCGCAAGGAAGGCGAGATTCCACTGGGCATCTCGCCGTACGAGGGCGACGACGAAGACGTGCCGTGCCACCGCCTGCTCACGACAGGGCTGACGAAGGCGGGCGCCGAACAGCTGCTGCAGAACGCGATGGTGATTTCCTGCCAGGTGGGCGACGTGCTGGTGGCCGAACGCGATGGCGGCAAGTCGATCGCGTTCGTGAGGCAGGGCATGGTCGACGTGGTGGTGAGCAACCGGAAGCTGGCGATGCTGGGGCCGGGCGAGATTTTCGGAGAGTTGGCCTTCACGCTCGACTCGGTTCGCACCGCCAGCGTCTCGGCCAGCGTGCCCGGCACGGAAGTGCTGCTGCTGAGCATGAACGCGCTGCAGAAGCTCGACAGCGATGCTGACCGCGCGTTGGTGTGGCGAAACCTGGCGCGGTGCGTTGCGCAGCGGCTGGTCGCTCGAACGTCGGTATGAACACGTCCGTTCTCGACGCGCTCAGAGACATCGAGCTCTTCGTCGACGTCGATGAGGCGACGCTGAAGGGGTGGTCGACCTCGATGCGGCTGCTGAACATCGAGAAGTCGGCGGTGCTGGTGAAGCAGGGGGAACCGGGCCAGGTGATGTACCTGGTGGTGCGCGGCTGGCTGAGGGCGACGGTGCGTACGTTGACGGGGCGCGATGTGGAAATCAGCCGGCTGGGGCCGGGCAGCTCGGTAGGTGAAGTTCAGCTGGTGGTCGGTGGTTTGCGGTCGGCGACGGTATCGGCCGAAGAGCCGTGCGAGCTGCTCGAGGTCTCGCGCGCCGACTTCGAGCTGATGGGCGCCCGGCAGCCGAAGGTTATGGAGCGGATTCGCGCGACGGCGCGGCGCCGGCTGCACCGGTCACTGCTGGTCGGGGTGTTGAGCGACTGGATTGGGCCGATGGATCCGAAGATCGTCGACGAGCTCGAGCAGGTCATTGAGTGGGTGACTGTCGCCGCGGGCCAGACGCTGTTCCTCGAGGGAGACCCGGCCGACAGCTGGTACATCGCGGTCAGCGGCCGGCTGCAGGCGACGTTGGGTCAAGATCAAAAGGTCGTCGGTGAAGTGGGCCGCGGCGAGAGCGTGGGAGAGATGGCGCTCATCACCGGCAGCCCGAGATCTGCGACGCTGCGGGCGCTGCGCGACTCGACGCTGATGCGCTTTCCAGTCGCGCTTTTCGACGACATCCTCTTCCGCTTTCCCGGCGTGGGCCTGGCGCTCAACCGGGTGTTGGTGCGGCGGATCTCGCTGGGCCAGGCTGGGGCGCGACCCGTGGCCGATGGGCAGCTGCTGGCGTTGATTCCTCTGTCGCCCGCGACGACGTCGATCGAACGAACCCTGGGCGCGTCACTGGCGAAGCTCGGCCCGGTGACCCAGGTCAACCGCGAGCGGTTGATTCAGCTGGGGATCCTCGAAGAGGCGGCGACCACCGATGCGAGCCACCCGAGCTGGATTCGGCTGGCCGCGTGGCTCGAGGAAGAGCGCGCGCATCAGAGCTTCGTGGTGCTGCAGGCCGAAGCGACCGCGTCGCTGTGGACGCGGTGGGTGGTGCGCCAGGCAGATCGCGCGGTGCTGTGCGCGAACGCCAACGACAACCCGGAAGCCGGCGCGGTCGAGCGCGAGCTGGTTGCGGCGGCTGGCGCGCGGCGAACGCTGCTGATGCTGCACGCCGAAGGAAGCCGGCTGCCGACGGGCACGGCGCGCTGGCTGTCGGCGCGCACTGTCGATTCCCACTTGCATGCGGCGCTCGATCGCCCGGCCGATTTCGATCGCGTCGCGCGCAGCCTGACGGGCCGCGGGGTGAGCCTCGCGTTGAGCGGCGGTGGCGCCCGGGGCTTCGCGCACATCGGCGTCATCCGCGCGCTGCAGGAAGCCGGCATACCCATCGACGCGGTGGGCGGAACCAGTGCGGGCTCGGCGATCGCGGCGCAGCTGGCGATGGGGCTGACGTACGAGCAGATGGTCGCGCTGAACACGCAGATCTTCACCCACCGGCCGTTTCGTGAACTGACCGTGCCCGTGTTCGCGCTGCTGGGCACAGGGCGCGTCGACCGTGGGTTGAAGGAAGCGTACGGCGACGTGCAGCTCGAGGACCTGTGGATCCCGATGGTGGCGATCTCGTCGAACCTGACCCGTTCGACGATTCACGTGCACCACCGGGGGCCGCTGTGGAAAGCGGTGCGCGCGAGCACGTCGCTGCCGGGCGTGGCGGTGCCGGTGGTGGAAGACGGTCAGCTGCTCGTCGATGGCGGCCTGCTCAACAACCTGCCGGTCGACGTGCTGCGGGCGCGGCAAGGCGGGCGGGTCATCGCGGTCGATGTGATGGGCAACGACTCGGAGCTCAAGGGCACGCAGTTCCCTTCGCCCTGGGCCTCGCTCGCGCGGCGGGTGCTGCCGTTCGTGGAGACTGACGTGACGCCGAACATCTTCGACATCCTCACCCGCAGCATGCTGCTGGCCAGCCAGGCGCACGCGCGAACGGCGCGAGAAGGGGCCGACCTGTGTCTGCGGCCGCCGGTGGGGCGCTTCAACCTGATGAACGTCGAGGCGATCTCTCAGATTGCGCAGGTGGGCTACGACGACGCGAAGGGCAAGCTTGCGGGTTGGAAGACGTAGAGCACCTGAGGCGACTGTAAGATGGGGGTGACGTGGGTAGAGAGGACGCGAAGAGGGTGAGGCGCGCGCTGGCCGGGCTGCTGCTGGCGTGGGCGGGGATCTCGCAGGCGCAGGTGATTATGGGCGCGCCTCCGCAGCGGTCGGCGTGGCGGCGCGATCGGAAGATTCCCGCGCCGGTCATCCCGATGAACCTCGATGGCCTCGCGAAGGCGCCGCTGTCGGGATCCGGCGAGATCCGGGTCACCGGCCAGGTGGTGACCGCAGACGGAGGCCCCGTCGCAGGCGCGCTGGTTATCAGCGTCGTCTCGGTGCAGGGACAGCTCGAAGGTGGCAAGGACCACGCACAGGTGATGAGCGCCGACGCTGGCTTGGAGGTGCTGTTGGGGCCTGGAGTCTGGAAGCCGTCCGTCTTCGCCTCCGGGTTCACGATGGCGACGACGGCCATCAAGTCGGGCGATCAGACGGCGCAGCTCGTGTGAAGCGCCCAGAGCCGGTGCAAGGTCGAGTGGTCGACGTGCTCGGAAAGCCGGTGACCGAGTTCGAGGTGAACGGCCGCCGTGTGCGCGATGTAGAGGGCCGCTTCGTCAGTGATGGGCGGGAAGACAGGCTCGACCTCTACGCGCGGGGCGTCGGCAGCGCGGTGGTCAGCCACGGCGGCCAGGGCGATGCAGGGACGATCGTCCTCGGCCCCGAGCGCGTGGTGGGCGTGCGCGTGCTCGACGAAGTGGGGGCCCCCATCACCGGAGCAGCGCTGGTGCGGCCCTGGCCGGGGCAGCAGCGGGTGAGCTGCTACTCGTTCGCCACCAACGCAGTGGACGCGCAGGGCCGCGGGTGGCTCGAGCTGCAGCCGAGCCAGAGCGCGCTGGTGATTGCTCCGGGCTTTCTGCCGTTCGAGACCAGGGGCGGGGCCGACGGCGACATCGCCGAGATCCGGCTGCAGCGCGGGCCCCACACGCTCTCAGGCGTCGTTCTTCGTGAGGGCAAGCCGGTGCGCAGCGCCGACCTGTGTCTCTCGGGGCCCACCGGGCAGCTGGCGACCACCGGGGCCGACGGCACCTTCTCGTTCGAAGGCCTCGGGCCCGGTGTGTAATGAGATCAGCGCGATGCAGAAGCGGCTGAGTCGCGGGGGCGCAGCCAGCTGGTACACGGAAAAGACCGTCGACGTGGGTGCCGGACTCAAGCCGGTGAAGATCGAGCTCGAGCGACATCCGTAACGCCCGCGACGACGCGCTCACCTTCGACTGAACCGCAATAGTACGGTCCGCTCCCAACGGATGGCCGAGCTCGACCCAGACGACACCCGCACCCGGCCGGGGCGCCCCACCTCGGCAAGCGCGACGATCTCAGCCCCGGAAGAAGGGCTGATCGCTGGCGAGCTCGTCGGCCGCTATCGGGTTCGGAAGCTGGTCGGCGAGGGCGGCATGGGGCGCGTCTACCTCGCGCGAGATCTCACCCTCGGCAGATCTGTCGCGCTCAAGATGGTTCGCGAGCTCGGCGTGTCCCCCGAACGGTTCGTTCGCGAAGCGCGCATCACCGCCCAGCTCAACCACCCGCACATCGTTCAGCTCTACGACGTCGGAGAGCACGGCCCGACTCCGTACCTCGCGCTCGAGTACCTCGAAGGCGAGTCGCTGCGCGAACGTCTGCAGCGCAGCACCGTCACCATCGACGAGACGTTTCGAATTCTGCGCGCCGTCGCCGAAGCGCTGACCCATGCGCACGCCCGCGGCGTTCGCCACTGCGACCTCAAGCCCAGCAACGTGATGCTGCCGCGCGATGGTCGCGTGCGCGTCGTCGACTTCGGCATCGCCACCGAGGCCGTGACGTCGACCCACGCCACCGGGGGCACCACCGACTGGATGGCGCCCGAGCAATGGCGCGGCGAGGCCGCCACCGACCCCACCGACATCTGGGCGCTGGGCGTGATCGCCTTCGAAGCGCTGCTCGGCAAGCACCCGTTCGGGGTCGCAGCGAACCGAACCGATCGCCGCGCCGCCGTGCTCGACAGCTCCAGAGCGCCCGACGCCTTCGAGCGGGAAGGCGTGCCCGATGATGTCGTCAGTCTGATCTCGCGATCGCTGAGCCGCAGTGGGCCCGCGCGCCCTTCGGCCAGCGAATGGGTGGCAGTGCTCAGCGCGATCCTCGTCGGTGAATCGCCCCGCTCGATCGCCGACAGCCCCTTTCGTGGCCTGGCTGCATTCGATGAACGGCACACCCAGAACTTCTTCGGGCGCGACGACGAGATCGACGCATTCCTCGAGCGCTTCCGCGACACCTCGATGTTGCCCATCGTCGGGCCATCGGGCGTCGGCAAGAGCTCCTTCTTGTTTGGCGGTCTGATTCCCCGCCTGCGTGTTCGCGAAGGGTGGACGGTGCTCGCCTTCCGGCCCGGCGACGATCCCGTTCGAGCCCTCGCGCATCGCCTCGTCGCCGCGGCAGAAACGGGCACCGCAGATCCGCTCGCAGTCTCGCGGTTGGCCGCCGAGCTGCGCGCCGAACCGTCGCTGCTCGCAGTGCGCCTGGCCTCGATCGCCGCGACGACCCAGACCAAGGTGCTGCTGGCGATCGATCAACTCGAAGAGCTCTTCACCCAGGGTGCGTCGCCTTCCGACACTCAGTGCGTGCTCGCGATGCTGGCGGGCTCTGCGGACGATGCTTCGGAACCGGTGCGCGTCACCTACACCCTGCGCGATGACTTTCTGGGTCGCGTGCCCGAAGTGAAGTCGCTGTTCGTGCTTCGTGCCCTCGATGCGTTGCACATGCGGCAGACGATCACCGGGCCGCTGGATCGCCTCGGGTACGCGTTCGACCAGCCGACGATCATCGACGAGATGATTCGCGAAGTCGCCGAGTCGCCCGCAGCCCTGCCGCTGCTGCAGTTCGCCTGCCGTTCGCTGTGGGACACGCGCGATGTCGAGCGCAAGCTGCTGCTCGAGAAGGCCTACCGCGCCCAGGGCGGAGTCGGCGGTTCCCTCGCGCGCCACGCAGACGCGGTGCTGGTCGGCATGTCCGCCGAAGAGCAGGTCGCCAGCCGTCAGATGCTGACCCGGCTGGTCATCGGCTCGAGCTCGCGTCGAACGCTCGACCGCGGCGAGCTGCTCGCGGGGTTGCCGGCCGTCGCCGGCGCCGTTCTTGATCGACTGATCAGAGCGCGGCTGCTCGTTCAAGGGCGGCCTTCAGGCAAAGAAGCCCTCGCGGTCGAGATCGCGCACGAGTCGCTGCTGGTCACGTGGACCCAGCTGAAGCTCTGGCTCGAAGAGTCGGCTGAAGAGCGCCGCTTCGTCGTCGAGATGGAAGAGGCGGCGACCTTCTGGGACAAGCGTGGCCGTCGCGACGAAGAGACGTGGAATGCCGCGGACCTCGGCGGCGCGCGGCGGCGGGCCCGGCGCCTGGCGGTTCAGCTGTCAGCGCGCGTCGAGGCCTTTCTCGTCGCTGGAGACGCGCGCGACGCGAAGCAACGCCGCGCGGCGCGAACGCGGCTCGCCACCTTCGTCGGCCTGGCCAGCACGCTCACCGTCGGCGCCGTGATGCTCGCCAGCGAGTTTCGAGATCAGCGCAACGCCGCCGAGACGCAGGCCCGCGCCTTGCGCCTGGCGCATGGAAATCTCGGGAAGACAGACCTCGTGCTCGAGCCCTTCGATTGGGTCGACGAACGCCCCAGCCCGGTGCCGCTGGCGCAGCTGCCGCAGCTGACGTGGAAGCTCTACGCGCCTGCAGTCGGAGACGTGCAGCTGCCGGGCGCTGCGATTCCTGAACACCTGGTTCGCGTCAGCGACGACGGCGTCGAAGCGCCGGGGGGCACCGCTTTCCTTCGCGTCGACGGTCGCGGCACCTCGGGGCAGTCATGCGCCGCGAGCTGGGTTCGCCTCGTCGCGCTTCCCGGTTACGCCGAGCGCGGCACCAAACGTCGGGTGGCGATCCCGGTGCCCACTTGCCAGGCGAGCCTCGCCTCGACTGCGCTCGTACCCGCAGGGCTCTTCATCTACGGCGGCCCCGGCGTGCCCGCGACGAAGTACCCCGACTACGTGGATCCCGAGCGCACGATCGACCTGCCGGGATTTCGAATCGATCTCACCGAGGTCTCGAACGCGCAGTTCGCGCCATTCGCGAGGCTCACCGCCACGACGGGCTACGCCGTGCCGCTGTATCCCCGGGGCGGAAAGTTCGACCACGCGGGCGATGACGAGATCCCGGTGACGTCCGTCGATGCTTTCGAATCCGAAGCGTTCTGTCGCTTCATGGGCAAGCGGCTACCGACAGATCACGAGTGGGCGAAGGCAGCGCGCGGAGGCTCCACCATCGACGGCAAGGCAAACCCCGAGCCCCGTCGACTCTACCCGTGGGGCAGCGAGTTTCGGCGCGACTGCGTCAACCTTGGTGACAGCACCGACGGCTTCGAGTGGGTGGCGCCGGTCAACGGGCTCGCGTGTGGGGCGAGCCCGTACGGCGCTCGCAACCTCGTCGGAAACGTCGCCGAGTGGGTCGCCCGCACCGGGCAGGCCGATTCGAACGACCTGCGCGTCATTCGGGGTGGCGCCGCCAACTCCCCTGTCGAGCTCGAGCAGGCCACGACCATTTTTCGCAACCAGCGCGAGGCGAGAAACTTCGACTTCGCGACGGGCATCCGCTGTGCCACAGACGAGAACCCTGAGGAGGGATCAAAATGGGAAAGACACTGACGATGGTGGGGCAGGCGCGCTCGAAGAATCCCGCCGACGATGACCTGGCGATCTCATCCATCGCCGCCCTGATTGTTCAGGCGGCCGGCCCCAACCACGAATGGGCCCGCGTCTCGTCGGTGAATCACGTCTGGAAGACACTCAGGAATCTCACCGACAAGTCCGCATACGACTTGATTCAGCTGGTGGGCCACGGCACCCGCGGGATGTTGTTCCTCTCGGGGACGACGGAATACCAAACGGGTCACAACGCCTATGTCCTCGACAGCAACCCTCTCATCTACGGGCTGCTGTCTGAGTTGGTGGATCCCAGAACGAAGGTCTGGCTGTTGGGCTGCCTCGTGGGTGACGGAGCCGCGGCCGCCCAGTACGCCACCGTGGCAGATGGCCCGACGCTCCTCTTCGATCTCGCCCGGATGTGGGGCTGCGAAGTCAGCGCTCCGACGCTGCTCGTCTCTGACGAACACTTCGGGCCAGACGGGGTGTTCAAAGAGACGAACCACCTGACCACCGTCGGCCCGAGTGGAATCATCAAGATGGGTGCGCCTGATCCGCTGAAGCTGGGCTGGACCTCGAGCCAGAGCCTGCCCGTCGTGAAGGCGATTCAGGCGCCCGTGCTCGGTGCACTCACTTCGCAGGCCGCCGCTCGCTTGAAGCTCGCCGATTTGAAGACGACGGCTTCGATCACCGTCAGCCCGTTTGAGTCACGGCCGCTGCTGGCAGCCACCGAGCTCGAGCTCCAGCTGACCTTCGAGGGCGAAGAAGTCACCGCGCAGGTCCTGGCGGGCTTCTCGGTGCTCCGCTTCCAGACCCGCGCTGGGGCGCTTCGATACTTCCGGATCCACCCCGAATCGCAGACGGCGTTGGTCAGGTCCGTGCGATCGCTGGCGCTGCAGGCCTTGCGCTGATTAGAGCGACGGCCAGACCTTTCGCAGCAGCGCGATGTCGTCGTCCTTCGCGAGGCGTGCGGCGCGATCTGCCGACAAGCGGTCGACGGCAATCGCGACGACCTGCCAGGCGGCAGCCAGCGCATGCGCATCTTTGCGTGCACCTTCGATCACCTTGACCGCCTCGGGCAGCAGTGCCCACGGCAGGAAGGTGAGCCCAAACTTCTTCAAGCCGTTCTGCGTGAGCCGAACCGAGATCGGCTCGCCGTTGGTGGTGAGCTGCTGGTTCGGAGCGGCCAACGTCGGATCAAGCAGGTCGACGCTTCCGACTGTTCGATCGGAGTCGCTGAGCTCGGCGCCCTTCAGAATCAGCGACGAAGGCCAGATCTCGATCGTGTTGTAGAAGGGCTCGGGTGCGCCGAGGCTGTCGGGCCACTTCGGCGTGCCAGCCAGGATGCGGTTCTTCGCGAGAAAATCCTTCTCGAGGTACAGGTAGCCACGCGTCCCGATTGGTGGTGGATCCCCCGCGTCTGTGGCGGTCGCTTTCGACGGAAGGCTGCTGGGACACGAGGCCCACATCGTTGCCTGGTCGCCCCAGGTGATCCCGGTGAAGCGCGTCAGAACCCGGTCGGTGTTGGTCGCACTGAAGGCGATCGTCCACGAGCTGCCGTTGTTTCTGGTCTCGTCGATGGTGACAAGGGCCGCCCCATAATAGCGACCCGTTTTTCTGCATTCCTCTGCGTTTGCTTCGTTCGTCTTGACGTCACAGTTCCCTGGGTAGGCCATGTACGAAACTCTAGAAGAGCATCAGCACTGCCTCAATTGTTTCAGACAGCCCTGCAATAACTACCCAGGGTCGGCGCCGTTGCTTCCACGGGCTGGTAGACTTGAAAGGAGTGATGGTGACCGAGCAGAGTGATTCGAACTCCGAGCGGCGTGCGGTGCGGTTGAAGCTCGCGCTGTTGTGGACGGCAGCGCTGTGCATCCTCGTGGGCATCGGCGGTCTGTTCTTGACGCCGCGCCTGCCGACGTTGGTCCTGGCCTCGCTTTCCCTTCCTCTTCTCGCGTCGGCCGTCGGTGGTCTGCTGTTGCGCGCGGGAGCCGTCAGCCTCGCAGCACGCCTTGTCGTTTCGACTCTTTGGGTGATCATCACTTTCTTCACCTATGGCTCGGGGGGAATTCATTCGCCGATCCTCGTCGCTTATTTCTCGACGACTGTGATGGCCGGCTCGGTCACGGGTAGGCGCGGGAGTGTCATCTTTGCGGGCTGCTCAGCAGCGATGTTCGGGCTCTTCATGTGGCTCGACACCCAGGGCATCGGCAAGCAACCGCTGCTCACGTTCTCGCCGCTGTTCGTGTCGTTGATTCAGATCTCGGCGGTCATATTCACCGGCTTCCTCGTCTACGACATCTTCCGGGTGCTCGACATTGGCAACCTGCGCCTGCGTCAGAACGAAGTCGCCCTGCGCGAGCTCGTTCAAAGCGCGCCTGAAGGCATCGTCGCCCTCGATGGTCTGGGAGCCATCGTCAATTTGAATCCGGCCGCGGAGCGTGCGCTCGGGCCTCAGGCCCAGGTGGGCACGCGCTTCGCCCAACTGCAGTGGCGCGATCGCGAAGCCATCGAGCGCCTCTTCGATGCGGGCGACGTGAGCGGGCGTGGTCTCGTCGGTGAGCTGCAGCTTCCCGGTGGTGAGCACCGCGAGCTCGAGCTTCTGGTACGACCGCTCGCTGCCAATACCGCCTCGGCTTTTCGCATCTCGATTCGCGACATCACCGATCGCCGCAACGCCGAGCGCGAGCGCGACCGTCTGACTGATCAGCTGCACCAGGCGCAGCGCCTCGAATCGTTGGGGTTGCTCGCTGGTGGTGTCGCCCATGACTTCAACAACATCACGACGATCGTCCTCGCCAACGCCGAGGTGCTGCTCGAAGGACCACGCGACGCCGAAACCGCCGAAGCGCTGACCGAGATCGTCAACGCCGCGCGACGCGCCGGCGAGCTCAGCCACCAACTCCTGGCGTTCGGTCGCAAGCAGGTGCTCAACCCACGCATTTTGCGGCTCAGCGACGTCGTCAACGAGGTGGTGCCGATGCTGCGACGGCTGCTCGCAGCGACCATCGACGTCGAGGTCAATGCCGACCAGGACGCGTGGGTGCGCGCCGACCACGGCGGCCTCGTCCAGCTGCTCGTCAACCTGGGCGTCAACGCACGCGATGCCATGCCGAGTGGCGGACGCCTGAGCATCGTCGTCGCGACCAACGAAGCACACTGTCAGATTGTCGTTGGCGACACCGGCGAGGGCATGGACGAGGCGACGCTCAAGCGCATCTTCGAGCCGTTCTTCACGACCAAAGTGGTTGGCAAGGGCACCGGCCTTGGCCTCTCGGTGGTGCAGGCGATCACCAGCCAGAGCGGCGGCACGGTGCACGTCAAGAGCACCCCCAAAGAAGGCACCGCCTTCACGGTGTCGTTGCCGCGGGTGCCAGCCCCGGCGCAGCGAATCGCGCCACCAGCGCTGCAGACCAAACGCGAGCGCAAACGTGCCACCATCTTGTTGGTGGAAGACGAGAGCGCGGTACGCAGGCTCGCCCAACGCATCCTCGAGGGCGCCGGTCACGAGGTGTTGAGCGCGAGCGATGGCCTGGAAGGACAAGCACTCGCAGCAAGTTACGACGGCGTCATCGACATCCTGATCGCCGACATCGTCATGCCGCGCAGCGGTGGTGTCGAGCTGGCGCACACCCTCGCGCCGCTGCGGCCGCAGATGCACATCGTGTTGATGAGCGGCTACGCAGCGGATGCTTTTGGTCCCGGGCGCATGCTCTCGAAAGGCTTTCGTTTTCTGCCGAAACCCTTTGGTCCTGCCGAGCTGCTCGCGATCGTCGACGACGTCCAATCAAAAGGGTGAGCACGAGCGCCCTACCGTTACCTCACGCCCAATTAGGCGCTGATTCAGAGGTTCGGGCCGCCGGTGTCCGCGGCTGGCTTGCCGAACATCTGCTCGACCGCGAGGAGGAAGCTGATCCTGAAGGCCCACCCAAGCAATGGGGCTCCATGCGCGACGAGCGACCTGATGACCTTCTCTGAATCTGGCTGAGCGTTGACCGGGTTGGGCTGCATGGCGTGGCTTCTTCGCGACCTGGGGCTTCACGGGGGTGTACGGGCTGCTGGTCTTTCCAATGCGGCTCATGGTCGAGATCCTTGTGCGGGTGTGGTGTTGCCTTCCCTTGGGGGACGAGGCCAACGCTCCGGCAGTGCGGGCAGATCTGCGCGGAACACTCCGTGCGAGTCGTCGCCGCGGGTGGTGACGGCGTCCGGGGCGATCGGCGCGGTGAAGGACGGCCAGCCGGTGCCCGACTCGAACTTCTGACCTGACGTGAAGAGTGGGTTGGCGCAGCCAGCGCAGACGCAGGGGCCCGGTGTCGAGGTGCCAACGAAGCAGCCGGCGCTTGGCGCGCCGCCAAGCTCGAAGGTGTCGTCGGGTCGGGCGAGAGCCTCAACTGCAGCTGGGTAGACCACCTGCTGCGGCGTGTTCACCTGCACGGGCATCGTCGGGTTCAGCGGCCCCACCGCGTTGTTCGGAGACGTGACGTTTTGGTTCTGAAGCACCGCCTCGGCCGCCGTCAGCGCCTGAGTCACCGTTGGCTGCTGCCGAACCTCGAGCCGCGAGCCCGACTTCAGCGCCGCGATTCGCAGCGCCTTGCCCTTGCCCGTCGAGAACTCGTCGGCTCTGGGTGCAGGGGGCCCCTTCGCGATCCCTGCTGCTTTGGGCCGCTCGATGATCCGCACTGCCTTCCGCGATTCGATTTTCATGAAAGGCCGACGAGGCCCCCTGGAAATTGTCGGGTCAGGCCAAACCAGTACCGGCTGGTAGTCCCACCGAGGCGGGCGATCAGCGTCCCGCTTTGCAGATGGGCGAGTGTTTTTCAGAAGTGCGCGCCTTGTTGTTGAGCCGAGGCGTCTCGAAGTGACCTACCATCGCGGCCGGAGCGCTCCGCTCTTCACCTTCCACAGAGAGAGGGGCAGACCATGTTGCTGAGCGTCGGGGCGATCGTCGTCGGGCTCGTGGTGCTGATCCTGGGCGCCCACTGGCTGGTAACGGGCTCGTCGCGGCTGGCGCTCGCCGTCGGAATCTCGCCGCTGGTGGTCGGGTTGACGGTCGTGGCCTTCGGCACCAGCGCTCCTGAGCTGGCGGTGAGCGTCACCGCTGCTTCGCTGGGCCAGAGTGAGCTGGCCGTCGCCAACGTGATAGGCAGCAACAACTTCAACACGCTGGTGGTGCTGGGCCTGTCGGCCCTGGTGGCGCCCCTCGTGGTGAATCAGCAGCTGGTGCGCATGGACGTGCCCATCGCGCTGGGCTTGAGCGTGTTGCTGCTCGTGTTGAGCATGGACGGCCGCCTTGACGTCTTCGACAGCGCGCTGCTGGCAGGGCTGATTGTCGCCTACACGGGGTTCCTCATCGCCGAGGCACGGCGCGAGGGCAAGGCCCGGGCCCGCTCGGAGGAAGCACCGCCAGCGCGCCTGCCGATCAACCTGCTGCTCATCGCCGTCGGCTTGGTTGCGCTGGTGGCGGGCGCGCGGTTCCTGGTGCAAGGGGCAGTAGAGATCGCGCGCTTCCTCGGGGTGTCGGAGGTAATCATCGGGCTCACGATCGTCGCGGCGGGCACCTCGCTGCCTGAGCTCGCCACCTCGGTGATGGCGGCCTACCGGGGCCAGCGCGACCTCGCGATCGGCAACGTGGTGGGGAGCAACATCTTCAACATCGGTTCGGTGCTGGGCTTCTCGGGACTGGCGGCGGCGGGGAAATTGGTCGTGGCGCCCAGCATGGTGGCGGTGGAACTCCCGCTGATGATCGGCGTGGCCCTCTTGTGCCTGCCGTTGTTCCGAGCGGGCTACCGCGTGACGAGGGCCAACGGCGCGGTGCTGCTGGGCTCATACGGGCTCTACCTGGGCTACCTGGTGCTGGCGGCCCAGCAGTCGGCGATGCTGGCGCGCTATCAGGCGCTGGTGCTTGGCCTGGTCGTGCCAGCGCTCATCATCGGCGTGGTGGTGGTGATGGTGAAGAGCCTTCGCGACGAGCAGCGAAACGTCGCTGGGTGAAGTGCGAAAGGACGTGCTTTAGGCTTGCACCTCGGGCCCCTGCGCAGGGTCCTACATCCATGTCGACCCGCGCGCTGGCTCTCGTCGTGTCTCTCGTGGCGCTGGGATGTCCTGGGCCCACCGGGGCCCCGACCTGCGACTCCACCACCTGCAGTGGGTGCTGCGACGCGACCGGGATGTGTATTTCGGGCAACTCCACCAGCGCGTGCGGCATCAACGCAAGCGCCTGCCTGGGCTGCGGCGGATCCGAGACCTGCAACAACGGCGTCTGCCTGACTGCCTGCCAACCGCAGACCTGCCAATCGCTGGGCAAGAACTGCGGCATGGCGCCCGATGGCTGCGGCGGCCAGCTGACGTGCGGCACCTGCGCGGTCGGCGAGACCTGCGGCGCCAGAGGGCCGAACGTGTGTGGTGTTGGGGCCTGCACTCCGCGCTCTTGCCAGGATCAGTCGAAGACCTGCGGCCAGCTCTCAGATGGCTGCTCGCTGATTCTCGCGTGTGGAAGCTGCCAGGCCCCGCAGACCTGCAACGCGTCGAACGTCTGCGCCTGCGCGCCGGCCACCTGCGCGTCGCTGGGGAAGAACTGCGGCAGCCTGCCCGATGGCTGTGGCGCCCTGCTCAGCTGCGGCACCTGCACCTCGCAACAGGTGTGCGGCGGAGGCGGCGCGGCCAACGTCTGCGGCGTCGGCACCTGCACTCCGCTGACGTGCGCGGGGCAGGCCAGGAACTGCGGCACGCTCGCCGACGGCTGCGGCGGTACGCTCTCGTGCGGAACCTGCGCGCTTCCCCAGTCGTGCGCCGGCGGCGGCGTTGCGAACGTCTGCGGCGGCTGCACGGTGACGACGAGCTGCACGACGCAGGGCAAGAACTGCGGCTCCATCTCTGACGGTTGCACCGGCGTGCTCTCGTGCGGCACCTGCAGCGGGTTTCAGACCTGCGGAGGAATGGGCACCGCGAACGTCTGTGGCGCGAGCTGTCTGCTCACCTGCCCAACCGGCTTCGCCTGCAATGCGCAGGGCGTCTGCGCGGGCGGCAGCACGAGAGGGCTGGTGTTGAACGTGCTGACTCCGGCGGTGATCACTGTCGGGGGTTCCGTGACGCAGAACGGCGCGCGGCCCATCAGCTCGACGCCGACGCCGTGCGCGCGAATCTACTTCGACAACATCGCCAACGACGACGACGTCAGCGACTACGCGTGCGCTACCTCGGCGACGACGCCGCTGGTCTTCACCAACGTCCAGCTCTTTGCCGGCACCTACAAGGTCAGCGTTGCCGACTACAACGACGGCTCGTCGCTGCCCGCGCCGCAGCAGGTGGTCAACGCGATGATGTCGATTCCGGCCACGACCACCAGCCTCGTGCTCAACGTCGTCGTGCCTCCACCGGTGAAGCTCAGCGGCACCGTGACCCAGAACGGCAGCCGCCCAACCGCCAGCAGCCCGACGCCGTGCGCACGAATCCAGTTCAACAACCTCGACCCCGCGGGAGAGGACGTCAGCGACTACGCGTGCGCCACTTCGGCCACAACCCCGCTGGCGTTCAGCATGGTGTCGATCTTCCCCGGCACGTTCGAGGTCAGCGTCAGCGACTACAACTCGGGCTCGTCGCTGCCCGACACCTACCACGTGGTGAATCCTTCGCTTGTCATCAGCGGCGCTGCGACTGGCGTGACGCTGAACGTGGTGACGCCAGCGGTGATCACGGTCGGGGGCTCGGTGACGCAGAACGGCGCGCGGCCCAGCAGCTCGACGCCGACACCGTGCGCGCGGATCTACTTCGACAACGTCGCCAACGACGACGATGTCAGCGACTACGCCTGCGCGACCTCGGCCACCACGCCGCTGGCCTTCACCAACGTCCAGTTGTTCGCCGGCACGTACAAGGTCAGCGTCGCCGACTACAACAACGGCTCGTCACTGCCAGCACCGCAGCAGGTCGTGAACGCGATGCTGTCGATCCCCGCCAGCACCACCACCCTCGTGCTCAATGTCGTCGTGCCGCCGCCGGTGAAGCTCAGCGGCACTGTCACCCAGAACGGCAACCGCCCGACCGCCAGCAGCCCGACACCGTGCGCGCGAATCCTGTTCAACAACCTCGACCCAGCCGGGGAGGATGTCAGCGACTATGCCTGCGCCACCTCGGCGACCACGCCGCTGGCCTTCAGCATGGTGTCGATCTTCCCCGGCACCTACGAGGTGAGCGTCAGCGACTACAACTTCGGCTCGTCGCTGCCCGACACCTACCACCAGGCGAACGCTGCACTCGTCGTCAGCGGGGCCGCGACCGGTCTGACGCTGAACGTGGTGACGCCGGCGGTGATCGCGGTCGGGGGCTCGGTGACGCAGAACGGCGCGCGGCCGATCAGCTCGACGCCGACGCCGTGCGCGCGGATCTTCTTCGACAACGTCGCCAACGACGACGACGTCAGCGACTACGCGTGCGCCACCTCGGCCACCACGCCGCTCGTCTTCACCAACGTGCAGCTCTTCGCCGGCACCTACAAGGTCAGCGTCGCTGACTACAACGACGGCTCGTCACTGCCCGCGCCGCAACAGCTGGTCAACGCGATGCTGTCGATCACCGCGTCCACGACCAGCCTCGTGCTCAACGTCGCGGTGCCTTTGCCGCTGAAAATCAGCGGCAGCGTGACCCAGAACGGCAGCCGCCCGACCGCCAGCAGCCCGACGCCGTGCGCGCGAATCCTTTTCAACAACCTCGATCCCACGGGAGAAGACGTCAACGACTACGCGTGCGCCACCTCGGCGACGGCGCCGCTGGTCTTCAGCATGGTGTCGATCTTCCCCGGCACCTACGAAGTGAAAGTCAGCGACTACAACTCGGGCTCGTCGCTGCCCGACACCTACCACCAGGTGATCGATCGGATCCTGATTCCCTGAGGCTGCCGCGGTCGCTGTCGGAGACCGCTTTCCTCCAGCAGGCTCAGCAGCGGGTGTGAGACGGATCAACCGCGAACGGAATTGGATCCACCGCCAGCATCCGAAGCTCGGCGACGCAGCGCTGCCCGGCAGCGTCTTCCAACCAGGTCTGATCAGGCGTCGGCAGCATCTCGGTGACGCTCAGCGCCTCGGCGCCGCGGACCTGCTTGGCGAGGACCTCGAGCAGCGCCGGGCTGTGCAGGTCGACGAACACCGGCTTCACCTCATTGGGCGAGCGGGCGAAGACGAAGCGGGGAAGACCGACGGTGCGCGCCCACCGCTGCGCCTCTAGGAAGCGGGCGGGCGGCGTCTGCGCGTGGGCGAACCTCAGCTGCTCGGCGGTGAAGCGCCACGACTCGCGCGCGACGACGACGCCGTCGAACAGCACCCGCGGGCGGTGGGGCGCGTGGGAGAGCAGCGTGAAGTGGTTGGCGGCCTTGAGCTTGACCCGCCGCTCGAACACGTCGAGGGCGTCGAAGCGGTGGCGCCCATCGCGGGTGTGCACCTCGAGCCGCTGGCCCTTGCGGCGCACGAGCAGGTCGGCGGCGCGCAGCACCTGGGCAATCGGTCGAGGTGAGCTCCAGCCCATGCCGACGTCGAGGTGAAACGCGTCGGGGGCCAGGCGCAGGTCGTGGGTCGAGCGGGCGAAGGGCTCGAAGGGGATGGGGTGGATGTGGCCGGCGCCGACATCCTCGTCGAACAGGGTCTGCAGCTGCGCGCGCACCGGGCAATGCGCGAGGACGGAGAGCGTAGAGAAAGGCGTGACGCCGGGGTGCAGCTCTCCGAGCACGGGCAGCCAGCCGTCGGCGGTGCGCGCGAGCATCACGTCAGGCGCGTGGTGGCGGGCGCCGGGCCAGCCCGGGCCGTCTGACTTGAAGGCGCGGGCGACCTTCGGCGCGAGGCTCGCGCAATCGAAGCGGACGAGCCGCGCGCCCTCGGGCAGCGGCAGCAGGCGCCTCCACTTGCGCTGCATTTGCTTCACCACCTCGCCGACCGCGGGCGGAGGCAGGGCTTCGAACAGCGGGGTCGAGGCCTCCCACAGTCGGGCGAGCGACACCTCGCCGCCGCCGAGCTGGCGGTGGAGGCCAAGCAGCCCTTCGAGCAAGAGAGCGCCGATTCGCGCGGTGTACCAGCGGGCGGCCGGCAGCAGCACCTGCAGCGGAGCGGCGAGCAGCGCGCGCAGGCCCTCGCCCGCTTCGAGCTGCAGCGCGCGGCGGCACTCTTCGTAGACGAGCGTTCGGCCCGCGTAGGTCTCGCCTTCCGAGCGGGTGGCGGCCTCTCCGGTGACGCGGGTGAAGGCGCGCTCGAGGGACGAGAGCGCGGCAGAAAGCTTCTGCGGGTCGCCCGCGGCGCGCTCGACCTTCCGCCGCGCGCGCTCGAGAGACTGCACCGCCTTCAGCGTCGTTCGCCGCGCGCGGCTGGGCAACGCTTCGACCTGCGCGCGCAGGTGCTCGAGCGGGCGGCTCTCGATCGCCAGGTCGAAGCCCCACTGCACCAGGCCGCGCCCGGCGAGCGCCTCGAGCAGCCTTCGATCTCCAACGGCATCGGCGGTGCGGGACCCGTCGCAGCGCGCGAGCAGCCGCGCTTCCTTCACGGGCAGGGTGAGGGCGCCGGCCTTTGCGCGGCCGCCCGGAACGCCGTGGAGCAGCCTGCCTTCCAGCCGAAGATCTCCCGGCAGGCGCGGCTTCAAGTGGCGGCGCACCTGCCAGTCGTTGGCGAACGCGCGGGCGACGGCAGCGATCGCCCACGGCTCGAAGTAGGTCGCGCGCGCGTCGAGCAGCTGGCCCGCCGGCGTCTGGCGAAGCGCCTCGGGGACGTCCTTCCAGCTGCCCCACCCGAGCGGGCCGAAGAAGCCGATCGTGTCGCACTTGGTGGCGTAGCGCTGGAGGTAGCTGGCGACCAGCGCCTCCTTCTTCCGGGTGCGCGCGTCCGAGGCGTCCTGTGGCTGGCGCAGCAGCGAGTCGAGCCCATCTTCGACTGCCTTGCGGTTCTGCCACAGCACCGCTTCGCGGAAGCGCGGCTCGGCAGCGACCGCGCGCAGGTGGGCCGTCCACGCTTTGCGCTCGTGGGCGTACGCGGCCTCGAATGCCGCGCGGGCACCAGCAGAGTCGGTGGCGAGCAGGGCGTCGGCGAGCAGCGCGCTCTGCGGCGCGACGAGACCTGCGACCTGGGTGATGGGAAAGCCCGCGGCGCGAACGAGCAGCTGGGGCCACAGGGTCCAGCCGCCTGGCAGCTGAACGCGGGTCAGCACGTGAAGACGGTGGTGAGACCCATGCCCTCTGGCGGAGGAGACAGCACCAGCCCCTCAGCGTCGGGGGCGTAGCGGGCGAGCGCTCCGCCGAAGCGGCCTTCGAAGATGAACGGCGAGAGCTCGACGCGGACATCGAGCCACTCGAGGTGCTTGTCGTCGATCAGCACCGGCATGCGGGCGCGGGGCATCGAGGCGTAGCGCTGGGCGACGTATTGCTTCGTGTGGCTGGCGTCGTCGAGCACCCGCCTCCACAGCCGCCCGGCGGTAGAGACGCCGACGTGGGTGTCCTTGCCGTCGAACGCCTTCTTCAGCACCCAGTCGTTCTGCTGGTTCAGCAGCGTGGCCGTGTGCTTCGCCGAGGGGAACATCGTCTCGGCGATCTCGACCCGGAAGTCTTTGCCGTCGCGCAGGGGCAAGCCCTTCATCGCGCGGAAGAAGGGCAGCGTGCCTTTGTCGAACGCGAGCGAGACCAGAGGCTTGGCCAGGCGCACGTCGCCGACCTTCGCGCCGCGCAGGGGCAGCAGGTCGGACTTCAGTCGATGCGGCTCGTCCATGAACGAGGTGCCGATGGTGATCATCAGCACCAGGTCGACCGGCTTTCGCTCGCCGCGGATCCGCGCCTTGCCGCGCGCGTCGACGGTGATGTCGGTCTCGTGGACGAGGAAGGTGTCGATGCCGTCGGCCTTCAGCCGCTTGCGCGCGTAGTTGATCTGCTGAACGACGCGCCTGGGGTAGCCGAGGATGGTGTCCCACTCGTACGAGTGGGCGAGCAGCGCGACGCGGGGGCGACCGGTAGACGGGCGCACCAGGCTGCGAATCATCTGCACGTAGCCCAGAAACGGGCGCTGGATGCTGGCGTCGACGTCCCAGCCCAGCGCGCGGAATGCGGGCGAGCGGGCGAAGAAGTCGAAGACGCCCTCGGTGTACGTGTTGCTGACGATGATCCCGTTGCCGAAGTTGATTTCCGTCAGCAGGTACTTGTCGGGGTACAGGAAGCCGTCGGGCCGGAGGATCTTCCGCAGCGAGTCGGCGCTCAGCCCGCCCTTCACGTCGAGCACGTCCCAGACGCCGGGGGCGAGCGGGATGTTGCGCTGCAACCAGCGGCGGTCACCAGCGTGCGCGGCGAGGCGGGCGAAGAGCTTTCCAAACGCGTCGTGCAGCGCGGACGCAATGAAGCCCACCTGCTTGCTGCGCAGGAAGAAGGGGCGCAGCGGGAAGCCGACGCGCTCGAGCATCGTCACCTTGCGGCCGGCCCAATCGGCGCGGTGCTGGTGGACGAGGTCGACGACCGCCGAGCGGTTGCGCTTGAGGGCCTGGTCGAACGCGCGGACGCGTTCCTGGTCTTCGGGCAGCTGCGCGACGCGACTCATGGGTGTTTCTGCTCAGGGCTGACGAAGCGTCTTCTGAACCTTCTTCAGCAACTTCGGATCAACGGGGTGCTCGGCGTAGTGGCGATCGATTGCCGCCTGCAGCTGCTGGGCGGTCGACTTCGGCTTCACTCCAATCATCACGAAGAACTCGGCCATCGCCGCCTGGAGCTTCGCAGGCTGCTGCGAGAGGTCCTCACCAGAGGCGAGGAACAACAACGGCACCAGCGCTCGCACCGTCTCGTCCGGGTAGAGGTAGCTGCCGTCGCTCTTCTGGGTCTCGAACAGGGCGAGCAGGCGCGCCCCGGACTTCCGCCCGGCTTTCTGCTTCGGCACGGCCTATTCGAGAGGGCGGCCCGGCTTGTTGCCCGGCGACCAGCCCGGCTTGCTCGGCTTGCTGGGGGTCGCCGGCTTCTCGGCGGGGGTCGCCGGCTTCTTCGGAGTGGTCGGCGTCGTCGGCGTGCTGCGGCCCGGCCCCCGAATGGGCGGCATGGCGCGAACACCATCGGTGGCGGCGGCGAGCGTGGCGCTGGCTTCGACCAGTGCGCCCGACGACGCCTTCAGCGCGGCGCGCGAGAGCCCGAACGACTTCTTCGGATCAAACCCACGCATCGTGGTGGCCAGAAAACCGATGTCCTTCGCCGAAAACTGACGCCCCTGAACCTGAATGCTCATTGTGAAAGCTCCGTTGAAGAGAACGCACCTCACCACACCTCTGGCCTGACACGCGAGGGTGGGCTGGTGCGCAACGTCACCCCTGCGTTTAGTGAGCCGCCACTTCCGAATCGGCGAAGAAGGTCGGAACCAGCCCGCCCCCCTGGTGGACGTTGATCACCCGCGCTGGCGCCGCGCGGTGGAAGCCCCCCGCGAAGCGGTCGTTGATCCACCAGAAGCTCCCGACGACCCGCAGCCGCTCGAGGCTGACCGTGCCCCCTGCGGCGAACACCGGGAACTCCTCTTCGGGCAGCACGACGTACTGCTGGACGACGAAGAGCGTGGGGCCGGCGAGCACCTGGTCAACCCTCGCGCGCCACTGGGCGTCATCGCACTCGGCGCCGATGGTGATCCCGAACCCGCCGTATCCATCGGCCGGCTTGAGCACCAGCTGGGCGCGGCGGGCGAGCACCTCAGCCAGCAGCGCAACGTTCAGCACCCGGGTCCACGGGATTCGCCGGGCGAGCGCCCCCCGCTCGTCGGAAGTGAAGTCGAAGGTGCCGGTCGAGAGCGCGTCGAAGAGGCACTTGTCGTCGGCGATGATCGCTCCGAAGGGGTTGAGGACCTTGACGACCCCGTCGCGCCACGCGTCGAGCAGCACCTTGCCGGCCTCGCGCCAGGGCTCGAGCACCAGCTCGTCGATGGTGTCGCGCACGCACAGGTCCAGCCGCTGGTCGCCGCAGTAGAGGCCGTCGCGCTTCCGGGTCAGCTCGCGGACGTCGGCGACGCAGCAGCGCAGGCCGGCCGCAGTGCAGGCGCGGGCCATCAGCACATGGTCGGAACGGACGAACGAATCGCTCGCGCAGACGAAGGCGATCGAAGGCTGGGCCAGGTGCGGCAGCTGCCGTCGAATCAGCCGCGCGATCGACTCGACGATTCGGAAGGTCCGCAGGCCGAAGCCGTCGGCGAAGGCGTCGCACCAGCCACAGCCCGAAGGGTCGCCGGCCTGGCACTCGAGCACCTGAAAATCACGGTGGGCTGAGGAGTAGACGACATCGTAGCGGCTGGAGCCGAACACCTCGTCGCGGCCGATCGCCTCCTTCGCCAGCGCAGCGACCTCGGGCGAGACGCGGACGAGCGCACCGGCGGTGCCTTTGGCCCAGCCCCGCACCAGCTTGCCGATCGCGCTCTGGATCAACGTCAGATCGCGCGAGATGACGTCCAGGTCAGCGGCGTCGCCGATGACGGGGCGCGCGAAAGTCGGGACGGCGGTGAGGCCATTGTCGCGGCGGGTCTGCTCGAGCTTCGCCTGGTGCACCGCGGGCGCCGCGAGCACCGCCTCGTTCCACGCCCGCGTGTTCACGCCCGTTCAGCCGCGCCGCGCATTGCACTTTGGTCGTCCCTCGGCACCGCTGGGGATGAACGGGGCGCAAGGCCCTGCTTGATCGCGCCGCACAGCGCTTCGATCTGCTCGCGGGTGTGCTGGTTGGTGAGGCAGACCCGAAGCTGGGCGCGGCCGCGCGGGACGACGGGAAAGAAGGCGACCGAGACGAAGTGCCCCTGCTCGAGCAGGTAGCGTCCGAGCGCAATCGCACGATCCGCCTCGCCGACCTCGACCATCCGGATCGGGCTGAAGCTGTCGCCGCCGTCCAGCGGAGGAGGAAGCAGCGCGTCGAACCAGCCGACCTTCTCGCGCAGCCCCTGCTGGAGCTTCCGCACCGTGCCGTCCTCGTGCAGCTTCAACACCTCGAGCGCGGCGCCGACGATCGCGAAGTCGAGCGGGCCCGAGAAGGCGTAGGTCTGGCCGAAGCTGCGCACCAGCCGTTGCTGCTCGGGGGTCGCGACGACGATGCCACCGCCGTTGGTGCCGAAGCCCTTGGCCAGCGAGTACGAGACGATGACGTTGTCAGGCAACACTCCGCCGAGCTTCGAGAGCACGTAGCCCTCACCGCGCTCTCCGTAGATCGAGGTGCCGTGCGCGTCGTCGAGGTACAGAAACAGCTCATGCTCTTTGCTCAACGCCAGCAGCGCGTCGAGCGGGCACAGGCCGCCCATCGAGTAGACGCCGTCGGCGATGTAGACGGGGGTCTCGCCCGCGGCCTTCGCCTCGACCGCGTGGGCGGCCAGCTGATCCATCGCGTTGTGGTCGATTGTCTCGACCCGCGCTTCCTGCGCGAGCACGGGCTTCAGGTACTGCATCGAGGCGTGCGCGCTGCGATCGAAGACAAAGCGCACCGGCCTTCGCATCCGCGCTGGCAGCAGCACGCCGCTGGCGACCAGGGGCAGCGCCGACATGTGCGCGCTGGTGACCGAGGGGAAGGTGATCGCGTGCCCGCCGAAGAGCCGTGAGAGCCCGACCTCGAGCGCGCGGTTTGGGTCGATGGTGAGCCGGGATCGCGCGCAGCAGAAATGCACCCCGTAGTCGGCGACGACCTTCTGGGCGCCTGCAATGACCGCGGGCAACGTGTCGAAGCCGAAGTAGCTGCAGTTGATGAACTCGGTGACGGTGCGGCCGTCTTCCAGCGTGATCCGCTTGCCGTCGCGCGCGTGGAAGTTCACCTGCATCAAGTCCTGCTCGATGCACGCGTCGTAGTGGGAGCGCGATTGCTCGACGACGTAGGAAGTGTCCCGCTGTTTCTTGAGCATGCGAAGGCATGACACCCTGACCCCGCCGACAGCGCAATCAGGGGGGTGACGCAGAAACCGCCAGGTAAGTCGCCACTCACTTTCCGGGCGTCAATCGGCTTGCCTGGCTCGAGAAAGGTCAGGTGCCCGGCAAGCCCGTGCTGGTGGCTTGGGCTTCCGCCTGCGGCAACCCGTCGATGTACGTCACGTAGTGCCCCATCACGGCCGGCACGCGCGGGCCGGGGGTGACGACGCCAGTGAGGTTCAGCGGGTCGACCGCGGACAGGTGCACGACCTGCTGGGTGAAAGCCGTGCGCCGCACCGCGCGCGCCGCGTCGACCGCTTCCGGCAAGGCGAACTGCTCGCCCGCGAAGCCGTTGAGGAAGCGCCCACCCCGAATCTCACCCCGCCCTTCGAGCCGCCGGTAGATGGGCAACAGCTCGCGCCACGGCGGCGCGAGATTCTCGCGAGCCACGAGGTCACGGAAGACGATGCCGTAGCGCTGCAGGAAGAGCTTCGCGAGCTTCTCGAGACGTTCACCCTCGTCCAGCTGTTCCATCGGAGCGAGCAGCGACCATCGCCCCGGGCCGCCCCGCTGCATCGCGCGCTGCTTGCGGCGCAGCTTTGGCGACTGCAGCACGCGCAGGTTCTGCACGGCGTCGGCGGTGACGATTCCGCGGGCGACCAATTCCCACAGCGCGTCTTCCACTTCCGACGGCAACCGCCGCGAGCTCGACTGCAGCTCGGTGAAGAAGCTGGCGCCGCGGCGCTCCAAAGCCTGGGCGACGTCGCGCGCGGGCGGCGTGAGGTCATCGGGCAACGCACGCGCGCCGTCCGACAGCAGCGCGGTGGGGCGCGCCGCCTGCAGCAACCACTCGAGCTCGCTGCGACGCACGAAGCTCAAGCTCGCGTTGCGGCCGGCCACGGGCGCGCGCTTCGATGCCGAGGGCTCGGGCGGGGGAACATGCGCATCACCGCGCCGCGGGCCGACCACCGGCCGGGTGTCTTTCATCGTCAACCGGCCCCAGGCAATCTCGCCATTCCACGAGAGCTGCTCGAGCCACTCGCCGACGTACTGCTTCATCCGAACGGGAATCAGCTCTTGTTCCCACGCGGCCGCGGGCGCTTCGTAGCCCTGCAGCAACGAGACGGCCTTGAGCACGCCCATCGTCCCGCGCAGCGCCGAGTCAGGCCCGATGTGGTGCCACTTGAAGAGGAAGCGCATGAAGTCCTGCGCCGACAGCGGCTCGATTTCACGGCGCAGGCGGCCGATGGTGAGCCGGTGAATGCGCTGCAGCAGGCGGCGATCGCACCACTCTTGCGGCGCGTCGACGGGGCGATGCGGGTGGAAGCGGCCCCGCAGCACCTGGCCGACCTGCTCGAGCTTGGCGAGGCCCGCCTCGGCGGCGAAGGCACTCAAGCCGAGCAGCTGCGAGAGTGCGACAGCGGTCGTCGGGCCCAGAAGCTCCATCCACCCGCGCACCACCGCGCGCGCCGCGAGCTCTTCTTCCTGCGGCGCATCGCCTGGCAACGCAGCGAGCGTGAGCTCGAGCGTGGGGAACAGCGCCTTCACCAGCTGCACGCGTTCGGCGGCGTAGGCAAAGGGCCGGCCGCCTACCTGCGCGACGGCCGCGCGACGGCCTTCGACCAACCCTGCCAGCCAGTCGGTGGGGATCGCGGGCAGCACGTGTTCGGGCAAATCGAGCGGCAACCAGCCGAGCTGCAGCAGCGCGTCGTGAAGCTCTTCTGGCTCGCGCAGGTCGGGCCGCGACTCGGCAATCACCTGGGCAATCGCAGCGGCGTCGAGCACGCCGAGGTTCGCCGCATCGGCCTGCGGCAACGTGCGCCGCACCGACACCGCGCGCGCCCGGCGTTCTTCCAGCGGCGCCTCGTCGAGGTAGGTGTAGGGCGCGGAGTTCAACATCGCGTGCGCGAACACGCTGGGCTCGGGCAGGTCGACCGCGATCTTTTGAATCCGCCCTTCCTTCATCGCGATCAACACGCGCTTCAGCCCGTCGACGTCCATCGCGTCGCGCAGACAGTCTTTGAGCGTCTCGTTCACCAGCGGGTGGTCGGGCGGCTCGATTTCTTTTCCGCCGTGGTTGTCGGCGCAACCCACCTGCTCGGGGAACACGGCGGCCATCAGGTCTTCCGCGCGGGCGCGCTGAATAGGCGGCGGCACGCGCTTGCCGCCCTGCATGCGAGAGAGCGCGAGGGCCCGCGACGAGGTCCACCGGAAGCGGGTGCCGAAGATGGGCGACTGCAGCACGGCCTGCGTCAGCACCTGCTCGCAGGTGTTCGGGTGCACGTAGTCGAAGATGTCTTCGAGGGCGAAGCTGTGCTGCTCGCCGAGCGAGAGGATGATGCCGTCGTCCGTCGCCGCGGCCTGCAGCTCGAAGTCAAAGGCGCGGCAGAAGCTTTTTCGCAGCGCGAGGCCCCACGCGCGGTTGATGCGGCCACCGAAGGGCGAGTGGAGGATGAGCTGCATGCCGCCCGCGTCGTCGAAGAAGCGTTCGGCGTAGAGCTTGTCGAGCGTGGGCACTCCGCCCAGTGCAGCGGCCCCGGCGCGCAGGTAACGCACCAGCAAGTCCGCCGCATGAAACGGCAGCTTCAGCGTGGACTCGAGCCAGGCGTGCGCGTCGGGGTTCGCGAGCACGTCGGTGCGAAGGCGCGCGACCTCGGCCGAGAGCTCGTCGGTGCGGGACGGCGCCTCGCCGCGCCAGAAGGGGACGTTGGGAGGCTGGCCGTGGGCGTTCTCGACGCGCACCGCTCCGTCGAAGATGCGGCGAATGCGCCAGCTGGTGGAGCCGAGAACGAAGACGTCACCGGCCGACGACTCGACCGCGTAGTCCTCGTCGAGCGTGCCGACCTGCTTGTCGTCGGGCTCGGCGATGACGTTGTAGTTGAAGGTGTCGGGAATCGCGCCGCCGTTCTGGACAGCGGCGAGGCGGGCCCCTTTTCGTGGACGAAGAATTCCGTTCACGCGATCTCGGTGCAGGTGAACGCGCGAGCGGCCGCGGCTCGTCGACACGCCTTCCGACAGCAGGTGCAGCACCTTCTCGAAGTCATCGAAGGCGAGGTGCTCGTACGGCATCGCGCGCTTGAAGAGCTCGAACAGGGCCCGTTCGTCCCATTCCTGCGCGGCGACTTCGGCGACGATTTGCTGGGCGAGGACATCGAGCGGCTGGGTCGGAATTCGTACCGCATCGAGGCTGCCTTCGGAAATCGCGCGCAACAGCGCGACTGATTCGACGAGCTCGTCGCGCGTCATCGCGAACAACACGCCCTTCGAGATGGCGGACTTGCGGTGACCCGAGCGGCCGAGGCGCTGAAGCATCACGGCGATCGATCTCGGGCTGCCGATCTGCACGACGAGGTCGATGGTGCCGATGTCGAGGCCGAGCTCGAGCGACGCAGTGGCGACCATCACTTTCAGGCTGCCGGCCTTGAGCCGCTCTTCGGCCGACATCCGCAGCTCGCGCGCCATGCTGCCGTGGTGCGAGGCGACCTTGTCTTCGCCGATGCGCTGGCCGAGATCGTGGGCCACCCGTTCAGTCATCTTCCGCGTGTTCGTGAACACCAGCATCGTGCGGTTCGCCGCCGAGAGCGTGACGAGGCGGTCGTAGACCTGGCCCCACATCTCGTGCGTCGCGACGGCGCCCAGCTCGTCTTCGGGCGTCTCGAGCGTCAGCTCCCACGGGCGCAGGTGGCCGATCTGCACCACCTCGCAGGTGCTGTGCGAGCCGGTGAGAAACTTCGCCAGCTGGTCCAGCGGCTTCTGCGTCGCCGAGAGGCCGATGAGCTGCGGGGCTTTTCCGGTGAGCGCCTTGAGCCGTTCCATCGACAGCGCGAAGTGCGAGCCCCGCTTGTCGCGGGCGAGCGCGTGAATCTCGTCGACCACCACCGTCTGCACGGACTTCAGCGTCGCGCGCGAACGCTCGGACGTCAGGTAGAGGTACAGCGACTCAGGCGTGGTGATGAGGATGTGCGGCGGGCGCTTCACCATCTTCGCGCGGTCGGACGCAGAGGTGTCGCCGGTGCGGACCATCACCCGAACGTCAGGGAGCGTGGCGCCCTGCGCTTCGGCGCGCGCCTTCAGCTGCTCCAGCGGCTGGAGCAGGTTCTTCTGCACGTCGTTGCCCAGCGCCTTGAGCGGCGAGATGTAGAGGACGCGCGTCTCGTCGGGCAGCTCACCGCGCGCGGCGAGGCGGAAGAGGTTGTCGAGGCACGCGAGGAAAGCGGCCAGCGTTTTTCCCGAGCCCGTCGGAGCGGCGATCAGCACGTCGCGGCCCGCCCGAATCACCGGCCAGCCCGCCACCTGTGGCTCGCTGGGCTCTCCAAACGTCTCGGCAAACCACTGCTGAACCACGGGATGAAAGGAAGAAAGGGGCATGGCCAAAGGACCTGAACAGAAGGGCAGTTCGAGATCAATCCGCGGTCACACGGCTCAAGGGTCGAGCTTGCGAATCGCCCGGGAACGCCGTCACCAACCCATCGAACGCCTCTTCCGGCGTCAGCAGCGGCCCCGGGAAGCAGTCGCGAAACACGCCCGGCTCGCGCTCCCAATGCTGCTCGGCGAAGCGCGCCCAGAACTCGGGAGGGAGCACGTGGGTCTAGGAATCGTCCATCGCCAAACCTCTGCCGAGCGGGTTCACCATGGCCAGTGGTTTTCCTCGCGGGGCGAGCGTTGTCGACGTTCGATACACTGTGGCCCAACAGTCACAACCCCTCGAAATCAGGGCGAAACTAATGGCGGAGTCCCACCGATGATTCCCTACCATGCGCATCGACTCTGCTGCCCCGAAGCCGTCTTCCTCGTACCAGCCGGGCCAGTACGCCGCGCCGCTTCAAGGTGAGGCGCTGCGCCTTGGGCACAGCGGGCCGCAGGTGCTCGCGCTGCAGCAGAAGCTGAACGCGGAAGGCTGCAAGCCACCGCTGGCGCTCGATGGAAAGCTGGGCCCGAAGACCCTGGCGGCGATGCAGAAGCCTGCCGCACCGGCGAAGCCTGCCGACGACTTTCAGCGGCCGACGCCTCCGTCGGGGCCGGCGCTCACGACCCCGGTTTCTCAGACCACTCCAGTGACGGCCGCGGAATCGACCAGCGGCGTCTCGGGGAAGGTGGTGAACGAGGCGCTGGCGGAAAACGACAGCATCAACCCGATGAAGCGCGGCGAAGACGGGAAAATCAAAGGGTGGAAAGAGCTGCAGAGCGTGTTCGAGCAGGCGACGGGCTGGAAGCCGACGGACGCGCAGTGCCAGGAAGTGACGCCGGGCGGGGGCGTGAAGCCGGGCGGCGCGAGCTGGTGCGGCATCTGGGCGTGCCACGTGTTTCAGGAAGCAGGCGTCAACGTGAAGTGGGACATGAACAAAGGCGGCATGGTCGGCGACGTCACCCACGTCGGCGCGCCGAAGTTCACCTCGCCGTCGTCGTACAAAGCCGAGCGCCAGGCCTTCGAGCAGTCGATTCGCCCCGGCGACTGCATCACCCTCGCGGGTCCGCAAAACCACCACGCGATCGTCACCAAGGTGAATTCCGACGGCACCGTCGAGACGATGGACGGCAACAAGCCGCACGTCGGGCCCGGACATCAGAAGCTCGCGAACGTGACGGGGTTCTACCGGCCCAATGAGTGAACGCGAGCCGCCCGTGGCCCGGACCTTCGCGCAGACCAGCACCTCGAATCAGTAGCCCAGCTGCGGTTGGCGTGGCTTGCCCGACTTGTCCGGCACGAACGCGGGGGCCGCCTTGTCCGCGTCGATCAGCAGCGCGAGCGGTTCGGAGTTTTCGTGAACGCGCACTTTCTTTTCGACAAGCTTCGAGGCGGCTTCGTGCCACACCGACAGGCGGTACTCGCCCGGGGGGATGCCTTTGATCGTGAACTTCCCCGTCGCGTCGGCCTGCCCGAACCACGGAGTGTCGACGACGTAGATCCACCCGATCATCGCCGAGTGGATGTTGCACAGCAGCTGCACCGCGCCCGGCGCGTCGAACGCGTGGTTTCGCGTGGTGCCGCCCTTGTAGAGCCCGAGATCGAAGTCGTTCGGCTTGGTGAGCGAGAAGACGTTGTGGAACAGCGGGTCGTCGTTCTTGAAGTCGACGGTCGAACCCTGGGTGACGACGAGCACGCGCGGGATGAAGCGCTTGTCCTTCTGGGCGACCGCGCGGACCCTGGTCTCTTTCGGCTTCGGCGTGGGTCCGTCGGCGCGCTTCAAGAAGACCACTGCGCCGCCGGGCCCAAGCGCGCCTCCACCCGTCAGCGTTCCGCTGAGCGACACCAGCGAAATCGTCTTCTTCTCGACGACGGGCGCGGGCTCGGGCGGGTCGTCGGTGACGGGAACTGGAGCCACCGAATCAGACGCCTTGAGGCCCGACTTCTGCCGCGCGCCCACCGCCAGTGGCCGCACCAGAGCGTCGAGCTCGGGCGACAACCCGGGCACGCGCAGCAGCGCTTCCCACTTCGCGGCCGCGAGCGCGAAGTCGCCCTTGTCCCACGCGACCTTGCCCGAGCCGAGCAGGTTGAAGACCAGGTACTGCTTCTCGGCGGCGGCCTTGAACTTCAGGTCTTCGGGGCCGCGCACCGCCAGCTGTAGCGGCATCTCTTCGGCGGCCCAGCCCGCGGCGAGCGCGAACGCGGGGGTGAGCAGCAGACCGAGCACGACTCGCTTCATTGAGCTCCTCACCAGCTGAAGACGGCGGATGACGTGAACACGTCGTTGGGGACGTTGGGCGCGCCGGCAATCTCGCGGTTCACCAGGTACTCGGCCTTGATCGCCAGCTGCCCGAAGACGTCGAGGCGCAGGCCGGCGGTGAAGCGATCGACCTCGACCTGGCCGAACCCTTCGAACTTCGCGCGGCGGTGATCGTACCGGCCGTACAGCGTGACGTGCTCGAGGTGACCTGCGCTGAAGGGCAGGGTCCACGCGGCGGTGACGTAGAAGCCGGTGACAGTGAAGCCGGACGCGAGCTCGGCAAGGCCCTGCCCGGTGAGCTTGCCTGCGGCGATCCCCGGCTCGTCGACCAGGCGCACTATCTCGCCCAGCACGCTGAAGCCGTACAGCGACAGGCGCAGATCGCCGCCGACGGCCAGCTGCTTCACTTCGCGGTTCGTCTGATCGTTGCGCGGCCCATACAGCCCCGACACGCCGAGCTTCGCCTGCACCTTCTGCAGGTTGAGCTCGTAGCCCAGCCGCGCCGAACCGACGGGCACGCCGGTCAGCGACTGGTGTGGCGTCGACAGCGCTTCGATGCGCGTGCCCGAGGCGGTGGCGGCGATGTTGAGCGAGAGGGCGCTCCACAGGTCAGGAAACTGCAACCGGTAGAATGCTTTGACCCCCAACGATTGGCCGGTGGTGTAGCGGGCGATCAGCGACGGGGTGATGCCGGTGCGCAGGTTCGCCTCGTTCTCGAGGTACTCGATGCCGAACACCGAATCGAACTTGCCCAGCGAGACGGCGAACTCGTGCGACGCGAAGGGGATTAGCCGACCGAACGCCTGCTGCAGATCCACCCGCGTCGCGTCGCCCGTCGGCAGGAAGCGCGGCATCACCTGCAGGCGCATGAACACCAGCAGTGGAATCGAGGCGGGCGCGAACCGAAGGTCCACGCTGCCCGTGTTGAGCAGGAAAGACGGGCGATTGCCGATGCCCACCGAGCGCGGAAGAAAGCCGTTGGTGAACAGGCCGCGGGTGTCGATCGACGCGACGTCGCCGCGCGAGTTCACCGCCGGAGCGAACGCGTCGACTCCGTAGTCCGCCGGCAGCCGGATGTCGCCCGCCGCGAAGCTGCTGCCGTTGCCCTCGGCCACCGCGAACCCGACATCGATGTAGCCGGTGAGCCGCAGCGTCTCGTGCGCCACCGCCTCGCTGGGCGTGTAGCCGTCTGACCCGTTGTCGTCGACATCGTCTGCTTCCTGCGCGCCCGCGGTCGACGCGAGCAGGGCCAGGACCACGATGGCGCGGGTCAAAGGGCTTCACCGGCGAACAGCAGGGGCACCGCGGTCATCGTCACTTCGGTGCGGATGATGCGCCGCGGCTCGAGGAGATCGATCGCGCTCTCGCTGTCGAGCCAGTCGCACCCCATCGGAAAGGTCGCCGCGCTGGCGAAGCACGTCGACGTCTTCGCCACCCGCAGCGCGTAGGCGTTGGCGACCTCGGTGGGGATCGCAGGATCCGTCGCGGCTGCGCCGAGCCGGGCGCGGACGGCGTCCCACTGCCCGCCAGCGGGGACGAAGACCGTCTCGTGGTCGAGCACCACGTCGAACCGCCGCGCATAGCCGCTGCGCACCGCGTTGTTGGCCAGCACCGCGGGCAGCTCGAGCAGCGTTCGCTGGCCGTTCACCATGCGGGTGAAGAAGAAGATCCGCGTCGGCAGCACCAGCCCACCGGCGGTGACGAGGAAGCGGTCGAGGCCGAAGTCGATGTACGCGGCGGTGGCTCCGTCGATGCGCACCCTGCCACCCGACACCGGCTTCAGCGGTGTCTGCGTCAGCGGGTGGACGGCGGCCCCGCCCGCGCGCGCGAGCCCAAAGCCTTCGGGGGTAATCGGACACAGCGGCTTGGCCCCTTCGACGAGCTCGGTCGCAGCCTCGAGCACCGCGCGTGTGTCGGGCAACCCGTCGGGCGGTGCTGGCTGCGCCCGCACGAGAATCGCCTGCCAGTACGGGCTGTAGAAGGTGCTCTCTTCGCCGACGCCGAAGACGATCGGCACCACCCGGCCGTCGTCCGCCTTCTGGCGAACCAGCTCGCCCGTCGCGTTCATCAAGATGTACACGGGCTGGATCCACGGGTCGGGGTGGGCCACCCACAGCTCGCTGACGACGTAGGCCGCAGGCTGACCCCGGGCAAACGCAGGCTGCACCGTCCACCCGTCTTCGGCGGCGCGCGCCCCAGGGGTCGGGTGAAAGGGCAAGGGCTCGCCCGCGAGCGTGACGAAGAAATCAGGGCGGAAGTCCGCCAGCGTCTCGAGCGCGCGGGCGCTGTGGACCAGGGCGGCGGTCGGGTGGCGCTCGGCCCTTACGGGGTGGGTCGGCGAGCAGGCGGCGAGCGCCGCGGCGAGACATGCCATCACCCTCATGCGGGCCTCGAAGAGACCTGAAACCGTGTCTGCTCGAGCCGAAACTCTTCGGCAAAGAGGGAGTTCATCAGCTGCTGCAGCGCGCTCGCGGAACCCACCGCTCCCGGGGCGATCGCCGCGCCGAACTCCTGCGCCGAGGCGAAGCGAGCGCTCGCGTCGGGCTGAAGCGCACGGGTCAGAAGGGCTGACAGCTCGGGAGGCAACATCGCAACCCGCTGCCACTCTTTAGGCCCCAGGCCTTCGCCTGCGCGGTTGAGCAGCTCGTAGTTCGACGCTCCCTGGTACAGCGTGTCGCCGGTCGCGGCCGTGAACAGCACCAGACCCAGCGAGAAGAGATCGGCGCGCGCGTCCACTGGCTCGCCGCGCGCCTGCTCGGGCGACATGTAGAAGACGTTGCCCTTCACCATCCCAGCCTGCGTCCTGGTCACGTTTTGATCTGACTTCGCGATGCCGAGGTCGAGCAGCTTCACTTCGCCCTGCGCCGAGATCATCAGGTTGTTCGGCGAGACGTCCCGGTGCACGAGCCCCATCGGCACGCCCGCTTCGGTCTTCCGGTTGTGCGCGTACGCGAGGGCCTTGAGCGCCTCAACGGCGACGAAGAGGACAAGCGGCACCTCGATGGGGGCACGGCGCACGTCGAGCGAGGCCTTTCGAACCGCGTCAAGGTCGCGCCCCAGGATGTATTCCTGCGCCAGGTAGTAGCCCTCGGTGTCGCGGCCGAAGTCGAACACCGGGACGATGTTCGAGTGGACCAGCGAAGAGCCGAGCCGCGCTTCATCGATGAAGTGGGTCACCGCGTCCGGGTTGCCCATCATCTCCGGACGCAACCGCTTGAGCACGAACGCGCGCTTGAAGCCTTCGGCACCCCGGGTCACTGCGAGGAACACCCGCGCCATCCCCCCTTCGCCAAGGAGCGCGACCACTTCGTACCGACTGGCCTGTGGCGCTTCGAGCGACGGGGCGGTGCGTGCCAGCGGCTGCGAGGCAAGGCCTCCCGGCAAATCGAGCCGCTGCGAGAGGCGCTGCAGCTGCTCCTGGGACTGCCGCAGCGCGAGGTTGGTCTGAGCGATCAACGTGCGGTCGTCGAGAGCGCCGGGCGAGCGGAACGCGAAGTAGAGGGCCGTGAGGGCGACCAGGGCAGCCGCTGCGAGGGTGGCCAGCGATGAGCCACTGCCGCTCTCGGCCACCGGTGACACGGCCCATGCCCACAGCCCGGGGTGCACCTGGGACGCGCTCGCGATTCCGACCGCGAGGGTGAGTGGCGTCTGCGCCTCGCGGCCCACCAGGCCCAGCGAATCCACCCCCTGTTCCGCGCCGAGCAGACGGGTCCCGTCACTGAACAGCCACCCGCCCTCCTGCGCAGGCGGCTCGAGAGCGCGGGCCACGAGCACCACTGCTTCCCGGGGGGACTCTCCGCGCGCGACCACCGGCATTCGCGCCGCCGCGACCGTTGTCAGCCCTCGCGCGCCGTCTCCGAGAATCACGCCACGCCCCTGGACCCCGGCGCCGTTGACCAGCTGGCGTACGTCCGCGTCGTCGGGGATGCGGTTCGAGGTCTGCGCGAGCAGCTGATGATCCAGATAGAGCGCCGACGACAAGGGCGTGGTCCGAAACCCTTTCCAGCTTCCCTCGTGCACCATGAAGTCGAGGAAAGTGGCGGCGTCTGCGCTCTGGCGGACCATCTCTTGAATTTCCTGAACGGTCGCCGCCGCGACCGCCGTGGGAATCAGCTTCTCGATGTCCCTTCGAGCGAAGTCCGCGAGCGCCAGTGCGCGACGGTTGGCGTCGTTGCGTGCGGCAAGCTCGAGCGCGTCAGAAGTAGACCGTCGCTGGTTGTTGTAGATTCCCCAGCCAGCGCCGAGGCAGGCCAGTGCCGCAACCACCCCAGCGATCCGTCGCGCCATAGCGTGTTGTGCCTCCCGAGGTTCCTTTCGTCAACGAATGCGCCGCGCTCAGTGGGTCGAGTCGTTTGTCGTGGTGCCCACCCCCGGGTGCCGAAATCGTGACCGCTTCGCTCTGTAATTAAGGTGGACATCGGCGCGCCGCGTCACGCGGTTGGGCTTCCGGCGCGCGAAGCAACTCTGGTAGGGAGCGCAGCGTGATGACAGCGATCGCGCCCGCGTTCCCTTCCGCACCTGCGCCGTTTCCCTCGAAGCTGAACCGCCGCCGCTACACGCGCGTGCCGACTCGGCAGATGCGCAGCTGCTTCCTCGCGCACGGCATCGGCCCGGCGAACGGCTGGGTGGTCGACATCTCGTTGGGCGGCGTCTTCCTGCGCACCTCGTGGCCGCTGCCGGTGGGCGAGCAGCTGGCGATCGAGATTCCACGCGGTGGCCAGGCCGCCCCTGTCTGCGTGCGGGGCCGCGTTGTCTCGAGCAGCCCGACGGGAACCCACGCGACGCGCTCGGGCATGGGCGTGCGGTTCGACGCGCTCGACCCGTCGACGCTCGGTCAGCTGCGGGACCTCATCAAGAACCTCGCCCCTGCGGGCACGAAGCTCGAGATGCAGCCCGAGGACAACGAGGTCACCGCCGTCGCGCCGATGCCTGCTGCGGCACCTGCCGTCGCGCGGGTGCAGACGCCGATGCCGTGGGTGGCGCCGCGCATTCCGACCCCTGCCCCGCTGCCTCGCGCGCAGACCTCGAGCTCGATGCCGAAGCTCACCGCTGCGATGCCTGCGCCGATTGCTTCGACCAGACCTTCTGCTCCCAGCCCTCTGGTTCGTGACCTCGCCGACGCAGTCGAGAACGAGCGCCTGCGGAACCACGCAAAGGGCCTGCTGATGCAGGTGGGCGATCTACAGCTGTCATGCAGCGCGAAAGACAAAGAGATTGGCGCGCTGCGCGAAGCCGTCGCGGCGCTGCAAGCCGCGAACGCCCAGCTTCGCAACAACCCCCGCTGACTCTCTTCCGGCTGCGACAGGCCCTGCTCGTGGTCGTGATGCTGGCCAGCGCCGGCTGCATGACGCGCTACCGCCAGGCGAACGCGCTCGCCAAAGAAGGCAAGTTCGTCGAAGCGGCCGAGCTGTTCGACCAGCTCGCGAAAGAAAACCCCACCGACCCCGAGCTGCCGGGCCTCGTCGAGACGGCGCACCAGCGTGCCGTCGAACAGGCGCTGGGTAATGCGCGGCGCCAGCGGCTCTCTGGAAATCCTTCGAGCTCCCAAGAATGGTTCGCGCGCGGCCTCGAGCTTCGCGAGCGCTGGAACCTGAAGCTGAACGGAGCGCTCGAGAGCACCGTCGAAGACGAGCGCGAAGACGCGACCCAGTACCTGCGCGGCCTCGTGGTGCCGATGGCGCAGAAGGGCAACGCGCTGACGGCGCAGGCGCTGCTGAACAAGCAGCAGTTTCTCTTGAAGCACTCTGAGCTCGGCGAGCTGCGCGAAGAGCTCGAGCGCATCGCGATGGACAGTGGCCAGGCCAACTGCAAGCGCCTGCGCACGAAGGCCACCGCTGGCGAGCCGCACTGGACGAACCTCGTCGCGCACTACTGCGAGCATTTTCAGGCCGACGCGCCGCGCCGCTGGCCGCTGGTCGAAACTTTCGGCGAAGCGAAGGCCTCGGTGTCCGTCACGCAGCTGTCCGATGCGAACGCCGCCGCGCTGCAGGCCGCGATGATGAAGCAGCTGTACGAAGGGCCCTGGTACTCGACGGGCGGAACGTTGACGGCGCAGCTGGCGGTGAATGGCGGCGTGTCGCAGAGCCGCCGCGAGCGCCCGGTGAACCTGCAAGCGCAGTGGACGGAACGGGTTCCGTACATCGAGCACGTGACGAAGACCTTCGAAGAGAAAGTGCCGGTGCAGGAGTGCGAGTCGTACGATGAGAACCAGACCATCAACGGCCAGAGCGTGAAGGTGCAGCGGCAGCGCACGGTCACCAAAGAGAAGACCAAGAAGTACGAGAAGGTGGTGCCCGAGACGCGCTGGCGCGACGTGCCGCGAACTTTCGAGTACCAGGCGATTCAGGTCGAACGCTCGCAGTCCTTCTCGGTGCGCGCGGAGCTGACGGTCGCGGGCCAGAGCACGGCCTCGGCGGGCCGGGACGCGAACGATTCGCTCAGCGGGTACTCGCACGACATCGCCTTCGACGCGGCGCAGGTGCGGCCGAAGCGGGCAGACTTTCCTCCGGCCGAAGGCTGGATTGCCGGACGCGCGGAAGAGCTGGCGGGGAACCTCGCGCTCGCGCAGGCCGACCAGTGGCGCGCGAAGTACTGCCGGGCGGGCGCGTATGACGTCGAGAACGCGGCCCGGTGTGTGCGCGCGATCGCGAAGCTGCCGCCCGAAGCCATCGACGCGCTGAAGACGGTGCTCGGCGACGATGCGACGCTGGCGCCGTCGCTGCTGCGTTCGAACCGCAAGTGAAGCTCGCGCTGAAGATGTTGCTCGGGCTGGTGGTGCTGTCGGCCGGAGCCCTGTTGCCGCAGCTCGTCTACCTCGCGACAAACTCGGCAGTCCTTTCCATCTTCTCGGGCGTTCTCTTCGCGGTGGGCTGGGTGGTGCTGCTGGTGACGACGGGCAGCACGCAGGCTCGCGGCCGGGTCAGCCGAGCACCCAGACGCGCGAGTCCCACGACGTCGCACCGGTCACACTCGCTTCCGAAGTGCCCAGCGAAGACCCATTCACGCGCCAGAAGGCCACTGGCACGGTGCAGGTGTGGGCGTGCGGACGCGATTCGTTTGAGCTCAAACGATGGGACACCGAACGCCAGGCGGCTCGCGAAGCTAGAGCCAAAGTCCGCGACCGGCTGAATGAACAGCTGAACGCCGTGCCTCCCGGAATCAGCCCGGGCGCTTTCGCGATGCCGGCCGCCGCGCCCCGCCCGCTTCAGGCCTCCCAGGACGCCTGGTGCGAGCACCTTGATCCATCGCTCGATGCCGCCACGACGAAGGCGGCCGTGGTCGGCAATGCGCTCGGCATCCTCGCGAGCGTGCTGTTGATGGCCAAGGGTGTCGCCTTCGCCTCGCCCGAAACGCATAGTTATTACAGTCGTTTGAGCTAAAGATTGCCCGTGTAGGCAACGTCCGACCGGTTGGGGTGGATAATCCTTGTCCGCAGCACACCAACCCAATTTACAAAACGAGCTGACGACCCAATGGCCCCCATCCCCGAACTGAAGAGCAAGCCGATCGCGATTCCGAAGCCGATCACGGAGGCGAAGCCTTTGACGCCAGCGAAGGCGCCGGTTCCGACGGCCAAGCCCGCGGCGGTGAAGGATGGCTTCACTGCCAGCCCGGCGACGCTCGCCGCGCCCCCGACGACCACGCAGCCTGCGAAGGCGGGCGAGACGCTGTACACGCTCAAGGGCGACGCGACGCTCGACCAGGTGGCCTCGGGCACCACGGTGCTGAACAAGGGCGCGAAGGGCGAGCCGGTGACCAAGGTTCAGGAAGCGTTGATTCAGGCCGGCTACAAGCTGCCGAAGTTCGGCGCCGACGGTGACTTCGGTGGCGAGACGCAGACCGCGCTGAAGAAGTTCCAGACCGACGCTGGAATGAAGCCGCCGTCGGGCGTGCTCGATGCGCAGACGCTGAAGGGCCTCGAGGCCGCCGCAGCGAAGAAGCTCAAGTTCCCCGAGTACGACAGGATGTTCAAAGACGGCGTGCTCAACTCGACCATTGGCGTCGGGTACGACGAAGCCGGCTACCACAAGCCTGAGATCAACAAGATCGTCACGGGCCTGGTCGGCGACGGCACCGCGGCGAACAAGGGCCAGGGCTACACGCAGTTCGACCCGAAGAACGCGACCGATGATCAGCTGAAGAAGGTGGGCATCGATCCGGCGAAGGTCGACCGCGACGCGCAGTACTTCGTGAAGACCTTCCAGCACGACGGCAAAGACGTGAAGGCCGTGGTGAAGCTGATCACCCCTGACACCCCGAACGCGAAAGAGAAGTTCGCCAAGGCGATGGCCGAAGACGAGATGGTGACCTACGCCGGCCACGGTCGCTACGGCTCGGGCCCGGACTTCGACGACATCAACTCGACTGCCGGAAACGTCGTCCTCGGCAAGCCGTACGAGCAGGGCCACGTGAAGCTCGGCGACAACGACCTCAAGAAGATGCAGATGACGAACGACTACCAGCTGATGATGTTCAGCGGCTGCACCACCAACAAGTACCTGGATGATCTCCGTTCGGTTCCGAAGAACAAGAACACCAAGAACCTGGACGTGGTCGCGTCGACAGACCTTCTCTACTGGAACAACATGGGCGACAACGCGCTCACCCAACTGGAAGGCGTGACCAGCGGCCGCAGCATGAATGAAATCCAGTCGAACCTCGAGCGCATCAACAAGCAGGCTGGCAAGAAGAGCGTGTGGACCGCCGACGGCTTCAGGGACAACTGAAGAAGTTCCTCGCCATCCTGATATGCGCGAGCGCGGCGGCATTCGCTGCGCCGAGGAGGAACCCCATGGCGACGGTTCTCGATGACAAGGCTCCCCGCGCGGAGCGAATCAAAGCAGCGAAGGCCCTGGCCACGTCGAAAGACGTGATGGCGATCGACACCCTCGTCCGCACCCTCACCACGATGGACGAGGAGCTGCGCGACGCGGTGGTGACGTCGCTGAAGGCGCTGAACGCGGGGGCCGTCTTCGAAGCGCGCGTCGTCGACCTGAAAGTGCCGCAGCAGCAGCGCCGGGAAGCCGCGATGGGCCTGCGGTGCATGAAGCTACCGAGCTCCTCGGTTCCGCTCGCGAATGCGCTGAAGGACCCCACGCCCGAAGTGCGACGCGAGGCAGCGTTGGCGTTGTCGATGGTCGGCCCGGTGCCGGCGGAAGACGCGCTGATTGCGGCCCTCGCCGACGCTGACAAAGACGTTCGGTATTACGCGGCCGATGCGCTGGCTGGCGTGAAGACCCCGAAGGCGAAGGAAGCGATCATGGCGCGCCTGGCCGTCGAGCAGAACCCGACCGTGAAGTACGCGCTCACCACCGCAAAGAACAAGCAGGAGTAGCCTTCCGTTCATCCCGAGAGCAATCGAGGGATGAGCCTGCGCAGAGGTGGCTACTTCAGCTCGGTCGAGACCACGCCCATCCACTCGGTGAGCGGGTCGAACGGGAAGAGCAGGTACTTGCCCGTCTCAGGCTCTTCGACGGAAATCTTCGAGCGCCCGGCCTCGCGGTTGTTCTTGTCGCGAAGGATGAGCTGCAGGTCACCTTTGAAGGCCTTGTCGAACACGACGTAGACCTTCACCTGGTTCGATTTTCCGTCGACCGCCGCGATGCCCGCACGCTCGGCCTTTACGCCGACGCCGGCGAGGGTGGGCGAGGTGGTGATGGTGAGCTCGTTGAAGCCTTCCATCGCTCCGCCACCGACGGACTTGAGAACGCGGGCGGCACCACGGGCGACGGACTCGCCGGCGACGGTGCCTTCCTTGTCGAGCGCGTTGCCGGCTCCTTTAATCAACCGCGCCTTCTCACTGACGGCGAAGTCTCCCGCCTCTTCGGCGGCCTTCAGCTTCTCTTCGCGGCTCTTGCAGCAACAACCCGACAGGGCAAACGTCACGGCGACCACGAGCAGTTTGTGCATTGCCGCAATTCTTATCAGAGAGCGCGGTAGCGACGCAGCGTCTCGACTTCGTCGACCTCGGCCTTGAAGCCAGTGGCGGCGACGAAGGCCTTCGGGTCGACCACCACCGGAAACTTCAGATGCTCGAGCACGCCACGCGGCAACCGTGGAAAACCGAAGCGTCCCGACAGCCGCGTCAGCAGCGCTTCCGGCATCGGCAACGTCTTGCGCCCCGTCTGCGTGGCGATGGTCGACAGCGGCACCGGCGCCGGCCCCGCGACGTTGAACACCCCGCGCGGCCTCTTCTCGATCGAAAGCTTCAGCGCCGCGACCGCGTCGGCTTCGTAAAGGAACTGGAAGAGCGGGTCGTAGCCCATCACCAGCGGCACGCGGGTTCCGCGAAGGAACGACGCGAGGGTGCCCATGCGCGACGGGCCCAGCGTGTAGACCATGCGCAACACGGTGGTGGTTTGCGTGGGCTGCCGCCACAGCGCAGTCGACGCCAGCAAGTCGGCGGCGACGAGGTCAGACAGCTCGGGAAAGGACTCGAGCGCCATCGGCGGCTCTTCTTCCAGGTGGTACAGCGGCGAGTCGGCCGCGGCGCCGTAGAACGTGTGCCGGCCGACGAAGACGACGTGCCCCACGCCGTACGTCGCCGCGTGCTCGAACACCGCGCGCGTGCCCCCTAAGTTGATGCGGTAGTGCGCTTCTCCGGGGTCTGTCAGCGACGTCACCGTCGCCATGTGCACCACGCAGTCGGGGCGCTTCTTGCGGAACACGTCTTCGGCCCCGCGCTTTCGCAGGTCGACCTCGTGCAACTCGATGCCCTTCGGTGCGTCGCCCCAGCTGCGCCTGTCGATGCCGGTGACGTCGTGACCCGCTTGAAGCAGCGAGACAGCCAGCTGCCGCCCGAGCCCACCGGCGATGCCCATGATGAGGACCTTCAAGCGGCGTCCTCCTTCTTTCGCTGACTTCGCGATCTGCGGCCGTCGTCGATCAAATCGGCGATGCGCTGCTTCACCTGCGCGACGTAGCCGTCGATGACGCTGTCTTCCTCGGTGCCGCTTCCTTCGAACACCATCGGCTCGCCGTAGTGCACCTCGAGGTTCACGGGCAGGGGCAGCGAGACGAGGTACGGCGTGATGGGGATGTACGGGACGCCGACCAGCTTCCCCAGCGCATACGCATTGGTGATGGTGGGAATCGCCGCGCCGCCGCCGAGGAAGCCGAACGGGATGATGGGCGTCTTCGTCTTCAGCGCCAGCCGCACGAAGCCGGCGCCGAAGTCGACCAGCGAATACCGTTCTGTGTAGAGCTTCGCGGTGCCGCGCGCGCCTTCGGGGAAGACGACGAGCATCCGGTCGTCTTCGAGCAGCCGCTGCGCGTGCTCGGGCAGCCCGGTGAACTGGCCGGTGCGCGAGCTCCACAGCGACGCGAGCGGCAGCGCGTTGATGAACTTGTCGGCCATCGCGTGCGCGAGCCGGGGCGGGTTCATCTCGAGGAGCATCGAGGTGATGACCATCGCGCCGTCGATCGCGACGCCACCCGAGTGGTTGCCGACCAGCATCGCGCGGCCACGCGGCGGCACGTGCTCGATGCCGAACGCCCTCACCCGGAAGTAGCGTCGGTAGAGGAAGCCCAGCGCAGTGAAGAAGACGCGCAGGTGCTTCTTCGAGACTCCGTACGGGTCGATGCCCAGCGTGTTGAAGCCGAGCTCGAGGCGATCTACCAGGTCTTCGATTCGCTCATCGCGCGCCATGTGAGGCGCGAGGTTACCGCACGGATGATGAGGAGGCGGGGCTCGATTTGACGGCGTTGCCCAAGAGAAACCCTTCGATGGTGCCGGCGGCGTTCGAGACCTCGAGCATGGTGCGGAACCGGCCGAGCTCGACCGTGCGGCTCTCGCCATCGGTGAACATCACCCACAACGACAGCGAGTAGCACTTCGTCTGGCGGGTGAGAAACGTCATCAGCACGCGGCTCTCGACGCGCGCGGACTCCAGCGGCTCGCCATCGACCCGAACGGTTCCATCATTCGCGGTGAGCGTGAGCTGGAAGGGCTTCAGCGCGGTGGTGAGCTTCGGCAACAAAAAGGGAATCAATCCACAGCCGACCAAGATGACGATTCGCCCGCCCCACTGGTGCGGGTTGGAGACGACGGCGAGCACCGGCATGGCGACGAACAAGAGAATGGGAGGAATCGCGTTGAGCAGGTTGCGCGGCCGGAACACCGTCAGGCCTGCCTCCGCGCTCTGCTGAAATTCGACGCCACGCACGACCGCGAGTGTATGGGAAACCGCATGGGGATGAATCGGTGGGTGTGGGTGGGATTGCTGGTGACTGCCTGCACGGGCGGAAGCGCCACGGTCGACGCCGGACCTGACGCGGGGCGCTACGACCTGCCCGGGCCGTACGCCGTCGGCAGCGCGCACACCACGATTCACAGCCGCGATGGAGGGCGCGCGTTGCCGGTCGAGCTCTGGTACCCGGCCGCCGGCGCGCCCAGCGACTCGAGCTTTCCGGTGGAAGAGTTCGAAGCAGGCGCGCGCCGCACGACCCTCAAAGCGTGGGTCGACGAGGCCCCCGCGAAGTGCACGCCGCGGCTGGCGCGCTCCCAACGCGACGCTGTACCCGCTGCCGGAACCGCGTGGCCCGTGGTGATGATGTCGCACTGCACCGAAGGCTTTCGCTTCAGCCTCCATTCCATCGCCGAACGGTTGGCCAGCCACGGCTTCGTCGTCGCCGCGCCCGACCACGTGGACAACACGCGCTTCGATGCGGGCGCTGCGCTGAACAACACCTTTCTTCAGGTACGCGCCGACGACATCTCGGGTGTGCTCGACGCGCTGCTCGACGCGAGCTCGGTCGAAGTGCCCGCCTTCTTGCGCGGAAAGTTCGATGCCAAGCGCGTAGGCATGGTCGGCCACAGCTTCGGCGCCGTCACCACCGCGAAGGTCGTCGAGCGTGACGCGCGGGTGAAGGGCGGGTTTCTCATCGCGGCGCCGGCCGACAGCCCGTTTCTGAATGCGGGAAGCGTGACGGCGATTTCCCGGCCGCTGAGCTACCTGCTCGCGCTCGAAGACAACTCCATCTCGTACCTGGGCAACGGCTTCATTCGCGACAACTTCGCGCGGACGCCGAAGCCTGCGTGGCTGCTCGAGGTGAAGGAGGCGGGGCACTGGACCTTCTCGGACATCGCGGGGCTCGGCGGCGCGTACCAGCCGGGCTGCGGCGCTGGCTTTCGAGACCCAGACGGCGGCGCTTTCATCTACCTCGACAACGACACCGGCCGCGGCATCGCCCAGCGCGCGGTGTCGGCGTGGGCGGCGCAGCTGCTGCGTGAAGAGGCCGGCGCTGCCGCCGAGCTCTCGGTGGGCTCAGAGTTCGTGGTGGTGAAGAAGCGTTAGCGCGACTCACACCGTGTCGAGGCGCCGGGTCCCGGGGGTGGCAAGGATGAAGTCGGCGCCGAACGCAGTGGAAGGCGCGAGCGCGCCGATTGGCTTCGTCGTGAGCACCTGCTCGATGGCGCTGATGGCGCAGTGGCGAGTGAGCTCGTAGCCATCGGAGGTCTCGAGCCAGGCTTCGGCAGACGTCCCGTCTTTGCGGCTCACTTTTCCGTAGAGGTAGCTGCGGCCCTTCTCGCGGCCGGCGGCGTCGGGCCCGGCGGTGCGCGCTTCGAGCGTCGCGTCGAGCCAGGCGCGAATCGCCTTGGTCTTCATCAGGCCGCCGATCAGCGGGAGGCCGACGGCGCCCAGCGGCCAGAGCGCTTCCATCGTTCGCGCGAAGCCGGAAGGCACGGCGAAGCTGACCGTGATGTTGGGAATCCTCGTCGAGTGCCACGCGGTGACGAGGTCGGCGATGGGGCTGGGCACGACGTACGACTCGCGGCTCGAGAAGCGGACGCGGTGAATGCCTTTGCCGAGCGGGTACGGCACGAGCTGCCCATCGCGGCGCACGAAGCCGCCGTCGGGGATGATGCCGAGCAGCGATTTCGCGGTGCCGGAAGAAGGGGTGCCGATGGCGTTCAGCGCGAGCTCGAGCGTGTCGGCGCCAGGAAGCTTCGACGCGACGTAGGCCGCCAGACAGTCAGACGGGACGACGTCGAAGCCGACGCCAGGAATCAGCGCGACCTTGCGGGCCTTCGCTTCGGCGTCACGGTCGAACAGCGCGCGGAAGACGGGGAGCTCACCGGTGATGTCGAGGTAGCTGCAGCCCACGTCGAGGCAGGCGTCGGCCATCGGGCGGCTCGTCTCGATGAAGGGGCCTGCGGCGTGAAGCACGGCGCCTGCGTTCTGCAGCAGCGCGCGCAGGCTTGCGGCGTCGTCGAGCGACACCGCCTTCCACGGCAGGTCGAGGCGTTCACCGAGCGCGCGAAGCTTGTCGGCGTTGCGGCCGGCGAGGACGGGCCGATGTCCGCGGCGCGCGGCCTCTTCGGCGAGGAGGACTCCGGTGTAGCCCGTTGCTCCGTAGAGGACCCAGTCGTTCACGGCGCGGACTCTACACGCCAGGACGAGCGAAGCTGCTCGCCGGGTGGAGTGCACGTTGCCGCTGTGCCATCGTTGCTTCGTGCTTTCGCGGGTTCACTATTCAGCGCTGGGGAATCGCCGGATGACGACGCGGACACCGGACCTCTCGCTGCTGGACGACGCGGTGAGCGCGAAGGTGCTGACGGCAATGCGAGCGGCGGCCGCGCAGCTGACGCTTCTCGGGGTGCGGCACTGGCTCGTCGGTGGGCTGGCCGTCGGGGCGCACGGCCATCCGCGCGCGACGAAGGATGTCGACTTCTTCGTGGGCGATGAGGCTTTCGAGCATCACGAGGGTGGGCTGGTCACGATGAAGCCGGGCGTGCCAATTCAGGTCAACGGCGTCGTCGTCGATCACCTTTTTGCGCAGGAAGGCGAGGCCTTCCTCACCAGCCAGCTTCCGCCTGCGTCCGAAGCGTTGGCCGTCGCGCCGATTGAGATCCTCGCGTACCTCAAGCTCAAGTCGCCTCGAATGAAGGACCGTGCGGATCTCGTCGAGTTGATCAAGTCGGGCGCCGACGTCGCGCGCTGCCGGCGCTGGCTCGAGACGAACGCTCCGGCGCTGATCGAGCAGCTGCTCGAGGCCGAATCGGCGGCGCGCATCGAAGAGTAGAACTCGGGGCTCGAGAAACGGAGCCAGCGAATAGATCCTCAGTCGGACCCGAACTTCTCGAAGTGGGTGGTGATGGCGTTGGGCTTCACCAACAGCTTCACCTGCCGCTTCATCTTCAGCTCGGGGTTCTCGATGACGAGCACCTGCTCACCTGCGGGGAGCTCGGCGCTCATGGGTGTCTCGCCCAGCCGCTTGCCCTTCCACGACACGTACGCCCACGGGTAGGCGTCGAGCTGCACGGTGCCTTTGGCCGCGACCACCAGCGCTTTGGGCTCGACCGTCTTCGCAGCAGGGCGAGCAGCCACGGCAACAGGCGCGGGAACAGGTTCGGGTTCCGGTGGCGCGACAGCATCTGCAACGACCGGCGGCGGTGAGGCAGGCGCGCGGGCCGGCGCCTCAGGCTGCGGCGCCGGCTCGACGACCACCGCGACCTCAGACGAGAGCCTCGACTGCAACAGCAGGCCGCCGAAGCCGAGCGCGGCGCCGCCGGCGATGGTGGCGACGGCGAGCCACGTGCGCGGCAGCCTGGTCGCCTTGCGCGGAGTTGCGGTGCGCGGCGCGAACGCCGTCAGCCCGAGTGACGTCACGTCGCGGGTCTGCTCGTTGTCGTCGGGGTCCACCGGCCGGTCGAGGCGGGTCTGCTCTTCGCTTGCCGGCGCCACCGCCCCGGGTGGCTTCGGAATCAGCAGCGAAGCGAAAGACAGCGGCTCGACGAAGGACTGCGACTGCTCGACGAAAGAGGGGCTCGAGCGCACGTCGGCGGCCGCCGCCTCGGGCACCTCGGGCAGAAACGCGAGCTCTTCCTGTTCCTCGCCGAACAGCTGTTCCATCAGCTCGGCCAGCCGCTGCGCCGACGGAAACGTGCCCAGCCTTCCCGACAGCGCCTCGAGGTCAGCCATCATCGGCCGCGCGCTGCGATAGCGATCCTCGGGCTTCAGCGCCATCGCTTGCTTCACGATCGAATCGAGCTCCGCCGGCAGACCTGTGCGCACCTGGCTCGGCAGCGCGAACCCGCCGCGCATCGTCGCCTGCATCAGCGCGTAGATGTCTGAGCCGTTGATGAGGTTGTCGAACGGCTTCACGCCGGTGACGAGCTGGTACAGCACAGCGCCCGCTGCGTAGAGGTCAGAGCGCGAGTCGAGGTCGCGGCCCCGACACTGCTCGGGCGACATGTAGCCGCCTTTGCCCTTCACCCGCCCCGACTCGGTCTGGTGCGAGTGGGTGACGGCTTTTGCGATGCCGAAGTCGAGCAGCTTCACCGAGCCGTCGAAAGTCACCATCACGTTCGACGGCGACACGTCGCGGTGCACCAGCCCCAGCGGCTTTCCGCTGTCGCCCTTCAGCGCGTGTGCGTACTGCAGCGCCTCGAGCAGCTGCAGCTCGATGCGCATCGCGCACGCCAGCGGCATCGTCTGGTCGAGGTCGCGCAGCCGCTTGAACACGTCGGACAGCGACTTGCCCGGCACGAACTCCATCGCCATGAAGAAACGGCCGCCGTCTTCCCCCAGCTCGAACGTCTGCGCGATGTTCGGGTGCACCAGCCGCGCAGCGAGCCGGCCTTCGTCGAGAAACATCTCGGTGAACGAGGGGTCTTCGGCCAGGTGCGGCAACACCTGCTTCACCACGCACAGCTTGTTGAACCCCGCTGCGCCTTGCAGCCGCGCGAGGCAGACCTCGGCCATTCCGCCCATCGCCAGCCGCCGAATGACGACGTACTTGCCGAACGTTTCGCCGGCCATGTCGTCCATTCGCGGGCGAGTGTACCCTCAAAAAGCAGGGTATCGTCACGGCCGTGCTGGTCGCGTTCCCCCTCGTTGCGCTGGTCTCGGCCACGTGTCCGTCTGCGGCAGCGGCGGCGGCCAGGACTGCCTACCAATCTTTCGACTACCCCGGCACCCTCGCGGCGGTCGCGGACGTCGAGCTCTGCGCCGATGGAACCGGGGACGAGCTGGCCGAGGCGTTTCGGTGGCGCGCCCAGGCCTACGCCGCCCAACGCAACACCGAGGCCGCGGTCGAGGCGTTCACCTGGGTGGCGACGGTGTCTCCGGTCTACGTCCTCGACGCGATGGTGGCGCCGAAGGTCCACGCGCTCTTCAACCAGGGCCGAGCGCGGGTCAAAGAGGGCAAGAGCGCCTTCGCGCGGGTGACGTCGCGGCGCGGCGAGCAGCTGACTCTCGAGGTGTTCGACCCGATGAACGCGGTCACCTCGGTGCGGGTGGCGTGGGTCGGCGGGTCCACCAGCGCGACCCGTGCGACGGGGGCGGAGTGGACCGCCGCGATTCCCCGAGACACCACCGCGGTGAAGCTGCGCATCGACCGTTCGGAGCTCGCGCAGTGGACCTCGGGGAAGACTCCGATTCCCGCTGCCGTGTTGGTTCCTCAGGAGGCTCAGCCCATCGAGCCGGCGGTGGTCGCGGCGCAACGCAGCCCGTCGTCAATCAAGGTGTGGCCGTGGGCCGTCGGCGCAGGCGCTGTCGTGCTGATCGCCGTCGCAGTGGGTCTCGGAGTGTCGGCGAGCAACGCCCGCTTCAACGGGACCCTCGGGCGTCAGGAACTGCCGGCGCCCCGATGAAGTGGCTCGCCGTCGTCGCGTTGCTCGTCGCAGGGTGCACGAACGAGTGGGGCCTGCTCGTCGAGGTCTCGGCCGATGGAAACATCGTCGGGCTCGACACGCTCAAGGTGAAGGTCGAGCACGCCTCGAGTGCTTCCGAGCAGCTCTACCCGCTGGGCGGCCGGGCCCTGCCGCAGTCGGTGAGCATCGTCTCGCGCGGCCCAACGGGGAACGTGGTGGTGTCCGTCGAAGGGCTGCAAGGGGGTCGGGTCGTTGCGAAGGCAAGCGCGACTGCGCTGCTCAAAGAGGGCGAGCGGGTGAACGTCGCGGTCACGTTGCGCTGTCCGGGCGGAAGCTGCTGCACGCCGAAGACCTGCGCTGCCGGTGACTGCGGCCGCATCGATGCGGGCTGCGGCTCGTCGATCGACTGCGGCGCCTGCGCGATGGGAACGTGCACCCAGAATCGCTGCGGCTGTTCGCCGGCCACCTGTCCCGCGGGCGCGTGCGGCACGCTGCCCGACGGCTGCGGAGGCTTGATTACCTGCGCGATGTGCCCGACTTCGCAGACGTGCGGCGGCGGCGACGCCGGGCCCAACCGCTGTGGCGTCGGCGCGTGCGTCCCTCGCACCGCGTGCCCAGCGCCCCTCGACTGCGGCGTCGTGCCCGACGGCTGCAACAGTGTCGTCTCGTGCGGAACCTGCCCGATGGGTCAGGACTGCGGCGGCAAAGACGGCGGCGCTCCGAATGTCTGCAAATGCACCCCGAAGAGCTCGTGCCCGACCGGCGTCTGTGGACAGGGGTCCGACGGCTGCGGTGGGACGCTCGCTTGCGGGGCGTGCCCTGGCTCGGCGCTCTGTGTTGCCGATGGTGGCGCCGGAGCGTGCTGCACACCGGCGACCTCGTGCCCGGCTGGGCTGCAGTGCGGGGCCGTCTCGGATGGATGCGGTGGTCAGGTCAGCTGCGGCGCCTGCGTGGTGCCCGGGCAGACGTGCGGAGGAGGAGGCGTGGGGCCGAACAAGTGCGGCTGCGCTCCGAGCTGCGGCGCCGCGGTGTGCGGTGGCCCCGACGGCTGCGGCGGAAGCTGCAAGACCGGCACGTGCGATGGCGGCTACGACCACTGCTCGAACGGCGCGTGCTGCGGCCTGTTCACCGAGCTGTGCAACGGGGCGTGCATCGGCCTGTTCACCGACGACGCGAACTGTGGACGCTGCGGCAATGTCTGCCAGGCCGGCGCGACCTGTGTCGCCGGAGCCTGCACCTGCCTGAGCGTGGCGCAGAACGCTGACGGCCATTGCTGCCCACCCGGCTGGTCGTTTCAGCAGGACCACGGCTCGCAGCGCTTCGGTTGCTACAAGGGTCCGTTCACCGCCAGCACGCATGCCGCGGCGCTCGCGAAGTGCAAGACAGAGACGGCGGCCGCGTTCGACGGAGGCATCTCTGCGGTGGGCGCAGGCCGTTCGTCGCTGAGCCGTCTGTCGATTCCCGCGGGAGCCTGCGCGAGCGTCTTCCAGAGCGCGTTGAGCAGCACGGCGGTGACGGTCGCCGCGACGGTGAACACCGAGACGACGCAGCAGTGCCTGCCCACCGGCGGAACCTGCAGCACCTGCGCGGGCTGCGGCGCGCAGGGGTCGTCGTCCTGCATCCAATCTTTCTATTGCGCGACCGAGGCGCTGGGCGCGACGCAGTCGAGCTGCCCGGGCAGCGACGACAGCATGTGTCCGCCGGGCTCGACCTGCCTGGCGTTCATGGGGCCTGGGGCGTGCTTCTCGCTCGGGTTCCTGCAGCCGTGCGTGCTCGACTCCGAGTGCCCGAACCTGCCCGACGCGGGCGCGGGCGTGTGCATCAGCCGCATGGGGCCGTCAATCACTGGCTACTGCCAATCGTATTAGGCGAACGTCTCGCAAGCCCGCCCGTCGGCTACGCTTGCCACCGTGCGGAGTTGGCGACGCGCGAAGGCACACTCTGCCGATGGCCTGACCCGGTGCCAGAATGACGAGCCCATTCGGTCCGCAGCTGTCCGACCTGCTCAGCGAGCCAGGGGCCATCGACCGGCTGGCCCAAACCATTCCTGGGCTCGTCTACGTGTTCGATCTGCTCGAGCGCCGAAACATCTTCGCCAGCCGCTCTTTGACCGACCTGCTGGGCTACTCGGCCTCCGAGGTGCTGGCGATGGGCGACAAGGTGATGGCCACCATCATCCACCCCGACGAGCTCTCGCGGGTGATGACCCACCACGGGAGCATGAAGGACCTCGCCGACGGGGTGACGGTCGAGATCGAGTACCGCGTGCGCGCGGCGAACGCCGAGTGGCGCTGGCTGCACTCCTGGGAATCGGTGCTGCGCCGCAGCGACGGTGGAACGCCGTGGCAGATGGTCGGCCTGGCCCAGGACGTCACCGCGCTGCGACGGGGCGAGGAAGACCTGCGCCAGAGCCAACGGGCGCTGGCCGACTCCGAGCAACGCTGGCGGTCGATCGTCGAGAACCCGTTCGACTTCGTGGTGGTCATTGATCGCTCGTACAAATACACGTTCATCAACTTCGTCGCCCCCGGGCTGAAGGCCGAGGAGCTGATCGGCAAAGCGACGCCGCTGGAGTTCATCTCGCCCGAGGACCACCCCCGAATCAGGGCCGCGTTCGAGACGGTGTTCACCCAGGGGCGCCCCACCACGTACGAGGTCTACATTCCCCAGCTCGACCAGTGGTTCTCGTCGCTGGTGGGGCCGATTCGTTCGGGAACCGAGATTACCCACCTCTCGATTCTGACCCGCGACATCACCCAGGAGCATCGGGGGCGCACCGCAGCGCTCGACGCCGAACGCCAGCTTCGGACCCTGGAGGCCAAGCTTCACCAATCGGCCAAGCTGGAGGCGGTCGGGCAGCTCGCCGGGGGCATCGCGCACGACTTCAACAACCTGCTGATGGGCATCGGAGGGGTCGCCGAGCTGCTCGCCGAGCGCTTCGGGCCCACCGACCCCGCCACCAGGGACTTGCAAGACCTGCAGGACGCGGTCGCGCGCGGCGCGGGGCTGACGCGGCAGCTGCTGACGTTCAGCCGCCAGCAGACCGTCGCGCCCGCCGTGCTCGAGCTGGGCCTGGTGGTCTCAGACGCCACCCGGCTGCTGCGCCGCCTGCTCGGCGGGAGCATCGACCTGCAGTTCGTCGCCCCCACCCAGCCGCTGCTGGTGCAGTGCGACCGAACCCAGCTCGAGCAGGTGTTGATGAACCTGGCGGTCAACGCGCGCGACGCCATGCCGAAAGGCGGGCGGCTGACCATCGAGCTGTCGACGGTGACTGTCGACGAGGCCGTGAACCGCGAGCACCCCGAGGTGCGCCCGGGCCAGTTCGCCAGGCTGGTGGTTGCCGACCAGGGTCACGGCATGGACGCCGCGACGCTCGCCCGAATCTTCGAGCCGTTCTTCACCACCAAGCCGATGGGCGCCGGCACCGGGCTCGGCTTGTCAGTGGTCGACGGCATCGTGCGCAAGAGCGGCGGCTTCATCGAGCTCACCTCGGAGCCCGGGCGGGCACCACCTTTGCGGTCCACCTGCCGATCGCCACCGGGGAAGCAGTGCCCGCGCCTTCGCGGATGAGCTCCCGCCCGCGCGGCACCGAGACCATTCTGTTGGTCGAAGACGAGGACGTGGTGCTGCGCTTCGTGCAGCGCCTGCTCGAGGCGCTGGGTTACCAAGTGTTGACCGCGCCCCGCGGCGACACTGCGCTGGCGATGATCGAGGCCGGCGCCCGGTTCGACCTGCTGTTGTCCGACGTCCTGCTGCCCGGAATCGACGGGCACCAGCTGGGCGCTCGCCTGGCGCAACTTCGGCCCGGCCTGCCGATGGTGTTGATGTCGGGCTACAGCGACCAGGTGCTCGACGTGAACAGCCCGGCCCAGGGCGAAGCCTCGTTTCTGCAGAAGCCCTTCACGCACGAGGTGCTGGCCACCACGGTGCGAGCGGCCCTCGATCGACGGCCGGCCGACAGGCCCGAGCGCTGACGCTGCCCGCCCGGACTTGCGTTCGGTGGGTGTTTGACCTACAGGCGCGCACATGCGCACCCATCTCCTTGCTTTCGCGTTGTTCCTCACCGCCTGCGGCGTCGGCGAGCTGACCACCACCTTGAGCGAGGTCGAGAGGGACGATCGCGACGAGCAGGCCCAGGCCTTCAGCAGCGCGCAGGCGACGCTGCTCGAGTTCGAGTTCGACGGCGAGCTGGTGGTGCCGGGCACGGTGAGCACGTTCTCGGCCCGGAGCTACATCGACCAGCAGCTGCTGTTCACCATCGGTCACCTCAACGGCAACAACTCGGTCGGCCGCCTGGACAAGGTGACGCTGACCAACGTGAAGGTCACCGCGCAAACCGGGAGCTCGGTGGTCACCTTCCACGCCAAACTGCCAGTGGCCTGGGGCAGCAAGAGCAACCTGCCGACGAGCTATGCGTTCACGCTGCCCCGCGGAATGGGCTCGGCCGCGCTCGAGGCCTTCACCACGAAGTACAAGGCGGGCTGCGTGGACTTCGGCGCCCACGACGTCGACGCAGGGTCGATGTGGTACTACTACCGGCCCGCGAAGTCGGGCTGCACGCTGGCGGCGGCCGACGTGGTGAAGACGACGGCGACGGCGACGGTCTCGCTCGAGAACACCACCGGCAAGTACCCCGAGCTGCACAAGGTCTGGGAAGACCAGGCGCTGAACGTGGTCGCCATCTTCGGCAAGTACGAAGACGGAGCGACCACTTCGGGCGACGCCGGCATCGCGGCCTTCAACGCCTTCGTCCGCGCGATGAAGAGCGAGCTCGCGGCGTTCTCGCTGGTCACCACTCCGGCGAGTCTTCCGACGGACCCGGGCGTCGCGACGCCCGACATCACCTTCCGCGCCACGCTCGCCAACGGCAAGACGGTCACCGTGACGGCGCTGCTGGTGGACAACGTGCTCAGCGCGGGGCCGCTGTTCGATGCCCGCTACGAGGCGCTGTCGACCCGCGCGGATCTGATCGCCTACAACGGCCACGCAGGCCTGGGCGCCAACGTGCGCGCGCTCGCGAACAAGGGCAGCTTCGTCGCCGGGCAGTACGCGATCGTCTTCATGAACGGCTGCGATACCTATGCGTATGTCGACGGGTCGCTGGCGCAGAGCCGTGCCCGCATCAACACCGATGATCCGAACGGCACGAAGTACCTCGAGATCGTCACCAACGGGATGCCGGCGTTCTTCCAGTCGATGCCCAACGCCTCGCTGGCGCTGGTGCGCGGCCTGATGAAGGTCGACGCGCCGCTGACCTACGAGCAGATGTTCGCCTCGGTGGATCGCGCGCAGATCATCACCGTCACCGGTGAAGAGGACAACGTCTACTACCCGGGCTACCAGCCGGGCGGCTTCGTGCCGGGCTTCGTGCAGCGCGAGGCGGGCTCGGTCGATACCGGCCAGGAGCTCGCCTACCAGACGAAAGAGGTTCCGGCGGGGAAGTACACGGTGACCCTCTCGCACGACGCAGCGCACCCGGGTGGGGACGTCGACCTCTACGTGAAGGTCGGCCAGGCCCCGACGGCGACCGTCTACGACTGCCGTCCGTACCTCGGCGGCTCGGCCGAGACGTGTGTCGTCACCCTGACTGCGCCGGCGAAAATCTTCGTCTCGGTGAAGGGCTACACGACCGGCTTCTTCACCCTGGCAATCCTCGGTGAGGGTGGTGGTTCGACGCCTCCTCCGGCCTGGGCGGGGCTCGACGAGTCCTCGACCGTCGCGAAGGGCGCGGCGAAGACGTACGCCACCCCCACGCTCGCCGCCGGCCGCTACGCCTTCACGCTGAGTGGTACAGGCGATGCCGACCTCTACGTGCGCAGCGGCGTCGCGCCGACCACTGCGCTCTACGACTGCCGGCCCTACAAGAACGGCAGCGCCGAGGAGTGCGTGCTCAACCTCACCACCCCTGCGGCGGTGCACGTGATGGTGCGCGGCTACGCGGCGACGTCCACCTTCCGAATCGTGGGCAAGATTCAGTAGCTTGCCTCGGGCGCTGACGGCAAAGGGTCAGGTCGCTGCAACCAGCCCGATGAATGTGGCGTAGCTCAGGAGCAGCACTGTCGCTTCGAGCCGGCTGATCAACCGATCGCCCCTCAGAAACAGCGTCCCCAGCAGCGTCATCACCACCAGCGCGGCCAGGTCGCCGCGCATCGTCAGCAACGAGCCTTCGATGGGGTTCACCGCAGCAGAGGCGCCGAGGATCAACAGCACATTGTAGATGTTCGAGCCGATGACGTTCCCCACCGCGATGTCGGAGTGCCCTCGCAGCGCCGCCACGATGGACGTCGCCAGCTCGGGCAACGACGTGCCGACCGAGACGATGGTGAGGCCAACCACGCGTTCGCTCATCCCCAGCGACAGCGCGAGCGCGCTCGCACCATCGACGAACAGCTTCCCGCCCCCCACCAGCAGCGCCAGGCCCACGACCGAGAGCGCGATCAGCTTCACCCGGCTGCCCTTCCCTGCCTCTGCCTTCACCTCTTCTTTTCGTGCCGCGAGCTCACTCGCCATGACTGGAACGTCAGAGGTCGTCTTCAACAGCCAGAGCGTGAAGACGACCGCGCAGGCGACCAGCCCGCCGCCCTCGACCCGCGAGACGAGACCGTCGAGCAACACCAGCACCAGCAACACCGTGGTTGCGACCATCACCGGGACCTCGCGGCGGATCAGCCTCGAGTCGACCTTCGGCGGAAGAATCAACGACGTGACGCCGAGAATGAGCCCGAGGTTGGCGATGTTCGAGCCCACCACGTTGCCGAGGGCAATCGCGCTCTTCCCTTCGACCGCGGCCAGCATCGTGACCACCAACTCGGGCGCTGACGTTCCGAAGGCCACCACCGTCAGCCCGATCACCAGCGGTTTCACCCCGGACGCCAGGGCGATGCCCGAAGCCCCACGCACCAGCCACTCGGCGCCGAAGTAGAGGAAGGCGCCGCCACTGACCATCAACCCGAGGTGAATGAGCACTGGGCGACTGTGCCAGCCCGGGGAATCGGCGCAAAGGAGCGCGGCGTCCAAACTACACGGGGCGGCGCGAGCGGCGAAACAAGGCGATCGCGCCGGCGACCGCGAGGGCACCAAGGGGTGCGCTCAGACAGAAGAGCGGTGTGGGCAGAAAGAAGACCAACCCGACCGCCGCGAGGCCCATCGCCGCTGCGAAGTGGCGTGAGCGTCGGCGCTCGGCGACCGCGCGCGGCACGAAGGCCATCCCGACGCAGACACCAAAGCCAAACACCGGCATCGTGACGGCGACCGCGAAGACCTGCCCCGGCATCATGCCCCCGAAAGGGCCTGTCGTTGTCTCCGCGTAGAACACGATCAGACCCAGGAAGATTGCTGCGCCAAGGGCCAGCGACGCCAACGCGCCCAGTGACCACAAAAGCCGGCGGCCGGCCGAAGACTCGAAGGTCATGCCCAAGCTTTGCACTCTAAATCACTGCTCTTGCCGCCCAGCTGCAGCGCCACCGTGCGCGCGCCGACGCGGCTCTGGTGAACATCGAGCACCAGCCCCGACGCCTCGCGCCCCGAGGCGAGCCAGAGCGTGACGCGGGGCCGCTTCACCTGTTCCCCCTTGCGGAAACGGCGGCCCAGCTCACCCAGCTCTTCGAGCTGCTGCTCGAGGTCGCGCGCGGCCCACATTCTTCAGAGCGCCGCTTCGATCGCCTTCTTCATCGCGTCGGCGTAGACGTACCCGCTGCTGGTGGCGCCGAAGTACGCCTTCCAGGTGATGACGCCCCCGTCGAAGCTGAACTTCGCCATGTCGGCCTTCGCTGGGGCGATCACCACTTTCTTGAGCCCCGCCTTCACCGCCTCCTTGCCGAGCTCATCGACGCAGACCTCTTTCAGCGCCTTGGTGCTGCGAGGACTCCGCTGAAGCCGTCCCAGTCGATCTCGACCGGGATGTCGTTGCCGGTAGTCGCCTTGAGCTGCGAGACAAAGCTGGCCTCGTCGTTCTTCTTCCGCTCCTGCGCCCACCGCTTCTCTGCAAGACCCATTGCGTTTCTCCCGTGTGTGCAAGGAAGGACGAAGGCCCGTCGATAAGCGGGCGGGCTATTTCCGGATGGGCGCTTCTTGGCTACGAACGCGCGGTGATCTCTTTTGACGAGCTGGAACGGAGCTGGTCGACACTGCCGCCCGCTTCGCGTGGGTTCGGTTCGGTGCAGCTGATCGTGGTTCGCACGGGTGACGGCAACCACACGACGCCTTCCCAGGTCGAGCTGTCGCCAGACCAAGGGCTCATTGGCGATCGCTGGCTCGTGAACGAGAAGCGCACCGTCGACAGCCACATCTCGTTCATCGACAGCCGCATCGCGCACCTGCTGGTTGGCGGCGATCCACGTCGGGCCCACCTGCCGGGCGACAACTTCCACGTCGACCTCGACCTGAGCGAAGCGGCGCTGCCAGTGGGAACACGGCTGCGGCTGGGCACGGCGCTGGTTGAGATCTCGGCCAAGCCCCACGCGGGCTGCAACAAGTTCGAGGCACGCCTGGGCACCGACGCGCTGCGATGGGTGAACCAGAAAGAGCGACGCGCGCGCCGGCTGCGCGGCGTGTACGCGCAGATCCTCGAAGCCGGCGTGGTCGCGAACGGCGAGCGTGTCGTGGTTGCGTAGGCTGAAGTCAGGTCTAGGATGCCCACGTGGCTCCGAAATCGATCGACCAGAAACGGCGAGCTGCATTCCAGACCGGCGTCACCCACTCGGCGCAAGAAGCGCTCGAGCATGAGCGCGCATTTTGGTCTCAGCTGACTGGAGAGCGACGCATCGACGCACTTTGGGAGTTGATAGAGGCTTGGCTCGCAATGGGAGGAAGCGGTGGCGTTACCCCTCGATTTGATCGAACTGCTTCGGGAGTTCGACGCCGGTAAGGTTCGGTACCTGTTGATTGGCGGTCATGCGCTGGGCTTCCACGCCGCACCTCGTTTCACCAAAGACATCGATCTGTGGATTGGCTCGACCCCTGACGATCTCGCACGCATCGAGGCGGCGCTGCGCCGGTTCGGAGCACCTGAAGCGACTGTGGCGTCGCTGCGCAGCCTGCAAGGGCTGGACGTCGCCTGGATGGGAAATCCGCCGCTGCGCTTCGACTTCATGAAGGAAGTACCAGGCGGACTGTTCGAAGACTGCTACGCCAGACAGGTTGCCACCGAATGGGAAGGTGTTCCCGTTTCGGTGGTGAGCGCGGACGATCTCGTCCGTCTCAAGCGAGCCAGTGGGCGCCCGCAGGATCTCGTGGACGCAGACGCCCTCGAAGCGTTTCGACTGAGGTGAGCGCGGGCGGGTCGCTTAAAAGCCGTTCGAGCACGCCGTTCGACCGTCTGACCTGACTGCCCCTCACGCCTCGCGAACACCGGCTGTGCTGTGGGGCATGCGCCCTTCCCGCTTCCTGCTGCTGTGTCTGCCGATCGCCGCGACTGCGGCAACTGCTGCCCACCTCAACACCGCGACTGCGCGCGCCGAAGGAATCGCCGCGCAGGTGAAGTGGCTCGAGGCGACCCTGGACGACGCCGACGCCGCGCGGAACCAGCGCGTGTTCCCCGAGGGCGAGCTCTTCACCTGGGAGTTCTACGCGCTCGGCCTCTTCCAGGTCGCAGAAGAGACGAGGGACCCACGTGACGTCGCGCGCGCAGTCGCCGTCGCCCGCGCAGTGCTGCCGAAGCTCGACGCGCTGCTCACCCACCTGCCCTTCTCGCGAATGAAAGACCGCCGCCTGCGCGGAGGCATCTGCTGGTTCGCCGGCCAGAACCTCGTCCGCGCGAAGCTGGTCGCGCTCGGCGGCACCGACGCCGAGGTCAAACGCTTCCACGCCGACAGCGCCCTGCTGCACTCGGAGTTCCAACGCTCGACCACCGCGGTGCTCGAGGCCCACCCCGGGATGTCCTGGCCCGTCGATTCGCTGTTCGGCTTCGAGTCGCTGCAGCTGCATGACCGCCTCTACGGCACGACGTACTTCTCGACCTTCGACAAGTGGCTCGCCGCGATGGAAGCGACCAAAGACAAGGTGACCGGGCTTCACGTTTCCTTCCTTCACCTCGACGGCCGGGTGCGCGACGTCCCCCGCGGCTGCGCGTTGTCGTGGTCGCTGGCGGTGCTCCCGCGCCTCGACGCGCGCGTCGCCGCCGAACAATGGGCCGCCTACAAGAACCACTTCGTCGGCTGCACCGCGGGCATGTGCCTCGTGCGCGAGTTCCCGCCGGGCATCGATCGCGCGGCCGACGTCGACTCGGGGCCCGTCGTGAACGGTTTCGGCATGTCGGCGACTGCCTTCGGGCTCGCGGCCGCCCGCGCGAATGGAGACACCCAGCTGGCCCAGTCGCTCGAGAAGCTGGGCGAGTCTTTTGGCAGCCCGGTAGAGACGCCGAAGGGCAAGCGGTACCTCAATGGCGCCGAGCCGATGTTCGACGTCCTTTCGCTGTGGGTGCGAACGGTTAGGATGCCGCCTCTTCCATGAGCGACTCCGAGAGCCACGACGACCGCCGCAGACACCAACGAACGCCGCTCTCTTTGCTGGTGCAGTTCCGCTTCAACACCTTCGAAGACTTTCTGGCCGACTACTCGCACGACATCTCGCCCGGTGGGATGTTCATTCGCACCGACCAGCCGCAGGAAGAAGGCAGCATCATCTACCTGCAGTTCTCGTTGAAGGACGGCAGCCGGTTGATCGAAGGCATGGGCAAGGTGGTGCGGTGCAACCCGCCGGATGTCACGGGTCGCGTCGCCGGCATGGGCATCGAGTTCCTGAACTTCGACGACGAGTCGATGGCGTTGATCCAGGAAATCTGCGCCAACCGCGAGACGCCGGGCCAGCCGAGGAACTGAGGGCACGACGTGGGGCTGCGAGCGCGGCTGCTGCTGGCCTTCCTCGCTCCGACGTGGGTGCTGCTCGCCGTCGCCGGCTTCTTCGGGTACCAGTTCAGCCGCAACGTGCTCGAGGGTGAGCTCGGCGCGTCGCTGTCGTCCGTCGCGGCGACCATCTCTTCGCAGCTCTCGGCCGAACGGCTGCTTTCCGTCGAAGAAGGCGACGACAAGGGTGAAGGCTCGCGCACGTGGCGTTCACTCTCGCGCGAGCTCACCGAAGCGAAGGCGGCGGCCGGGGCGCAGCGCGTCTTCGCTTTTGATCGCGAAGGCCGGGTGCGGCTCGACGTAGGCGGTGGCTTGCCGGCGATGGCGAACATGCCCGAGCTTTCTCGCGACGGCTCGGAGCTCGACGAAGTCTGGAGCGGCCGCCGCAGCGCTTCGCAGGTCCTCTTCGAAGGCAATGACGGGCGGCTGTACAAGACGGGCTACGCGCCGATGTGGCGCGACGGAAAGGTCGTCGGAGCGATTGGCGTCGAAGGCAGCGCCGAGTTTTTTGGCCCACTGCGGACGCTGGCCCGCAGCTTCTACGCGCTGATGGCCGTGACGCTCTTGGTTCTCGCGGGAGCCGCGCTCGTCACGGCCCGCGCGCTCTCGGTTCCGTTGGAAAGGCTCGTCGCGGCGGCGACGCGCATCGGCGCGGGCGACCTGACGACGAAGGTGGCGCGCGAGAAGACACTGGAAATCGGAATGCTGTCGGCGCAGCTCGAGTCGATGCGTGACGCGCTCGACAGCCGCGACCGGCAGCTGAAGATGATGCTCGGTGGCGTCGCGCACGAGGTGAAGAACCCACTGGGGGGCATCGAGCTCTTCGCCGGGCTGCTGCACGAAGAGCTGAGCGCGGTGAACCCGAACTCGACCGAAGCACTCGAGCACACGTCGCGCATTCGCCGGGAGCTCGACTACCTCAAGCGCATCGTCGACGACTTCCTGGCCTTCGCGCGCGACCAGAAAATGGCGAAGAGCCCCTTCGCGGCAATCGGCTGGCTGCAGACGGCGGTCGACGTCATCACGGGCGACGCGCGGCAGAAGTCGGTGACGCTCGACCTGAAGGCGGACGACGCGACGCTCGAAGGCGACTTCAACCTGCTCACCTCGGCGCTGGTGAATTTGGTGAAGAACGCGGTGCAGGCGTCGCCAGAAGGAAAGACGGTGAAGGTCATCGGACGCAGCGAGAACGGCCAGTACCTCGTCGAGGTCTGCGACGAAGGCGGCGGCATCGCGGGCGAGCTGCAGTCGCGAATCTTCGAGCCCTTCTTCACCACCCGCGAGAAGGGCACGGGGCTCGGGCTCCCGCTGGCGCGGAAGATGGTCGAGGCGCACCGCGGGACGCTGACCCTCGAGTCCGTGCCGGGGAAGACGACCTTCCGACTCGCGCTGCCGCTGGTCTGACTCAGGCCAGGGGCCAGTAGATGCGCAGCATGGTGCGAGCGGGGCACTGCTTCACTTCGAACCAGTAACGCCTTTGCACGTCGTCGCGCTGCAGTTCCACCGCGCGCTCGCGGCCAGTGGTGAGATCCGTCACGCTCGCGAAAGGGCGCTGCCGTTCGACGTCGACGGGCGCCATCGTGACCTCGACGCGCGCGACCTCGGCGCGGTAGCGATTGAGCAACCCCACCCACTCGAAGGCGCAGCCGGCCTCGTCGTACTCGCGCGACGCGGCTTCGACGGTGGTGCAGACGCCGCCGGTGAGCGTGTAGCGCGCAGTGCCATGCAGCGGCAGGTGCAGCTGAGCGGGCGCGTTTTGGTCGGGCGCGGGCTGATTGTCGAGGTGAAGGCCGCGCACCTGCGCGTGGGGCGGGCCGTCGATGACCTCGTGGTAGGCGACGAGCTGAGAGGCCGGCGAGCGCTCGACCTGACGCGTGGTCTCGAGGTCGAAGCGATCCAGAAACCGGGTGCTCTTCGTGAGGGTGAAGCTTGCGACGTTGAGCGTCAGCGACGAGTCAAACGCGCGCGTCTCGACGGCGTGCGCGTCGAGCTCCCACCGGCGGCCGCTGCGCTTCACCGCCACCAGCGGCCGGCGATTCACGCGCGGCGCGTGCTTCCAGACGTCTTCGTTCACCTCGGGCGGAAACGCGACGCTCTTCGCGCGAACGGTGTCGCCGTCGAGCTCGATGACGTTGAAGCTCGGCCACAGGCGCGGCGCCTCGGCGTACGTCGACGGCTGCCACAGCTCGCTGGTGCCGCAGCTGCCCGCGGCGAGAATCATCACGTCACCCTCGCCTTCTCCCGTGCCCTTCAAGAGCCGCGAGGTCGGGTAGTGCTTGTGTCCGTGGAGCACCATCACCGCGCGGCCGAGCATGTGAAGCGTGGTCAGCGCCGAGCCTGCGCCGAGCGCCGTCATCGTCAGCTCTTCGCGATCAGCGTTCGACACCACGCGGGGCAGCACGTGCTTCACCAGCAGCTGCACCAGGCGCCCGCGGCCCTCGACCACGATTTCGCCGACGTCGGTGATGGGCGTGGGCACGAGGTGGTGGTGGACGAGGAACAGCAGCGGCTTGTCGTCGCTGGCATCGAGCATCCGTTCGGCCGCCTGCAGCAGGTCTTCCTGCCGCAGCACGCCGCCCGCCGAGAAGAGCCCGCGCGGAAGCCAGGTCGAGTCGTACGCGACCACGTGCGCGGGAAAGCCGGGCAGCGCCACGTACTGCGCGAGAAACGGCGGCGTGGTGCCGAACACCTGCACGTGGGGAAACGCCTTCATCCGTTCGGACAGCAGCGCGAAGAGCCGGGTGTCGACGGGCGCCAGAATTCCCGATTCGCGGCGGTCATGGTTGCCGGGAAGAATCAGCGTGCGCACTTTCGGCCCGACCTGCGCGTCGAGGTCGGCCAGCAGCGAAGCAAACCGTTCGACCTCGGCCGCGCCCAGCTTCGCGCTGTCGAAGACGTCGCCGGTGAAGACGACGAGGTCGGCCTTGAAGCCGCGCACCGCCTGCGTCAGCGACGCGAACAACGGCCGCTGAAGCGCGTCGTTGGCGCCGAGGTGCAGATCCGAGAAGTGGACGATGCGGAGCACGCAGCCGACCTACCACGCGCCCCTGACATCGGCGCCCGACCGCGCCTGGACTTGGCTGGACTTGCCTTCCTGGATCGATCGAAACGCTGGAGTGTCGATTGGATCACCATCCGCGAACTTCACCACCCACGGCTCAAGGTCGACCTCGATCAGCGCCTTGGGCCGGGCTCCGCCCATGGTGACGCCAGACGAGATTAGGCGCCGCTGCTCGGCTGCTATTGGCTCATTGGCCAGGACCGGGCCTCGCGTCGTCGACAGCTCCGGCAGCAGTGTCCTTTTCCTTCGGAAAGAACTCCTCGCCGACGATCGGCAGGTCTTCGCTGAGCGCGAAGCCTCGAGCGACCCAGTTGTCCGAATAACGCAACGAGACGCCCCGGGGCGCACGAACCAGATTCAGATCTCCGATGAAGACGGGGTGCGTCGGCTTCGCCACCAGCCACAAGAACATTCGCAACGCCCACCCCAATGAACACTCCCCCCGGCAGGCGCGAAGCCCTCGCGCAGCCGAGCTGGCAGGCATCAGTTCGCGGAGCAGTCGGCGACGATGCGGCAGGAGATGTTGCCGACCACAACCGCTCCGCAGCCAATCGTCACCGTCGAGGTGCCACCCGCACTGCAGGTTGCGTTGGGCGGGCTGAACTGGGTCCGCACATTGCTGGGAGAGAAGCCCGACGGGCAAGCGGTCGCGACCGTCACCGAGAAGGTCTCGACCGGCGGCGGCCCGATGCTGCAGAGCTTGTTCCGGCTGTTCGAGAAGAAGGCGTCGGCGAGGGTGCAGCTGCTGGTGGCCTGGCCGTTGTTGTCCTTGCAGTCGTTGACGGGAGAAAGACGACGGGACACGAACTGCACGCCGACGGAGGCGAGCCGCTCCTCGGCGGCGGCGGCGGCTCGGGTGCCCAGTCCGCCGCAGCAGCGCAGGACGTCGGTGCGAAGGTGGGCTGGTAGAGGGTGGCCCAGTCGAGGCGGGGCCCGGCGCAGCACCCGGGCGACGTCGGCCTCCCTCGGAGCACGCAGCCGACCTACCACGCGCCCCCCTGACATCGGCGTCCGCCCGCGCGTGGACTTGCGCACTCCAGGCCCGAAGGCATCCACAATGCCGGGACCTTGCGTTGGCGCAGGCCGTGCGATGCTGCACGGGCCATGAATTGGATCCGACTGAGTCTGGCGGGGGCGCTGGTGTTGATGGGCTGCCCCGACGTGGCGAAAATCACGGTGCCGCCGTTGCCGAAGATCGACGGGCTGACGTTGCCGCTGCCGAAGGAGGCGAACGGCAACTACACGCTGATGACGCTGGCGCAGGCACAGCTGGAAATCGACCCGACGGTGCGCGACCCGCTGACTTCGATGGGTGAGTGCGTCGACCTCGTCTCGTACTGCTACGAGCCGAACGTCAGGTCGCTGGACGAGTGCGTGCGCAGCGTCGCGACATGCAAGACGGAAACGCCGTGGGCCTCTGAGCTGCTGCCGTGCTGCCCAACGAAGTGCCAGGAAGACTTCGCCGACGCCCGCAAGTCGCTGGACCCCGCGGTCGCTCTCGACGACGTCTTCTTCGAGAAACACCAGTGTTTCCCGGGCGTGTCGGCTGCGCTGGAGGGCAAATGAGAACCACCGCCCTGCTGTTGCTGCTCTCCGCTCCGGCGTTCGCCTACGAGTCGGTGTGCTTCCAGTACGCGGACCCTTCGAAGAACCCGGCGCAGCTGGTGTCGCCGGTGCCGTGCGCTCCGTCGGCGGGTCCGAACACGGCGCGCAATCGCTGGGTCGGCCCGCTGGACGAGCACCGCCTTCTCTTCGAGCGCGCGCGCGAGGCCGCGGGAATTCCAGCCGCCGTCTCAGACACTGTCGCGCTCGAGACCTTCACCTCGGACGCGAAGGTGACGGTCGGCATGGCTTCGGTGAACACCTTCACGCCAGCGCCCTTCGCGGCGAGCAAGCGGAAGGCGACGCGGTACCTGTCGGTCGGTGAGCTCTCGCAGCTGCCCGACTTCTCGTACTCGCTGTGGGACTGGGCGATGGGCAACGAGACGTGCCCGCTGATTGGCGGCGGCGATGCGACGGCGTGCCACGACTTCACGACCCACATGGGCCCGGTCAATTCCAACCACTTCCTGCCGCAGGCGCAGGGCTTCTATTCGCACTACCACCAGCTCGCGTTGGCGCGGGCGGGGGAGTGCGCGGCGATGCAGACGAAGCTGGGCACGGAGTCGTCGCGCTTCACCGTCTTCTTGAAGCAGTGCGAGCTCGAGGCGCTGGGACTCGAAGCGGTGGGCCAGCACTACCTGCAGGACGCGTGGAGCACCGGCCACATGTGGGCGCGGTGGGGCTCGCCCGAGCTGGCGGATTTTCCGGGGGGCGAGGAAGAGGGCCGCGACCGCGCGGTGCTGGTGTCGTTGATCGCAGGGCTGATTCACGGCTCGCGCGGTGTGCTGCAGCGGCTGCCCGAGTGGACCTCGTACGACGTGAACGACGCGCTGTGCTCGCCGCAGGACTCGGTGCAGTACCTCCACGAAGGCGTGCTGCACAAAGGGCTCGGCGACGACTACCTCGCGCAGCTGCCGACGGCGTTGGGAGGCACGGGGGCCTTTTCTCACCAGGCGACGCAGCTGATGTCGTGCGCAGCGACGGCGCTTCGCCAGGTATACGCGAAGGCAGGCCAGCAGCACGGACCCATGGGCGCCCCGGCGATGGGCCTTAAGTCGGTGGTGGTCGACAGCGATGCGTGCTTCGGGCAGCGGGCGACGAACTCGGCGTTGTCGGCGGCGGCGGCGCTGCAGCTGAAGATTGCCGGGCAGCAGGTGGCGTTGCCGTTGGACTCGCGGTTCATCGGGTGGATGGTGCCGCGGGTCGCTCGCTCGACCGGGGAAGTCGCGGTGCCGACGAAGCTTCGCAACGAGTTCCGGTTCTCGCTGATGCGGGCGATGTCGAAGCTGCGAATTCTGGCGAAGGATTTCCCGGATGGCACGCAGGCCGCGAATGGCGGGCTCGGAGTCCTCGCGGGCGCGGCGCCGAACAACGCCTTCGCGGGAAAGACGCCGGTCGCGACGTATGTCGAGCCTTCGCTGCCCTGGCCGGCCGAGGCGACGCGGGCGCCGGCAGAGAAGGAACGCGCGTCTGCATTGGCGGGGCTCTTTCACCGCGCGCATGCGGCCGAGTGGTGCGCGCAGACGGACGTGGCGGCGCTGAAGGCGCACGCGGCCGATGGAACGTTGGACGCCGAAGGAAAGGCAGCGGCGTGCGCGGCCTGTGTCGAGCTGGCAGGCCGGCACCTGCGCCTCGGCACCGGGCCGGGTGCGTACGACGCTGCGAAGGAGCCGCTGTGTTCGTTGCTCTCTTCCACTGCCGAAGTCGTCTATGCGGCGTCGGCACCGGCGTACTGCGGCTGCCCGTAGTAACTGGCAGGGCATGAAACCGATTCGGCCGTGGACGGTGCAACAGCATGGCGCGCTGACGAAGCGCGACGACGGGCTGTGGACGGTGGACGACGATGTGCCGGGCTTGAAGGGCGCGGGGCGGCGCATGGGAATCGTGAAGCGCGACAACGGCGCGCTGCTCTTCTTCAACGCGATTCCGGTGTCGGACGCGGTGCTCGCCGAGATTCACGGGCTGGGGCGGCCTGCGCAGCTCGTGGTGCCGAACCACTTTCACTCGCTTGACGCAGCGGCCTTGGTCGAGAAGCTGGGCGTCACCGCGTACGCGCCGGCGCCGGCCGTCGAGGTGTTGAAGGACCGCGTGCGGTGTCAGCCGATCAGCGCGCTGCCCGCGGATTCTTCACTGCAGACCTTCACGGTTGACGGCTTCGCGACGCACGAGGTTGCGGTGGTGACGCGGGGGACGTTGCTCGTCGGGGACCTGGTGACGAACGTGCCGCACGGCGGCGGCATGAATGGACTGCTGATGCGATTGGTTGGCTTCACCGGCCCGAAGCCGCGGCTGCCCTGGCCGGTGCAGAAGCGCGTCGGCAAAGACTTGAAGGCGGTGGCGGCGCTGATGCTTCGTCTCGCCGCAGTCGAAGGGCTGAAGCGAATCATCCCCACCCACGGAGCCATCATCGAAGCCGATGCGCCGGGCGTGCTGCGCGCGGTCGCGGCGACGCTCAAGGCGAAGTGATGCCGAGGGTGAAGCCGAGGTTGTTCGCCGTCTCAGAGACGTTGTCACAGACGGCGAGCTAGTCGCCGGCCGTGAGCGTGCCGGTGAGCTTCGAGTTGGTGTTGCTGACCGAGAGGTCGTCGTTGGTGCCGAACCACTGGTTGGTCGACGTGTTGAAGCGCGTGAGCCGCGTGACGGCAGTCGAGGCGGTGAGGCTGAAGCGGAAGACGGCGTTCGCGTAGCGCGACGCGAAGAGCCCGCGGTGGTGCTGGGCACGAGGACAGTCGTTGGCGCGACGGTCGAGGTGACGGCGGCGAGCACGTAGGTGTGCTGCGCGCTGCCGACGTTCTGCGAGGTGGCCGAGGGGACGTTGCGCGCGTCTCGAGCGATGACGAGGTAGGTGGCGACAGGTACGGCGCCAGCGACGAGCCGCTGCTGTCGAGCGTCCACCGCAGACGCTGACCTGCCGTCAGCGCCAGCGCGTAGATGTCGAGGTCGTTCGCGGTGCCGATGGCGCCCTGCTTCGCGCCCGGAACGGTGATGGTGTCGAGCTGGGTCGCCGTCGCGCCGTTGTTGGGCTCGACCTCGAACGGAATCCCCGCGTCCACCGACCCGCCGCCGCCGCTTCCCCCTGACCCGCCGCCCGTCGCGAGGCCTCCGCCGGATCCGCCGGTGGACGAGGAACCACAGCCAAGACCAATCACCACGATGACGAAGCAGGCAGCGCGCATGCCCCGCGAATCAGCACGGTCTGTCGCATGCGACGACGAGGTGCCGAGCCCTGCGAATGCGAGCTACGCCGCGACGCGCCGGCGCGCCTTCTCGAGCAGCCGCCGCAGCGGCGCTTCATCGGCGCGGGCGACCGCCTCGTCCCACGTCAGCCACTGCGCCCCGTGCGATTCGTTTGGATCATGCGCGAGCGCCTCGGGGTTCGCGGCGACCACCAGGTACCTCACGTCGAGGTGCCGGTGCTCGGGCTCGGCTTTGCGCGCGGGAATCACGTGCACGTCGACATCCACCGGCTCTTCTGAAAACAGCGTCACCTCGAGCCCCGTCTCTTCGCGCGCCTCGCGCAACGCCGTCTGCGCCATCGAGCCCGCGTCGGCCGCATCGGCGTGCCCGCCCGGCTGCAACCACCGCTGCAGCTTTGCGTGCAGCACCATCACCACCCGCTTCCCGTCGGGGCTCACCACCACCGCGCTGCCAGTGAAGTGCGCGGGCCACTGCGAACGGGAAAAGGGCTCGGCCAGCGCTGCAGAGAAGCCGCGCATCAGCTCGAGGTCCGCGCGTTCTTTTTCGTCTTCGCCCGTGAAGGCCGCAAGAAGCGCCGCCAGCTTCGTCATGGCGTGTAGAGTGCCCGGCCCCATGGCCCGCGTCATCATCATCGACGACAACGACACGATGCGCGAAGGGATGGCGGTGACGCTGAAGAAGAGCGGCCACGACGTCTTCGCCTTCCGCAACGGCCTCGACGGTCTCGCCGCGTACGAAAAGTCGCCGGTGGACCTCGTGGTCACTGACCTGAAGATGGACGCGATCGACGGCATCGAGGTCGTGAAGCGCCTCAAGGTCCTCGACCCGAACGCCGTCGCGCTGGTCGTCACCGCCTTCGGCACCATCGAGGTCGCCGTCGACGCGATGAAGCACGGCGCGGCCGACTTCCTCACCAAGCCTTTCACGCCCGATGTGCTGCGGGCGAAGGTCGGCTCGGCGCTGGAGCTCTCGAGCGCGCGGGCCCAGGTCGCGAAGCTCAAAGCCCACCACGAGGTCATCGCCTCCGACGCCGCGCGCGGGCAGGCGATGGTCGGCGAGAGCGAGCCAATCAAGCAGCTGCTCGACAAGACGCGAAAGGCCGCCGCCAGCGACGCGACCGTCATCATTCACGGCGAGTCCGGCACCGGCAAAGAGCTCGTCGCGCGCATGCTGCACGACCAATCACCACGCGCCAGCGGCCCCTTCATCGTGACCCACTGCGCCGCGCTGGCCGAGACGCTGCTCGAAAGCGAGCTGTTCGGCCACGAGCGCGGCGCCTTTACGGGCGCAGTGAAACGGAAGCTCGGCCGCTTCGAGCTCGCCGACGGCGGCACCATCTTCCTCGACGAAATCGGTGAGATTTCCGCGACGGTGCAGACCAAGCTTCTGCGCGTGCTGCAGCAGCACGAGATTCAGCGCGTCGGCGGCGAAGAGACGGTGAAGGTGAACGTGCGCGTGGTGAGCGCGACGCACCGCGACCTCAAGGCCGAAGTCGCCGCGGGCCGTTTCCGCGAAGACCTTTATTACCGGCTGCACATCGTGCCGTTGAACCTGCCTCCGCTGCGTGAACGGCCCGAGGACATCGGCGTGCTCGCGCGGCACTTCATTGGCAAGCACGCCGCGCGGATCAACGCGAAGGTGAAGACGCTGACGCCGGCCGCGTTATCGGCGCTGTGCCGCTACGCGTGGCCCGGCAACGTGCGCGAGCTCGAGAACGCGATCGAACAGTCACTGGTGTTCGCCGAGGGCGATTCGCTGGACGAGAAAGAGCTTCCCGCTTTCCTCCAGTCGGCCACGCTTCGCGCGCAGAGCGTTCAGGGCGCGTTGCCGATTCCGCACGGCGATCGCCCGCTGCCCGACATTCTCGAAGATTTGGAGCGGCAGCTGATCGAACGCGCCTACGAGAAAGCAGGAAAGGTGAAGACCGAGACGGCGCGCCTGCTCGGCATCAAGACCAGCGCGCTCTACTACAAGCTCGAGAAGTACGGCTTCATTCAGAAAGGCGAGAAGCCCGCCGACGAGTAGCGAGCCGCAGCAGGGCAAGCAGCGCGAAGGGAGCCGCCGCCGTCGTCGAGCAACCGCAACCTCCGCCCGGCTTCGTTGGGTTGGTTCCGCCGTCGGTCCCGCTGCCGCCGTCCTTGGTGCCAGCATCCACTCCCGGCAAAGACACGGTGATGGTCCAGCTGTGCGGGATGATGTTCTTTCCGTCGGACACGCTGACGGCGACCGGGTGACTGCCGACGTCGGTCGCCGACGGCACCCAGCTGACTTCGCCAAGGGTGAGGAAATCGAGGCCGTCGGGGCCCGAGACCTTCGTGAAAGTCAGCGCCTTGTTCTCTGGGTCCGTCGCCGTCACCTGGTAGCTGTATGCGCGGTTCACCGTCGCGAGCGCAACGGGCGTCGAGGTGATGACGGGCGGCCGGTTGAGCGGCGGCGTCCACTGGTGGATTTCGAGGACGCCGAAAGCGGCGCGGTAGAAGAACGCTCCGGAGAAGCGGCCGCCCTGCGCGCGGGCCCAGCCGAACTGGTAGCCGTAGCCCCAGTAGTTCGTCTGCACCCCATTCACCAACGTCACCTGCGGCGTGATGTCGCGCGGCGTCGATGCGTCCGAGACGTCGTAGAGAAACTCTTCCAACAGGCCGACGCTGGCCGGGTCGTGCGGTGGCTCGCGGCCGGTGGCGTAGCTGAGCATCGGCGAGCCGTCGGCCGCGGTTGAAAGATGAAGGCGCGTGTTGGCCTCGTAAGCGCGAACGGCGGGCGTCGAGAACACGGCGGCGCCTGCGGCGGTCGCGGTGCCCTTCACCACGGGCGTCACGTCGAAGATCTGCAGCTGCGTCGACGACAGCGCGGCGACGTACGTGCGCGTGTTCGACTTCCACATCGCCACGTTCCCGACGTAGTCGGAGGCCATGCCGCCACCGAGGCGAATGGGGGATGAGACCGACGAAACGTCCCACACGTCAAAGCCGCCGCCTTCCGACGCGTTGGTGACGATGAATTGATCAACGCCGTGAAGGTGGGTGACTTTCTTGGTCTTCGTCGCTCCGGCGTCGACCCAGGTGCTGCTGAGCTTGCCGCCCGCAACGAACACGGCCGGGTGTGCCGACGCCGCATTCGGAGCGACCTCTTGATACGGCGCCGCAATCATCGCGGCCGCGGCGAGGTCGTAGATGTTCACCGCGTTGTCGCACGCGACGAAGGCGTACGGCTTTGCGCCGATGACCGCGGTGTACGCGCCGCGGCAGCTCTTCGCCGGAGCGCCGGCTGGATCTCCGTCCTGGTACAGCACCACTGGCGCGGCCTTGTCGGTGACGTTGATCAGCAGCGTGCCGCCGCCAAAGTCCTGCGCGAGCACCGCGACAGCCGAGAGCCCGGGCGGCGCAGCGAGCGCAGTGACGAAAGACTTCGCGTTCTCGCCGGTGGGAATCTTCGGAATCGCGTTCGAGGTGAAGCTGCCGGTGCGCGCGGGGTTCTTCGCGTTGGCGGCGATGTCCCAGATGGCGAGGCCAGTGTTGTTCGCCTCGAGCAGCACTCCATTCCACGGCTCGACCGCGACGCTGAAACGCGCGGCGGGAAACTGTTGGGTCGAATCGTCGAACGCCGAGTGGTCGCGCGTGGCAGCGATGGTGACGGTGTCCGACGGCTTGAGCTCGCCCCACAGCGGGTTGGGCGGAACGTAGGCGGGGTTGGGTCCGTTGGCGGCGAGCAGCAGCGTGAGCCAGATCATGGGACGCGCTTCATACTCCACCGCGCAGCATCACCGTCGGCAGCCACGCGCCGTTCGTCTCTTCGAGGATCGCGACCAGCTTGCCGAGGTGCATCGCGCGGACCTGGGGCGGCGCTTCAGGGAAGCCAGGCGGAAACGGCCACGGTGCTGGCGGCAATCGCACGGGCGGCAGCGGGCTGATCTTCTTCAGCTCGCCCATGTCGTCGTCGCCCAAAGCCCGCGCGGGCAGCCAGGGCAGGAGTCCTTCACGAGAGATGTGAACGCGTTGGCCCAGCGGCGGGCAGGACCAGGGGCCGATGGCGGTGCGATCGAGCGCGGTGAGGTGGGCGCGGCAACCCAGCGCCTGGCCGAGGTCTCTCGCGAGCGACCGCACGTAGTAGCCGCCGCGGCAGACGAGCTCGAGCACGCTGTGACTGGGCAACGCGTGTGAGAGCCAGCGCGCGGAGTGCAGGTAGACGCGCGAGCCGGGCAGCTCGAACTTCTCGCCGCGCTGCGCTTTCGCCCACGCGCGCTCGCCGTTGACGCGCTTGTTGCTGTGCAGCGGCGGCACCTGCAGTGTCGAGCCGAGAAAGGGCACCAGCGCGGCGTCGAGCTGATCAGGCGTGAGCATGGTCGCGTCGCCTTCGGCGATCGGCTTACCGAGCAGATCGCCGTTGTCGGTCTCGACGCCCCACTTCACTGTCGCGACGTAGGTCTTGGGCGCGGCGTGGAGAAACGGGAACAGCTTCGTCGCGGGGCCGACGAGCACGAGCATCAGGCCTTCGGCGAAGGGGTCGAGCGCGCCGCCGTGGCAGGTAGGCCAGTTGCGGCCAGGGCGGGAAGCGAGCAGATCGTTGGTGTGCTGAACGACCGAGAATGCCGCAGGCCCTGCAGGTTTCCGGACCAGGTACAGCCCGGGAAGAACCTCGGAAAACTGTGGATCTGCGGTCATTTTCACCTCTTCCACCATCGCACACCCCGGCCAATGTGCCGGATTGGTTCCCGTTTCTGGTAAGCAAGCTGGCACCGTCGTTGCTCAAAGAGTGGTCACCATGAAGTTTCGTTCTGCCCTCCTCGCCGTGCTGCTGTTGACGCTCCCCGCATGGGGTGCGGGCCAGCTCGACACGCTGCGGGCGTCGGCGAAGGCGGCGCGGGAACAGGCGATGGTGGTTCGCAGCGAGCAGATGCAGAAGCGGATGGAGCTGAACCAGCTTTCCGCGCGCATCGAGACGTTGAAGGCGGAAGCGAAGGGGAAGCTGCTTCCGGGCAGCCAGCTGGACGCGTCGCTGAAGCAGTCTCAGGAATTGTCGGGCGCGTTGACGGCGCTGGCGCAGACGATGTCGAGCCGCGAGTCGGAGCTCGAGTTGGCGAACCTGGCGTTGCTGCAGGGCCTGGGCGCGCAGCTGACGACCCTGCGGGCCGACTTCGATCGCCAGGCGGATCGCACGGCACGCCAGAAGATTCTGACCCAGTTCAAGCAGCTGCGCGCCGAGCGTGAGCAGGTTCGTGCGGCGCTGCCGGCGGCGAAGGTTCCGGCGCTCGAGGCGCTGCGGTTCACGGAAGATCCGACCGAGCTGCTCGAGCAGGCGGACGCGATGCGCGACAACGAAGACAAGGTTCGGCGCGAGCTGAAGGCGCTCGAGGGCCGCATCGCGGAAGCGAAGTCTGAGCGTGAGCTCGACGGCCGCGTTCGCCAGTTCCTCGGTGAAGAGTCCCTGTTCGATGATCAAGATCGCCGGCTGCGCGTGCGTCGTGAGTCCCCTGCGGCGCTCGATGCGAATCCCATCACCGGAGCCGGCCGCGGGGATCCGTCGGCGACGACGGACAAGGCGGGGTCTCCTGCTCCTGCAGGGTTCGACAATGCTTTCGGTGGCGTCGGTGCGCAGACGGCCGAGAATCCGGCAAAGAACACGGGGCCGGGCAACGCCGAAGCGTCGCCTCCGCAGAACCCGGCATCCACCAAGGTCAGCAACGGCACCGATTCCCGGCCAACCGTCGGTGGCCAGCGCATCGCCGGTGGCGATGATGATGACCTCGAAGACCTCGAGGTTCAGCGGCTCAAGCTTCAGGGTCTCGCCACGCAGCTCCGCGCCAGGGCGGTGGAGCTCGAGAAGAAGGCGAAGGAACTGAAGTAGCCGCTCCCGTTCATCCCGAGAGCAGTCGAGGGATGAGCCGCCGCAGCTCCCGTTCATCCCGAGAGCAGTCGAGGGATGAGCCGCCGCATCTCCCGTTCATCCCGAGAGCAGTCGAGGGATGAGCCGCCGCATGTGCGGTTGATCA
>JBBRAX010000023.1:0-97469 GCA_038206395.1 Myxococcales bacterium | reverse complement strand
GCGACGATCGCCCGCGCAATGCCGGCGCGCTTCTTCATCCCGCCCGACAACTCTTCCGGTCGCTTCTTCGCGGCAGCGATCAGCCCCACCTGTTCCAGCGCCTCGTTCGCGCGCGAGGTCGCTTCGGCGTCTGCCACGCCCCGCTTCTTCAGCGGCAGCCGAACGTTCTCGAGCACCGTCATCGAGTCGAAGAGCGCGTCGGTCTGAAACACGAACCCGAACGCCGCCTGCGCTTGCCTTCGCGCGTCGTGGCTCAGCGACGCCACATGCTCGGTGCCCCAGCGCACGTCTCCGGCAGTCGGCAACACCAGCCCGGCGAGCACCTTGAGCAAGATGGTCTTCCCGCCGCCGGCCGGGCCCCAGAGCACCACCTGGCTTCCGGCGGGCAGCTCGAGCGTGATCGCGTCGAGCGCGGTGACGCTGCCGAAGGCGACCGTCACTGCCTTCAGCCCCAGATCCACTCAGCGCCCTTTGCCGAAGAATCGCGTCAGCGACACCTTCTTCACGCTCTTGCCGAACAGGTACCAGGTCATCATCACGCCGAAGAGGAAGCTGGCCGCGACGACCGCGAAGAGCCCCAGAAACGGGACTCCGTGAATGGTCCAGTCTTTGGACGCGAAGCTGATGAAGGCTCCGACGATGAGGCCGCACGCGCAGAGGCCGAAGAACGAGATCACCGCGAGCGCGCGCAGGTTCTTGTTCAGCTCGTTCATCTGTTCTGCCTTCACCGTCACCGAGAACTTCCCCCCCTCGAGGTCGAGCAGGATCTGCGACAGCTGCATCGGCAGCTCGTTCGCCGCGCTCTGCAGGCGGTTCAGCGTCTTCAGCATCCCGCCCTGCAGGTGGTTCGGGTCGAAGCGTTCGGTGAGCAGGTGCTTCGCATACGGCAGCGCGATTTCCCCGATGTTCATCCCGGGGAACAGCGAACGCAGAATGCCTTCGGTGGCGATCGAGGCGCGCGAGAGAATCGCGTACTCCTTCGGCACCCGGATTTTGTACTTCACCGCCAGATCCAGCAGGTCGCGCATCAACGACTTTGCGTTGATCTGCGAGAGCTCGGTGGGCAGGTACTCGCCGATGATCGCTTCGATGTCGTTCTTGAAGAGGAGCAGGTTCGAACGGCTCTCGGCGGATCCGAGGCGGTACAGCAGCCGCGCCGCCGACTCGGAGTCCTTGATCGCGACCGCGACGATCAACGAGACCAGCGTGTCCGCCATCTGCTTCGTGATTCGCCCGACGAGGCCGAAGTCGATCAGCGCCAGCACCGGCTTTTCGGGTGGCTCGCCGTCGAGGATCAGCAAATTGCCCGGGTGCGGATCGCCGTGGAAGAGCCCGTCTTCGAACAGCTGCTTGAACCCGTTCTCGAGGATGTTCTTCGCGAGCAGCTCTTTGCCAGCCTGCGGCATCGTCGCCATTGCCTGCGAGAGCTTGGGGCCGTGCAGGTATTCCATCGTCAGCACGCCGCGGGTCGACAGCTCGTCGTAGACCTTCGGAATTCGAATGCCGTTGCGGCCGATGTGGTTCTTGAAGAAGGCGCGGATGTTGGCCGCCTCGTTGAGGAAGTCGAGCTCCTCGTGAATCGCGCGGTCGAACTCTTCGATGATGCCCGTGGGCGTGTAGACGCCGACCTCTTCGACGAAGGCCTCGAGCGCGCGCGCGATGTAGTGCAGCACCGAAAGGTCGGCGCGAATCTGTTCAGCGATGCCCGGGCGCTGCACCTTCACCACCACTTCCTTTCCTTCGACCGTGATGGCGCGGTGCACCTGCGCGATTGACGCAGCGGCGATCGGCGTGGCGTCGAACGTGGGGAAGATCTCTTCTAGCGGCCGGTGGAAAGCCGAGACGATCTGCTCGCGCACCTGTTCGATCGGAAACGCAGGCACCTGGTCCTGCAGGTGCGAGAGCTCTTCGATGAACTCGGCGGGAAGAAGATCTGCGCGCGTCGAGAGCACCTGGCCCAGCTTGATGAAGGTGGGGCCGAGCTCGCTCAAGAAGGTGCGGAAGCGCTTGGCGACGGTCTCGCGCCGCGACTCGGGGGTCTGCTCGACCACTTCCCTGCCGCCCAGCCGGGCCCACAGGCCCGAGCGCTCGAGCACGTCGGCGAAGCCGTGGCGTCCCGCGGTGACGGCGATCTGCCGCACCCGGTTCAAGTCCTGAAACGCCTCGCGAATCACTGCTGCAAGCTGTCACGAGGCAGACAGAGGGGCAATTTGTGAAAGCTGCTCCGCAAGTGGGGCATGGGCCATGCACCGCCGCCCGGGATGAAGAATCTTCCCTCCTTGACGCTGGCGTTTGTGACTGCATTTTCGCCACAGGCATGGGCGGGCGCGCTCAATCCGGGCTGCATGGCGGGCGATCCTTTCGCGTGCCTCGAGGGCGAGCCGACAGTTCCGTCAGCGACGCGCGCGTGCAGCCTCGGCCAGTCGCGCGGGTGTCTGGTGGTCGCGAAGCTGAAGCCGACCGAGGCGCTGACCTGGGTCGACAAGGCGTGCAAGCTGGGCGACCCGGTGGGTTGCTACGAGACAGGGCTTCGGCTCGTCGACGCGAAGCGGCCGGACACCGCGCGCGCCTTCGTGGCGCTGTACTTGAGCTGTCGCCAGGGCCACGGCCCCGCCTGCACGCTCGTGGGCACGATGCACGCAGACGGAAAGGGGACGGCGAAAGACCCGACCCGCGCGGCGATGGCCTTTCGCAACGGCTGCGAACGTCAGGATGCGCCGGGCTGCCTGCTGCTGGGCAAGATGATGACGAAGCCCGCCGAGAGCGCGGCCGCCTTCGACCTGGGCTGCCGGCTGAAGTCCACCGAAGCCTGTACGCAGCTCGAGGCGCTGACCAGGCAGGGGGTCAAGCCCTCGGCAAAGCTCGCCGAGATAGCCGACCCTCTGGTCGAGGCAGAGAAGATCCTGCGGCGCCAGAAGGGCAGTCGCAACCCGGTCGCTTTCGTCGAGGTCGACCGGTGCCCACGCGAAGCCCACGAGCTGGCGTGCGTGAACGGCGACCTCGCCGTGTGCCAGCAGGCGGCTGACCTGCAGCAGAACGGCGGTGACGGAGCGGCGGCCTACTGCATGAAAAAACAGGCCTGCGAGCGCGGTGACGGCCACGCCTGTGAACAGCTGGGCACCGCCCTCGTCGGCAGCGGCCTGCCCACGGCGGCGAGGGTGGCTTTGGGCTGGTTCGAGAAGGGCTGTCAGCGCGGCAGCGCGGCGGGCTGCGAAGGCGCGGTGCGCCTGGTCGAGTTCCTCGAGCGGAGCTCGACCCCGAACCAGCGCGCGACGCGAGAGCTCGAGCTGCGGGTGAAGGGCTGCTCGTACGACGATCTCGGCGACTGTTCGCTGGTCTATACCGCGCTGCTCTCGAAGATCCCCGACGCCTCGCTGACGCAGCGGGCGTGGATCACACTGGGCCGCTGGTGCGAACGCGAGCCGCGCAATGGGTCGGCCTGTTCGGCCGTCGCGGCCCGGCGCGAGGCGATCGTTCTCGAGCGGGGGTGCAGCGGGGGCAATGCGGCGTCATGCCGGGCGGCAGCGGAGCTCCTGCCGGACCCCGTTCGCCAGAGCGTCTTGCTGTCGAAGGCCTGCACCCTGGGCGACTGTGAGGGCTGCGTGACGGGGATGACGGTCGAAGGCGCGAAGCCGGCCGAGATCGCAGCGAGGCAGACGCAGGCGGCAAAGGTCTGCGCAGCCGAGTGCCAGGCGACCCCGGCAGACACGCTCGAGCCCAGGGCGTGCGTGAGCGCGGTGAAGGCGACGGCCCAACTGGGTGGAGCGCAGAAGGCGCTGCTGCTGGCGGAAGGGCAATGCAAGCGCGGCTTCACGTGCAAGGCGGTGGGTGAGCTGTGGTTCGCGAACGAGAACCTGACTGCCGAGGACGATGCGCGGCTGACAGCCCTGATGGAGCGGGCGTGTGCAGACAAGCGGCCGGGCACGTGCGCCGCCATCAGTGGGCTGGCGCAGGTGAAGCCCGCGCGCGCGGCGTGCAGAGACGGATCGCTGGACGCCTGCCTGCGCTGGGGCGAGTCGCTGAACGAGGCGGCGGTCGCGCTGCCGCAGACGGCCGACGCGTGGGGACGCGCGTGCAAGCTCGGGTCGAGCCTGGGGTGCGTCAGAGAGTGGGCGGCGCTGAGCGCGGCGCACAACGACCCAAAGGCTGTCGAGCAGGCGCACCTGAAGGCCTCGGCGGCGTGTGAGAACGGTGAGATCGCGATCTGCATCGAGCTGGCAAACCAGCTGAAGTTCCACTCGCAGGAGCCGCTGGCGGTCGAGGAGCTCAAAGCCATCGCCGGGAAGGTGACCACCAGCCTGGGCGCGCGGTGCGACGAAGGTGACGTCGAGGCGTGCGAGGACGCGGCGAACTTCTTCCAGTTCAAGAAGGAGCTCGACGGTGAGACGCGCGCTCGAGGGTTCATCGTCAAGGCCTGCGACCATGGCGCCGGCGGCCGCTGCGTCGACCTGGCCGAGCAGCGCATTCGGGTGAAGGACTACGCGGGCGCGGCTGACTTCGGGGCCCGTGGTTGCGCCGCAGGCAGCACGGCCGGCTGCCGCATCGTCGTAAAGCACCGCCTCGAGCTGACGGACGCCGCGCGGGTGAAGGCCGATCGTTCGCTGGGCATCGCGTGCGGAAAGAAGGTCGCTGACGCCTGCGGGTTGGCCGCAGACGTCGGCGTGAAGACGGTGGTCGAGGCGGCGGCTGGGCCGGCCCCGATGACCCGGAACTGATTGCTGAGCACCCAGGCGCAACCCGAGCTGTCGCGTAACAATCGCCCGACGTAGCCTGCGCCAATGGTCACGCGAAGCCTTCGCTGCAGCAGCTGTTCGGCGCCGCTTTTGGTGGACGATGCCTCGGCAGACACCTTTCGGTGCACCCACTGCGGCATGGTGAATCAGCTGCTGGGCCGCGAACGGCGGGACGCTCCGGCGGTGGTTCAGGCCGGGGCGATCAAGGTGGGGGTGTTCATCGCGATGGTGGTGATGGTCGCGGCCGGGGCGGCGGGCTTTCTGTTGACGAAGAAGCAACGGCCCAGCGCTCCTCCGGCGATCGTGGAGGTCGAGCCGCCGCCGGCGGTAGTGAGGCCTGAAGGGAAGCCGAAGCTTCCGGTGCCGATGGGGCCTGAGAATTTCTACTGGCTCGATCAGTACGTCAGCCCGGTGGGCGTGGACGCGAACGGCGACGGGGTCGAGGACGTGGCGGGCGCCTTCATTCTCGTCGAGCACGGGACGTTGAATGCGTACGTGGGCGTGGTCGACGGGAAGACGTGGGAGATCGTCTGGAAGGACGGCCCGTATGGCGATCGGAAGAAGGCGATGCGCGGCACGGGCGTGGCGGTGAAGGGCGGGCGGTTGATGGCGGTGAACGTGCTGGGCGACGCGCACATCTTCGATCTGAAGACGGGCGAGAAGCTCTCGACCTTCCAGTTCGATGATCAAGATGCGGCCCGGTGGATCTGCGCGACGGCCGGCGGCGACACCGTCTACCTCGGCAACAGCTGGAGCACCGGGCAGCTGATCGACTTGAAGACGTTGACGCGCACCAAGGCGCCGGCGCCGAAGGAGTGCCGCGGAGAGCAGCGGCGCGCGATGGACACGGGCGACGTCTCGAAGAAGCAGGCGATGAACGAGACGCAGGCGGCGCCGAAGATCGAGAGGTTCGACGGGAAGTCGTGGTTCCACGATCGGAAGTGGGGCGTGATGATCGGCGCTCCGCGTGGGTCTGAGCTGATCGAGCTGGTGGGGTTCGACCCGGTGAAGCGCTCTGAGCTCTGGCGGAAGGCGCTGGCGGAGTTGGTTCCCGAGGCGGTGGAGGGGAAGCCGCAGGCGATCGACCTCGTCAACGGCGTCTTCTTTCTCGCCTATGGGGACGATGGCGGCCACCACGTCGTCGCAATCGATGCCGCGACTGGCGAGAAGAAATGGGACGCGGTTTCTCCCGGGGCGCGGTTCACCAACGTCACCGTGTCGGCGCAGCGGCTGTATCTCGTCACGCTCGAGTGGGACGCGATGCCGGTCAACGTGCTCGACCTGCAAAGCGGGACGCTGATCGCCCGCCTCGGTGGGACTGCCAGCCGGTACTGAGCGGTCGACTGGGTGCCGGCCCCAGCGCGGCGCGAGGCGCAAACAGCGGCCCCGGGTGGCCTGACGCGACAGTTTCCAGCGGGCCTCGTCGGCCTCTTATGAAAATCGAATCGCGGAAGGCAGTGCGGATCATCGAGCAGCCCAAAGCAGCAGGGATCGCGAAGGGGCCCCCTGCATCCAGAGCCGACGAGTTCTCGACGGGCAAGGGCAAGGCGCTGCGAATCGCGGCGCTGAAGTCGGGCTCGCGGCTCGAGGTTCGGCAGCAGCCAACGGTGACTCAGGCGCTGCCTGCGCAGGCGCTGACGGCGGCCGAGGCGGTGCTTCAGAACCACAACGTCACGTCTCCGAACAACGCGGTGGGGCCGCTGAACCCGACGATGCCCGTGCAGGTGAACACGCCGCAGCAGGTGCTGGACCAGGTGACGATGATGGCGGACCACTGGTCGACGGTGGGGCCGCCGCGCGACACGCTGGGGGTGTTTCCGACGGTGTACCAGCCGATGACGCAGGCGCTGATGGATCGCGCGGCGGCGTATCTGCAGGCGGGCGAGCCGCTGAAGGCGCAGGCCGTGTACGACGTGATGGTGGGCTTCGCGAACAAGTACTTCGCGGCGTTCAGCGCGATGCAGTCGGGGCAGCCGGTGCCGGCGCCGTGGCAGAAGGCATTCAATGCGACAGCAGGGTCGTTTCCATTCAACGAGCCGACGTCGACGCACGTCGCGCTGGGAATGGACGCGCACATTCTGGGCGACCTGCCGATGGTGTTGCGCGAGCTCCAGGCGGCGGGGCGGCCGGGTTTCGACCTGGCCAGCGCGGCAGATCAGGCAGCGTTTCGCGAGTACAACGACACGTTTACGACGGCGCGCGCGGCGATCGTCGCGAACCTGGAAGAGGCGTACCCGGGCAACGACATCGGCATCGCGTCGTACCTTGGCGAAGGCCTGGGCCTTGGCCAGTCGGGCGTCGCAGCGATCGTCGACGGCATGCGCACGCTCGCCTGGCAGTTCGCCAGCGGGGGGCTCACCCAGCAGCAGATCGAGACCGTCGTCGTCGCCACGCAGCTCGCTGAGGCCGAGGCGATTCGGCAGGGGCACCAGCTCGTCGACCCGGCGATCACCGCCGCCCGGTTCATGGAGATTCTGCTGCGCGGAAACGGCCGGCCGTACACCGCCGAAGAGCTCGCTGCGATGCCCGTGCCCACACCCTCGTTCGAAGAGCCAGCTGCGACCGCCACGCCTCCCGCCGGCGGGTAGCCTTCGGCGCGGTGTCCTTTCCCGGTGGATTCGATCGAATTCGATCGAATCCGCCGCGGCGCGTCGAAGACCCTTCGATCTACTTTGCCGAACGGGGAAACGTCGAGACGGCGGCGGGTTGGCCGGTTCTGCGGGGCGGGTCTGTGACGCAGGCCGTCAAAGAAAACGTCTCACGTTCCGTTGCCGTTCGTCCCCAACTCGAGGGCGAGTGCTTTGACGAGCTTCTCGTGTTCAACCCCGGAAGCCCCGCCGCCTTGAGCCCGCGGAGCACCACCGCAGTGCTCGTCGGCCCGCGCCCTGATCTTCCGAAGGCCTCTGATCGCCATCCGGCTTCCGGTAATCGATGCCAGGCAGCGTCGGCGCTGACCGCCCGGTGGGGGTGCATGAGTCGACCTGCAGCATTCGTCGGGCGGCGGTGGTCTGGAAAGGCGTGGGGCGGAACGTGGCCCGTGGCGAGTAGGCGGAATGCGCATGCCGGGCGGACGAGGAATCGACGCGGAAGTCGTGCGACGCCGGCTGCGACACCTCGTCAGGGGGGCATGACCACCATTACTCCCGCTTTCCGACGCCTGCCGCCTTCGCCCCCGCCGTTCATCACCAGCGCCGTCGAAAGGCTCCTCGACAACGAGGCGCTGCGAAAGGATCTCACCGATGCCGAGTACGGCCCGCTGCTCGATCGCGCGGTGAAGGCGATCGAAGCGGCTGGCGCGAGGCTGGGCCCCGGCGCGGCATTCGATGCTCGGGTCGAGGGGATCCTTCAGGCGCTGAAAGTCGACGTGAAGCGTACGGGGGCGGGCGTGCAGATGACGGCGAACGGATCCGCGGCGTATGCGCTGCTCCAGAAATTCGCGCGTGGCATGAACGCGACCCTCGATCAGCGCGAGGCCGAGCTCCTTGTGCGTCGCACGTTTGCCTCGCCGATGAACGCGGCGAACCTGGCCACCCTGCAGGAGCTCTACCGCGCGCCCGCCGGAGCCCTGGTGACGTTTCAAAGCCCGGTGAAGGGCGAGGCGGCGGTGTCGCTGGGGATGACGGCCGCCGCCTACCGGGTCCTCGCCGAGGCGGTGGGTTTCGTCGCGCAGTAGATGGGGACGGCGATCACGGGCAGTTGAGCTGCGGCCGCTGCGCCGCGATGCGTTCGGCGATCCCGTCGTTCGGCACCGCGAGCTCCAGCGCGCGATCGAGGTCTGCGCAGCTGCGCGCGGAATCGAGAAGGGCCTGTGCAGGCGTCGAGCACTGCTCCATCAACGCCCCGTTCAACGCCACGTTCCCCTTCGAGAACGAGAAGCCGAGCTTGTACGCCGCACACGCCTTCTGCAGATCCGGCCGAACGGCGAACCGGTTGCCCGCCAGCAGCGCCGCCGCCGAAAGCTCTTCCCGAATCGTGCGGCGGGTGACGGAAGGGAAGCGCTCGTGCTCGACGATCACGCGGGCGTCGAACTCGAGCGCCTCGCGGTACGTCTTGGCCGCCTTTTCGAGCTCTCCTTTCTTCAACATCCCGTCACCTATCTTCTTCAGCGAGTCGACGTTTGCCATGTCCTTGCGGAGCGCCTCGGCCTGGGCGTGAAGGGAGGCCTTCGACGACTTTTCCTTCACGACCTGCAGCATCACGATCGCCTCGTTGAGCTTGCCCTCGGCGTACGTGTCCACGGCCGCGATGAGCGCGGGATCCTGCAACCGTTCGACCAGCTCGGCGTGCAGCACCTTTCCTGGCGGCGGGCCCGCGACGGCGACCTGGATGATCGGAATCACCGGGCACTTCCACTTCGCGCCCGACGGGTCGTTGGTCTCGCGGGCCTTGATCGCCGCGAGCAGCGCGGGCTCTTTCGGCTTGTACAGCGCGTCGCCTGAGAGTCCCTGGCAAAGAATCTCGGACGCGCGCTCGCACACCGGCTGCGCCTGAATCCACTTCTTCTCTTTGGCGTAGACGAGGCAGTCGCGGCGGGTGGATCTCTGAATCCGGTCGGCCGTCGAGATCGCCGCGGGCCGCCCCGAGACGAAGGCCTTCGTGTCTCTCGGAATCTCGCGAAACGCTTCGAACGCCTGTTCATCGCGGCCGAGCTCGACCAGCTTCACCGCTCGGTCGGACGCGTCGGCGCCCTTCAGTTCCTGCGTCGTCTGCCGCATCACTGCCAGCATCTCGGGGTTCAGCGGGTCGCACTCGAGCACCGCTTTCGCGGCGGCCAGCGATCTTTCGCTGGGCTCTTCGCGCGCGATGCGCAGCTGCGGCTCGAGGTTCATGCACGGAACGGTGGCCGTCTCGAGAGGGAGCTCGACCACCGCGGGCTGCGCGGGCATCAGCCCCCAGGCGAGGACGCCGAAGACCGCGACGACGCCCAGGCCCAGCGCAAACAGGGGCGCCGCTCGCGGGCGGGTCGCCGGAGCGGGGCGGGGCGATCGCGACCTGGGCGGAGGCCCGATCTGGGTCAGCTCGGGCTTCACCGCCACCGCCGGCAGCTTCCGCACCGAGACGCGATCGGGCTTCAGCGACACCTCGTACTCGCCGATCAACACGCGCACGCCGGGCTTCAGCTTCTTCGGAGCGGTGAGCGTCTCGCCGTCGACCAGTGTCGCTGCCGCTGAGCCGACGTTCTCGAGGACGAGCTCCCCGCCGTCGGCGAAGAACTGCGCGTGGCGCTGGGAGACACCGCCGGCGCGGAGCACGAGATCGTTGTCTTCGTCGCAGCCGACGGTGAGCCGGCCCGTGACCTCGCGTTCCTGCGTCGAGCCGTCGGGATGACGCACGATGATGGTCGGCATTTTCAGGCGTCCCCCAGGTTGCCGATAATCACATGTCAGCCCTGTCGGATAGGGTGCGCGGCAAATGAAGGGGCTGAGGTTTCTACATGCGGCGGACTTGCACCTCGGCTCTCCGTTCAAGGGCCTTGCGGGTGACGGGGTGCTGGCTCCGGTCTTTGCCGATTGCACGTTCGAGGCGTTCACCAGGGCTGTCGACTTCGCGCTCGCCGAGCAGGTCGACGCGGTGCTGCTCGCGGGCGATCTCTACGATCAGCGCGATCGATCGCTGAGGGCCCGCCTGCACCTGCGCGACCAGCTTCAGCGGCTTCACGCGGCGGGCATTCCGTCTTTTCTCGTCCACGGCAACCATGACCCGCTGGACGCCGACCCGGGCGGTCTACAGCTTCCTGCCTCGGTGACCGTCTTCGGGCCCAGATGGGAAGAGGTGCAGCTGCCCGGGTTCCGCGTACAGGGCGTCAGCTTCGCCACCGCCGAGACCAAAGAGAACCTGGCCGCCCAGTTCCATCGCAGCGGGCCGGGGCCGGTGATCGGCCTTCTTCACTGCAACCTCGGCGGGCACGCAGGCCATTCGGACCACGCGCCCTGCGGCCTCGCCGACCTCGAGCGTGCGGGCCTCGACTACTGGGCGCTGGGCCACGTGCACACCCGGGCGACGCACGCCCTGTCGGGCAACGCGGTCGCAGCCTACCCGGGCAACCTGCAGGGCCGCCACGCTTACGAGACGGGCGAACGCGGCGCCCTGCTGGTGACCGTCGATCCATCGCGCGAGACGGCGCCTGCCGTGCGGTTCGTGCCGCTTGACACGGTGCGCTGGCACCGGCTCGACGTGGCGATCGACGAGCTCGAATCGGTCGAGGCCCTTCTCGATTTCGCGCTCGCGGCGATCACCCGTGCGGCGGCGGCCATGCCTGCGGTGGTGCGGCTGCAGCTCACCGGCCGTGGGCCGCTGCACGCGATGCTCGAGTCGGCCGAGAAATTGCTCGAGCTCGAGGTCGCGCTGCGATCACGGCTTCAGGGGCCTGTGCTGCTCGAGTCGCTGCGCGATCACACCGCCGCCAGCTGGGAGCTCGAACGGCTGATCGCTTCAGGCGGCTTGTCGTCCGAAGTCGCGCTGGTGCTCAGAGCCCCCGAAGCCCAGCCCAGGCTTGAGTCGCTCTGGGCAGCGGCTGGCCTCGACGCGCTCGACGCTGCGCTGGTCGAAGTGGGGCTGCAGCCGTTGAAGCCGCGCGGTGACGCGTTGCTGCGGCAGGCGGCCGGGCGCGCCGTCGATCTGCTCGAAGGAGACGCTTGAGATGAAGGCGCCGGCCTTGACGCTCGACCAGCTGCAGATCGACGGGTTCGGGCACTTCCACGAGCTGAAAGTCGAGCTCGCCCCGGGTCTCAACGTCCTCTACGGCGAGAACGGCGTCGGCAAGTCGACGCTGATGGCCTTCGTGCGCTCGGTGCTCTTCGGGTTTGCGCGCCGCAACACGCCCGAGCGCTACCAGACCCACGGCGGCAAGGCCTTTGGCGGCCGCGTGCTGCTCTCGACGCCCCACGGCGAGCTCTGGGTCCAGCGCCTCGACGGCAAGCGCGCCGAGGGCGATCTCACGGTGAAGAACGGAGTGATGGCTGCCGTCCCCGAGTCCCGCCTTCGCGAGGCCCTGGCCAGCGTCGACCGCGAGCTCTTCGAGCAGGTGTTCGCTTTCGGGCTCGACGAGCTCAGATCCTGGGGCCAGCTGATGGATGCGGGCAAGGTGAAGGACGCGCTGGCAGCGGCCTCGATGCAGGGCGCCCTGCGCCTGCCCCAGGCCCTCGAACAGCTCGACGCCGAGGCGCGCGCTCTCTGGGGCAGGCAGGCGACCACCCGCCAGCTCAATGTGGCGTTGCAGCAGCTCGCGCAGGTTCGCGCCCGCCGGCAGCAGCTGGGCGATCGCCCGCGGGAGTACTTCGCGGCCCGCGCCCAGCTCGAGGCAGCGGCGCTCGACGCCGAAAGGCTTCAGCGCGCGATCGACGCGGTGAAGAACGACGAGTTCCTGCTCGAGAAGCTGCGCGATGCGGCGCCGCACGTCGAAAGGGCGATCGAAGCGAAGGCCCAGCTGCAAGGCCTGCCCGACATCGCCGACTTTCCGGAAGACGGCCTGGTGCGGCTCGACGAAGCGCTGCGGGCCGAGCAGGGGGCTGCGGCCGCTCACGCGCGGGCGGCGATCAACGTCCAGAGCCTCGAGCGCCGGCTCGCGGTGGTGAAGGGCTCGAGCGCCTTGCGATGTGCTTCAGCGCCGGTGGCGGCCGCGGTCGATGGCTGGCGACAGGTCGCCTCGCTCGATGCAGCGCTCGACGAACGCCGGGCCGAAGGAGAAGCGCGGGCGCGCCGGCTCGCCGACCAGGTGCGGCGCCTCGGGCTCGGCGTCTCGACCCACGCCGTCGATGCGTCGGCTGCCGCCCGGGCAGAGATCTCGGCCGTTCGCGCACAGTGCGATGCCGCGGCCGATCGCCGCGATCGCACCGCCCAGACCGCCTGCCTCGCGGCCGATCGCCTCGACGAGGCAGAGCGCTCGCGTGCGTCGCTGCAGGCTGAGCTCACCCTTCACGGCACCGGGTCGGCTGTTCCCCTCGAAGAAGCGCTCGAGGCGGCGCGGGCGCTGGGTAACCTCGAGCACCAGGTGCAGGTCGTCTCGGCGCAGCTGGAAGATCGGCAGACGGCGCTCGCCGCTGCCGCGGTGCCCGACGAGCCGCCGCCGCTCGAACGCTGGCCGCTGTGGCTGGTGGCCGCTGTCTTCTGTGCCCTGGTTACCGCCTCGGGCGCCGTCTACCTCGCGGCCGGGCCAGGCCCGGGCCTGGCGGTCTTCGGGGTGGCCCTGGTCGCCACGGGCCTGCTGCTCACGGTTCACTACCAGGATCACGCCCACTGGCTCTCGGCCCGCAGCGCGCACCACGCCATTCTGCGGCACCGCGCCGATCACCGGGCCCGGCTGAACACCGAGCTCACGGTGGCCCGTTCGCGGCTCACCATGCTCGAGGCCCAGCGCGGGTCGCTGCGCACGGCGGCCCAGCTCGACGGCTCGGCCCCCGTCGGGCCTCGGCTCGCCGAGCTCGAGAGGCTCGCCGGAACCGCAGGCCGCCGGGCCGAGCTTGTTCGCGATGCTGCGCTCGCCGAAGCCCTGCTGCAGGCCGCCGCTTCCGATCTCTCGCGCGCGCAGGCCGCGGCGGCCGCTGCCTCGGCCGAGGCCGCAGCCGATCGTGAATCATTGGCGGCACTGCTGTCGCGCGTCGGGTTGCCCGCGGGGCTCGCTCCGTCGTCGGCGCTCGAGATCCTCACCGAGGTCGCCGCGGCGCAAGACGTGTCGCGCGCGATCGCCGACCAGGCCGCCGCGCTCGACCGTGATGCCCTTCGGGTTGCCGAGGCAGGTCAGGCGCTCGAGCTCGCGGCGCAGCGGGCGCAGCTCAGCGGCGCGACCGCTGCCCAGCTTGTCGCTGGGCTCAAGGCCTGGCTCGAGACTTCGGCGTCGCTTGTCTCTGAGTCGTCGGCGATCGCTTCCCGGCTCGAAGACGCCGCGGCCACCCTCGGGTCGGCCACGGCAGATCAGGCGCAGGCGTTGGGGCGGGTGCAGCAGCTGCTCGCCAGCGCGCAGGCGGACGACGTCGAGATCTTTCGCCGCCGCGGCGTTGCTTTCCTTTCTCGCGCCGCGCTCGCGCAGGACGCCGTTCACGCCGAGGGCCGGGCAAAGGCTTCCAGCGGGCTGTCGGTGGACGAGGCGCATGCAGGGCTTTTGGTCGCTCCGGGGGTAGAGGCACGGCTGGCGATGGCGCGAGAGGCGCGGCTGCAGCTCGAAGAACAGCGCCGGGCCGCGCACGAGCAGCGCGGCGCGCTCGGGGAAAAGCTCAAGGCGTGGGAAGCCGACGCCCAGCTCGGGCAGTTGCTGCAGCAGGAGCAGCAGCTGGCCGCGCGGGCCGAGTCGCTGGCGCAGCGGTTCGCTGTCGCCCGGCTGGGGCAGGCCGTGCTGGGCCAGGCGCGCGAGAAGTTCGAGGCGGAGCACCAGCCGCAGGTGGTGCTCCGCGCGGGCCAGCTCTTCCAACGGCTGACAGCTGGCCGCTATCCGCGCCTGGTCGTCGACGCGGGCAACACGACGCTCTTGACGATGGACACCCAGGGGCGCGCGTACACGGTCGAGCAGCTGTCGCGGGGCACGCGCGAACAGCTGCTGACGTCGCTGCGGCTCGCGATGATCGAAGACTTCGGCCGCGATCGCCTGGCGCTGCCAGTGCTGGTCGACGATGTGATGGTGAACTTCGACCCGCGCCGGGCGGAGGCGATGGTCGAGGTGCTCTTTGAGCTTTCGCAGAAGCACCAGGTGCTCGCGTTCACCTGCCATCCGCAGACGCGCGAGCTGTTCAAAGAGTACGGAGCGAAGGCGACGGAAGTGAGCACGCGCGCGCAGCTGGCGCTGCTGCCCTCGTGATGACTCCAGCAGCAGGGGGGTGGTAATGCGTTGTGAACAAGTGGCCAGCACTCCGCAGACCCAATCGCCGGCGAAGCGGCCCAGGCCGCCTCTGCCCGAAGAGACCCCAGCCGACGTGGCCGAAGGCGAAGCCGGGCCGCTGCCGGGCGAGCCGGTGATCGCGCTCACCCCGATGATGAAGCAGTACCTCGAGGTGAAGGCGCAGGTGCCCGGGACGCTGCTGTTCTTCAGGCTGGGTGACTTCTACGAGATGTTCTTCGAAGACGCGGTGCGGGCGTCGGCGCTGCTGAACATCACGCTCACTGCGCGCAGCAAGGGGGCCGACAAGGTTCCGATGTGTGGCGTGCCGCACCATTCGGCGCGGCGGTACATCGCGAAGCTCGTCAACCTCGGCTGCAAGGTCGCGATCTGCGAGCAGGTCGAAGAGGCGGGCGGGCCGGGCATCGTGCGGCGAGAGGTGGTGCGGGTGGTGAGCCCCGGCATGGTGCTCGACGACGACGTGCTCGAGGCCACCGAGAACAACTTCCTCGCGGCGCTGAAGCCTCCGGCGGAAGAGGGCGAGCTCTGGGGCGCGGTGCTGCTCGACGCGTCGACGGGTGAGTTCCTCGCGCTGCCGCCGGTGGCGCTCGACGTGCTGGGTGACGAGCTGGGCCGCGCGAACGTGCGCGAGCTGCTGGTGCCCGAAGGCGCGCTGGGCGCCGTGCTCGACCCGCTGCTCGCGTTGTTGTCGTCGCGTCCCGCGCTGGCGACGCTGCCGCCTGACGCCTTCGAGGTGCGGCGCGGGGAAGCGCAGCTGAAGGCGCACTTCCAGGTCGGGGCGCTCGACGGCTTCGGCCTCGACGCGAAGAGCCCGGCGGTCGGTGCAGCCAGCGCGGCGCTGCGCTACCTGAAGGAAACGCAGAAGGGCCCAGCGTCGCATGTCGATCGCATCAGCCTGCTCGCGCGCGGCACGCAGCTGATGCTCGACGAGTCGTGCCTTTCGCACCTCGAGATCCTGAAGACGATGAAAGAGGGGTCGCGGGCCGGCTCTCTGCTGGGCGTGATGGATCAGACGTCGACCGCGTCGGGTGCGCGCAAGCTGTCGCGGTGGCTCTCGGCGCCGCTGGCGCAGGTCGCCTCGATCGACGCGCGGCTCGACGTGGTGGCGGTGCTCGTCAGCAAGGCGGTGTGGCGTGAAGAGCTCGCCGCGCTGCTCAAGCAGGTGGCCGACGTCGAACGCCTCTGCGGCCGGCTCGCCCTCGCGTCGGGAACTCCGCGAGACCTCCGCGCCCTGGGCCGAAGCCTGGTGCTGCTCGGCGAGCTCGGCGCGTCGCTGCAGAAGGGCGCCGACCTGCCGCCGCTGCTCAAGTCGCTGGCGGGCCCGCTGAACAGCTCTCAGCTCCAGCAGCTGGGCGCGACGCTGGAATCGGCGGTGATGGACGAGCCTGCTGCAGTCGTCGCCGACGGCGGGTTCATTCGCGCAGGCTACGACGCCGAGCTCGACGGCTACGTCGCGCTCGCGACCTCTGGAAAGGACTACCTGGTCAAGCTCGAGGCCCGCGAGCGCGGCCGCACGGGCATCAACAGCCTCAAGGTCCGCTTCAACCGGGTCTTCGGCTACTACCTCGAGGTCACCCGGGCGAACCTGCACCTGGTGCCGAAAGAATGGACGCGGAAGCAGACGATGGTGGGCGGCGAGCGCTACGCCACCGACGAGCTTCGCGAGTACGAAGAAAAGGTGCTGTCGGCCGACGAGAAGCGCATCGCGCTCGAGCAGCGGCTCTTCGAGCAGCTGCGCGCGCTGGTGATCGCCCAGGCCTTCAGCCTTCGCGCGGCGGCCGACGCGGCGGCGACGCTGGACGTGCTGATTTCCTTCGGCCGGTCGTCGGCCGCGGGCCGGTACGTGCGGCCCACCATCGACGAGAGCCAGGTGCTGCAGATCGAAGGCGGCCGGCACCCAGTGGTGGAAAAGGCGCTGCAGGCGGGCGATCACTTCGTGCCCAACGACGTGCGGCTCGACCGTGAAGACGCGCAGTTGCTCGTGATCACCGGCCCGAACATGGCGGGCAAGAGCACCGTGATGCGGCAGGTGGCGCTGACGGTGGTGCTCGCGCAGGCGGGCTGCTTCGTGCCGGCGCGATCGGCGCGCATCGGGCTCTGCGATCGCGTCTTCACCCGCGTCGGCGCCAGCGACAACCTCGCCCGCGGGCAGTCGACCTTCATGGTCGAGATGACCGAGACCGCGCACATTCTTCACCACGCGACGCGGCGCAGCCTGGTGGTGCTCGACGAGATCGGCCGCGGCACCTCGACCTTCGACGGTTTGTCGATCGCGTGGGCGGTGGCCGAACAGCTTCACGATCGCGTCGGCGCGCGCACGCTCTTCGCGACGCACTACCACGAGCTCACCGACCTGGCCCGCGAACGGCCGCGGGTGAAGAACTGCTCGATCGCGGTGAAAGAGGTCGAAGGTCGGGTGCTGTTCCTTCGCAAGCTCGTCTCGGGCGCGGCCAGCAAGAGCTACGGCATCGAGGTTGCCCGGCTCGCGGGCCTGCCGCCCGAAGTCATCGCCCGCGCGCGCGAGCTGCTGCAGAACCTGGAAGCCGGCGAGCTCGACGAAGCGGGGCACGCGCGCCTGGCGCGGAAGGTCAGCGGCTCGGTGTCGTCGCCTCCTGCGCTGCCAGTCGACCTTTCTCAGCTGGGGTTGTTCGGCCCGGCGGCGCCGGTGGTGAACGGGCCAAGAGACGCGGTGCTGCGGGCGCTCGAAGAGTTTTCCATCGACGCGTCGAGCCCACTCGAGGCGCTGAATGCGATCGCGAAGTGGAAGGCGACGCTGACGCGGAAGGGGTAGGGCGCGATGCGGCTGGCGATCCCCAATGTGCCGCGCACGGTGTCGCTGCGGCAGGTGCCCGGCGCGCTGGCGCGGCTGTCGGTGGTCGCGGCGATTGGGGTGGGCCTGGTCGCGGGCCTGGGCCTGGTGAGCAGCAAGGCGGGTGGCTGGTTCTCGAAAGAGCGGCGGTTCTTCGCCGAGGCGGCCGAGGTGCCAGGGAAGGTGACGATGGTCGCGCTGCCGCCGCGGAACCAGCGCGAGCGCGGGGTGGCGAAGCTGTCGGTCATCTACAGCTACCCCGCCGACTTCGATCGTTCGGCGGCCGGGGTCGAGACGTCGGCGCTCTTCGCCGAAGGCCTGGGGGTCGGGGCGATCGTCCCGCTGCTCGTCGACCCGCAGGATCCCGCCCGCCCGCGCGAGGCCGGCTACGCGCGCGACCGCGAAGGGCTGCAGGGCCTGTTCCCGATCGGCATCGGCCTGGGCGTGCTGTTGGCGCTGGGGCTCTTCGGCTTCGAGCTCAAGAAGTCGGTGCAGCGCGAGCTCGAGCCGCTGAGATCAGGGGTGCTGGTCTGGCTGACGCCCGACGACGGCCTGCCCGAGACGCGAAGCGAGACGGTGTTCGCTGCCAGCTACTACCTGCAGGACGTGAAGATGCCGGTGAAGGCGCGCGCGCGGCCGGGCAGGGCGCCGGTGCGGAATGGAGAGAAGGTGCTCGCGGCGGTGGTGCCGAGCCGGCCGACCTGGGTGCGGGTGATCGATGAAGATCTCGCGCGGTCGCTGGGCTGGTTCATCAACTCGTAAGGTCGCTTCAGGCGTGGATGAAGCAGTCGACCGCGAAGACTCCCAGCGCGTCGGCGAGCTTCAGCTTGTTGCCCCGCATCTTTCCAGCGGCGGCGACGAAAGGTTTGTTGTCGGCGGCGCGCGCCTCTTCGGGCAGCAGAATCGCCAGGAGCTTGATCTTGATGTCCTTCGGCAGCGCGATCGCCAGGTAGCCGCTGAGGGCCGCCTGGTGCGCGTCGTCGACTGACGCCCGCTGCCAGCCCCGCATCGGGCCTTCGTGGCGAAGCCAGTCGACGGTCTGGGCCAGCGAGAGCTCTTTGGCTCCGACGAAGTGCGGGATCTCGCAGTTCATCGCGCGGCTGACGTCCCAGATGAAGATGTGGCCGCGGGGCTTGTCGGGGGCGTCATTCTCGTAGCGCGGGTTGTTGCCCACCGCGAACTGGTTGATGACGGTGCGGTAGATCTCGGGTGAGCGCCGGCCTTCGCGGCTCTGCACCGGCGCCTGCACGGCCTTCCAGAGGTCGCGGTTGACGAGCTCCTTCGCGGGGTTCTCACCGTCGAACTTCGCGCCGATGGCGGTGGGCTCGTCTTCGTCGTCCGAGAACAGCGGGGTGGCGGTCTTTCCCAGCGTGCGGGCCAGGGTCGCCTTGCTCTGCGCCTCGCGCGCGCCCTGAAACGCCGAGCTCAGCTGCGCCTTCTGAAACGGCGTCGGCTCGCGAACGCCGGAAGTCCCGGGGCCGGTCGTCACGCCCGACTGGCTCAACCCTTGAGGCAGTGGCTTCGCTGCGGGGTTGCTGCGCTCGGGTGCGATTACAGGGTGCGCGCCCGTCGCCCGCTTCTTCGGATCACCCCCGTCGAGGTCGAGCAGCTTCCCTTTTCCTGTGCTGTTTTCCTTCTCAGCCATCGCTTGGCGAAGTGTAGCCCCGGCCGTTTTTTTGCCGCGATGTATTCCGCATGCTCACATTGAGGAAGGCACACGGCTGTAGCGCGCGATGATCAGAAAACTCTTCCTCTGCCAAATTTTCGTCTTTCTCCTCGTGGCGCCCGCGCGCGCCGCGTCCACCCCCGCGGCCGATGACGCCTATCAAGACGCGAAGGCCGCGTACGCGAAGCTCAAGGCCGACGAGTCGAAGCGGAAGTTCCGCCACCACTGGCTGAACGTGGCGCACAAGTTCGACAAGGTCGCGAGCAAGTGGCCAAAGTCCGATCGCGCGCCCGAGGCGCTGTTCAACGCCGCCGAGCTCTACTCCGAGCTCTCGCGCTTCTCGCAGATGGGCGAAGACCTGGCCGCCAGCGAGACGGCGTACCGCAAGCTGGCCGAGGGCTTTCCGAAGCACAAGCTGGGCGACGACGGCGCGTACGGCCTCGCGCGCGTGCTGGCCGACCGCCGCAGTGACCCGATCGGAGCGCGCGCGGTGATCGAGTCGGCGCTGGCGGCGGGCGGCGGCGACAAGAAGAACGAGCTCAACAAGCTGCTCGCGACGCTGCCAAGGCCAGTGCTGGTGAAGGCGGCGGTGCCGCGCCCGAGCATTGCGGACGCGATTCGCCGCGCGGGCCGGAAGGACGAGGGCAAGCCGGCGGTGGCCGAATCGAAGCCGGTGCGGATCGTGGCCGAGCTCGACGAAGAAGATCTGCTCGAGCCGGTGAAGGCGATTCCCGCGGCGCTCGCCCCGGCCCACGCACGGCGAATGCCGATCGCGCGGCCGGCTCCTGACGAAGAAGAGACGGACGCGGTGGTGGAAGAATCGGCGACCGAAGTGATCGACGGCCTGAAGCTGCCGACGCTGTCGAACCTACAGGAAAGGCTGCGCGACGTGCGCGTCGGAGCCAGGCCTCTTCCCAAAGACGACGCTGCGCTGACGCAGCGGCTCAAGCAGGCCGCGCGCAACGGGCAGCACGCCGAGTTCACGCTGGCCGAGCAGCTGGGCCTCAAGATGCGGCGGGTGATCATCGACGCCGGCCACGGGGGCCACGACACAGGGGCGATTGGGCCGACGGGCATTCGTGAGAAGGACGTCGCGCTGGCGATCTCGCTGCAAGTGGCGAAGAAGCTGACCGCCGCGGGCCTCGAGGTGATCCTGACCCGCGACGACGACACCTTCGTCCGCCTGGAAGACCGCGCGAAGTTCGCGAACAAGAACCGGGGCGACCTGTTCATCTCGATTCACTGCAACGCGGGGCCGAACAAGAAGATGCGCGGCATCGAGACGTACACGCTCAACACGTCAGCCGACCGGTACAGCATTCGGCTGGCGGCGCGCGAGAACGCGACGTCCGAGCGCGGCGTGTCGGATCTGCAGTTCATCCTCGCGGACCTGGCGACGAAGGCGAACACGGAAGAGTCGAGCCGCCTCGCCGAACGCGTGCAGCGGTCGCTGATTCGCGACCTCAGCGTCGAGCACAAGGGCGTGCGCGACCTCGGCACGAAAGAGGCGCTGTTCTACGTGCTGCTGGGCGCGAAGATGCCTGCGATCCTGGTCGAGACTTCCTTCCTCTCGCACCCGGAAGAAGAGCAGTTGCTGGGCGACGTGAAGTACCAGGCGCAGATCTCGAGCGCGATTTCCGACGCCGTCACCGGCTTCCTCGAAGAGCGCGAAGCGAAGCTCGCGCGCATCGACTGAAGAGAGCGCCTACTTCGGAGGAATCGCGCGCAGAATTCCGCCGCCCTCGGTGCCGAGCCAGATTTCCGACGGGCCCGACCCATCGATCGCCGTTACGCCGCGCTGGCTGCCCGAGTCGACCAGCCGCCAGTTGAGCCCGTCGAACCGCAGCGCGAACCCGAAAGGTGAAGGCGTCACCGAGCTGCCGACCATGTACAGGTTGTCGAAGCTCGAGCCCCAGATGCCGTTGACGATGTCCGGCAGAATTCCGCCCGGCCCGTCGACGACCTTCAGCGCGACCGTGTCCCAGTAGACGCCATAGCGCGAGTCGCCGAAAGCAAGCGCCTCGCCCTGGCCCGGGCTCCACACGGCGCGGTAGTCGGCGTGGTTGACCATCGGCGTCGTCTTCGCCGCCCAGGCGGCGGTGCCGACCTTTGCGTAGAGCACGCCCGTGCCTGCGACCCAGAGGTCGGTTTCCGTCGGGCAGAAGACCGAGAAGAGGTCGCGGTTGCCCGCGGTGCCCTGGCTCTGCAGCAGGGTCGAGCTGCCTTTGAAGAAATTGCCGCCTGCGCCGACACCGTAGAGGTACTGGCCGCAGTGCCGCAGATCGCGAATCGGCCCGTTGATGCCGCTGGTCGAGATCGCCGCCCACGCCATGCCGTCGTACCGGTAGACCGCGTTGGGCGTCGACACGACCACGTCCTTGCCCTTCGCCGCGATCGCGAAGAGCTCGGTGTTGAAGGGCTGGGTGCCGCCGAGCAGCTCCCACTGGCCCGCGGCGGTGCGCGTGTAGACCGAGCCCAGCTTCGCGGTGCAGGTCGTGTTCACGCACTCGTCGACCAGCGCGTAGACGCCCGCATCCGTCGCCGCGAGATCGCGCACCGTGCCGTAGAAGCCTCTCGAGAGCTCGGTGAAGGTGCCGGCGCCGTAAGACCAGATCGCTCCGAGGTCGCCGACCATGTACCCGGTGGTGGTGGCCGACCCGCCGCCGAAGAAGCCGCGCGGAATCTGCGGCCTGCGCCACGGCACCAGCGCCCAGCCGGCTGGCAGCGGAACCCCCGCGTCGACCGCCATCCCCCCGTCGGTCTGCCCCGCGTCCTGCTCGCCTGCATCCGTCGGCAAGCCCGCGTCGGCTGGCGTCCCCGCATCGACTCCCACGACCCCGCCATCGGGAATCGGGGCATTCGGGTCGAACAGCCAGGTGAAGCCCGACGTGTTCGCGCGGCCACCGATGACGACGCGCCCGTCGACCAGGCCAATCGTGGTCGCTTCGCTGATCGCAGGCACGCCCGGCATGTTCAGCGCCGTCCAGCCGCCACCGACGAAGTGCCACAGCTTCGCGCCGCCCACTGCCCAGGCCTCACTGCCGGCCGCGTCGATCAGCACGGCCGTCGTCAACAGCGTCGCCAGCTGCGTCTGGTACAGCGAGTCCCACGCCTTCTTCGCGGGGTCGTACTTGTAGATCGAGCCGCGGGAGCCGACGGTGACGAAGCCGCCTGCTCCATCGCCGACGACCGAGAGCAGCGTCTCGAAAGAGGGGCTGTACTCGGTGATCCAGCTGCCGTTGCGACGCACGAGCACGTCGTTGCCCGAGCCCACCGCCATGCCGTGCGTGCCGTCGTACCAGAGGGCGCGTGGCTCACACGACGCGAAGGTCTTCACCACCGGCGCTGCCGTCGCGCCCTTGAGCTCGATCAACACGCCCGCGGCGCCCTGCACGCCGACGGCGACCGCGTTATCGAGCGTCGTGCCTCCAATCGCTTTCAGGATCAGGGTCGGCGACGAGAAGAGCCGCGTCCACGTGCCGGTGAGATCGCGCCCGAGGATCGTCGCGTTCGCTCCGACGAACACCGTGCCCAGGCCACCGGGCGCGAGGGTTCCGCCCCAGAGATCATTGCCCGTGGGAAAGGGGTTTTCGTGCACCCAGGACGTCGGCCCGACGGCCGAGCCGCGCACCTTCACCGTCGCGGTCGTGGTCTGCGAGCCCGCCTTCGCGGTCACCGTCGCGGTGCCCGGATCCTTCGCGGTCAAGAGCCCCTTCGCATCGATGCTCGCCACCCGCGGCGGCAACACCGACCACGTCACGTCCACCGGCACCTCGCCACCCGCCGGGTCGACGACCTTCGAGGTGAACGCTTGCGTCTCGCCAACGTTCAGCGTCGCCTCTTTGGGCTCGATTTCCAGCGACGCGATGTTCGGCTCGCTGGGGCTGGTCAGCCAGAAGAGGCCGAGCCTTTCGGTGCGCGCCTCGACGACCTTGAACTCTTTGATCGTCGCGGCGCCCGGCAGTTGCAGGTACGGGTCCGAGCCCGACTGGCGGCGGCTGTCGAAGGTGCCGAAGTCGACCGCTTTGGGCACCCGGTCTTCGAGGTACGGCAGGATGACCTTGATCGGCAGCGCGAACATCGTGCCCGCGGGGCTCAGGCGGTAACCCAGGCTGATCCGCTTGCGCCCGGGCACTTCTGGGATACCCGTATCGAGGATGGTGAGCGTGATCGTAACGTTGGTGCTCAGCGCCCCCTTGGGGATGTCGAGCGCCATGCCATCGCGCAGGAAGAGGCCGCCTTCGGGGCCCGCGTTGATGGGGCCAGTGGCGCCGCCGTCTTCACCCGTGTTGATGTTGGGAATGCAGGCGAAGAGCCCGAGTGCGAGGAACAGACACACGGCGGCCCGCAGCGGCGAAAAGCGGTTTGAGTTGGAAATCAAGGAGTGGTCCCTTATTTCTTCGGCCCGACGATCCGCGCGGCAATCTACGGGAATCGCCGGCCGTTTTGAACGTTACCTGCACGCTTACCAAAGGAATGTCTCGATGCGCCTGCAGACCCTCGTCGCTGTCCTGTCGCTGTTGGTTCCAGGTTTCGCCCTCGCCCAGACGCCCAGCGCGCCGAAGGAAGTGGGGTTGCCATCGCTCGCGCCGCTGATCGATTCGGTTCGCGCGGCGGTGGTGAACGTCGACGTCCAGGCCCGCCGCGAGGCGAAGGCCGAAGACGGCACCGACGAAGATCCGATGGAGCGCTTCTTCGGCCGCCGCCAGAACCAGAAGGGCCAGCTGAAGCAGGGCATGGGCAGCGGCTTCATCGTCGACCCGCACGGCCTGGTCGTCACCAACAACCACGTCGTGGATGGTGCGGTGATCATTCGCGTACGCCTCGAAGACGGCCGCACGTTCGACGGCGACGTGCTGGGCCGCGATCCGCTCACCGATCTCGCCCTCGTCCGGCTGCGCGGCAAGCTCGACAACCTTCCGTCGGTGAAGTTCGGCGACTCAGCCGCGATGCGGGTCGGCGACTTCGCGGTGGCCATCGGCAACCCTTTCGGCCTCGCGTCGTCGGTGTCGCTGGGCATCATCTCGGCGCTCGATCGCAACATTCACGCGGGCCCGTACGATCAGTTCCTGCAGACGGATGCCGCGATCAACCCGGGCAACTCGGGTGGGCCGCTGTTCAACCTCAAGGGCGAGGTGATTGGGATCAACACTGCGATCGTCAGCAACGGCTCGGGCATCGGGTTCGCGGTGCCGTCGAACGTGGCGCGCACGTTGATGCCTCAGCTCGAGAAGGAAGGCTCGGTGACGCGCGGCTGGCTGGGCGTCGGCATTCAGGATCTGAACCCGAGCCTCGCCAAAGCGATGGGCGTGCCGCAGCCTGAGGGCGCGCTGATCACCGCGGTCAACGACGGCTCGCCCGCGAAGAAGGGCGGGGTAGCGATGGACGACGTGGTGGTGTCGATCGACGGCGCGAAGGTGCTCTCGGGCGGCGGCCTCTCGCGCACGATCGCGCTCAAGCGCCCGGACTCAGAGGTGAAGCTCGCCATCTACCGCGAGGGCAAGCCGCTGGAGCTGAAGGTGAAGCTCGGCACCCGCCCGGACCTCGAGAACTACGCTGTCAACAAGACGCCAGCCGAGCCGAGCATGGGCACGCGGCAGCCGCGCGTGGGCTTGAGCTTTCAGGACATGGATCCGCGGCTCGCCGAGAGCATCGGGCTGCCAGCCCAGGGCGCGCTGGTGGTCGACGTCGCGCCAGGCTCGGCAGCTGAGCGGGCGGGCCTTCGCCGCGGGATGGTGATCGTCGAGGCGGGGAAGAAGCAGATCCGCGGCAGAGATGACCTGATGAAGGTGTTGTCAGAAGGGAAGAGCGGCGCGGTCGTGTTGCTGCGCATCATGCTGCCGGGAAGCGGCAAGACGCTGCAGGCGATCGAGCTGCCCTGACCTCACCGCCAGCCGGGTAAAAGGCTACCCACCGGGTCGCCCGCGACGCCGGGCGCGGCTGAATCGACTCAGCTGTAAGGCGTTGATTGGCGTGGAGCGCGCGGGTCGCATTGACCACATTTGTGACACCCCTGGAAGGTGCACGCATGTCCCTACCACCGCGCCTGACCCGGAAGACGCCGCGGTTCCGCCGGGTTGTACTTTTCGAACAATGGCCCCTCGATTGCTGTCTTCTTCAGTCATGCCTCCGATGAACATGCCGAACGGACTCTCAGACCTGCCGGGCGCGAACGACCCGACGCCGTTGCTCCCGCGCGAGCTGGTGCCCGTGACGCGGCTGACCTCGGCGAGCAGCGTGACCGCCGTCAACGGCGTCCTCACCATCGTCCGCGTGCTCAAGGCCGCGTAACCAGGCGAAGGTCACATAGGGTCACGCGCTGTAGTGTCACCCTTGCTCACCACGCCTCGCCGTAGTAACTCGCGACGCTTCAGAAGGCCGAATTCTCGGCCCTGCAGCGTTTTGGGAGTCACTGCCCGATGCGGATCAAGCGCCTCGACATCACCGGTTTCAAATCGTTCATGGACCGGGTGGTCTTCCAGTTCGACCTCGGCATGACGGGCGTGGTCGGCCCCAACGGCTGCGGCAAGTCGAACGTCGTCGACGCGATTCGCTGGGTGATGGGCGAGCAGAGCGCGAAGAACCTTCGCGGCCGTGGAATGGAAGACGTGATCTTCAACGGCAGCGAGGCGCACGCGCCGCTGTCGATGTCGGAAGTCACGCTGACCTTCAAGATCGACGACGGCGACATTCTTCCCGCGACGCTCGCCGGGCTGCCTGAAGTCTCGGTCACGCGCCGCATGTTCCGCGGCAGCAACGAGAGCGAGTACGCGATCAACAAAGTGCCGTGCCGCATGCTCGACATCACCGAGCTCTTCCTCGGCACCGGCGTCGGCACCCGCGCGTACTCGATCATCGAACAGGGCCGCGTCGGGCAGATCGTTTCCGCCCGCCCGGAAGATCGCCGTTCGTTCATCGAAGAGGCCGCCGGCGTCACCAAGTACAAGGCCCGTCGCAAGGCGGCCGAACGCAAGATGGAGGCGACCCAGGCCAACCTGCTGCGCGTCAACGACATCGTCAGCGAGCTCGAACGCCGCCTCGACAGCCTCGAGCGCCAGGCGAAGAAGGCCGAGAAGTACAAGAAGCTCAAAGCCGAAGTGCGCGAGCTCGAGCTGCACCTGCAGTCGCACCGTTGGCTCGAGCTGGCGGCGCACAAGAAGGTGCTCGAGCTGCAGCTGTCGTCGCTGTCGAACGAAGAGCGCGAGAGCTACGGCCGCGTGCAGGGCCTCGAGTCGGAAATTGAGGCGCGCCGGTTGGCGAGCGACGCCGAAGGGCAGGCGATCGAGCACGCCGCTGTCGAGCTCTCGGCGCTGGAAGGTCAGGAAAAGCTCGACGCGCAGAGCCTCGGGCACTGGCACGCCGACGCCGACACCACCCGCGCGCGGCTCGCCAAGGCGCAGGCTGAAGCCGAGGCGCTGGCGACCCGTGGCGCCGAGCTCGCCGCTTCACTGGCCCAGCGTGAGGCCGACCTGTCGCAGCTGGCCGTGCTGTCGAAGGAAGACGAAGTCGCGCTGCAGGTCTCGGAAGAAGAGAGCCGCCGGGTCGTCAGCCTGTCGACCGAGGTGGCCGCCCGCCTCGATCGCGAAAGGAAGGAACTGGTCGAGGTGGTGACGAAGGTCGCCAACCACGAGACGCACCTCACCGACCTGGTCAGCCGCCGCGCCGAGCTCGAGCAGCGCCGCGCGCGCCACGAAGGGGAAGTCGAGACGCTGAAGGCCGAAGAGGCGCAGCTCGAGGCCGCGCGGGCCGAAGTGCTCGATCGCGTCGGCAACAGCCGGGCGAACGCGCAGGATCTCGCCAGCCGCCGCACCGACGAAGAGTCGCAGCTGAACCGCACGCGCGAAGAGTTCGCCGAGAACGAGATTCAGGTCATCTGCCTGCGTGAAGAGCTGGCCGACAAGCGCAGCCGCCTCAACTCGCTGGTCGAGATCGCGCGGAACTACGAAGGCTACGACCGCGGCGTGCGCGCGGTGATGCTGAAGGCCGGCGCCGACCCGAAGGCGATGGGGGTGTTCGGCGTGGTGTCGGACGTGGTGACGGCGCCGCCGCAGTACGAGAAGGCAATTGAAGCGGCGCTGGGCGAAAGGCTGCAGCACATCATCGTCGAGACGCCCGAGAAGGGCTTCGAGCTGGTCGAGCACCTGCGCGAGCTGTCGGAAGGCCGTTCGACCTTCCTGCCCGTCGTCGCCGCCGCTCCCGTTGACGCGATCGGCGCTCCGCAGCCTTCCGGTGCAAAGGCTTCCGAGGTCGTCACCGTGACCGAAGAGGTGCTGCGGCCGGTGGTGCAGCTGCTGCTGCAAGACGTGCAGCTGGTGGAAGACCTGGCCGCGGCGCGCGCGCAGGCGCAGCAGTTCCCGCACTTCACCTTTGCGACCGAGAGCGGCGAGGTGTTGCGGCCCGGTGGCGTGGTGACAGGCGGCGTGCTCGAAGGCCCCGCGGTCGGTGCGCTGCAGAAGCGCCGCGAGATCGGCGAGCTCGAGCTGCAGGTGAAGCAGCTGGAAGAACGGTACAACGAGATCGTCACCCGCCACTACGAGCTGCAGAAGCAGATGGGCCACCGCGAAGGCGTGCTCAAGGGCCTGGCGAAGAACCAGCACGCAGAAGAGATCAGCCTCGCGACCCACGAGAAGGATCTGACCCAGGCGGGCCAGGGCCTGGTGAAGCTGCGTGAGCGCATCGGCGTCGTGAACAACGAAGCGGCGCAGCTCACCGAGTCGATGCGGATCCTCCACAGCGAGGAAGAGGCGTCGCGCGGGGAAGTCGCCCACGGCCAGACGGATCGCGAGGCGCGCGACGAGCGGGTGCGGATGCTGGGCGGCGAGCTCGAGTCGCTGAAGTCGCGCGGCCAGGCGCTGTCGGCGCAGCTGACGGAAGTGAAGGTGCGGGTCGCGTCGGCCAGCGAGAAGGGTGAAGCGGCGCACCAGGCCGTGACGGCGTTGCGCGAGCAGGCGGCCGAGGTCGAGGGCCGCAGCCAGGCGCTGGTGGCCGAACGGGAAGAGGGTGAAGGCCACCTCGAGCTGCTGGTGATGCAGATCGAAGAGACGGCCGAACGCCAGGCGGCGCGGGCGGCCCAGCTCGCGTTCGCACGCACGGATCTCGAGACGCGGCGCGCGGCCTACACCGAGTCGGCGGGCAAGGTTCGCGAAGACGAGACGTCGCTGAAAGAGCTGCGCTCGCGCCTCGACACCGTCATTCACGGCCTGTCGGAAATCTCGATGAAGGATCGCGAGCTCTCGCTGGAACAGGATCACCTGGTCGCCACGGTGCGCGAGCGCCACGGCATCGAGGTCGGCGAGGCGATTCACCAGTACCACCTGCTGCCGCGCCCGTCGGCCGAGGCCGAGGTGCGGACGAAGGAGCTCCGCGGGCAGATCGAGCGCATGGGCGAGGTGAACCTGACGGCGATCGAGGAGCACACCCAGCTGAAGGAACGCTTCGACTTCCTCGCGAAGCAGAAGGCCGACCTCAACGACTCGCTCAGGCAGCTCGACGAGGCGATCGTGAAGATCGACAAGACCAGCCGCGAGCGCTTCAAGCAGACGTTCGAAGCGGTGAACGAGAAGTTCCAGCAGATCTACCCGCGCCTCTTTGGTGGGGGCCGGGCCTCGCTGACCCTCACCCAGGAAGGGCCGGGCCAGGAGCAGGGCGTCGAGATCATCGCCCAGCCTCCGGGCAAGAAGCTGCAGAGCGTCAACCTGCTGTCGGGTGGCGAGAAGGCGCTGACTGCCGTCTCGATGATCTTCGCGATCTTCCTGATCAAGCCGACGCCGTTCTGCCTGCTGGACGAAGTCGACGCGCCGCTGGATGAAGGCAACGTCGGCCGCTACAACGAGATGGTGAAAGAGATGAGCAAGCAGTCGCAGTTCATTCTCATCACCCACAACAAGCGCACGATGGAAGCGGTCGACACGCTGTACGGCGTGACGATGGAAGAGCCAGGTGTGTCGAAGCTGGTCTCGGTGAAGCTGAGCCAGGCCGCCGCGGCGAACACGGATCAGGCCGTCGCTTAAACCCAGTCGAACAGGGTCCGCAGGGCTTCGAGGTCGACACCCTGAATAGGGATCTGCAGCAGCGCCGTACCCGCGCGCATCTGCAGCAGGGTGCCGCCCCACGTCAGCGGGTCCACCGACAGCTCTGAGCCGAGGGCGGTGAAGGCGCCCGGGACTTTTGCGAAGAGCGGAATCAACTTTTCCGATGGCAACCGGCTCAGCTGCTCGAGCAGGAACTTCTCGGTCAGCGGCAGGTTCAATGTCGTCGGCACCATCGCCTGCAGCGCGGCCGGGGCGGCGCCGTTCGGCAGGAAGCACAGCCCTTCGTTGAAGAGCAGCGCCGTGCCTTCCTTCGACCCGAGGCTCGCCGGCAGCAGCACCACCGTGCCCGACGGCGGCCGGTCGATTCCCTTCAGCGGCCCGTCACGGAAGAGCAGCAGCAGCGCGGTGAGCTCGGTCGGCATCCCCACGACAGGCAGGCTCAGCGGCCTGGGTGCCTCGAGCCGCACACCCCCGTGGCGCGCGTCGAGGGTGACGCCGTCGCCTTGCAGCGAGGACAAGGGCAGCGACCGGGGCACCCCGCCGCGCGGAATCCAGACGAGGCGATCGACGAGCAGCACGTAGCGGCCCAGGTGCATCGCCCACAGCCCGGCGATTCCCGACGCGGCCACCGCTGCCAGCGCAGTCACTGTCGCGACGCCGTTGAACATCGCGAAGCCGAGCAGGGTGGGAATGGTGGCGTACGCCCAGAGCCACGACTTCCGGCTCACCTTGCCTTCCAGCAGCACCGCCTCGTGCGGGCCGGGCAGCCGCGGCGAGTTCACCGCTTCGGTCAGCTCGGCGATCGCCAGCGGCCACGAGGCGACCCCCAGCCGCTGCTGCAGCTCGGCCCGCTTCGCCGCCACCTTGGTCGCCACCGCCAGCGGCTCGGTGTCGCTCGCCCACCGATCGCGCGTCGCGACGTGCTCGAGGTGGGCCAGCGCGGCGTCCACTTCGGGCTCCGACGCGAGGAAAGCGCCGAGCGTCTCGCGGTTCGCGATCGCCCGCCGCTGCCAGCCGCGCCTGCCCAACAGCCCGCCCATCGCCTCGTAGCGCTTCAGCGAGGCTTCGAGCCGTTCAAGGCGCCCTTCGAGCTGGATCCGCAGGTGGTTGCTCACGTTTTCGACGGCCTTGAATTTTCCACAGATCGATTCAGGGCGTCGCCCGTTCCATGGCTCACCCCATTTCTGGAGCCTTCGATGAAACGCCTGTCACTGCTGGTCGCCGCGCTCTTCGCCGTTTCTGTTTCCGCAGCCGAGCCCACCGACAGCGTCGAGCCGAAGATTCAGCTCGCCATCCTGATCGACACCAGCTCGAGCATGGACGGTCTGATCAACCAGACCCGTGAGCAGCTGTGGAAGATCGTCAACACGTTCGCCACCGCGAAGAAGAACGGCAGGCGCCCGCGCCTCGAGCTCGCGCTCTACGAGTACGGCAACGACAGCCTCAAGCGCGAGAGCAACTTCATCCGCATGGTGGCGCCGCTGACGACCGACCTCGACAAGGTCAGCGAGCAGCTTCACAAGCTGCGCACCAACGGCGGCGACGAGTACTGCGGCGCGGTGATCGAGACCGCGGTGAAGCAGCTCGAGTGGAGCAAGAACAAGGGCGACCTGAAGCTCATCTACATCGCCGGCAACGAGCCGTTCAGCCAGGGGCCGGTGAACTACGCGAGCGCGGTGAAGAACGCGATCGAGCATGGCATCGTGGTGAACACGATTCACGCCGGCGACCTGCAGTCGGGCATCGCGGGCAAGTGGAAGGACGCGGCGATGCTGGCCGACGGCAACTTCCTCACCATCGACCAGAACGTCGCGATCGCGCAGGTGAACGCGCCACAGGACAAAGAGATCGCCCGCCTCGGCACCGAGCTGAACAAGACGTACATCGGCTTCGGCGACGAAGCCCCGGCGGCTGTCGCGCGCCAGGAAGCACAAGACCAGGCGGCGCTGGGGATGTCGGCAGGCAGCAGCACGGCCCGCGCGGTGACCAAGTCGTCGGCCAACTACAAAAACAGCAACTGGGACCTCGTCGACGCGAAGAAGGAAGGCAAGGACGTGGCGAAGATTCCGGAAGCGGCGCTGCCGCCCCCGATGCGCAAGATGGCGCCGGCCGAGCGGGTCGAGTTCGTCGAGAAGAAGGCGGCCGAACGCACCGCGATTCAGGCGCAGATTGCGAAGCTCAACACCGAGCGTGAGGCGTTCGTGAAGGCCGAAGAGAAGAAGACCGTCGGCAAGAAGGCCGCGACGCTCGACACCGCGCTGCTCGAGTCGGCGAAGGCCCAGGGTGCGAAGAACGACTTCGCGTTCTAGAACCCCGAAGCCAACTGCAGCAGGTCGGCCCACCACGGCCGGTCGTCACTCAAGAACACCTCGCCCCCGTCGCGCACCACCAGCCCGTCGGGGGCGAGCACCGAGAAACGCAGCGCCCGGCCCAGCGCCGCATCGAGGGCCGCCATCGTCGTCTCGTCCTCGTGCGAAAAAGCGCGGGGGCCGACGGGGTGGCTGTGAACGATTTCCGCCAGCTGCTCGCGGTTGTTCCAGATCGCTTCCCACCGGGCGCGGCTGTCGGGCAGGGCGAGGGCGCTGGTTCCGGCGTCGCTCCAGCAGATGGTGCCCGCGCGGGTGATCAGCAGGCAGACCTCGCGCTTCAAGGGAACCTCAGCATCACCAGCGCGTGGGTATCGATCGCCTCTTTGATCACCGAAGGCAGGCTCTCGAGCGTCACCAGGTCATCGCGCGGCGGGTGGCCCAGGCAGATCCCTGAGTCAATCACGCGCAACGTCGCCGCCTCGACGATCGAGATGAACCGATGGTTCATGAAGCGGAACACCACCTCGAGCTCGCCGTTGCCCAGATCGCGCGCGTCTTCGAGCCTCGCTCCCGCGGCCTCCAGCGCCGCGGCTGCCCACTCTGCCGCCTGGTGCTTGCGGTTGCGCAGCGCTTCGACGCGGATCTCGCGCTGCACCTCGACCTCGGCCCGCACCATCGCCGCAGCGTGGCGGGCGTTCAGCTCGGCCTGCGCGCGCCTCGCCAGAATCCGTTCTGCCTCCAACGCCGTCAGTACCGCCACCGCTGCGTCCGCGCCGCCTTCGGCGATCTTCACCACCTGTCCGCGCACCTCGGCGGGGACGAAGCGAATCCCCGTGCGGCGCGACGCCGCTTCCACCAGGGCGAAGGCGTAGGCAGCCCGCAGCGGCGCTGGAACTGCCTTGACGTCTTTCAGCGAGCCACCGGCCGACAGCGCCTCGCGCGCCTGGCCTTCGACCTCGCTCTCGAACTCCACTTCGGAAAAAAGCAGCTCTCCGCTGCGCCACCTTCGGCCCGCAAGCTTCGCAAACCTCGCCGGCTGTTCGGCGGGCATCAGAAACAACGGCTCGGCCACCGCCCCGTCGTGCACCAACTGGCCGTCGAGGTACCAGCCGGTCACCTTCGGCAGGGCTTCAAGGTCGGGTGGGTCAGACGCGGCCAGCTTGGTCGCGTTGCGCCCTTCGACCTTGAACCGGTACCACCCGGGCGGCTCGAAAGGGGCCGCCACGCGCAGCCTTCGATCTTCCGCGTCGACGGTGGCGCCGCCGAAGTACGGCAGCGTCTTCTCGTCGGACTTGTTGAGGAAGCGCCGGTAGTCCACGCGCCGCACTGTAATACGCGCCCGCTTCAGTCGATTCTGCTAGCACCTCGCCCGTGGCTGACTCCCGGGGACACCTCGTTTTCGCTTGTGGTGAGAGCCTCTACGCCGTGCCCGCCGAACGCGCGCAGGAAGTGGTCAGCCTGCCGGCGCTGACGCGGGTGCCGGGCGCTCCGCCGCACCTGCTCGGTGTCTTTGCGCATCGCGGCGAAGTGATTCCCGTCATCGATCTGCCGATGCTCACCGGGACCAAGGTCGACGGCGTGATGAAGCGCGCGGTGCTGGTGCGCGTGCCCCGGGGCGGCCTCGCTTTGACGGCGACCCGCGTCGCCGGCGTCGCGGTGCTCACGGGCCCGTTCGACCCGCTGGGCACGACGGGGATCGAGGCGCACCTCAAGGGGCCGGCCACCGCGCCATCGGGGCAGGTGGCGGTGATCGAGCCCGAAGGCCTGTTCGAGTTTCTCGCCCGCGGAGGCTGAAGGCACTTCGATGAGCGCCCCCCTCGAAGGGATCGTGCTTTGCCGCGTCGGCGATCACCGGCTCGCGTTTCCAGCGGCGCAGGTGGTGCAGATCTCCGACTGGGCGGTGGGTGGCATTCCCACGCCGCACGCCCGCACCGCGTTTGCGTTGCCGCCCACCAACGGCCGCTGTGTCGAAGACGGTCGGGGTGGGCTGGTGGTCGACTCGCTGGAAATCGCCTCGGACCCGCTGCCGATGATGCCCGTGCCAGCGATGCTGTTGGGCGCCGTCGGCGGATCGCTTCGCGGCTTCATCGTCCTCTCTGGCGAGCTGTGCCCCGTGCTCGCGATCACCGAGTTCTCGCAGTTTCTGCAGAGGTCCTGACTCGTGAGCGCTTCTCCTCTCGACGGCCTGCACCGCTTCGTCACGTTCCCCTCGACCGTCTCGGGCGTCGCGGGCGCCGCGGTCGGCTTTCTCTACGCCTTCAGCACGGTCGAGTTTCCGGCTACCGGGCTCACGTCGCTGTTCATCGTCGTCGCCGCGATCGTCGGCATCGCGACGCTGTTAGGGGATCGCCAGGAACAGCGAACGCTGCAGATGGTGAAGGCGCTGGCGACGAAGTCAGCGCCGCCCACAGTTGAAAATCTTTCCCAGGCGGTGCGCGAGCTCTCGCGTATTCCCGACGTCAGCTTCGTGGTGAACCTCGCGTTCTGGGTCATCGGCGCGTCGGCGATCGGGGTCGTCTATTCGCAGGTGTCGACGGCAGGCTTTCAGGTGGCGGCGCGGCTCGCCTTCATCGGCATCGCGCTCGGGCCGCTGATCGCCACGCTCGGCTACGTCGCCGTCGTGAAGCGGTCGCGCGAGGCGATCACCCGGGTGGCGGCGGCGGGGCTGGCACCGAAAGACGTGATCGCGGCGGTGCCCGCGGGGCGCATGCAGCTGCAGCGGCGGCTGGTGCTCTACGCGGCGGTCGCCGTCGGCACCCCGCTGCTGCTCATCTGCGACATCGCGGTGCTGCGCATGGAAGGGACATTTACCCGCGTCCTGGCCGAACAGACCGTCCCGGCGCAGAAACTTGCCCTCGCCACCGAGCTCGATGTCGGGCTGGAGTCGCTTTTTGCGGTGGCGGCGGTGCTGATCATTCTGGTGGTGGTCGGCGGGTTCAGCTCGGGCGCCGCGCTGAGCGAGCCGATGCGCCTGCTGGCAGCGAAGACCCAGGCGATGACGCGCGGAAGGCTGGGTGGCTCGGGAATCGTCGCCGGGGAGGACGAGATCTGGGCGGTCGCGGCGGGCTTCACCACGCTCGAGACGCAGCTGGTGCTGATCGTGAAACAGCTGCAGGGCGCCGGTCAGAAGATCCAGCGCACCACCGACGAGCTCGGCTCCAGCCGCAGCAAGCACGAGCGCGGCGCCAGCGAGCAGACGTCGGCCCTTGCCCAGACGTCGGCCACCACCGAAGAGCTCGCCCGCAGCGCGAAGCAGATTGCGCTCAACGCCACCCAGGTCAAAGACCTTGCCAGCCAGACGCTGGACGCCGCGCGGCTGGGAAAGCACAACGCCGACCAACTCTACACGTCGATTCTCAAGGTTCGCGAAGGCAACCAGGCGATCGCCGACTCGGTGGTGAAGCTGAACAAGCGGGTGCAGCAGGTCGGCCGCATCGTCGAGTTCATCGACGGCATCGCCGACAAGTCCGATCTGCTCGCGCTGAACGCCGAGCTCGAAGGCAACAAGGCGGGCGAAGTGGGCCGCGGCTTCTCGCTGGTGGCGGCCGAGATGCGGCGCTTGTCCGAGAGCGTGATGAACAGCACCCGCGAGATCATCGGCCTCATCCACGAGGTGCGCGACGCCACCAACGCGGCAGTGATGGCGACCGAAGCGGGCGTTAAGGCGTCTGACACCGGCAGCGCCCTGGCGCGCAGAGTCAGCGAAGGCCTGTCTGACATTCTCGAGTTCGCGACCACGACTGCCGACGCGGTGCAGCGCATCACCCTGGCCACCCACCAGCAGCAGGTTGGCACCGACCAGCTCGCGCAGGCGATGAGCGACATCTTGCGCTCGACCCGCGACGGCGATGGCGCCTCGAAGAAGATGGCGGCAGCCAACAGCGATCTGCAGGCGCTGGCCAGCGAGCTCAAGTCCACCGTCGATCGCTTCGAGGTCAGCTGATGCCGATCGAACAATGGCTGCGCGACCGGGTGCGCTGGCTGCAGAACCCTGGGACCTTTGGGAACCTGGCGATCGCGGCGGTGGCGACGCTGTACGCCTGGATGACGCTCGAGCTCTCGCCGGGCGATCGCACGCTGTTGCTGACGATGATTGCGATCGGGGTCGGGGTCTCGGTGGCCATCGCCGAGGTGCAGTCGATGCGCTGGCTCGACACCTCGCGCGGCCTGGCTTCCGGGGCGCTGCCGTCGAACCAACAGACGCTGCTGAAGGCGATCGCCGAGGCGCATGCCTTTCCTGATCGCATCGCCGCCTTCTCTGCCGTCACCTGGGTGGCGGCCGTCGGGGTGATCGCCGCCGCTTTCTGGACCATGGGCGAGCCGTCGGTGAGCTCGGTGCTCCGTTTTTGCGCGCTGGGAGTTCTGTTCGGCCCGCTCAGCGCTGCGCTCGTCAACCTGCTGGCGATGCGCCGGGCGCGGGTGCTGGTCGAGGCGATGGCGGCAGACGTGCCGGCGGCTGAGGTGATCCGCGTGCTGCCGTCACAACGCATGCAGGTGCGAACCCGGCTGGTGGCGATCACCGCGGCTTTGGTGATCTTGCCGTCGGCGATGATGATCGATGCGTCGCGGCAGCAAGCGCGCGCGGGGCTCAACGCGGTGATCGATGCCCGCGTCGACCACATCCAACAGCTGCAGCTGGCCGAAGAACAGCGGCTCAAGGTCTACGGCCGGCTCGCGATGCTCTTCGCGATGGTGTTCGGCGCGGCAGTGCTCACCGCCTGGGCCGCAGGCTCGGTGATGGCCGACCCGATGCGCCGCGTCGCCGAAGAGGCGAACCGGATGGCGAAGGGCGAGTTCGTCAAGCCGAAGATCTTCGCCGCCAGCGACGAGGTCTGGGCGGTGACCAGCACCTTCAGCCTGATGCAGGCCCAGCTTCACGACGTGCTCGGCCAGCTCACGCGCGCCGGGGTGAGCATCGCCACGACTACCCAGAACCTGGTCGGCACCTCTGCCGGGTACGAAGCTTTGGCGGCTGAACAGGCGGCCAGCCTCAACCAGACCAGCGCCACCACCGAAGAGCTGGCGCAGAGCGCGCGGCAGATCTCGGCCAACGCCAGCGAGGTGTCGGAGATCTCGCAGCGCACGCTCGACTCCGCCTTTGCCGGGCAGGCCAGCGCGGAAGAGTTCGTTCGCGCCGTCGAGCGCATGCGCCAGGACAACCGCACCATCGCCGAGGCGGTGAGCCGGCTTCAGCGCCGCGTGCAGCAGATCGGGAAGATCGTCGAGTTCATCACGGGCGTCGCCGACCGCAGCGACCTGCTCGCGCTTTCGGCTGAGCTCGAAGGCACGAAGGCGGGCGATGTGGGCCGCAGCTTCACCCTGGTCGCGGCCGAGATGCGGCGCCTCGCCGAGAACGTGCTCGAGTCGACGACCGAGATCGAAGAGCTCATCTCTGAGATTCGTGAGGCCACCTTCGTCACCGTCGAAGCGACGGAAAGCGGCCTGCAGCAGACGGCAAGCGGCACCACGCTGGCCGTCGAGGTCGCCCGCGCGCTCACCGACGTCGTCCGCCTCGCGCAGGAAACCAGCCGCGCTGTCCGCGCGATCACCCTCGCCACCCAACAACAGCACAGCGGCACCGATCAGCTCGCCGAAGCGATGGCCGATATTCTCGGCATCACCCAGCAGAGCCTCGCCGCCACCCGCCAGCTGAGCTCGGCCAACAACGAGCTCGTCGGCCTCTCGGGCAGCCTCTCGTCCCTCACCGGCCGCTGGAAGAGCACCTGAAGGCCCGTGTCGACCCCCCGCGAAAAGCTGCTGCAGCAGTTCCGCGAGCTGGTGCTCGAACGGCTCGAGAAGATCGGCCGGTACCTGATGCAGCTCGAAGGGCAGCCCGACCTCGAGGTCGGCAAGGCGGCGCTGCGCGAGCTCCACGGGCTCAAGGGCGAAGCGCGGATGATGGGGTTCGCCGACATCAACGCGCTGGTGCACGAGATGGAAGAGGTGGTGCGTGCCGCGCAGCCGGGCCGCTACCAGCTGGCGCCCGCGTCCACCGATGCGCTGCTGGTCGCGTCGGACGCGGTGACCGTGCTCGCGGGGGCCTCGGTCGGTGCGCCGCCTGATCTTCCCCGCCTGCTCGACTGGTTGAAGCAGCGGGTGGCAGCCGAGAAGGGTGAGGCACCGCCGGCGCCGGCGTCTTCCGCTCCTGCTCCTCCGCCGTCGGCTCCGATGGCGCAGGTCGAGTCGGAACCCGCGGCGGCAGCGCGCGTCGACGCGAGCGTGCGCATCGGCCAGGCGTCGCTGGATCTGCTCACCTCAGCGGTGACGAGCCTGCTCGCGCGTGGCCGACGTCGCGAGCTCGCCGCCCTTCGCCGCCTGCAGCTGACCCGCGAGCTGCAGCAGATTCAGCGCCTGGCCGAAGACCTGGGGCCCGCGGGCGCCGAGGTCGCGACCCGCCTGGGCAAGTCGAAGGACGCGGCGGCCGAGCTGCACCGCGAAGGAAAGCTGCTCGCCAACGAAGAGCTGCGCGATCTCACCGGGCTGTCGGAAGAGATCCAGTCGCTGCGCATGCTGCCGCTGCACGTGCTGTTCGAGCAGTACCCGCGCATGGTGCGCGACCTGTCGCGCGAGCTCGGCAAGGAAGTCGACCTCGACGTGGAAGGCGAAGACACCCGCATCGATCGTTCGGTGCTCGAGTCGCTGCGCGAGCCGCTGATGCACCTGGTGCGCAACGCGCTCGATCACGGGGTCGAAGACCGCCAGGCGCGGATCGAGGCCGGCAAGTCGCCGCGCGCGCACCTGTCGCTGCACGCCCGGCGCGAGGGCGAAAGGCTGTTGCTCAAGGTGGAAGACGACGGGCGCGGGCTCGACCCGGTGAAGCTGCGCGAGGTCGCGGTGCGCAAGGGCCTGGTCGACCCAGCGCAGGTGGGGGCGCTGTCGGACGAAGCGGCGCTGGACCTCATCTTTCTCGCGGGCTTCTCGTCGAAAGAAGAAGTCACCGACGTCTCGGGCCGCGGGGTGGGGCTCGACGTGGTGCGCGTGCGCATGGTCGCGCTGGGCGGCGAAGCCACTGTCACCTCGACTCCCGGCCACGGCGCGACCTTCGAGCTTCGGGTACCCGTGTCGTTGACCGTCGCTCCGCTGCTCTTCGTCGAAGTCGGAGACGAAAGGCTGTGTCTGCAGGCGTCGAACGTGGATCACGCGCTGGTGGTGGAAGAGGGCCAGCGGCGCGAGGTGGCGGGGCGGCCAGCGCTCTTCGTCGACTCGGAAGTGGTGCCCTTTGCGTCGATCTCTTCGATTCTCGGCACTGCCCCCGAGCGTCCCGCGACGACGGGCGAACTCGTGCTGCTCTTGAAGGGCCGCGGGCAGTCGGCAGCGATCGCGGTCGATCGTGTGCTCGAAGAGCGGGTGCAGGCGGTGTTTCCGCTGAAGGGAATGCTGTCGCGCTTCGCGCACCTCTCAGGAGCGACGCCTCTGGCCGACGGCAGCCTCGCGCTCGTCCTCTCGTCCGCGCACCTCGTCTCCACCGCGCACGGCCGCACCACGCGCCTGGGCAACACGCTGCGAAAGGCCGAGGTCACCCGCCGCCGCAAGATCCTCGTCGTCGACGACTCGCCCCTGACCCGCGAGCTGCTGTCGTCGCTGCTCGAAGCGGTCGGCTACGAGGTTGTGAACGCGCACGACGGCGCGGAGGCGATCGAAAGGCTGGGCCGTGAAGCCGTCGACATGGTGGTGACGGACCTCGAGATGCCGAAGGTCGACGGGCTCGAGCTGACGCGCCGCTTGAAGAGCCACCCGACGCTGCACACGCTGCCGGTGGTGATCGTGACCACGCGTGGGTCGGAGGCCGACAGGCGCAAAGGCATGGACGCCGGTGCAGATGGCTACATCACCAAGGGCGACCTGGTGCGGCAGGATCTGGTTGACGTTGTAAGCCGTTTGCTGGCCTAACGAGGAAACATGGCTCTGAAAGTCGGTGTGCTGGTCGTCGATGATTCACCGCTGTGCCGGCAGCTGATTGTCGACGCGCTCAGCAAGGATCCGACGCTCGAGGTCATCGGCACCGCCGCGAACGGGCAGGAAGCGATCGAAAAGACGCGGGCCCTGAAGCCGCAGGTGATCACGATGGACGTCGACATGCCGGTGATGGACGGGCTGACGGCGACCGAGAAGATCATGGGGGAGATTCCGACCCCGATTCTGGTGCTCACCGCTGACCCGCGGAACCAGGCGCCCGAACTGACCCACCGCGCGCTCGAGGTCGGAGCGCTGGCCCTTCAAGTGAAGCCCGCGCTCGATGCCGGGCCCGAAGCCTGGAACCTCGCGCGCGAAGTGAAGCTGCTGTCGTCGGTGCGCGTGATTCGCCACCTGCGCGGCGTGCGGAAGACGCCCAGCGCGTCGTACCCCGCCGCGCTGCCGGCCATCCCAGACTCGGTCGCCTTCTCGACCTCGGCGATTGGCGTGGTGGCGATCGCGAGCTCGACGGGTGGCCCGCAGGTCGTGCACCGGCTGCTGTCTGATCTTCCGGCTGATTTCCCGGCGCCGATCGTGATCGTTCAGCACATCAACGCCGCTTTTGCCGAGTCGCTGGCCGGCTGGCTTTCGGCGAGCTCGAAGCTGAAGATCAAGGTGGCGCAAGACGGCGATTCGCTGGTGCCCGGCGTGGTGTTGATTGCGCCTCCCGACAAGCACCTGGTGGTGCCCCAGCGCGGAAAGGTAGCGGTGATTGCCGGAGAGCCGCGCGACGGCCACGTGCCCAGCGCGAGCATGCTTCTCGAGTCGGCGGCGAAGACCTACGGGCGTCGCACGGTCGGCATGATCCTCACCGGCATGGGCGCCGATGGAGCCGACGGCATGCTCGCGATCAAGAACGCGGGCGGCCGCACGGTCGCGCAGAGCCAGGAAACGTGCGTGGTGTTCGGCATGCCGGGGGCCGCAATCGCGCGCAACGCGGTCGAGCACATCGCGCACGGCGACGATCTGGCCCAGGTGCTGTTGCGGCTGGCGCGCGGCGAGAAGCTCGGCGCCAGCGCTCAGTGACGCGGGGCGTACACCTTCCAGAAGGCGGCGGGCTGCTGCGGGTCTGACCACACCGCATCGCCCACCACGTTTCCGGTGTGCACCAGGTCGTCGTTGCCATCGCCGTCGAGGTCGAAGGTCTGCCAGCGGTTGAGGCTCAGGCTCGACGTGGCGCTGTTGAAGCCCTCGGCGAGCCCGGTGGGGGGCACGGTGAAGGCCTGCGGCGCCTGGACGAAACCCGCGCCCGTGTTCCCATACACGTTCCAGTACGGCATGCCCGCGTCGGCGCCCCAGACCTGGCCGCTGATGACGTTGCCGGTGTGAACGAGGTCGGGCCTTCCGTCGCCGTTCAGATCGCGCGTCGTCCACCGGCGCGAGGTGGTCTGGACCTCGGAGGCATAGAAGCCGTCGGCGAGCCCATTCACTGGCACGGGCCACTGCGTGAAGGCCGCGGCAAACGCGCTGCCGGTATTCTTGTAGACGCGCCAGAACGGAGTCGCGCCGAGGAACACCGCGCCGCCCTGGGGATTCGCCGTCTGCACCAGGTCGACCAGGCCGTCGCCGTCGAGGTCCATCGTCGTCCACTGGCGCACCGAAACGGCCGAGGCGGGCTGGTTGAAGCCGTCGGCCAGGCCGCTGCCGGGCACGCGCCAATCGACGGACAGCGGCGAGAAGCCGGTGCCGGTGTTGCGGTGCAGGTGCCACTCGGACGACGTGCCGCCATCGAACACGGCGCCCGCGACCGACGTGATCACCAGGTCGGGCAGCTTGTCGCCGTCGAGGTCGAACGTCGACCACACCTTCGGCGATGCGTTCGATTCTTTCGCGTTGTACCCATCGAGCATCGTCGTCGCAGGCAGCGGCCAGTTGGTCGCGGTGGCGGCGAAGCCGGTGCCGGTGTTCTTGAACAAGCGCCACGCCGGACCCGGAAACACCGCGTCGTTGGTGTTCGCGGTCTGCACCAGGTCGGGCCGGCCGTCGCCGTCGATGTCGAAGGTCGCCCACTGCTTTCCTTTCGCGAACGACTGGGTGACGTTGAAGCCCTCGGCCGTGCCGCTCGGGGGCACCAGCCAGGTCGTCGCGGTGGTGGAAAAGCCGCTGCCCATATTCTTGTAGACCTTCCAGAAGGGCATCGGGTTCACCGGGCTGCTCCAGACGCTGCCGGTCGTCGTGTTGCCGGTGTGGATGAGGTCTGGCTTGCCGTCGCCGTCGATGTCGAAAGTGTCCCACAGCCGCACCGACGCAAGGCCCTTCGGGAAGTTGAAGCCATCGGCCAGGCCCGAGGCAGGCACCGGCCAGTTCATCGCCATCGTCGCAAAGCGCGAGTAGCCCGCGTCGCCCGCGTCGCCCGCCATCATTCCGCCGCCGCCACTGCCTCCGCCGGTTCCGGCACCGCCGCCGGTTGCCCCGCCTCCGCCTCCGCCTCCGCCCGTACCGTCGCCACCGCCGGCTCCATTGAACGCGGTGCAGACGCCGTCGGAGCAGGTGTTGCTGGTGGGGCAGGCGGCGCACTTCGAGCCACCTTTGCCGCAGGCCGACGCGGTGTAGTTCAGCTGGCAGTACGACTGATCGTCACAGCAGCCGGCGCAGTTGGTGGTGTTGCAGTTGCCCTTCGTGCCGCAAGCACAGAGCAGGGCAGCGACCAACGGGACGAGGAAGGGCGCGAGTCTTTTCACGGGTGCACGAGAACGAAAACGGGGTGAAAGCGCAAACCAGAAAGGCGAGGGCGGCGTAAGTTTGGCGCCGCGTGACGCGCCCGGAGCTCTCGAATGTGTGCCGCTATGTCGCCGAGCGCACCGGCTCGTCGCTCAGCCGCCAGCAGCTGGGCCGGCTGGAAGAGGCGATTGCCGCGCGGCAGGGCGGGCGCACGGCCGACGCGTACCTGGAGCACCTGAAGTCGCTGCGCGGCGCCGCGGATCTCGCCGAGCTGATGAGCGCGATCAGCGTCCACAAGACGGACCTTTTTCGCGACGAGGTGCAGCTGCAGGCGGTGCGATCGAAGCTGCTGCCGTCGCTGCTGGCCGACCGCCGCGGGCTGAAGGTCTGGAGCGCCGGCTGTGCCACCGGTGAAGAAGTCGCCACGCTGCTGATTCTTCTGCGCGAGGCCGGAGCCGATGTGACGAGCAGCGTGCTGGGCACCGACATCGCCGCGAGCGCGTTGGCGATGGCGCAGAAGCTGGCGTTCGCTCCTGAGGCGATGAAGCGCGTGCCGCCGGCGATTCGCGAGCGCTACTTTCACGAGGCGGCCGGCCGGTACGCGCTGGTGCCCGAGCTCGCGCGGCAGGCGACCTGGCTGCGGCACAACCTGATGGATCACCCGTACCCGCTGCCGGTGACGGGCGGCGGCTACGACCTCATCTTCTGCCGCAACGTGCTCATCTATTTCACCGAGCGCGCATGGGAGAAGGTGGTGCTCGGCCTCATCGATCGCCTGCGGCCGGGTGGGGTGCTGGTCCTCGGGGCTGCCGAGCCGCTGCTGGGGAAGAGCGAACAGCTCGAGGTGCTTCGGTACGCGCAGGCGTTCTTCTACCGTCGGCGATCGCCGTCGGACGCGCCGCCCGTCGTGGTGCCACCGCCGCGCCCGTCGGCGCCGCCAGTTCCTGTTCCTGTTCCTTTCGTCTCGAAGACGCCGTCGTCAGATCTTCCGCCGCTGGAGCTCGATCCGCGCAGTGAAGGCGAGAAGCTGTTCGAGCTCGTCCTCGAGTGGTCCGCCGCGGGGCAAAGCGATGATCAGACCGAGGCCGGGTTACGGAAGGCGCTGTACCTCACACCCGACCTCGCTCCGGCCCGGTACCTGCTCGGCATGCTCGCAGAACAGCGCGGGGCGAACGCGGACGCGAGCAGTGAGTACCGGCGGGCGCTCGCGATGCTCAACGGCGGGAAGCCGCGCGCGACGCCGTTCTTTCTGAATCCCGAACGGCTGAAGCGCGCGTGTGAGCAGGCGCTGGCCCGGCTCGGATATCGCTAGCGCCTTTCGGGTTCGGGACGAGGTTCCGTTGGTCCCCAGAGAAGCCGGGGAACCGACCGCAGGAGCTGTCAGCGGATCCCCGCAAGGATGTCGCGCGCAACGCGTTCGTCGCTCGCTCGATCGAAGTGCGCCGCGAGCCGCAGGTAGCCTTTTCTTCTGATCACGCCTTCGTCAGTTCGAGCAGCGTAAGCCTTTGAGGACGCAAACTCTTTCGCGGCTTCCAGCATCTCGCCGGTCGAACGACCAGCAGCGCCGAAAACCTGGGTCACGGGTGTGGTTGTCGGAGTCTGCGTCGCGCGACATCGAACCCACCACCCGCTTCTGGCGGGTGATCCGCTTGCTGGCGATGCAGGCCCCCCACTGAGCTGGGTCTTTGTTTTTCATCGCAGCAGCACGGTGCGCCGCCCGTTGCCGCCAGCGACGATCGTCATCTCGAGATCATTCGCCATCGCGCCGTCGGGGGTCGCGACCTTGAGGCGGTGCTTGCCGACGGGCAGGGTGACCTTCACGGGCGTCATCCCGAAATCCTTCCCGCCGACGCTCACGAGCGCGGGAACATTCGCGTCGATGGTGACGAACCCGCGCAGTCCTTCTCGCGACTTCTTCCCTTTCGGTGGCGCCTTCGTGCCTGGCTCGTCGACGGCCGCGGGGACTTCGACCGGCTCGACGCCTGCCTCGGCGGCCAGAGGAATCTCTTCGAAGTCGCGGCGCGCGTGGCGCTCGCTGAAGTACCGCCCCGCGACCACCGACGCCGTGAAGATCCCCAGCCCTGCGAAGACGAGCGCGGCGATCAACCTCCGCCGCTTCGGGCGCAGCGGCAGCGATGAGAAGGTTTCCGACGAGCCGCCGTCGGCGTCCATCAGGGTGTCCATCGGCCTCAGCGCCATGATCGTCGGGCTGCTGTGGCCCTTCGATCGATCCATCACGGGCGGCAGCGACATGATCGTCGCGCTCTCTCTGGGTTCCGGCGCAGGCCCCCGGAGCTTTGACGGAGGCGGGAGCAGCCCTGGCCGTCGCTTCACCTGCTGCGTCGGCGCCGCGTTCTCATTCGACGACTTCGGCAGAGGCTCGAAGTGCTTCGCGATCAGCGCGCCCAGCTTCTTTCCCGAGTCCGGCTGCACCAGCGGCAGCAGCTGTTCGGCCATCGCTTGCGCCGTCTGAAACCGCCGCGCCGGGTCGCGCTCCACCGACTTCTGCAGCACGTCGACCATTGCGCGCGAGAGGCCACGCATCACCTCGTCGGGGTGCGGCTGCGGGTTGAAGAGCGCCGCTTGAAAGATCTCGGCCTCGCTGCTGCCCGGGTACAGGCCCTGGCCCGTGATCAATTCCCACAGCACCGCGCCCAGCGCGAACACGTCGCTCCGCGCATCCAGCGCTTCGCCCTTCAGCTGCTCAGGCGGCATGTACTTCATCTTCCCCCTGATGCCGCGGGTCACCGTCGCCTGCGCCGCCGTCGCTTTCGCGAGCCCGAAGTCGGCGACCTTCACCTCGCCTTTCTCCGAAAGAATCAGGTTCTGCGGCGACACGTCGCGGTGCACGAGCCCCAGCGCTTTTCCGTCGGCCCCGCGAATCTCGTGCGCGAAGTGCAGCCCCAGCGCGCCTTGCCGCACCACCTCACAGGCCTCGTCCGGCGACATCGTCTCTTTCGAGAGCTTCATCTTCTTCAGCAGCGCCGACACGCTCCACCCGCGCACGAGCTCCATCGCGAGGAAGCCGCGCCCGTTCACCTCGCCGACGTCGAACACCTCGACGATGTTCGGGTGCCGCAGCAGCGCCGCCGTTCGACCTTCTTGAAGGAACGCCTTCCGGACGCCCTCGTCTTCCGCGAGGTGCTCGAGCATCAGCTTGAGCGCGATCAAATCTTCGCCGCGCGCGTTGGGGCCGCTGGCGAGGAAGACTTCAGCAGTCGCTCCCGCACCGAGTTTACGGATCAGCTCGAACGGACCCAGCTTGGCCACACAATGGCTCTACCACTTCTCATTGACCCCACCGCCGCGGACTGCGGCTGTAGGCGAGGGTGGACAAGTGTCGCAGCGCGAAGTCGCTTGTTGTGGGCGATGTGGCCACAGGTGTATTCACGGCGCGCGCGCGGCCCTTGGCCGAGGAGACCCGCGGGCACCTCAGGTGATCGATGTCGAAGCGTTTGTTTTTCGCGCTGATGACGCTGTGTCTCGTCACACCCGCAGTCGCAGAGCAGACGAAGCCCCGACTCGACGCGTTTTTGCAGAGCGCCGGAAATCGGGGCCTCGTCGATGTCCGGGGCCTGTCGCCGCTGGGTCAGCAGTCGGTGCGCGAAGGCCGCGCGGGCTCGATCGAAGGGCGCCTGGGCGTGCCGACCTTCTTCTGGGCGGGCCGCACGCCAGCCGCGCGCTCGCTGCGCGACATCGGGCTCACGCCTGAGCAGGCCGCGCGCCGGTACCTGTTCGCGTACGGCGAGCTCTACCGCCAGGAGCAGAACCGCATCGCCGACGCGCGCGTCGCCAAGGTTCACGACTTTGGCGACGGAGCGGTGATCGTCACCTTCCAGCAAGACGTCGGCGGCGTTCGCGTCTTCCGCGACGAGCTGAAAGTCGTGATGAACCAGCGCCTCGAGCTGGTCGCCCTGTCCGGCTACCTCACCCCTGAACGCAAGGCGCTGGGCGAGTTCTCGCTGAAGGCCGCCACCGCCGTGCACGCCGCGTTCGTCGACCTCGCCGGGCACCCGCTCGAGGCCAATCGCCTGAGCTCCACCGGCACCACCATTGGCGACTACGAAGGCTTCCGCGTCGACGGCGAGGCGACTCCGGCCCGTGCGCGCAAGGTCTACTTCCCGCTGACCACCGGCCTCGAGCCCGGCTTCTACGTCGAGCTGCAGGTCGGCCGCGAAGACTCGACCGAGTTCGACTACTACTCCTACGTCGTCTCGGCGAACGACGGCCGGCTGCTGTACCGCAAGAACCTCACCGCCAACGACGCCTTCACCTACCGCGTCTGGGCCGACGCCACCGCGCAGCACGTGCCTTCCGACGGCCCGCAGGGCGATGCCCCGACGCCGCACCCCACCGGCACCCGGAACCAGTACAACCCGCCGTACGTCCCTTCGACGCTCGTCACCTGGCAGAACGGCCCGATCAGCACCAATGATCCGTGGCTGCCCTCGAACGCGGCCGACACCCGCGGCAACAACGCCAGCGCCTACGCCGACATCGCCTCGCCCAACGGCTTCTCGACCGGCGACCTGCGCGCCACGCTGACCTCGTCGCGCAACTTCGATCGCGTCTACGACCCGCTGCAGAACCCGAACGTCAGCGACAACCAGCGAATGGCTGCGATCACCCAGCTCTTCTACAACGTGAACTTTCTTCACGACTGGTTCTACGACAAGGGCTTCAACGAGCTCTCGGGCAACGGCCAGGCCGACAACTACGGCCGCGGCGGCCTTGCGAACGACGCGATGTACGCCGAAGCGCAGGACTACTCGGGCAAGAACAACGCGAACATGTCGACGCCTTCCGACGGCGCGCACCCGATCATGCAGATGTACGTGTTCGACGGCGGCCTCGGCGCCCTGGTGCGCCAGAACAATGGCACCCCGCGCGACTACACCAACGGCTCGGCCACCTTCGGCCCGCAGAGCTTCACCGTCACTGCCGACGTCGTGCTGGTCAACGACGGCAGCACCTCGGGCGGCGGCACGATCAACGACGGCTGCAGCCCCTTCACTGGCGTCGTCGGGAAGTTAGCCCTGATCGATCGCGGCCTCTGCACCTTCACCGTCAAGGTCGAGAACGCACAGGCTGCCGGAGCCGTGGGCGTCATCATCGCCAACAACACCAACGGCGGCTCGCCAGCGCTCGTCGGCACCTCGGCGATCGTCACCATCCCTTCGCTGTCCGTCTCGCGCACCAGCGGCACGACGATGAAGGGCCTGCTGATGAACGGCGGCGTCCTGAACCTCACCATGTCGCGCGTGCCGGTGATCGACCGCGACGGCACGATCGACAACGCGATCGTCGCCCACGAGTGGGGCCACTACATCAGCAACCGCCTCATCGGCGACGGCAACGGCATCAGCAACAACCAGGCGTACGGCATGGGCGAAGGGTGGGGCGACTTCCACTCGATGCTGATGGCGGTTCGCGAAGGCGATGACCTCGTGCCCAGCAACGCCCAGTTCAACGGCGTCTACGGCATGGCCGCGTACACCTCGTATGGCCTCGACCCCGACGGCTACTACTTCGGCATTCGCCGCCTGCCGTACTCGACCGACATGTCGAAGAACGGGCTCACCTTCAAACACATCCAGGATGGGGTCGCGCTTCCCGCCGCCGTCGCCACTGCGTTCGGCCAATCAGGGCAGGACAACTCAGAGGTGCACAACACGGGCGAGGTCTGGGCCACCATGTTGTGGGAATGCTACGCGGCGTTGCTGCGATCTACCCCGCGGCTCACCTTTGCCGACGCGCAGGATCGCATGCGCGGCTACCTGATCGCCGCGTACAAGGCGACGCCCCTGATGCCGACGATGGTCGAGGCCCGCGACGCGGTGCTCGCGGCCGCGGCGGCGAAAGATCAGACGGACTTCGCGCTGTTCTCGGCGGCGTTTGCGAAGCGCGGCATGGGGATGAAGGCGGTCGCTCCGGATCGCGACGCGCAGGACAACAAGCCTGTCATCGAGAGCTTCATCACGGGCAACGATCTCGCGGTCGTCTCGGTGAAGCTCGATGACGCGGTGACCTCGTGTGACAACGACGGCATTCTCGACAACAACGAGATCGGCAGGCTCACCGTCAGCTTGAAGAACGTCGGCACCGGCGCGATGAACGCCACCACAGCGATCGTCACCACCACCTCGCCGGGGGTCACGATTCCGAATGGCGGTCTCATCACCTTCCCGGCTTCGCAGCCTTTCGGGGTCGTCATCGGCAGCCTTGAGGTGTCGCTGAAGGACGTGGTCGGCAGCAGCGGCCTCACCTTCTCGATCGCGGTGAATGACCCGTCGCTCGCCGTCGCGGGCCCGCAGGTCAGCAACGTGAACTTCCGCGTGAACTACGACGCGAAGCCGCAGGGCTCGACGACGGACGACGTCGAAGCGCCCACCACGGTGTGGACGTCGACGTCGGATCCGAACGGCAACACGGGCAGCAACTGGCGCCGGTTCGAGGCCAACGCGACCAGCCACTATTGGTTCGGCCCGAACCCGAGCTCGCCCGCCGACACCTGGCTCACCTCGCCGACGCTGGACGTGGGCACCGGCAACTTCGTGCTCGTCTTCAAGCACCGCTGGGAATTCGAAGGCAGCCAGGTCGAGTACTTCGACGGCGGCGTCATCGAGATCTCGATCAACGGCGGCACCACGTGGACGGACGTCGGCGCTGCACTTTCCCCCGCCTACAACGGCACGCTGACCAGCCAGGGCGCCAACCCGCTGAGCGGCAAGAAGGCCTTCGTCGGTAAGAGTCCCGGCTACCCGGCGTTCGTCACCCAGACGGTGGACCTCGGCACGCTGTACGCCGGCAAGGCGGTGAAGCTGCGCTTCCGCATCGGCGCGGACGACGCTGCGGCGCTGAAGGGTTGGGAAATCGATGACCTCGACTTCACGGGCCTCACGAGCAAGCCCTTTCCCAGGGTCGAGACGGATCCGAACCTCTGCAGCAACGGCATTCCCGTCGTGACGGTCGGCGCTGATCAGGTCGTCAACGAAGGCGCCGCGGTGAAGCTTACGGGCACGGCGACGGATCCCGACGGCGACGCGCTGGCGCTGACGTGGACCCAGACGGGTGGCGGCGCGGTGACGCTGGACGCGAACAACGGGTTCAAAGCTCCGGGTGTGCTGGCCGACACGCTGCTCACCTTCGAGCTCACCGCCTTTGACGGCCGCGCGAAGAGCCTGCCGGCGGTGCACAAGGTGCTGGTGCGCAACGTCAACGATCGCCCGGTGGTGAGCCTCACCCCCGCGGAGCTCGAGGTGAACGAAGGCGCCGACGTGACGCTGACGGGGATGGCGACCGACGGCGAGGGCGAGGAGATCACGGGCTACGTCTGGTCGCAGGTGAACGGACCAATCGCCTCGTTGAATGGAATCGGCACTGCGACGCTGCACTTCGTCGCTCCGCAGGTCGTCGCCGACAGCACGATGACCTTCGAGCTCGTCGCCAAAGCCGGCGGTCAGGACTCCATTCCCACCCGCGCGATCGTCCACGTTCGCAACGTGCCTGAGTTCGTCAGCCCGAAGGTGCCGGTTCAGACGAAGGGTGGTTGCGGGTGCAACGCGGGCGCGGAAGGGCTGGTTCCCTTCCTGGGCTTCGTGCTCCTCGCGCTCGGCTCGCGCCGCAAGCGCGGGTGAAAAGGGAAGAACTCGCGCGCGTGGCGGTTAGGATGCGCGCGCGATGACCCGACTTGCCCCACTCGTAGTTCTGTTGCCGCTGGCCGGCTGCTTCTACCCGGCCGAGCGCGGCATGCTGGTTGAACAGCGCCTCGACAAGATCGACGGCACCACCAAGCGGCTCGAGCAGTCGATCAAAGAGAGCGACAGCAAGCAGGCCGACACCGTCTCGAAGGTCCAGACCGCGCTCGAGAGCCTCGACAAGGCGGCCCATCGCAGCGACGCCGACATCGGCATTCAGCTGCAGAAGACTGTCGAAGATCTCGCCAGCCTTCGCGGCATGGTCGAGACGTACCAGTACAAGATCGCCGAGCTCGAGAATCAGCTGAAGTCGACGAAGGAAGAGGTCTCGAAGAAGGCCACCGACAGCGACGCGGCGAAGCAGGTCGAGGCGAAGAAGAAGGCCGACGAGCTCAAGCGCCCCGAAGACCCGAAGGACTTCGTGAAGCTCGCCGGCGAGAAGCAGAAGTCGGGCGAAGTCGCGCTGGCGCGGCAGCTGTACAACGAGTTCTTGAAGAAGTGGCCGCGCGACGAGGCGGTCGGTGACGTGCACTACGCGCTTGGCGAGACGTACCTGGATGAAGATCGCTGCCGCGAGGCGCTGTACGAGTACGGCAAGGTGATCAGCGACTTCCCGAAGGCGAAGATCGCTCCGAATGCGTACCTGCGCAGCGGCGAGTGCTTCAAGAAGCTGAAGCTCAACTCGGAATCGAAGTTGGCGCTGGACGAGCTGGTGAAGCAGCACCCGAAGTCCGACGCGGCGAAGACGGCGAAGACGCGGCTGGCAGAGCTTGCGAAAGAGACGAAGGACGCGGCCGCGAAGAAGCCCGAGCCGAAGAAGGGCACCAAGTGAGTCGCCTGCTCGTCGCGGCGACGCTCGCGTGGGCGGTGGCTGCCACCGCTGCGCCGGCGCCGAAGCTGATGTTGCTGTTTACCGGGGACAACGGAGCGCAGGTCGCTCCGTGTGGTTGACGGTACAACCCCACGGGCGGTCTGCCCCGACGGAAGACGGTGATTGATCAGCTGACGAAGGCGGGCCCGACGCTCGTCTTCGACTCGGGCAACGCGCTCTTTGCTTTCGAGGGGCCGCAGGACGAAGGCACCAAGCCGCGCGCGCGCTTCATCCTCGATGCGATGGGCAAGCTCGGCACGAAGGTGATGGCGGCTGGCGCGAAAGATCTGAACTTCGGAGCGACCTGGCTCAAAGAGGCCGCCGCGAGCTCGGGGGTGAAGATCTTGTCGGCGAACTTGACCGAGCAGGGCAAGAAGCCCTTCGAAGGCTCGACGGTGATCACGGTCGGCAAGACGCGGGTCGGCTTCATCGCGGTGACCCAGGTGGGCGGCTTCGGCGACGCCGGCGCGCAGCTGGTGGCGACGAACATGCTCGAGGCGGTGAAGGAAGAGCTGTCGAAGCTGAAAGGGAAGACGGACCTGGTAGTTCTGCTGGCGGCAGTGAAGCAGGCCGATGCGTTTCAGCTGTCGGGCGCTTTCAAGGATCAGGTCGACTTCATCGTGACGTCCAGCGACTCGCGGGGGAACCAGCCGGCGCAGAAGGCGGACGGCGCGTGGATCGTGAACCCCGGAGCGCGGGGCCAGGCGGTCGCCGCGTTGTCGGTGAAGCTCGACGGCAAGGGCGCCTTCGTCGACCTCGCAGAGATCGATCGCGAGAAAGAGCTGCTCAAGTCGCTGGACTCGCGGCTTGCCGAGATGGACACGCGGATGAAGGCCACCAAGGATCCGAAGTCGAAAGAGATGATGAAGACGACCGTCGACGAGCTGAAGGTTCGGCGCGCCGCGCAGAAGAAGAAGGTCGACGTGGGCGTGGCGCCGAACGCGCGAACTTTCGACTACACGTTCGCGGTGCTCGACGAGAAGGTCGAGGACGACGCGCCGCTGAAGGCTGAGGTCCTGAAGTACGAGCCGACGTACAAAGGCGCCCACTAAGAGCCAACCACTCAGACACCGCGTCACCAAAGTCAGCGGTGGGGTGATCTGCTGCCGAAGCACAGGGTAAATTCCGACCTCCACGCGCTGGAGGAGTGCTCCGTGACCATTCGATCGAATTCGATCGAAGATCTGTGACGCGCTGCGGCGAGTTTGCGTCGAACGTCGTCGCAACGCACTGCGGCATCAGACGGCGCGATCTCCGCAGTCAACCCCCCGCCGACTCTGAGCTTTCACTGTTCGATCGAATTCGATCGAACAGCTTTGTGGGTCGGCTCCAGCGGGGTGGGGCTCTGAACGGGTCAGGGGTTGGCTTTTCGAGGTTCGACAATGGGCCGAAGCTTCCGGTGGCGCGGGGGGGGCGGCCAGCCCCGGCTCCCACCCTGCGGAGGGTCGTCCCTCGACTGCTTCTCAGGCCGATTGACGTCGGAGTTACTTGGGGCAGGTGCTGTCGGGGTACCAGGTCACACCCAGCTTGTTCAGGTTGCACTCGTCGGTGCACGACACCGAGCCGCACGCGCGGGTGACGGGGCCGATCGCCGGAGCGACGCAGGTCTTCGGCAGCACCCAGCACTTACCGCTGGCGTCCGAGACGTTGCACTCGCTGGCAGATTCCACCCGGTAGCCGCACGAGGCGCCCGTCGGACACTGGATGCCCGCGAAGCCTCCGCAGAACACCGCCGTCGCGCACACGCCGGCCGCCTTCACCGCCATGCCGCCGCTCGCTGCGACGGACGCGTTCCAGTAATCGAGGCCGTTGCAGCCGCACACCGGGTTCTTGTTCGCCGTCTGCGCCACCGGAATCGCCACGCACGTGCCCACGCCACAGCCCGGCGCGTCGCAGTATTGGTTGGAGCCGCACGGCGTGCCCGCGTCGACCGACCAGGTGCAGCTCGCCATGCCCGTGCCGCCACCAACGCCTGAGCCGCCCCCCGCTCCAGATCCACCGCCGACACCCGAGCCACCACCTGCAGCCGCACCACCGCCGATGCCCGAGCCTCCGCCCGTCGCTGCGCCGCCGCCAGTCCCGGTGCCGCCGCCCGTCGCCTTGCCACCGCCCGAGCCCGAACCACCGCCCGTCGCTGCGCCGCCGCCCGAACCACCGCCAGCGCCCGAGCCGGTGTTGCTTCCGCAGGCCGCGATCATCACCACCGCCGCGCACACCCCAATCACCCGCATCATGGAAGTCCCCCTCACTTGAAGCGGCGAAGCGCCGTGTCGAACCCTTCGCGGTGTACCACCTCGTGGACCCTCAACGTCTTGCCCTCGATGGTGAAGATGGCCCGGTAGTGAATGCCGATGCGCGCCGTGTACAGACCTGCCACTGCCTGCAGCTGCTTCACCTCGATCCAGTGCGCGGCATCGCCGCCGCCGAGCTCCGCGAGCCGCACCAGCACGTCTTCCGACACGCGCTGGGGCAACGCTTCCAGCGACTCGATCGCCCGCGGTTCCCACTGGGTCGTCATCAGCCCGCGCGGCCGCGACGCGCCTTCTCCGGGCTCGTCGGCCTCGACCACCTCGGGCGCCTTCGCCGCGGGCGCTTCAACCTGCAGACGTTCAGTCAGGTCGGCCACTTCGCGCCGCAGCTGCGCGCGTTCGGCGTTTCCTTCGCGAATCCGATCTTCCAGCTCGTCGATGCGCTGCGCGAAGGCCTTGCGCGCGCCGGGCGCCTCGGCGGGCGCCGGCACATCTGATGCTTTCGACTTCTCTTCTTCCAGCTGCCTCTCGATCTGCCGCATCTTCCGCTTCGATTCTTCAAGCGTCGTCTCGAGCGCGCGGATCTTCGCCTTCTCTTTTGGATCTACCTTCTTCGGTTCCTTCTTCACCTCGACCCGCGCCGACTTTCGCGCCGCCCGCACCTTCAACGACGGCATTCCCAGCCGATCGCGCGCGTCGTCCATCGCGAGGTACATCCGTTCGGCCTCGGCGGGCTCGAGCCGCGGGAAGAGCCCGGCCGCCACCAGCACGCCGATTCCCGGAGCCCGCTGCAGCAGCACGTAGATCAGATCCAGCACGTCCGGCAGGTGGCCCGTGCTCACGTGATCCACGCACACGTCTTCGATGAGCTCGAACCAGCCTGGCCACTTCGCCAGCAGCGCCGCGTGAATCTCGAGCACCGGCGTGAGCAGCTCGGGCTTCGCCACCTTTGCCCGCTGCCGTTCGGCGACCTGCGGCTGCCCGCGCTGCAGCGCCTGCCACATCAGCTCGTCGCGAAACGCATCCGCCTTTTCCACCGCGTCAGGCAGCTTCACCACCGCCTCGACCGCGCGCTCGGCCTCCTGCCAGCGCTGGCGGTACATCCACTCGCGGAACACGCCCTGCGCGAGCCGCAGCGGCAGCTTCTCGAGCTCGAGGCTCCTCAGGTCCGCTGCGGTCAGCCCCGCGAGGTGCTTCGGCTCGAGCTGCGGCACCAGCGCCGCCAGCTTCTCAGCCCGCGTCTTCGGAGCACCCGCGTCGAACCCCTTCGATCCATCCGCGCCGTGGCACTTCTTGAACTTCTCGCCGCTGCCACAAGGGCAGGGGTCGTTGCGGCCGGGCCCGTCGTTGCCGCGCTTCACCGAGACGGCCGGCAGGCTCAGCTCCTGCTCGGGCAGGATCTGCAGCGGCTTTGAGATGTCGCGCTTCACCGTCGCCCAGACCTCGCGCGCGTCGGCGGCGGGCAGGTACGTCTTCACGCTGTGGCGCACGGCGAAGAGCTCGGGGATGTCGAGCTCCCAGGCGCAGGCGGCCAGCAGCTCGTACGACGCGTCCGAGATGCTCTGATCGATCTGGTCGGCGATCGCCTCGATGAGCCACTTCGGTGGCTTGCCCTTCACCCTCGACACCTCGGCCGCCGCCACCAGCGCCGCACGGTACTCGTCGAGCTCCAGGGCCTGACTGTCTCTGCCCAGCGTCCCCGTCGCGGTCGCGAACAGCGGCAGAATGACGTCCGGCACGCTGACGTCGGCTGCGATCTTCGCTACCGCGTCCATCGGCAGCGGCTTCTCGATCAGCATCGCAGCCAGCGCGACCGCCGCCGCCTCGTCGACGTCCTTGCGTTCAAGCGCCGCCTCGAAGGAGGCCAACGGATCTTTGAGCTGCTTGCTGATCGCTTCGACGTTGCGGCGCGTGAGCATGTGCGCCGGTGGTACGAACTCTGCGACCCGCTTTCAAGGCCGGGTTTTCGGTTTCAGTGGAAGGTGCCCTCTTTGATGCCCTGCCGAAGCAGACGCGGTTGGCATTGGTGATTCGCGCCAGGTCCTGCGCTGGCACCAGCTCGGCCAGCGGTTGATCGAGCCTCAACTTTCCCTGCTCGGCGAGCTGAAGAATGGCGGTGGCCGTGAAAGTTTTGGTCACGCTCCCCGCGAGGAAGAGATGACACGGCGAAAGCGGCGTCTTCGAGCCCATGTCTGCGGCGCCGCGCGCGCCGACCCAATTGTCCAGCTTCGGGTCGTGAATCATCAACGCCACCCCGGGTAGCCCCGCGGCGGTGACGCGGTCGAGCAGTGTCCCCCTCTGGCAAGGCGGTGCACTCGAACGACGGGGGCGGGGGCGTGCAACCGAGGAACAACACGATGCTTGCAACGAGCAGTACCTTCATCGCGCGGCGCCGTCAGCGACGAGCGGCACACGAAAGCCGACGAAGAGACTCGAGCGAGGCATCGGTGGCTCACCCTCTCGCAACGCGAACCCGATTCGCGCCTCGTAGCCGGCGATGAGCTCGGGCTTGAGGCCCCAGGGCAGCTTCACCACCAGGTTCAGGCGCGCGGTCGGCGCTGCTGACCAATATCCGGCCTCGAGCCGGCGGCCGGTCGCATCAAGCCCCCCAGGAGCACCCCCAACACCAGCGTCAACGGCAACCACGCGGAGTCGATCAGGAATTGCTTCCATCCCCACTCAAGGTCGCGAACCTCGATTTGTGTCACCCCAGGGCCCGAGCCACCTCAGGGGCCCGAGTTTTCGGCCTCGGCGCGTTTGCGAGCCTCCAGAAACCCGAGCGACTTCGGCCACATGTCAGCCCTCCTTGATACTGAACCCGTGTTCAGTCATGGATCCTTTTGACGGTCGGAGCGCCCATGTCGATGCCGGTCACCCAAGATGCAGCGTCCCGCGAAGCGACGATCACCCGGCTGCGCGCAGAGATCCGCCGGGTTCATGCGGCGCCGCGCCAGTTCGTCCTCTCTCTTCACACCGGGCTCGAGGCGCTCGATGCGCTGGGCATCTGGCGATTGGGCGGCTGCGTCGAGCTGTCGGGTGAGCTCGCCTCGGGTCGCACGAGCCTGGCGTTGAAGGCCGTCGCTGCCGCGGGCCAGGAAGGCCGTCTCTCGGCGTGGGTCGATGGCCCGGGCGAGCTCTACCCACCCGCTGCGGTCGGGCTCGGCGTGCAGCTGAACCGCCTGCTCGTCGTCCGCCCGAAAGCGCCGGGGCAGCTCGTCTGGTCGGCGGTGCAGCTGCTGCGCAGCGGGGCCTTCACCTGCGTCGTGCTCGACCTCAACCGCACCGGCGTGCGCCTGTCGCTGCAGGAATCCAAGAAGCTGTCGGACGCCGCGCGCACCGGCGGAGCGCTGCTGGTGCTGCTCACGTCGCAAGAGGCCCAGGCCGAAGGGTTGGTGCGGCTGCTGCTCACCACGCCTGGCCCCACGCTTCGCCTCGCCGACGCGGAAGGACACGAGCCCGGAGAGTCCTTCGACGTCGAGGTCGCGCACAGCCGCACCGGGGTCGGAAGGCGGCTGCAGCTGCAGCGCCGCGGGCTGTTCGTCGGCAACGCGCCACGGCTTCGGCGCTGCGCGACGGTCGAAGCGACCTATGACGAGCCCGTCTGCCTCGAGCCCTTCATTCGGCGGAAGAAGAACCTGCAGCGCGAGGGCTTCGAGCCGCCGAACCGGCCGGTCGGCAACGCGGCGCCCACGATGGGCTGCGGGCTTCGCAACGGCAGGCCGGGGCGCGACGCTCCGCAGGCGCCGTTGAGGCAGCTGCTCGGCGTGCCCGGGCCTTAGGTGACCATGCGCCTGGGCTACCTCCACTTTCCAAGGCTGCCGGTGCAGCGGCGTGTGCGCGAGACGCCTTCGCTCACCGGCCGCCCCGTCGTGCTCTGGGCCGATGAGCGGGGCGTGCAGCGGGTGGCCTTTGCCTCGAGCGCGGCGCTCAAGGCGGGCGTGCGCCCCGGGCAGTCGGTCGCGGCTGCCGGCGCGCTGGTGCCCGACCTTCACCGGCTGCCGTATTTCCCCGCCGAAGAGGCGCAGGCGCTCGCGTCGCTGGGCGAGGCGCTGATGGTGCTGACGCCCGGCTTTCAAATCGACCCTCCGGAAGGGGTGTGGGTCGACGCGTCGGCGGCCCCGCTGAAAGGTGGAGAAGCGCCGTGGCTGCACGCGGTGCTCGCGCTGTGTCTGCAGCAGGGCTGGGTGGGGCGGGGCGTGATCGGCAGCGAACGCTTCACCGTGCAGGCGCTGGCCCGCTTCACCACCGACGCGGTCAGCGTGGTGCCCGCACGCGGAGGCTCCCGGCTCTCGGCGCTTCCCCTTCAAGCGCTCACCCGTGCGCTGGGGCCGGGCGGTGTCGAGCCGCTCGCGGGTCTCGGCCTCACCACGCTGGGCGAGGTCGCCGCGCTGCCCGCTGGCGCTGTCTCGGCCCGCTTCGGTCACGAAGGCACGATGGCGGCGCAGCTCGCGCGCGGAGCGGACGACTCGATCTTCACCCCCGACGAATTGCCCGAGGTGTTGCACGAGGCGATCGCGCTCGACTGGCCGGCCGAGGCGCTCGAGCCGCTGCTCTTCGCGCTGAAGACGGCGGTCGACCGGCTGTGTGGCCGCATGCAGGGGCGGAAGCTGGCGGCGGTGCGGCTCACGGTGCGGCTGGATCTCGAGCGGGTCGAGACGGCCGAGGTCTCGTTGATCCTCGCCCGACCGTCGGCGCAGTCGAAGCTGCTGGTCGAGCTGATTCGCCACCGGCTGACGGATCTCACCGTGCGGCGCCCCATCTGCGCGCTGGCGGTGACCATCGACGAGGCGTGCTCGGACGATGGGCGGCAGCTGAATTTAGGGGACGCTCCGAATGGGGAGGCGGCGCTCGAGGTGGTGCTGTCGCGGCTGCAGAGCGCGCTGGGCGAAGACGCGCTGTTCGGGGTCGAGCTGGTCGACACGCATCGCCCCGAGGCCGCGTGGAAAGAGAAGCGCTTCGCGCTCTCATCGGCGCCAGAAAGATCGCTGGGCTGGTGGGAATCGGCGATGCCAAAGGCCGAGGCGGTGGTGCCGGTGAAGGGCAGGGAAGCAGAGCAGCTGCTCGAGCGGCCGGCGCGGTTGCTGCGCGCTCCCGCCCCGTTGCCTGCCGAGCTGACCCCAGAAGGCGCGCTGGTGTCGCTGAGCCTCCTGGGTCGCAAGCGCCGGGTGACCGCGATGTTCGGGCCCGAACGGCTGGCCGGCGAGTGGTGGACGGAGCACCCCTACGCCCGCGACTACTACCGGGTGGTGCTCGAGGGTGTCGGCCCGCTGTGGGTGTTTCGCGATGGGCGCGACGGCCGCTTCTACGCGCAGGGGGTGTTCGACTGATGGGCGGGCTCGAGCTCACGCACACCAACCACGGCTTTCTCACCGGCGCCGCCGAGCCCGAGGTCGCGGTCGCCCGCGCGGCCGAGCTGGGCCACAGCGCGCTGGCGGTGATCGACGACGACGGGCTGTACGGGGTGATCAAGGCGCACCTCGCCGGCAAAGAACGCCACGTCCGCGTCATCACCGGCAGCACGATGACGCTCATCGGCGACGGAGCGCTGCCCGTGCCCGAACGCGCCGCCGATCACCCGCACCGCGTCATCCTCTTTGCCGAGACCGCCACCGGCTACGCGAACCTGTGCGAGCTGATCTGCAAGAGCCGGCTGGCGCACCCCAAAGGCGAAGCCGGGCTCGACTGGCAGTCGATCGCCGAAAGGTCTGAAGGGCTGTCGGCAATGGTTCCGTACCCCGACGAGGCGTCGCGGGTGGCGAAGCTGGCCGAGGCGTTTCCGCAGCGCTTCTACGTCGGCGCCATTCGGGCCTTCTGCGCGGGCGACGAAGATCGGCTGCATCGCGCGCGCTCGCTGGCGAACGAGCTGAACGTGCCGCTGCTGGCCCACACCGACGCGCACACCGCGACGCGAAGCCAGCAACCGCTGCAGGACGTGGTGACCGCGATTCGCCACCGCACCTTGATTGCCGCCGCGGGCCGCAAGCTCTTCCCCAACGCTGAACGCACGCTGAAGTCGACCGCCGAGCTGTTGCAGCTCTTCCCCGACCTGCCCGAGGCGGTGCACCGGGGCGCCGAGCTCAGCGCGCGCTGCGTGTTCAGCCTCGATGAGCTCAAGTACGAGTTCTCGCGGGAAGAGCTGCCCCAAGGCATCGATCACCCCCAGCAGTACCTGAAGCTGCTGGTCGAGCAGGGCCTGGTGGTTCGCTACCCGCGGGGGATCCCCGACGACGTGCGGCGGCAGATCCACCGCGAGCTCGAGCTGATCGAGAAGCTCGACTTCCCCGGCTACTTCCTCGCGCTGTGGGACATCGTCCGGTTCGCGCGCGAGAAGGGAATTCTGTGCCAGGGCCGCGGCTCGGCGGCGAACTCGGCCGTCTGCTACGCGCTGCAGATCACCTCGATCGACCCCGTGCGCATGGGCCTGCTGTTCGAACGGTTCTTGTCGCAGGAGCGCCGCGAGCCGCCCGACATCGACGTCGACTTCGAGCACGCGCGCCGCGAAGAGGTCATTCAGTACGTGTACGGGAAGCACGGCCGGCACCGCGCGGCGATGGTCAGCGAGATCATCAGCTACCGCGGCAGGTCTGCGGTGCGGGACGTCGGCAAGGCGCTGGGCCTGTCGCTGGATCAGGTCGACCGCCTCGCCAAGGCGCTGGACCTCGGCGACGAGGTCGGGCCGTTTCAGCTGCGAAACGCGGGGGTGAACCCTTCCGATCTCAAGGTGCGGCAGACGGTGGCGATGTCGCAGCAGCTCGCCGGCGCGCCGCGCCACCTCTCGATTCACGTCGGCGGCTTTGTGATCACCCACAGCCGGCTCACCGCCCTGGTGCCGCTGGAAAACGGGCGGATGAAAGACCGCACGGTCTGCCAGTGGGACAAAGACGATCTGTCGGCGCTGAACATCCTCAAGGTCGACTTGCTGGGCCTGGGGATGCTGAACGTCGTCGCGCGGTGCTTCAACTTCGTGCGCAGCCACGGCGGGCAGGCGCTGACGATGGCGACGGTGCCTCCAGAAGACGACCAGGTCTACGAGATGCTGTGCGAGGCCGACGCGATTGGCGTCTTCCAGGTCGAGAGCCGCGCGCAGATGAACATGCTGCCGCGGCTGAAGCCCCGCTGCTTCTACGACCTGGTGATCGAAATCGCGATCATCCGCCCCGGCCCGATCGTCGGGGAAATGGTGCACCCCTTCCTTCGCAGGCGAGATGGCACCGAGGCCGTCACGTACCCGTCGGAAGACGTGCGCGAGATTCTGCAGCGCACCCTGGGCGTTCCGCTTTTCCAGGAACAGGCGATGAAGCTCGCGATGGTGATGGCGGGGTTCTCGCCCGGAGACGCCGACGGCCTGCGGCGCGCGCTGTCGAACAAGCGGGCCGAGATGCTGCTGCCCCAGTACCGCGAGCGCTTCATCGAGGGCTGTGTCAGCCGCGGGTACGATCGCGTCTTCGCGACGAAGTGCTTCAAGCAGTTCGACGGCTTCGCGCACTACGGGTTTCCCGAGAGCCACTCGGCGTCGTTCGCGCTGATTGCGTACGTGTCGTCCTGGCAGAAGCGGTACCACCCGGCGGCGTTCTGCGCGGCGTTGCTCGACTCGCAGCCAATGGGTTTCTATGCGGTGCACACGCTGGTCGACGACGCGCGGCGGCACGGGGTCGAGGTGCGGCCGGTGGACGCGAACGCCAGCGACTGGAACTGCACCCTCGAAGGCCCGCCCGCACTCGAGGCCCCGGCCGACGCGCCACCGGCGCAGTGGGGGAAGAACGGGCCGGTGCTGCGCCTGGGCATGCAGCTGGTGCGCGGCCTTCGCGAAGACTCATGCAGGCGGGTGATGGAGGCCCGGAGCCGCGGCGGCGCCTTCTCGTCGATCGGTGAGCTCGCCCGGCGCTCGCGCATTCCCCGCTATGAGCTGACCCGCCTCGCATTGGCGGGAGCGCTGGGCTCGCTGAGCAACAGCCGCCGCGAGGCGCTGTGGGAAATTCATGCCCTGGGGCCACTGGAAGAAGACGATCTGTTCTTCGGCCTGCCGATGGACACGCAAGACGTGCCGCTGCCGAAGATGGGATCTCGCGAGCGGGTGTCCACCGACTACGAGACCATCGGCCTGTCGCTGGAGTACCACCCGGTGCAGCTGCTGCGGCCGCAGCTCGACAAGGAAGGGGCGCTGACTGCGGCTCGGCTGCAGCAGGGGAAGAACGGACAATGGGTGAAGGTCGGAGGTCTGGTGATCGTGCGGCAGCGGCCTCCGACGGCGAAGGGGTTCACGTTTCTGTCGGTGGAAGACGAGACGGGCATCGCGAACTTCGTGATCACCCCGCAGCTGTTCGACCAGTTCCGCCGCGAGCTGACGGGCACGGCGCTGGTGTTGGGCGAAGGGCGGCTCGAGCGGCAGGGCAAGGTGGTGAACCTGAAGATCGAGCACATTCGCCGGCTGCAGGTGGATCTCGACTGACGCGGTGGCAACAGCTGGCCGGGTGCGGTCCACCACCGACGCGCTCTTCGCGGCCGTCTACGCCCACCCGTTTTGCCGACGCCCCGCGCGCGGTGCTGGCCGACCACTTGAAGGAGGCGGGCGACCCGCGCGGCGAGTTCATCACCCTGCAGCTGCAGAAGCCGAAGGGCACGCTGCCCGCATCTGCCCTGCGCCGCGAAAGGGCGCTGCTCGAGGCGCACGAGTCCGACTGGCTGGGCCCGCTGACCCACGTGGTGCTGCCGCTGTCGACCGGGTGGGAACGCGGTTTCTTGAGCACCGCTCACGCGCGGCTTCACGGCGAGACGGTGGGCGACCCGCGGTGGTCGACGCTGACGCGCTTGAGGCTCGTCGCGGCGGATCGGCCCCGAGCCGATCGTCGACTCCACGATTCTTCAGCCGCTGTCTGCGCTGCCGCCGATGTCGCTTCAGTCGTTCGAGATCAAAGCGGGGGAGGGCGCGCGGATCCGCAAGCTGGGCCTGCTGCGCGCCCGGGTGGCGAAGTTCTCGCGGCTGGATCCGATCAATTGGTAAATTTCGCGCCGTGAGTTCGGCCGACGCCCTCTTCGCTGCCGTCTACGCCGACCCCGAGGCCGACGGGCCGCGGGCTGTATTGTCGGACTTCCTGCTCGAGCAGGCCGACCCGCGCGGCGAGCTCATCGCGCTGCAGCTTCAGAAACAGCAAGCGCCCCTTTCTGCGTTCGCAGCGCGCCGCGAGAAGCAGCTGCTGCACGCGAACAGATCGAAGTGGTTGGGCCCGCTGACGAAGCTGCTCGTCGGCGAAGAGAAGTGGGATCGCGGTTTCTTGAGCGAGGCCTGGGTCAAGCTGCCCGGCGACGCGCAGTGCGACGCGCGCTGGAACACGGTGAAGAAGGTGCGGCTGTACGTGGCGGGAAACGTGCTCCCGCGCGAGCTGGGCAGCGGCAACTTCCGCGCGCTCTCGACGCTTCACGGCGCCTTTCGCCCGGGCCTCGAGGTGCTGCTCGCCGCCCGCGCGCGGCCGCCGCTTCAAGAGCTCGAGCTGCTCGGCCCCGGCAGCCAGTCGGCGTGGAACAAGCAGCAGATCTCGACGCTGCTGGAGATGACAGCGTACCCGGGGCTGACGCGACTGAAGTTGAAGCCAGCGCTGTGGCCATGGAAGGGAACAGATCTGCAGTGGCTGTGGGGCAGCGCGCTCGCCCAACAGCTGCACGCGCTCGAGCTCGACTTGACGCTGCCGCTCGATGTCGCCGGTTGCCTGGGGGCCGCCGAGCAGCTGCCGCAGCTGCAGCGCCTCGTCATCGGCCACGCCTTCTTCTTCTTCGAGCTCACGCGCGGCGCAGACGGGCGGCTCTCGGCGCTGCACCTTCACTTCTCGGCGGTGACGCAGAACGCGAGCTACCTGCCGCAGCTGGCGCCGTTGCTCAGAGCGCTGCCGGACGACGCGCTCACCCACTTCGTCTTCACCACCGAAGGCCGCCGCTTCCCGCCCGCTAAGCTAAAGCCGCTGCGGAGCGCGGTGGCCCGGCAGCGGCTGCTGGTCGACGAGCGGTGGTGACTACTTCTTGTGGCTGCCGCCCATCTCGCGGAACAGGCCCGAGCCGTCGCTGAGGTAGGCGATGTTCTGCCAGGGCACAAAGTCGTGCGGCGCCTCGTCCTTGCCGCCGTCCTGGCCCATCACCAGGCCGTGCTCGAGGATCTTCAACACCGCCGCCTGAGACTCGGGCGGGTAACCCCAGCTGGATAGGGGAGCGAGCGTCGACAGCCGGATGTGCGACGGCGCGGAGTCGAGCGCCAGGTAGCGCGCGACGTCCTTCTCGGCGGCCCTACTCACTTTCAGCATGTACTCCTGCATTTGCCGTCCCTCCCCTTTGGGTATTGCGGTGTCGCCCTTACTACCGCGGCGTGGTCGGGATTCCCACCCGGGCGTCCTGCACGCGAAGCGCGACGCGCATCGCTCCCACGGTGATTGCCGCGGGGTTGGCGTCGTGGCGCGGGGGCAGCGCCGGGCGCGTGGCCGAGCTGCCGATGGGGTCGCGCGAGGGCAGGGCGAGCTTCAACCGCGGGTGCGTCTCGGTGCGGTGCGCGGTCTCGATCGGGCGGGCGCGCTTCACGGGCTCGGCCCAGCCAGTGGCCGGAAAGCCGCCCGAGCCCGAGGGCGTCTTCACGGCGGGCGTCTGCTTCTCGAGTGGCTTCGCGGAGGGGAGACTCGTCGAGGCGAGGCGGGGACCCTGAATCTTCTTCATCGGGAAACCGTACTGGATTCGCCGCGGGCCCAACACCGCTCGCGATCACTATTTTGGTGAGCCGCCACTTACTGGCTCGGCATCAGCCCCTTCCACATCGCGCGCACGGTGTCGGTCGCGAAAGCCGCGTCCTCGGCCAGCGACGCCTTCTTGCCGTCGAGGTGCTCGAGCAGGCAACGCGACTCGATCGCTCCGAGGATCAGGTCTGCCGCCGGCTTCAGCTCACCGCCGCGAACCTTGCGCTGTCGGTGCGCCAGCTTGAGCCACAGCGTCAGGTCTTCCCGCACCTTCAGCGGTGGCACCACCTTGCCGCCTTCGAACGCGCGCTCCAACGGAACGCCGCTGGCCTTCAGCGTCAGCAGCGCCGGCATCAGATCGCGGAAGAACGTGAGCAGCGATCGCACCAGCTCGGTCAGCTGCTGCGGCACCGGGCGGTCGAGGTCGGGGCCCATCGGCAGCTGCTGCAGCACCAGCGGCGTCTCTCGGGGGCACAGCGCCAACACGAGCAGCTCGTCTTTCGTCGGCACCCGCTTGAACAGCGCCGCCTGAGAGACGCCCAGCTTCCTGGCGATCTTTTCCGTCGATGCGCCCGGGCCCTGCGTCAGAAAAATCGCACGCGCTTCCCGCGCAATGTCGTCGTCCGAGATCCGTCGCGGTCGTCCCATTTGGTGAGTTGTGAATAACTAACAACCGACGCCCTGCGCAAGAGCCGCTTCAGCGGGACCCGCATGGGACCCGCAGGCGAACGTTCGTCCCCAGAAATAGACTACGTTCTCACGCGTCGTTTTCCCCGCAGGGAGCCTACGCACATGGTGATGAGCATTTCCCGCCGAGCCGAGCAGTTCGCCGCCGACCGCAAGTTCACCCCTGACGAAGCGAAGGCGCTCGTCGATCAGGTGAAGAGCAACGGCATCGTGAGCGCGAACGAGAAGACGCAGATCAAAGCGCTGCTGGTGAAGCACAAGGATCTCTTCCAGCCCGGCGCGGCGGAGCTGCTGAAGTCGCTGATCGACCCTGCGCTGCCTCCGCCTCCTCCGCCGGGCGGGCAGGTGGTGAACCTGGATCCGGGCGGCTCGCACCGGCCGGTGTTCCTCAACAGCAACGGCGTGTTCACCGCGAACGCCGACGGCAAGCCGCCCGCAAACGACGTCGAGCTGGGTGATGCGATCTTCCGCGCCGCCGAGCTCGTCGACGACGCGCCGGGCGAGAAGAGCCCCTTTCTGCTCGCCAACGCCGAGCTGCGCGGCAAGGTGTTCGAGAACCTCAAGGCCGTGCTCGCGCGCGTGCCCGCCGACGGAGCGCCCCCCGCGGGCCTCGACGCCAACCAGACCCTGCAGCTGCGCTCGTCCACCGCGACCACGCTGCTCGAGCTGATGAACGCGTCGCCCGAAGCCGCGCTGCAGGGCGCGATGGCGAAGACCTACGAAGCGCTGGTGAAGAACGAGACCAACCCCCGCCTGCAGGAGTCGATGGTCTTCCACCTGTCGAACAGCCCGGCCGCGGCCAAAAACCCGGCAGTGAAGGCCGTGAGCGACGCGTTCATGGCGACGATCGCTCCGACGAAGCCGCCGTACGAGAAGTGGTTCACCGGTGGAAACAACAAGGTCAACCTGTCGTGGACGGTCGGCCAGGGCGAGTTCTGGGGCGGGTTCGTGAAGAACCTGAAGGACGCGGGCTTCAAGCCCGTCGGCGCTGAGAACGAGTACGGCGTCTCGACCTACGAGCGCACCATCAACAAGCCGGGGGTCGGCGAGACGAAGTTCCAGATCCAGGTGCACCAGGGCGGCACCGACATCCTCGAGCCGATGAACGACAAGAACGTGCAGATCGTCGGCTACGACGGGCACAGCAACTGGGGCCGGAACATGACCGCCTCGATCAAGAACGGGCCGGTGTCGGACGACGGCGCCGACGGCAAGCTGCTCTTCTACAACCTGTGCGTCGGCAAGGGCGTGTTGGACGGCGTCAAAGAAAAGTACGGCAGCGCGCAGGTCGTCACCACGTACGCCGCGTCGAACTTCTATGTCGACTCGGCCGGCCAGATGACGAAGGGCGAAGGCGTGCAGGCGCTGCTCGCCCTGGTCGACGGGGTCGCGGGCCGCGACGACTGGACCAAAATCCACAAGGGCATGAACGACGCCGCGAACATCGGTTGGGGCCGCACGTGGGACAACTACGTGACGCCGATCAGCACCCAGGTTCGGGAAAAGGTGCTCGACCGCGACAACGACGGGCAGGCCGACTACCTGGACAAGCACTTCAACTTCAACACCTTCAAGGTCGCTGAAGACACCGCGCGCGAGTTCAAGCCGGTGAAGCAAGAACGTCCGGCCAGCGTGCTCGACGGCACGAAGGTGCTGGTCGCGGCGAACATGATCAACACGCTGTCTGAGTTCAGCGGCATTCTCGACCGCGTCAACCCGGACTCGAAGGTGATCGCCGGCGGCTTCTTCGACCCGAAGATGGGCGAGAAGGATCTGATTCGCTTCACCGAACAGAAGGGCAAGACGGGCAAGCCCGAGTTCGTGATGCAGGTCAGCTCGCGCTACTCGCACATGAGCGAAGAGGCCCTGCGCGCCACGACGGTGTTCGAGTTCACCCGGTTCCTCCAGGACAAGGGGCAGCTGCGCATGGACCCGGTCGACGCGAAGCTCGCCTCGGTGATCGCCTTCGCGCAGTCGCTGGACGTCGACGACGGCTACCGCGATCGCGAGGTCTGGTCGTCGCTGCAGAGCCGCTACAACCTGCCCGCCGACCTCGACAAGTCGAAGGTGATGGCCGCGCTGGGCCAGCACACGGGCCACAACTATGCGGGCGATCAGGCAGTGATCAACGCGCTCAAGGCCGCGCTGTCGCCTGCCACCCTCGACGCCCTCAAGAAGCCCGAGGTCGGCGTGCCGGTGACGCTGATCGGCTGAATTAATTCCTGCACGCCGCGCCTGGCCCGCGGGTCAGGCCGGCATGCGATCCATCCTTATTGTTGTGTCCCTGTTGTCCTCTTCCGCGTTTGCCGCCGACTACAAGTGCAACGGCGACCGCGTCGAGAAGAGCGGCAGCACCCAGTACACCGTTCGCACCTCGGGCAGCGACATCACCATCGAGAAGGGCGGCAGCACCAAGGGCAAGGCGGTGAAGCGCGGCAGCAAGTACGCCGTCGAGGTCGGCGGCTCCACGGTTGCCACCTTTGAGAACGGAAAGATCGAGAAGGGCGGCAGCAGCTGGGCCACCGTCAGCGACGCCCAGCGCATGTTCGACTGCCCCGGCGATGTCGCCGCGACCCTCTGGGTGCTGACGAAGAACGGCAACCTCTAGGCTGGCTCGCGCCTTGCTGTAGAGCCAGGCATGACCATCGTCTGCGCGACCCATTTCACCGACTCGTCTTTCAACGCGGTCAAAGTCGCGGCTGGCCTCGCGCGGCGGCACCGGCAGCCGCTGCATCTGGTCAGCGTTGTTCCGGAAAATACCGACCGCGAGGTTCACACCTCGGTGAATGACGCGCTGCTGCTCGAGGCGGCGGCCCTGTCGAGCGAAGGGCTCGACGTTCTGACCTCTGTGCTCCAGGGCCCGCTGGAAGGGGCAGTGGGGCAGTTCTGCAAGTCGGTGGCGGCGCAGCTGCTGGTGGTCGGTGACTCCAGCAAGCAGCCCAGCCGGCTCTTCGCGGGTACCCTCGACAAGTTCGCCTTCAACGTCGACCTGCCGCTGCTGGTGGTGCGCGACGACAAGCCCTTTGACGCCTGGATTCGTGGAAGCGCTCCGCTGAAGGTGGTGCTCGCGCTGGACCATTCGTGGAGCTCGGCGGTGGCCCGCGACTGGGTCAGCCGGCTGTCGAGCTATGGCCCGATTGACCTCGTCGCCGCCCACGTCTGGTGGCCGGCCGACGAGTACGAGCGCCGCGCGATGCCGATGCCGAAGCCCGAAGAGGCGCACGCCGCGATCAGCGCGATCATGAAGAAGGAAACGGAAGCCGCGCTCGAGGGGCTGCCCGCGAACGTCAAGCACCGCGTTCACCTCGAGATGAGCAACGCCGCCGTGGGTGACCAGCTGATGGCGCTCGCGATCGCCGAGCACGCCGAAGTGCTGGTGCTCGGCACCAACCCGCACCACGGGCCGATGGCGCTGCTCAAGTCCGTTTCCCATGACGTCCTCATGAACGCCCCGATGTCGGTCGCCTGCGTCCCCGGCAAGCTCACGCTGCCCGGGCTGTCGACCTCGCTGCGCGAAAGTGCCGCAGTCGCCGGCTGATTGCGGCAACCCGCAGCGGCCGTTTGAGGGCTTTCATGGAGGACCTCAGAGAGGCTTCCGGTTTGCAGTGGCCCTGGGCTTCCCCTCCCCAAGGACCACCCCATGAAGAAGAACCTCTTTGCAACTGCCATCGCCGCGTCGGGCCTGCTCTTCGCGGTGCCCGCCTTTGCCCAGACGGGCCTGCAGAAGAAAGACGTCCCGCCCCCGACGGATCCGGCGGTGAAGATGTCGATGAAGGACAAGGACTTCGTGAATAAGGCCGCGATCGTCAGCCTGGCGGAAATTGAGATGGGCACGCTCGCTCAAGCCAATGGCCTGGGCCAGGAAGTGAAGGACTTCGGCGCGCGCCTCGTCGCGGACCACGAAAAGGCGAACCGCGAGCTGGCGTCGCTGGTCGCTCCGGCTGGGGTCGCGCTTCCGGCGAAGGTCGACGACGAGCACCAGAAGCACCTCGAGATGCTGAAGGCGAAGAAGGGCGCCGAGTTTGACGCGATGTTCGCCAAGCACATGGTCGACGGTCACCTGAAGGCGATCGCGCTCTTCACCACCCAGAGCAGGTCGGGCGAGATGGCGGGCCTCAAGGAGTTCGCCAACAAGACGCTGCCCACGCTGAAGGAGCACCTGGCGATCGCGCAGGGCCTCGCGAAGGCGAAGAAGCCGGCGGCGATGTAACGGCTACTTTTTGATTTCCTTGCAGTGCAGCAGGTCGGCCTCCCACGTCTTCGTGAGCTCCTCGACGACGTGGGGGTCTGACATCACCAGCGACCCTTCTTCCATCGCGTTCAGCGAGAGGCGGTCGAGGTTGATCGAGCCCAGCACGCTCAAGTGATCATCGACCACCATCGTCTTCGAGTGCAGCAGCGAAGGCTGGTACTCCCAGATTCGAATTCCGGCCTCGAGCAGCTTTCCATAGGTCGCCCGCTGCTCGCGCAGCACCTGCTGGTGATCGGTGTTGTCGCTGGGCGCCATGATCTGCACGTCGACGCCTTGCCGCTTCTTCTCGATCAGCAGCTCTGACATGCCAGGAGACGGCACGAAGTAGGCGTTCGCGATCCACAGCCGCTTCGTCGCGGCCGCGATCGTCAGCTGGCTCAGCCGGTCGGCCTTCGTCAGGTGGGCCGACCCGGTGCTCGAAACATACGCCGCGCGGGTCGGGCCTGCCGCCGGCACCGCAGGGAAGTCGGACGCCGGCAACAGCGGCCCGTTCATTTCCTGCCAATTGTCGGCGAACGCCTGCTGCAGCTCGTTCACGGCCGGGCCCTTCACGATCAGGTTCGATTCGCGCCACTCGTCGGGCTTCTTGCCGTCGCCCAGCCAGGGCTTGTCGATGCCGAAGCCGCCGGTGAACCCGAGCGTGCCGTCGACGACGACGATCTTGCGGTGGTTGCGATCTTGCGTCGCGCGGGGACGAAAGGCGCGCACGTCACAGCCGGCGGCGACCAGCTGCGGCTTCACGTCGTCCTCGAACCCCGTGCTGGCCACCGCATCGACCAGGATCCGGCACGCCACGCCTTCCTTCGCCCGCGCGACCAGCGCGTTCACGATCCGTGGCGACGGGTCGGTGGGCCGCCAGATGAAGAGCACCATGTTCACGCTCGTCTTCGCCTTGCCGATTTCCTGCTCCAATCGACTGAACACCTTGCCGTTGTCGACCAGCTCGATGTCGTGCCCCGGCGCCAGGCGCACCCCCACCGATTGGTAGAGCGCGTTCGAGAACCCGTCGGGGTCCACCGGCACCTTCGCCGTCAGCCGGAAGCCCGTCACCCGCGAATCACAACCCACCAGAATCAATACCGCCACCAGACCGATGCGCATGAGACCACCGCACGCACGCGCTGTGCCGTTTCGCCCCGCGCGCGTCGGCATCGATCCTGCTCTGCGATCGGAAAGGAGACGACCATGAGCAACCATCAGAAGCACCTCGCCGTCGCAGGGCTCCTCGGAGTGGGAGCCCTTGCCGTTGTCATCCCTCTTCTCCAGCGGTGGGCGCAGGCGCCCAGTGGGGCACCGTCGCCACTGCGCGATCCTGACGAAGACGTGGATCGCTGGGCCAACGAAGGCGGCTGCCGCGGGTGCGGCTCGTGAGCGCAGCCAAACGCTTCTTTCAGACCAAGAAGTTCTGGGCGCTGGTCCTCACGCCCATCATTCTCTTCCTGCTCGTGTTCTACGGGCTCGACCCGGTCGTCGAATGGCAGACCCGCGAACGGCTGAAGATCTTCGAGCCGCAATACGTGGTGACCTTCGAGGACGCCAGGCTGCAACCGACCAAGCTCAACTACGCGCTCACCCACCTCAAGATCATGAAGCAGTCGGCGGGCGGCAACAAAGATCCGTACGTCTACATCGACAAGATCGAGTTCGGCGTCTACGGGCGCGAGGTTCTCCACCTGCACCTCGTCGCGACGATGGAGATCAACAAGCTGCGGGTGAACCTGATCGCCGCCGACTCGAAGTCGGAAGAGCAGCTGGACACCGGCATTCCGGACTTCCAGGAGAAGCTTTCCGGCGTCTTTCCGCTGACGGTCGACCGCGTCGAGCTGAAGGACGCCGAGATCATGTTCACCGACAAGACGAACAAGGACTTTCCGAAGGTGTGGATTCATGCGCTCGACGGCACGCTCGAGAACCTCGCCACCCGCGCGGCGCTGTCTCGCGGTGAGCCGACGTCGATCGCCATCTCGGGCAAGATCCAGGACACAGGCGAGCTCTCGGCCTTCATCACCGCCGACCCGCTGGCGAAGGGCCTCTTCTTTGCCGGTCGCGCGATGGTGAACAACTTCGAGCTGAAGGAGATCAGCGGAGTGATGGCGTCGAAGTCGGGGCTCACGGTCGAACAGGGCACGCTCGATCTCTTCGCCGAGTTCGACTGCCGCGCCGGGAAGCTGTCGGGCGGCATCAAGCCGGTGTTGAAGAACGTCGAAGTGGTGCAGGGCAAGCCTGGCATCAAGAACAAGATCAAGGCCGTGCTCGCCGACGCTGCGGTGCACCTCGTCTCTGACCGCGTGGGCGATCGCCAGGCCGTCGCGACCGTGATCCCCATCAGCGGCGACATCAACGCGCCTGACGTCCAGATCTGGCCGACCATCGCTGGCGTCATTCGCAACGCCTTCGTCATCGGCGTGTCCGAGAGCTTCGAGCGCCTGCCTGCGCCCAAGGCAAACCACGACCAGAGCCCCCTGGGCATCATCAAGGATGCGCTCGACAAGAAGGAAGGCCCCAAACAACAGCCCGTCGCTGCCCCGAAGTCATGAGGACCACCACCATGCGCAAGTCACTCATCGTCGTGTTCGCCCTCACCGCAGCCGGCTGCCTGCATACCCGCGAGGTCGAGAAAGACACTCAACCCGACGAAGACACCGTTGGCGTGAAGCCGAACGCGGAAGAGGCGAAGCCTGAAGAGAAGAAGGCCGCCGCTGTTCCGGCTGAGCCGGCGGTGTCGCCCAGCGGCAAGCCTTTGCCGAAGCCGACGTCAGCCACCGCGCGGCCGCCGGTCGAAGCAGGCCGCCCCGAGCTCGCCGTGTCTCCCGCCGGCCTGATGAAACCTGAAGGTGCGCGCCTCATCCAGCAGGCACTGGTGAAGCGGGGCTACCTGCCCGCGTCGCACGACACCAACGAGCTCGACAAAGAGACCAGCGGAGCGCTCCGCAAGTTCCAGGGTGATCTGGACCTCGCCCGCACCGGCGCTCCCGACCGCGAGACGGTGCGGAAGCTTGGGCTCTCGGTCGACGAAGTCTTCCGGTCTGCGAAGGACAACGCTTAAAGGGTCCGGATGGTCAGCCCTCTCGTCGTCCTCGCGCTCGCCGCGCTCCCCACCTGGCAGGCCGATGGTCCAAAGCTCGAAGTGGGGATCATCTGCTCGAAGGGTGAGGTCACTTCCTACGCGCTGCAGTCGGCGCAGAAGTCATTCGCGCCGGGCACCATCGTCGCGAAGGTGACTCCGCGCGCTGCCTCGGGGGTCGACAAGTGCAACTGCGGAGGCGACCTGCCGGCCGCCGAGAAGCAGGCGTTCGACGCAGCGATGCAGGTGCCGATCTACACGTTGCGTTGGGCCCGCAACGAGTCTCTACCGCGGGCCTACGCCGCGATCGGCGCGCTCGCGCGTTCCTGCAACGGCGTGGTGGTCGACCAGCAGCTGCCTTCGGCAATGACAGCAGCGACCTGGCAGGCCGAGAAGGAAAGTCCGCGTCCCGCGCCCGTCGGCGTCGGGTACCACTACGCCGTCTTCAACGAGCCGGCCGCCGCCGGTGAGCTTCGCGTCTTCACGCGCGGCCTCGCCCGCCTCGGTCTCGCCGAGCTGTCACTGGCCGGCATTCATGCGTCGCAGCTGCGCTCGGCAGCCTCGCTGCTCAACGTCGTCGTGCAGCGGATGACCGAAGGGCTCGAGCCGGGCCCGAAGGGCGAGCTGGTCGTTCGCCTCGACGACATCGTCGACCCTGCCGCGAAGGCCCGACAACTTTCCGGAATCGCGGGCAATGCGAAGAAAGAGGTGACGGTGAAGCTGCGCGAGAAGGGCGAGATCTCCTTCCCGCGCATCACCTGCTCAGAGCCCAACGCCTGCCTCGAGGCCGCCTTCGATCAGCTCTTCGGCTCAGTCGACGAAGCGCGCCGCGTGCAGACCACGGACGCCATCGAGGCCGCCACGGCCCGCGCCCGGACCGCGCTCGCCGCCTACAAGCCCCGCGTCGGCAAGTTCCCGGGCCGCGAGTACCTGCTGGTGAAAGGCCCCTTCGTCGCGAAGGGCACCACCGAGCTGATGTGGGTCGAAGTGAAAGAGTGGAAAGACGGCGTGCTGAAGGGCCCGCTGCGCACCCAGCCGTCTTTCGCAGTCGAGCTCGTCCCCGGGCAGACCGTCACGGTCAAGGAAGCCGAGGTGATCGACTACAGCTACAAGTTCGAAGACGGCACCTTTCTCGGCAACGAGACGGGCCGCGCGCGCTACCCCGAGAGCTTCGAGGCGACCGCGAACGGGCGCTTCCGGGAAAAGCGCTAGTACGACAGTTCAGAAGTCCGTGCCCCGATCGGACGTCGAGCCGCCCCAGTGGCAAGGCGAACGACCGAGACGCACTTTCTGTGCGCCGCAGGAGTTCCACGCGGCCAATGGGGATGGGGCGGCGTCCCAGCGGAGCACGAACTTCTGATCTGTCGTACTAGCCGATGATCATGTCTTCGCGATCCTGAACCGGCTTGCCGCTGGTGAAGCGGTCGAGGGTGAAGCGCTCGAACAGCTCGTCTGACTCGCCCGACGCCATCCACTTCGCCATCCGTTCGGCGACGGCGGGCGCCATCATGAAGCCGTGGCCGACGAAGCCCGACAGCTGCAGCAGGTTGGGGAGCCCCGGCGTGCGGCCGAGAATCGGCGAGTTGTCCGGCGTGACGTCGTACGGCCCGGCCCACTGGCGAAGGATCTTCAGGCGGCCGGTGCTCGGCATCAGCTCGGTCAGCGCCTTGCCGTAGCGGCTCAAGAAACGCATCGACGAGCCGAGCTCGAGCTGGGGCTTCTCGGCCGGGTCGCCCATGCCGCCGACGATTTCCCCGCGCATCGACTGCGAGAAATACAGCCCCGAGTCGAGCACCGAGACCAGCGGCTGCAGGAAAGGCTTCAGGGGCTCCGACGAGCAGATCTCATGGCGATGCGGCTCGTTGGGCAGCTTCACGCCCGCGAGCGAGGCGATCTTCGGGCTCCACGCGCCGCAGGCCACCACCACCGTGTCGCACGCGATCTCGCCGCGGTCGGTGATCACCTTCCGAATGCGGCCCTGCGCCTGCTCGAAGCCCGTCACCCGGGTAAAGGTCTCGACCTTGATGCCCTTCTTCTGGCAGCTCTGCGCGTAGCCCCACATGAACGGCCACGGAAAGATGACGCCGTCGTCCTTGTTGAACGCGGCCAGCTGCACGCCCGTCATCTCCAGCTGCGGCACGATCTGCTGGGCGGCGTCGGGGGTGAGGATCTCGGTTGGAACGCCATGCTTGTTGTGAAGCGTCGCGCTGCGCGCCAACCGTTCGGCCACTGCCTTGCTCTTTGCGAGGAACAGGTAGCCGCCCTGTCGCAGCCAGACGTTGATCCCCATCTCGCGCGCGAAGCCCTTCATCAAGTGAATGCTGCGCTTCGACAGCTCGATGTTCGTCGCCGTGCCCCACTGCATCCGCACGCCGCCGCCGTTGCGCCCGCTGGCCCCCGCGCACAGGTAGCCCTTCTCGAGCACCACCACGTCGGTCTCGCCCTGCAGCGCCAGGTTGTGCGCCAGCGCGAGGCCCATGATCCCGCCGCCGATGATCACGATCTTCGCCTTCTGCGGTACCGGGCCTTCCGGCCTCAGCGCGTGCTGAGACAGCCCGAGGGCCGCCGGCACGCCACCCGTCACGCTCTCGGCCGGGTCGAAGCCCGCCGACGCCCACAGCGACAGCTCGGTGGGAAACAGGGGAGGCCGCGGCGTGAAAGGCACCAGCTGCGCGCCCCCAAGCTTCCCCTTCGTCTGCAGCACCGCCGCGACGCTCGCGAGGCACTGCTTGCCCTGGCACATGCCCGTACCGAACCCGGTGTACCGCTTCACCGATTCGACGTCGCAGTAGCCCTTCGAGATCGCGTGATCGACGTCGTCGGTGGTGACGTCTTCGCACGGGCAAAGCAGCGTCTTGCTCATCGCGCGCTCCCCAGCATCGCCAGCGCCGCACGGCGACCCGTCTCGGCAGCGGCCGCAGCGCCCATCGGTCCGCGCACCTCACCGGCGACAAACAGTGAGGCCACCGACGTCCGCCCATCGGCGTCGGCCTCGACCGCGAACACCTGGTCTTTTTCGTGCCAGCCGACCCGCGCGCCGCCCTGCCGCGCCAGCTCGAAGCTCGGGGACAAAGGTCCACAGATGGCGATCGCGTCGCAGTCGAGCCGCTTCCCCGACTTCAGCGTGATCGCGTTGACGCCTGCCATGCCGTGGGCGCCAGCAATTGCCTCGCCGATCGCGACCGCTTCGCCGCCGACGCTCGCGATCAGCTGCGCCAGCGCCTTCGCTTCCACCGGCTCGCCCACGACCGCGATCCGTGGGCCGGGCAGCAGCTTGTGAAGGCGAATCATCCGGCTCACCGCGCGGCCCGAGAAGACACCCGGCAGATCGTTGTTCTCGAAGGGGAAGAGCTGCGGGTGGCCGCCGTTGCAAAGAAGAATCTGCTTCGGGTACAGCTTCGTCAGCTGCGCGCCATCGGTGACCGCGAGGAACCGGCCGTCGTTGTCGTCGAACAAACCGACCACCGTCGAGCCCAGCTTCACCTTCCGCATGGGGGCCGGCCACAGCGCGGGCGCTCCGAACTCGTCGGCAGCGACCACCAGCCGCCCGCCGACGAACATCTCGCGCTCGAGCAGCAGATACGACGCCTTGGCTTCTTCGAACACCTGGGCCGCGGCGAGGCCCGCCGCTCCACCGCCGACGATCGCCACTTCGCAGTGCGCCGTCTCGGCCGGCGGCCGCTGCGGAGCGGGGCTGTCAGGCAGCTTCCCCAACCCCGCCAGCTGCCGCGCCACCTTCGCCATCACCTGCTCGGCAATCGGCACCCCCGCGAACATCTCGTGGTGGTTCAGCCCGCGCGGGAAGAACCAGTCGGTGATCGAGAAGATGTCGACCTGCGCGCTGGGGAATGCGTTCTGTCTCTCGAGCCGCATCCCCGGGTGCACCGTCGTCTGGCACACCGCGATGTTCGGCACCCCGTCGACGCGCATCAGGCAGTGTGCGCACGCGCCGGTCAGGCAGAACGGCCCTCGCGGCCGGTGGTACTTGATGCTGCGCGAGAAGATCGTCTCACCGGCGGCGAGCAGCGCACAGGCGGTGTTCTCACCCGCGCAGGCGGGAATCGGTTGACCGTCGAGCTCGATCGACGTGTCGGTGGGGGCTGAGTCCAGGCGGCGCATCTTGCAGTGACCTCATTCTATTCAGCGGTTCAGCGCCGGGCGAATCAGCGTGCTGTCGTCGCCCGCTTCTTCCGCCAGAATCGTCAGCTTCTGGTTCGTCGTTCGCAGCCGGCGCGACAGCTCGCGGCAGAGGTTCTGCAGCACCATCACGTAGCCCGCGACGTCTTCGTTGTAGAGCCGGTACAGCTCTCTGTTTCCCAGGGTCAGCAGCGTCGTCGGCTTCTCGACCACCACCGTCGCCGACCGCTTCATGATGTCGATCAGCGTCATCTCGCCGAAGAACTCACCCGGCCCCAGGCGAATCAGCTTCGCGCGGCGCGCGCCGGGGATGCTCTGCCGGTAGACCAGCGCCTCGCCCGAGCGCACCACGAACATGTTCCGGCCCGGGTCCCCCTGCTTGCAGACCTCCGCGCCGGGCATCAATTCCTGCAACGTCATCATCGAGATGATCTTCTCGAGCGTCTTGGGCTCGAGCCCGCCGAACAACGCAATCGTCGGGAGGAACTTCATCAGGTCTGCCGTGTCTTTCGCTTTGGGCATCTACCGGCGTCCTCCCCGCGTCAGCTGGTTCACCGCTTCGCCCAGCCCTTCGAGCGTCAGAGGGTACATCGCGAACACCCGGCGAATGACCTCGATTGTCGTCTGCCACCACTCGCGGGGCGGCTCGGGGTTCAGCCATACCGCCTGCGGAAAGCGCTCGACCAGCCGCATCAACCACACCACGCCTTCCGCGGTGTCTTCGCCGTACCCCGACGTGCCCGTCAGCTCCCACGGGGCCATCAGCGCGTCGCCGACCACGATCAGCTTGTAGGTCGGGTTCGTCTCGGCGAACAGCTGCGCCACCGGCATCGGGTCTCGCAGCTGCGCGGTGCCGTACACCCGGCCGTAGATACAGTTGTGGAAGTAGTAGGTGCGCAGCTCTTTGAAGTGGGTCGCCTTCTTCGCCGCCGTGAACAGCCGCGACACCGTGTCGGCGTGCGGGTCCATCGAGCCGCCGACGTCCATCAGCAGAATCAGCTTCGTGGTCGACTTCCGGGGGGCGCGGGTCACCACCTCGAGGTCCCCTAAGTTCCGCGCCGTCTGCTCGATCGTCTCGTCCAGGTCGAGCTCGTCGGCGATGCCTTCGCGCGCGAAAGCCCGCAGCTTCCTCAGCGCGAGGCCCAGCTGCCGCACGTCGAGCACCAGGTCGTCGCGGTAGTCGCGGAAGTTGCGCTGCGACGCCACCTCGATCGCCCGCCGGTTCCCGCCCTCGCCGCCCACGCGAATGCCGTCTCGCGGAGCGCCGCTGTGCCCGAAGGGTGAGGTGCCGCCCGTGCCAATCCACTTGCTGCCGCCGTCGTGGCGCTTCTTCTGTTCCTTGAGCCGCTCTTCGAACATCTTTTCCAGCGTCGCGCGGTCGAGCGCCTCGAGCAGCGCGAGCTCTTCGGGCGACAGGGTGGGGCGCTTCTTCTGCGCGTCCTTCAGCCAGTCGAGCAGCTGCGCTTCGATTTCCCGCGCCGAGATCTCGATGCCCTTGAAGTGCTTCGAGAACGCCTGGTCGAAAGCGTCGAGCTGCGTCTCGCTGTGCACCAGCAGCGATCGCGCGACGTCGTAGAACCCGTCCAACGAGCTGTCGTGCAGGCCGGCCTTCAGCGCCTGCGCCAGCGCCACCGCTTCCTGGGTGCCCACCGGCACCTTCAGCGCGCGCAGCTCGTACAGGAAGGGGATGAACATGTTCGCTGTCGCTACGCGCGGCTGCGGCGGCCCCCGGCGAACGCTTCTGTGAAGGCCTGCAGATCCTGCTCGCGCTTGAGCAGCGCTCCGAGGAAGGGCAGGTGCTCATCGAGCTTCAGGCTCTTCGTCCCGGTCGCTTTCAGCGCCGCCAGCCAGTCGACCAGCTCTGAGGTGCTCGGCCGCTTGCGAAGGCGGGTGAAGCCGCGCAGCTCGAAGAAGATCTGCAGCGCCTGGTCGACCAGCTTCGCGTCGAGATCCGGGTGGTGCACGTCGACGATGCGCCGCATCAGGGCCTGATCGGGGAACTCGATGAAGTGGAAGACACAGCGCCGCAGGAAGGCGTCGGGAAGATCCTTCTCGTTGTTGCTGGTGATGATCACCACCGGCCGCTGCTCGGCGACCACCTCTTCGTCCGTCTCGACGATGCGAAAGCGCATCCGGTCGAGCTCGTGAAGCAGATCGTTCGGGAACTCGAGGTCGGCTTTGTCGATCTCGTCGATCAGCAGCACCTTGCGTTCCTTCGCCGCGAACGCCTCTCCCAGCGGGCCGAGCTTCAGGTACTTCTTGATGTCGCGCACGTCGTGGTCGTTGAACCGCGAGTCGTGAAGCCGCTGCACGGCGTCGTACACGTAGAGGCCGTCTTGCGCGCGGCTGGTGCTCTTCACGTGCCAGGTGAGCATCTTCAGATCGAGGGCCTGGGAAACCGCCTCGGCCAGCAACGTCTTGCCCGTGCCCGGCTCGCCCTTCACCAGCAGCGGCCGCTGCAGCGCCAACGCGCAGTCGACCGCCGACCGCAGGCTCTCTGATGTCAGGTACGACTCTGTTCCCTTGAAGCGCATGCGTGAGGCTCCTACTCGATTTTCAAAGTGGACAGCGAAAGGTCCAGCTGCGACTCGCGCGTGCCGAAGGCCGCTTCCGGCGTGACCATCGAGATCACCAGCGCCCTGTCTTTCAGCGGCAGGTAGTAGTGCAGGGCCCGCTGGCCGCCGCCCGACAACACCCAGCGCGCGACCTTGCCGGCCGGCACGTCTCCGAGCCTTCCGCTGATCCGCTTGTCCAGCGGCTCGTCGCCCGACGCCTTCAGCACCGTCAGCAGCAGCGCGTCGAGCCCGCCTTCTTCAGGCAGTGGGCCGGGCGCGCCGGGGATGCTCGTCACCTTCACGCCGCCCGAGAATTGAAGGCCCGCGGCCGTGTCTGCGGTCAGCGTCACCCCACGGGGCGGCTTCCATGACAGGTGGTGGGTGGCCGACTTCACCTCGTCGCCTCTGCAGCCCGCAAAGGAGAAGACCGCCACCGCCAGGATCCACGCACGCATGCCGCGCACTATGGACCCTCAGAGAATCTCTTCCCAGCTTGGAGATGCTGCGAACGCCGCGCGAATCAAGCCGACGTGCGAGTACGCCTGCGGGAAGTTGCCCCACATCCGCCCGGTCGCCGTCTCGATGTCCTCGGACACCAGGCCCAGCGGCGACATCGCCTTATGAATGTGCTCGAGCACCTCGACTGCCTCTTTCTTGCGCCCCAGCATCGCCAGCGCCTCGACCAGCCAGAACGTGCAGATGATGAACGCCACCGTCGGCTGCCCGAACCCGTCGTCGAGCTTGTAGCGAAAGAGCCAACCGCCATGGCCCAGCTGCTCCCAGATCGCGTCCACCGTCGCGCTCAGCCGCGGGTCGTCCTTCGAGAACATTCGAAGGGGCGCCATCTGCAGCAGTGCAGCGTCCAGGTTGTTGCCGCCGTACGCGCCTGCGAAAGCGCCGAGCTCCTGGCTCCACGCCTTCTCCACCACCTGCGCGCTGATCAGGTTCGCCGCGTCGCGAAACTCCTTTTCCTTTGCTGGAATCAGCCGCTGCGCGACCTTCGCCATGCGATCGGCGGCCGCCCACGACATCAAGCTCGAGAAGGTCTGCGGCACCCACGCGGTGCGGTACTCCCAGATGCCCGCGTCCGGTGTGCCCGCCACCGAGATCGCCTTTCGCGCGAGCCGCTCGAGCAAGCCCAACGCGTCTGCCGATCGTTCTGCCTTGAAGCGGTCGTCGAGGAACACCGGGGTCAGCGCGAGCACCATCTCGCCGAAGATGTCGTGCTGCAGGTGGATCGCGGCCCCATTGCCGACGCGCACCGGACCTTCGCCGTTATACCCGGGCCAGTGGGTGAGGATCTTCTCTTCGAGGTCATACGTGCCGTCGATGCGGTACAGCGGGTTCAACGCCAACTCGGGGTTCGAAGCCGCGATGTTCAGCAGGTAGGTGACGAAGCTCTCGCGCTCCTCGAAGCGGCCGAGCATGCCGAACGCACCCAGCGCGTAGTACGCGTCGCGCAGCCAGCAGTACCGGTAGTCCCAGGTACGGCCACTGCCCGCTGACTCGGGCACCGACGTCGTCATCGAGGCGACGATCGCCCCCGTGTCTTCGTAGCAGTGGAGCTTGAGCACCAGGGCAGAGCGGATCACCTCCTGCTGGAACAGCGGAGGAATGTCGCAGTCCTTCACCCAGGTGCCCCAGTACCGCGTCGTCTCGTCGAGGAACCGCTGGCACAGCGGCATCAACGCCTCTTCCACCGGAGCGCCGTAGCTCAAGATGAAGCACTTCCTTTCCGACAGCACGAAAGGCTGGCCCTCGAGGTACGCCAGCGAGATGTCGGTGCTGACGCGAAGCGGGTTCGCGAAGCCTTCGAACCGCACGTGGTGCGAACCCAGCACCTTCTGTGGCGTGTCCTTCGACCAGCCGAGCTTCGGGTCGAGCACCACCGACACGCGCGGCGTGCCCTGCAGCGGCTCGACGATTCGCACCAGCTGCGTCGGGCGGAAGGTGCGCCCGTTCTGGATGAAGCGGGGCGCAAAATCGAGGACGCGAAAGCTGCCGTCTTCCGAGGTGAACATCGTCTCGAGCACGTTGGTGTTGTCGAGGTACCGCTGCGTCCCCGCTGCGCCGTCGGGCGTGCCGATGCGGAACTGGCCTCCCGCCTTCTCGTCGAGCAGCGTCGAGAACAGTGGCTCGGAGTCGAAGCGGGGAAGACAGCACCACACCACTGCGCCCCTTCGATCGATCAGCGCCGAGTACTGGCAGTTGCCGATCAGCCCGAGGTCTTCGAGTCGCATAGGAAAGAAACGTAACGGTAATCGTTTGCTACACCAATCAGTTTGAGTATCTATGTCGCCCATGTCGCGGGCGCTGAAGTTCGTGGTGGTGCTGGTGGTCGGCCTGGGGCTGTTGACCCTGCTCGCCTCCGTCTTGCTCAACGACACCACCCGCAGCTGGCACGAACGCGACCTCGACCTGCGCGCCCGCCTCGCCGTCAGCGGCGCGCGCACGGCACTGCTTCAGCAATGGCAACCGGAAGGCGGCAAGAAGCTCGAAGCCCTGCTCACCGAGCTCACCCGCGACGAGCGCATTCTCGCCGCGGCCGCTTGCGACACCGAGCTGAACCTCCTCGCCCGCACCCGGGACTTTCCGCCACAGTTCGAATGCTCCCGCGTCGGCGCGGATGTGCAGGTGACGCTGGCTCAGCCGCCCGGCGAGCGGGTCAACTGGAAGACCAAGGCCATTCTTCCCGGTGGGGAAGTGCACGTCAGCGCCACCCCGATCGAGGACGGCGACCACATCGCCGGCTTCGTGGTGCTGGTTCACGACATGAGCTTCGTCTCGCGCCGCGAGGCCACGACCGACGAGTTCCTGCTGGTCGCCTTTGCGATTCTCGCCCTCGGCGCTTCGGCGATCACCATCATCGCTGCGCGGCTCTCGTGGCGTGGCTGGAGCAACGAGCTGCGCCGCCTGATGAAGGGCGGCGGCCCCCGTCCTGAGTTCCAGCCCCTGCTGCAGGACGTGCGCGAGCTGGTCGAGCGCATCGCCAGCGAGAAGGAAGCCGATCAGCAGGGCGGGCCGTGGACGCCGCAGCGCCTCAAGTACACGCTGAGCCGCCACCTGCACGGCGAGAAGGTCGTCATCCTCGCCAACCGCGAGCCGTACATTCATTCTCGCGGCGCCGACGGGAAGATCACCCTCTCGCATCCCGCCAGCGGCCTCGTCACCGCGCTCGAGCCAGTGATGCGCGCCTGCTCGGGTACGTGGGTCGCGCACGGCAGCGGCAGCGCCGACCGCGAGACGGCCGATGCCCAGGGAAGAATCAAGGTTCCGCCCGGTGAAGGCGCGTACACGCTGCGGCGCGTCTGGCTGAGCCCCGAAGAAGAGAAGGGCTACTACTACGGCTTCTCGAATGAGGGCCTCTGGCCGCTGTGCCACGTCGCCCACAACCGGCCGCTGTTCCGCAGCAGCGACTGGGCGCACTACCAGGCGGTCAACAAGCGCTTCGCCGACGCGGTGTGCAGCGAGGTCGACTCGGACAACCCGATCGTCCTCGTGCAGGACTACCACTTCGCCCTCGCGCCCCGGCTGATCCGCGAGCGGCTGCCGAAGGCGACCGTCATTTCCTTCTGGCACATCCCCTGGCCCAACGCCGAACGCTTCGGCATCTGCCCGTGGCGCGACGAGCTGCTCGAAGGGCTGCTCGGCAGCAGCATCGTCGGGTTCCACACCCAGGCCGACTGCAACAACTTCATCGACGGCGTCGATCGCTTCATGGAGGCCCGCATCGATCGCGAGCAGCACGCCGTCGTTCACCAGAAGCGCGCCACGCTCATTCGCCCGTACCCGATCTCGATTGACTGGCCGAACCCGTGGGCCATTTCCGCTCCGCCCCCCGCGCAGTGCCGGGCCGAGATCTTCGCCGAGCTGAAGCTGAAGCCCGACGCGCTGCTGGGCGTGGGCGTTGATCGCCTCGACTACACGAAGGGCATCGAAGAAAGGCTTCTCGCGGTGGAACAGCTGATCGAGAGGCGGCCCGAGCTCAAGGGCCGGTTCAGCTTCGTGCAGCTCGCGGCCCCGAGCCGAACAGAGATCGAGCGCTACAAGCTGCTCAACGACACCGTGGAAAAGCTGGCCGCGCGCATCAACGCCCGCTTCGGCGACGGCGACTACCGGCCGATCATCCTCCTGCGCGCGCACCACGAGGCACCCAGCGTCTTCAAGTTCTACCGGGCCGCCGACCTTTGCTACGTGAGCAGCCTCCACGACGGCATGAACCTCGTCGCGAAGGAGTTCGTCGCCGCCCGTGATGACGAGAAGGGCGTGCTGATCTTGAGCCAGTTCACCGGGGCCGCCCGCGAGCTCACCGAGGCGCTCGTCGTCAACCCGTACGATCTCGACGAAGCCAGCTCGGCGATGGCCACCGCGCTCACCATGTCCGTCGACGAGCAGCGCGACCGCATGTCTGCGATGCGCGCCTTTGTCGCTGAGTTCAACATCTACCGCTGGGCCGGCCGGATGCTCGTCGACGCCGCCCGCCTTCGCCGCCGGGAGCGCCTGTCGGGCCGCCTCAGCGAGCACCTCGTCGGAGCGCCCTAAGGCATGAAGCACATTCTTTCTCGCGCAAACCGCGGCCTGCTCGCCCAGTTCGCGTGGTCGAACGTGCTGCTGGGCTTCGACTTCGACGGCACGCTCGCGCCGATCGTGAAGGACCCTCAAAAGGCGCACCTGCGGGCGAAGACGCGCGAGCTCTTGCGAAAGGTGTGCGGGCTCTATCCGTGCGTCGTGATCTCCGGCCGCGGCCGCGAAGACGTGAGCGCGCGGGTGAAGGGGCTCGGCGTGCTCGAGGTCATCGGCAACCACGGCAGTGAGCCCTGGCCGCAGGCGGGCAAGCTGCTTCACGAGGTGAAGCGCTGGCAGCCGATTCTTCACGACAAGCTCGAAGGCTTCCGCGGAGTGGTCGTCGAAGACAAAGGGCATTCCGTGGCGATTCACTACCGGGCCTCGCGCGAGAAGAAGAAGGTGAAGGCGGCAATCGCAGACGCGGTGGGCCTTTTGGGAAAGGTGAGGGTGATCGGCGGGAAGCAGGTGGTGAACGTGCTGCCCGAAGGAGCGCCCCACAAAGGCACCGCCCTCGTACGCGCCCGTGAAAGCCGCCGCTGTGACACGGCCATCTTCGTCGGCGACGACGAGACGGACGAAGACGTGTTCAGCCTCGATCAGCCGGGGCAGTTGATGACGGTGCGCGTCGGCGCCCGCGGCCAGAGTGCGGCGGCGTTCTGTCTTCGAGACCAAAAGGAAATCGACCCCTTCCTCGCTGAGCTGTTGCGGCTGCGGCGTGCGGGGGCGCGCGGTTGACCTCGATTCCTCCGCTGGGTGATGCGCTCGACTTCCTCCGGATCTTGTGGGGGCTCGATCATTCGCTGCAGAGCGCGTCGAAGCGCATGGAGTCCGCGCTGGGCGTCACCGGGCCGCAGCGCATGGTGGTGCGAATCGTCGGGCGGTTTCCGGGGATGTCGGCCGGGCGGCTGGCCGAGATCCTGCGCATCCACCCGAGCTCGGTGACGGGAATCCTGAAGCGCCTCGACCGCAAAGGGCTGATCACCCGGCGGCCGGATCCGCGGGATGGCCGGCGCGCGTTCCTGGGGCTCACCGAGAAGGGCCGGAAGATCGACGTCGGGCAGGAAGGCACCGTCGAGGCTGCCATCGTCGCGGCGCTGGCCCGGCTCGATCGCAAGGCGGTGCAGACGGTGCGCGAGGTGCTGGTCGACATCGCCGACGTCCTCGAGCAACCGAACCGGAGGGTCGCGCTATAAGGGCGCCGTGCTCAAGTGGCGATTGATGTTGGGGACGCTGCCGTACGTGGCGGTGATGACGCTGCTCAAGTACCTGCTCGAGGTCGGGGAGGTCGGCATCGTCCTCACCGGCGGCGTCTTCCTCACCGGCTTCATGCTTGCCGGCACGATGTCCGAGTACAAAGAGAGCGAGAAGCTGCCCGGCGAGCTCGCCTGCACCCTCGAGACGCTGGAAGAGGTGCTCGTGCAGGCGACGATCGCGAGGCCGGCCATCGACCACAAGCCGCTGCGGCGCGCGGTGCTCGACACGTCGAAGCAGCTGGGCGGGTGGCTGAAGAAGTCGGTGCCGTATGGCGAAGCCTTTGTGGCGCTCACGAAGCTCGATGGGGTGATTCAGCAGGTCGAGCGGAAGGGGGCGGGGCGTACGCATCGCGCGCGATCAGCGAGCTCCACAACCTTCGCAAGACGGTGACGCGCATCGCGGTGATCTCGCGCACAGGAATTTTGCCGCCGGCGTACGCGCTGCTCGAGACACTGATGGTGATCCTCATGGTTCTGCTGCTGGCCGCGAAGTTCAAGGCGCCGCTGGCCGAGTACATTCTGGTGCCGTTCGTCACCCTCATCTACGTCTACATGCTGCGGCTGATTCGCGACGTCGACGACCCCTTCGACTACGCCGCCGGAGGCCAGCGCGGCGGCGCCGAGGTCGAGCTCTTCCCCCTCGAAGAATTCACTGTTCGCCTCGAAGCCCGCGTCGCCACCGAGGTTTGAGACGACGGGCAGCGCCGAGTCCGTTCATCCCGACCCGAGAGAAGTCGAGGGATGATCCTCCTCTGCGGAAGATCGGAGCTGTCTACTCAAGCTCGAACGTCTTCGGCCCCTGCTTCGCGTGGTGCTCGAGAAACGCGCCGAAGCCCGCGCGCGAGTCGAGCTTGAAGGTCGGCAGCCGCTTCAGCGCCGCGTCGGGAAAGCAGTACTGCTCGATCACCAGCGACGCGCGCTGGGCTCCGGCCGGCAGTCCCTCGACGGGCAGCACCTCGTGCGCCAGATCTCCCTTGAAGTGAAGCAGCGCCCCTTCGCGCGGCTTCACCACCGCCCTCGTCGAGTGCTCGCGAGAGATCTTGAGCTGACCGCCCGCGCGCTGCGGCACCACCAGGTACAGCACCGTCACGGCCAGCGGCGTCATCCCCGGCACGCCTGCTTCCCGCGCGAGCGTCGTGTCGATGTGCCGCGCGATCGTCCCCCCTTCGCCGACGAGCAACAGGTTCATGTACCAGGCGTTCGGCACGGGCACCGGCTGCTTTCGCCAGCGCGCCCACCACGGCTGCAGCGCGCGCACCGCCGGCTCGCCGAGCACTTGATCGAAATACGGCTGCAGCACCGGAAAACGTTCTTCGATCCTGGCGCGCCCCTCGCGCTGGAAAGTCATCGCGAAACCCTGGCTCTCGGCGAACGCGCCCCCCAGCGTGCTGTGGGAAACGAAAGGAGATCCCAGCAGCGCGTCGCGAATCGGCCGCAATCTCTCGGGTGGGAGCGCGCCGCGGATGTAGGCGATTTCGGGCATTTTTCGAAAACTTGCCGCTATAGGGTGGTGCTTCACACTTGTAGCGCATGCAAACGAACTCCATCGATCGTGATCCGCGCGTCCGCTTCAAGCACCCCGTTCGCGTGGTGCCGATCGGCGGGCCTCCGCGCGCGTACCGCGTCCTCGCCAGCAACATCTCGAAGGAAGGCATGTTCCTCCGCATGCCGACGCCTTTCGACGCCGGCACCCGCGTCGCGCTCTCGCTCGAAGCCGGCGGCCGGGTGTTGCCCTTCGCGCAGGCCGAAGTCGTCTGGCGCGATCTCGAAGAGACGAAGGCCCCCGGCCGCGGCGCTGGCTTCGGCGTTCGCTTCACCGGCTTCCTTCACCCCCGCGCCCACGAGCTCGTCGACTACCTCGTGGCGAACCTCGACTCGGGCAAGCCGCTGAGCGCCCCCGAGCCCGCCTCGCCCTGGCGCAAGCGCTCTGTCTGGGCCGCCATCGGTCTCGCCGCGATCATCATCGGCGCCGGCGTCACCACCGCGGTCCTGCGGTTCACCCGCTCGGCGCCCCCCGTGATGGTCGAGGCTCCGCCGCCCGTCGTCGCAGCCGTTCAAGTTCCGACCCTCGAGGTCCTCTCGCCCGCCGTCGAGCTCGCGCCCGTCGTCGCTGCACCCGCGCCGGTGATTCCCGAGGCAGTCGTCGCTGCTCCGGAGCCCGAGCCCGTCGTCGCCGCCAAACGCACCACCCAGACCTTTGCGATCCCATCGGGAGCCATCCGTTCGATCGTCACCTCCGTCGACGACGAGCAGCTGGCAGTGAACCTGACGTTGGCCGGCGGGTCGGCGATCGTGAAGGCGTTCACCCTCAAGCACCCTGACCGCCTCGTGATCGACGTCCGCGGCTCGGCCCCGAAGAAGAGCCACACCGCCAGCGGCTCGGGTGTGATCCTCAAAGTCCGCACCGGCAAGCAGGGCAAGGGCACCCGCCTCGTGCTCGACCTGGCGCACCCGCCCGGCAAGCCCGTCGTCGTCTCGGGCAGCGCTGTGTCCGTGCCGCTGCACTGACCTTCACACTTCTTCGCCACAGCGCAAATCGCCCACAACGGGCGCGCTGCATGTTGCCTCCAACTCAAACCTGGAGCGCAACCATGTCGAAGCTCATCCCCGCCGCAATCTTCGCCCTCACTTTCGCTGGCTGTGGTGGCCGTCACCTGTCGCCCGAGCGCGTCGAGAAGCAGCTGAACCACCAGGTCGAGGATCTGCTCGACGACGTCGACGCCACGCCGGCCCAGCGCGCCCGCACCGCCGAGCTCGAGAAGCAGGTACTCACCGACGTGATCCCGCTGATGAAGCAGGGCACCGAAGCGCGCGCCACGCTCGTCGAACAGTGGAAACAGCCAGTGCCCGACACCGCGAAGGTCCACGCGCTGATCGATTCCGAGCTCGACTCGGTTCGCGCCTTCACCCACAAGCTCGCCGACGCAGCGATCGCCTTCCACCAGCTGCTGACGCCAGAGCAGCGCCAGGTGGTGACGAAGCGCCTCGACCGCAACCGCCAGTGAGTTATGTCCGCGGCCTTCCGCCGTGGACCTGCCCCTCCCAACGCTGATCGCGCTCGCCGGCGTCGCCTTCATCGCGGGCGTCGTCGATGCAATCGCCGGAGGAGGCGGCCTGATCACTCTGCCGGCACTGCTCGCCGCCGGCCTCGACCCGCACTTCGCCCTCGGCACCAACAAGGGCCAGTCGGTGTTCGGCTCGTTCGCCTCCGTCTTCCGCTTCATGCGCGCCGGCCTCATCAACCGCGCCCGCGCGAAGGTGACCTTTCCCCTGGGCGCGCTGGGCGCCTTCGCCGGTGCCGCGCTGCTGCTCGTCGTCGATCGCACGGTGCTGCGGCCGCTGGTGCTGGTGCTGCTCGTCGCCGCCGGCGCGTTCGTCGCGATCAAGCGCCCCGGCAACACGCCGGCAGGTCCGGCTCCCGCGCGGCCGCTGCTCATCGGCGGAATCATCGCGCTCACCATCGGCGCCTACGACGGCTTCTTTGGCCCGGGCACCGGCACCTTCTTGATCATCGCGTACGTCACGCTGCTCAAGGAGTCGCTGCCCAACGCCACCGCCGACGCGAAGGTCGTGAACTTCGCCTCGAACCTCGCCACCGTCACGCTGCTGGGGCTCGCCGGCAAAGTCGTCTGGGCGATCTCGCTGCCGATGGCAGTCGGTCAGTTCCTCGGCGGGCTCGTCGGTGCGCAGCTGGCGATCAAGCGCGGCGCGCCCCTGATTCGCGGCGTGGTGCTCACCGTCGTCGCCTGTCTGGTGGCTAAGCTCGGGTGGGACCTCTTCCACCCCTGATCATGCCCACCATCGCCCGACCTCCTCTCAATCTTCGGGGCCGCGTTCGCCGCCGCCTCGGCGCCGCGATCACCGACGGCTTCTTCAAAGGCGCTGCCGCCGCCACGAGGGTGCTGCCCGTCAGCCACCCCTGGGTGCACGGCATCTCGGTCGAACGCGACGTGCCGTACCGCGACACGGGCCTGCCCGAGCACACGCTCGACGTCTACCGCCCGCGCAACCGGCCAGGCCCGCTGCCCGTCGTCCTCTACATCCACGGCGGGGGTTTTCGCTTCCTCTCGAAAGACACCCACTGGGTGTTCGGCCTCGCCTTCGCGCGGCGCGGCTACCTCGTCGCCAGCATCAACTACCGCCTCGCGCCCAACCACGTGTTCCCGGCGGCGATCGAAGACGCCTGCGCCGCGTGGCTCTGGCTCTTGAAGAACGTGCAGCGCCTCGGCGGAGATCCCTTGCGCATCTTCCTCGCCGGAGAATCCGCCGGAGCAAACCTCTCAGCCGCGCTCACCCTCGCCACCACCTACCGGCGCCCCGAGCCCTTCGCGCGCGAAGTCTTCGACGCTGGCGCCGTGCCCCGCGGGGTCGTGCCCGCGTGCGGCTTGTTTCAGGTCAGTGACCCCGAGCGCTTCAACCTGCGCCCCAACGGTTTCTTCTGGGATCGCATCGCCGAGGTCACCGACGCGTACCTGCACGGCGCGTCCTTCGATCACGAGCACGGCCTCGACCTCGCGGATCCAGTCGTCGCCTTCGAGCGTGGCGTCGCTCCTGACCGCCCGCTTCCTCCCTTCTTCTTGCCGTGCGGGGGGTGGGACATTCTTCGTCACGACTCCGCCCGACTTGCCACCGCGCTCACAGCGCTGGGAGCGCGGGCTGAATCCCGCGAGTATGCGCGGGGCCCACATGCGTTCCACGCTTTCGTCTTCACGCCCAGCGCGCTGCGCTGCTGGCGCGACACTTTTGGATTTCTAGGTGGGCTGTAGCGCGCTGTAGCCGCCGCTTCGCGACCATTGCGCGGTGTCGATGTGGCTATCATCGACCAAATCATGCGAACCGTTCGGCTGCCTCGCCTGTTGTGGGCAGCGCTCCTGGTGTGCTCTTCCGCCGCAGCGCAGACCCCTCGTGAAGTGCCGGGCTTCGAGCTCGAGCACCTGACCTTCAACCCCGCGCAGCGCGCGAGCTTCCTGCTCGGCACCGGCGACCTTCTTCTGGCGAGCCAATTCCGGCTCTCGGTCGTCGCGCACTACCAGCACAACCCGCTCGTGCTGCTTCAGACGGGATCGTCGCCGCGGGCCCTGGTTCAAAGCCGCGTCACTGCGCACCTGATCGCCGCGTACGGAATCACCCGTTGGCTCGAGGTCGGCCTTCAAGTTCCGATCGTCGTCTACCAGTCCGGTGAGAACATCCCCGAGCTCAAGAAGCCCAGCAGCACCGCCGTCGGCACGCCGTGGCTGCAGGGCAGGGTGGGGCTGCTGTCGGAAGACAAAGATCAGCCCCTCGATCTCGATTTCCAGTTGGCGCTGTCTCTTCCCATCGGCAACTCCGCCGCCTTCACGCGCGACTCAAGCGTCGGCCTCAAGCCCAGCTTCGGCGCCGGCAAAAAGCTCGGCTTCATTCGCCTCGGCGCGCAGGTCGGGGCCCTGATTCGTCAGCACGAAGTCCTCTCGCCAGCGAACATGCGCGTCGGCGACGAAGTCGGCAGCCTGATGCAGCTCGCCGCCACCGCGACCACCACCAACGAAGGGCTGCGCGGCGAGCTCACGCTGCTCGGCTGGATCCCCTTCACCCGCACTGGCGGCTCGGCCGAGCTGATGCTCGGAGCGCGCTACCCCGTCGGCCCGATCGAGCTCTTCGCGCTCGGCGGCCCTGGCTTCGGACGTACGCCCGGCACTCCTGCCTTTCGCGTGATGCTCGGCGCCGGCCTCTCGATTCCCAACAAGAAGTGCGTCGCGGGTGAAGCCCACGACCCGAAAGAATGCCCTGCGCTCGATCTCGACGGCGACGGCGTCATCAACTCCGACGATCAGTGCGTCACCGAGCCCGGCGTGTTCGAGCTGCAGGGCTGCCCCGACCGCGATCCAGATCGCGATCAGGTGCTCGGCGCCGATGATCAGTGCCCGAACGTGAAGGGCCCCGCCGCCACCAATGGCTGCCCCGACACCGACGGCGACGGCGTGCTCGACCGCGACGACGGCTGCCCGAAGGTCGCCGGCCCGAAAGAGAACAAGGGTTGCCCGTGGCCCGACACCGACGGCGACGGCGTGCTCGACCGCGATGATGGCTGCCCGAAGGTCGCTGGCCCGAAAGAGAACAAGGGCTGCCCGTGGCCCGACACCGACAGCGACGGTCTGCTCGACCCCGACGATCGCTGCCCGACAGAGGCCGGCCCGGCAGATCGACAGGGCTGCCCACAGAAGGACGCGGACGGCGACACGGTGCCGGACGACGTCGACAACTGCCCGAAGGTGAAGGGTGACCCGAAGAACCAGGGGTGCCCGAAGGAACAGGCGCAGCTGGTCGTGATCACCCGCGAGAAGCTGATGATCAAGCAGAAGGTCTTCTTCGATACGGGCAAGGCGTCGATCAAGCCGATGAGCTTCCAGCTGCTCACCCAGGTCGCGCAGGTGCTCGTCGAGCATCCCGAGATCGAGCGCGTCCGCATCGAGGGCCACACCGACAACGTGGGCAAGCCCGACTCGAACCGCCTGCTCTCGCAGAAGCGCGCCGAGGCTGTGCGCGACTTCCTCACCAGCAAGGGCGTCGCTGCCGCGCGGCTCGAGTCGCAGGGCTTCGGGCCAGATCGTCCCGCCGACGTCAACTCCACCGCGGCCGGCCGCGAGAACAACCGCCGCGTCGAGTTCGTCGTCGTCGGCTCGCCGAAGCAGGAAGTGTTCGAGGTGACCCCATGATTCGTTCAGCCCTGATCGCCCTCGTCGTCCTCGCGGGATTCTCCGCCCAGGCCGCCGAGGTCTACTTCGGCCGCCTCACCGCGCAGTCTGGCGGCACCAACTCGCAGCTGATCATCGTCGGTACCCAGCCCGGCACGACCAGCTACACCTACCAGCCGCTGCCCACCGGCACCGCGATCAGCGGCACGGTGACGCAGTACCAGCGCGTCGTCGTCGTCACCAACGCGACCGCAACCGGCATCAACTTCCGTCTCGACACCAGCGTGCCGTTGCTTGCCACGGCAGGCATGGACTGCTGCGACTTCTCGGGCAACGTCTTCTTTCCCACCATCGACGGCAAGCGCTTCTACGGGACGAGCCACATCATCGCCCCAGGGTTCATCGGCGCCGTCGGCAACCGCATCAGCGTCTTCGCGCGCCTCGCCGGCACGGTGACCATTACCAACCGCACCAACTCGGCAGTCGTCACCAACACGATGGTCGCGAACTCGGTCTGGGTTCCGAACTTCGACGCGGGCGGCCTCGGGTTCACCACCGGCGACGTCCTCACCGTCACCACCACCGGCGAGGTCGCCATCGGCCAGGTCGTTGGCAACGGCTACACCACCGTGCCTCCGGTGCCCACGGGCTCGGGCTCCCCGGAAGATTGCGACAACGACAGCGGCCGCACCTTCCTGTTCGGCACGCACAACTGGCAGACGGGCTCTTTCGCGGTGATGAACAGCAGCGCGACCGCCGTCGCTTTCACGCTGCGCACCGTCAACGCGCTGGGGCTGGGCGCCGCGGTCACCAACCTCTCGGTGCCCGCCAACTCGATCTACTTCCAGTCGGGAATGGGCACCGCCAGCTACCAGGTCGCCGTTACCACCGCCGCAGCGAACGTCGACGTCTGGGCCGGCGACAACGAAGGCGCCGCCAGCGTCAACACGATGGGCGACGACCTCTCGTTGAACCTCGGCGCCGCGGGTCTTCACTTTCTGCTTCGCTCCAGCAGCGTCGGTACCGAGCCCGGCCTCGTGCTCTTCTCGCGCGAAGCCAACACCACCGTCACTGCCACGCCGCGCCCTGCGTCGGCCACCTGCGTCGCTTTCACCACCACGCTGGGCGTGAACGGCATTCTCAACGACCTCGCCCCGAACGCGCTCACCAAGGGCTGCACCTGGGACATCGTCGCGTCCAAGCCCGTCACCGTCTGGTCCTTCGGCGGCAACTCGCTGAACGACAGCGCCAGCACCCTTCGCCCCGCGATGGGCTTCGACACCGACGGCAACGGCGTGCCCGACACCACCGAGGCTGGCACCTGCTCGGCGGTGGGCATCGCGCCCGACTTCGATGCCGACGGGGTCCCCGACTACCAGGACCTCGACGACGACGACGACTGCGTGCTCGACACCGCCGAGCCTGTGGGTGGCCGCTTGAACGCGGCGCTCCCTGCCACTGCGCACTGCAGCGGCGCCACGCCTTTCTGTGACACCACCGTTCATACGGCGGGCGGCGTCGTCAGCTGCCGTGCGTGCGCGGCCAACACCGAGTGCGCTCTCGCCACGCCTGTCTGCGTCACCGGTGGCGGCGCCCCCTTCCAGGGCCAGTGCATCGCAACCCCCGACACCACGATCACCGCGAGCCCGCCGCTGAACACCAACTCGACGGCGGCCACCTTCAACTTCAGCGGCACTCCCGCCGGCTCGACCTTCGAGTGCAGCCTCGACGGCGCCGCCTTCAGCCCCTGCACCGGCCCCTTCGGCTTCTCGGTTGCGCCCGGCAGTCACACGTTCAGCGTCCGCTCGGTCGCCGGCAACCAGCGCGACGCCACCCCCGCCACGTACGCGTGGAACGTCGACCTCGTCGCGCCGGTCGCGCCCGTCGTCACTGCGCCCGCCAACGGTGCACGCACCAACCAGACCTCGCCCACCTACTCGGGCACCGCCGAAGCGGGCTCGACTGTCGTCGTCCGCGTCGATGGCAACATCGCCTGCACGGTCACTGCGACCGCGGGCGGCACGTTCACCTGCACCCCGGCGCTCGTCCTCACCCCGGGCGCGCACACCGTCAATGCCACCGCCACTGACGCCGCCGGCAACACGTCGCCGGCGAGCACGACCAACACTTTCACTGTCGACACCACGCCTCCTGCCGCCGCGGTCGTGACGGCGCCCGCCAACGGCTCGCGCACCAACCAGACGTCGCCGACCTACACCGGTACGGCCGAGGCCAACGCCACCGTCATCGTTCGCGTCGACGGCAACATCGTCTGCTCGGTCACCGCCTCGGCCGCTGGAGCGTGGACCTGCACCCCGGCTGTCGTCCTCACGCCTGGCTCGCACGCCGTCACCGCGCAGGCGACGGATCAAGCGGGCAACACCGGCCCCGTCGGCACCGCCAACACCTTCACCGTCGACACCACGCCTCCTCCCGCGCCTGTCGTGACGGCTCCCGCCAACGGCTCGAGCACCAACGACACGACGCCGACGTACGCGGGTACTGCCGAAGCCAACGCGACAGTCACCGTGACGGTTGACGGCGCCGTTGCATGCATCGCCACCGCGAGCGCCGCGGGCGCGTGGGCCTGTACCCCGGCCATCGCCATCGCCGCCGGCAGCCACACCGTCAGCGCCGCTGCCACCGACCAGGCCGGAAACGGGGGCCCGGCCAGCGCGGTCAACACCTTCACCATCGACCTGACCGCGCCGCCCGCCCCCGTCGTCACCGCGCCCGCCAACGGCACCATCACCAACGACACGACGCCGACCTACAGCGGCACGGCCGAAGCCAACAGCACGGTCACCGTCACAGTCGACGGCGTCACCGCCTGCGCCGCCACTGCGAGCGCGACTGGCGCGTGGGCCTGTACCCCGGCCATCGCCATCGCCGCCGGGTCGCACACCGTCAACGCGATCGCCCGCGACGCGGCCAACAACGCGTCGCCGGTGAGCAACACCAACACCTTCACGATCGACGCGACGCCGCCCGCTGCTCCCGTCGTCACGGCCCCTGCGAACGGTGGCCGCACCAACGACACGACGCCGACGTACAGCGGCACCGCCGAAGCGAACAGCACTGTCACTGTCACTGTCGACGGCGCCACCGCCTGCACCGCCACTGCGAGCGCGACGGGCGCGTGGACCTGCACGCCCGCCGTCGCGATCGCTGAGGGCGCCCATACGGTCAGCGCGATCGCCCGCGACGCAGCGAACAACGCGTCGCCGGCGAGCACGACCAACACCTTCACCGTCGACACCACCGCGCCTGCGGCTCCGGTCGTCACCGCTCCGGCCAACGCCTCGACCACCGGCAGCACGCTGCCCGTCTACGGCGGCACGGCCGAAGCCGGCTCGACTGTCACCGTCCGCGTCGATGGCAACGTCGCCTGCACCACAGTCGCGACTGCGGGCGGCACCTACTCGTGCACCCAGGGCACCGCCCTTGCCGACGGCCCGCACGCCGTCAACGCCACCGCGACCGATGTGGCAGGCAACGTCTCGGCCGTGAGCAACACCAACAACTTCACCGTCGACACCGGCGCTCCCGCTGCTCCCGTCGTCACGGCGCCTGCGTCTGGCGCCTCGACCAACGACCCGACTCCCGACTTCAGCGGCACCGCCGAAGCAGGCAGCACCGTCACCGTTCGCGTCGACGGCAACGTCGTCTGCACCGCCGTCGCGACTGCCGGCGGCACGTGGACCTGCACCCCCACCGTCGCGCTTGCTGAAGGCCCGCACCAGGTCTCAGCCACCGCCACCGACACGTCGAACAACGTCTCGCCGCCCAGCGCGAACCAGCCCTTCACCATCGACACCGCGGCGCCCGACACCACGATCGTCAGCGGCCCGCCCGCGACGGATCCATCGGCCACTGCCGTCTTCGACTTCTCGAGCACGGAGGCCGGGTCGACGTTCGAGTGCAGCCTCGACGGAGCGGCCTTCGCGCCCTGCTCCGACCCCGCGACCTTCGGCTCGCTGACGGCCGGCATGCACACCCTGCAGGTTCGCGCGAAAGACGCGGCCGGCAACGTCGACGCGACGCCCGCTTCGCAGACGTGGACGGTGCTCCCCCAGCTCGACACCACGATCGTCAGCGGCCCGCCTGCGCTGACCAATGTCGCCGCCGCGCCTTTCGACTTCTCTTCCAACACCGCGAACGTCACCTACGAGTGCAGCCTCGACGGTGCTGCTTTTGCTCCGTGCACCGACCCGGTGACGTTGATGGGGCTGCCCGACGGCATGCACTCGCTGCGCGTCCGCGCGAAGGACAACGCGGGCAACTTCGACACCACTCCGGCGATTCACCTCTGGACGCTGGACACCACGGCGCCCGCGGCGCCGGCGATCACTTCGCCCACCGCCAACGCCACGGTCGGCGTGAACCCGCCGGTCATCACCGGCACCGGCGAGCCGGGCTCGACCGTCACCGTCTTGATTGACGGCATCGTCTCGGGCACCGTCGTCGTCGACCCGTCGGGCACGTGGACCTTCGTCCCGTCGATGCCGCTGACGATGGGGATCCACACGGTCGCGGCGAGCGCGAAGGATCCGGCCGGCAACACGGGCCCCACTTCGGTGCCGGTACCCTTCACGATCGACTCGAACGCCCTCGACACGGCGATCGTCTCGGGGCCTTCAGGCCTCGTCACCAGCAAGAACGCCACCTTCGACTTCTCGTCGAACCGCGCCAACGCCACCTACGAGTGCAGCCTCGACGGCGCCGCCTACGCGCCGTGCACCGACCCGGTCACCTTCTCGAACCTGGCCGAAGGTCCGCACACGTTGCTGGTTCGCGCGAAGGATGGCGCGACCACCGACGCCAGCCCGGCCTCGCGGCTGTGGACGGTGGACTCGGTGGCTCCCGCGGCGCCACTCGTCACTGCGCCCGCGAACAACTCCACCATCGGTACCGGTACGCCAACCATCACCGGCAGCGCGGAGCCGGGCAGCACAGTGACCGTCGTGATCGACGGCATCGTCGCTGGCACTGCGCTCACCGACGCCAGCGGCAAGTGGACCTTCGTGCCCACCACTGCGCTGGGCAATGGCCCGCACACGGTCCTGGCGCGCGCGAAGGATCCGGCCGGCAACACCGGGCCTGACTCGCCGGTCAACACGTTCACCGTCGACCCGACGGTGCTCGACACGTTCATCGTCAGTGGCCCGATGTCGCTCAGCCGCTTCAACAGCGCGGCGTTCGACCTCGACTCGAACCAGCCGAACGTCACGTATGAGTGCAGCATCGACGGCGGCGCGTTCATGCCCTGCTCGGATCCAGCCACCTTCACCGGCCTCACCGACGGCAGCCACACGGTTCAGATTCGCGCGAAGGGTGCAGGCGGCGCCGTCGACACCACCCCCGCGACCTTCACGTGGACGGTGGACACGATGGCCCCGGGCAACACGGCGGTCGTGACGCCCGCGAATGGCGCGATGCTCACCGACAGCCGCCCGACGGTCACGGGCACCGCCGAGCCAGGAGCGACCGTCACCGTCAGCATCGACGGCGTGGGGGTCGGCACCGCGATCGCCGATGCGATGGGCAAGTGGAGCCTGCCGCTTTCCACCGCGCTCGCCGATGGCAGCCACACCGTCAACGCCACCGCCACCGACCCCGCTGGCAACAAGGGCTCGCCGTCGATGACGAACACGTTCACGATCAGCACCGGCAAGCTGACGACGCCGACCATCACCACCCCGGCCCCCGGTTCGACCACCAACGATCCGACGCCGACCCTCACGGGCAAGGCGCCGCCGAACAGCACCGTCAGCGTCTTCGTCGACGGCGTGCTCGTGGGCACCGCCATCGCCGATGCGAACGGAGACTGGACCTTCACGCTGCCGGCGCAGACCGACGGTTCGAAGTCGATCACCGTCAAGGCGGGGAAGGGCGCCCAGACCAGCGACACCTCGGCGCCGGTTGTCGTCACCATCGACACGATGGCGCCCGACGTGACGATCGTGAGCCAGCCGCCGGCGCAGAACACCGCCACGACGTCTGACTTCACCTTCAGCTCGCCGGACGCGACCGCCACCTTCGAGTGCAGCCTCGACGGAGCCACCTTCGCGGCCTGCCCCAAGGACTACAGCCCGACCGTGGCCGTCGGGGATCACACCCTGGCCGTCCGCGCCGTGGACGCCGCCGGAAACCGCTCGGCCGCCAGGTCCGCCACCTGGACGCAAGCAGACAACACCGTCACTCCCGATCAGCAGCTCGTCGGTGGCGGCTGCGCCTGCAGCGCCGTGGATCCGATCGGCTTCTTCGCGATGATCGCCCTGCTCGCCGTCGCCCGCCGCCGGCGCCGGTAGAGCGGCGGTGGGTCAGGCTCCCGCGGAGCCTGCAGAGAAGAGAAGGTCCGGTTCCACCCAAAGAGAATGAAGGGTAGGGCGCACCTCCCCGTTCACCTCGGCCGTTAGACGTCGAGGCTTGGGCCAGCGCACAGATCGAAGGCACCCGTGAGAGCCACCGGGCGGACGCTGATTCTTCAGCCCGCTGCCAGCTTTTCGATCTTCTCCAGCTTTTCGATCTTCTCCGGCTTCTCGGCCTTCTCCACCCGCTCGAGCTTCTCCACCTTCTCGGACTTCTCAACCTTCTCGGGCTTCTCAACCTTCTCGGGCTTCTCAACCTTCTCGGGCTTCTCAACCTTCTCCGCCTTCTCCGCCTTCTCCGCCTTCTCCGCCTTCTCCGCCTTCTCCGCCTTCTCCGCCTTCTCCGCCTTCTCCGCCTTCTCCGCCTTCTCCGCCTTCTCCGCCTTCTCCGCCTTCTCC